>JBIKKT010000018.1:0-61021 GCA_044360195.1 Bdellovibrionota bacterium | reverse complement strand
TAGAAACACCAACTCTTGAGTATTGGGGCAGTTCAGGCCGGACAAGTTCAAAATTGCTCGCAGTCGCAGAATGTAGCAGTGAGATTCCATAACCTGTAAGCTGAATACCGCCATCTTTTTGCCAACAAGAATAAGCGCCGTTCAACCCCTTGGCTGTTCCTACCGCAGGATCGAATTCAAGTTTGTCAGAGTCAGCGCCAACTTTTTGAAGGAACTCCACGAAGCGCGGAATGCTGGTGAACACAACGTCCCGCAGTGCGACATTCCACTCCGCGGGTGCAGACGGAATCTCTGCTGTTTTTTTTACTTCTGTGCTCATAGGATACGGTAATAAAGCCTACCGTATCACTTATCAGACCAACTCAGGGAATTGCTTCAATATAAAGGGAGAATATCCGCGCCTAAAGGAAATGCGGACTGCAAATACAAAATTTCACGAAACGTCTTGAAATTTCAAGACGTTTCCGTAGTGGGGTGTAGTATCTGAAGTGACTTAAGTGCGCGTATATCACACATATTTTATGTTCGTGCAGCCTTTTTGCACCCTACTTTTGAAAGATTTTGAAATGTTCTGAAATTTCTTGAAATACAAATCCCTGAGACTGGATTCTAAGATTTGCGCTTAAGTTTCTTCGTCTGTTTAGGGAGTTTCTTATCTTCAGCCTTCAATCGACTTTTGATCTTCTTGATATCTTCTGCGGGAGGGAGCTGCTCTGGGAAAATTCCTGAATCTGTTAGTGCACGTCTTACTCTACGATTACTGCTCTCATGTTCAGAGGCAATTGGAGCTTCGCCGGAAATATTACTCTCTTTAAGTTTGTGTGAGGTAATCTGATTTGCTAGTGCTTTTGCTGTTATAGTTACCGCAGGCAGAAAATCAGCCAAGGGGCGTTTCTCAGGAACTTTGAGCTTCGACTTCATTTCTCCTGTTGAGCGTCCGCCAAAGAGTACAGCATCACCTTTGCTCTTTATTCTAGCGAAACCTTGATGATCTACACCTCGTTGAAACGCAACTCCAGCAAATTCCTTTTCTGATTGTGTGAGCCGCTCTCTCGCGGAAAGCCGCTCAATCTCAATCAAGCGCTTTTCAATTAGTTCTTGTTTTCTGGTTTGAATAGCAAAATAGGTCTGCGCAAACGCAATTTCTTCTTTTCTGGGATCTCCATTTTGGGCGATAAGATAGCAGGCGTAACGGGTAAGTTTAATATCAGAAACTTCATGCTGCGCTCCCTTGCCAGCTTCGATCACCTTGCTGACGTCAGCAAAGTGATCGGAGACCTCATTCCCAGCATTTAAACAAGCTATTTTCGCTTTTTGAATTACCTGTTCAAAATTCCGCCATTGCGTGTAAGCGAGCAGCGGCTGGATATCTCGGGCGCACCAGAACTCAACCCCATCTTCGTCATGGACAAAATCTTCAAAGTTCTTGTGAAGGCGGGTGATTAATTCTTTTTCCATTTTTCTCGTTACAAAAATGTATCATAAACAATGATATTTTGTAACGAGAAGATTCCCCAGACAGTGTCTGGGGAATCTTCAAATCGAAAACACAGATGTATTTCACACAGTGCAACCAAACTTCATCCAAGTTTCGAAACGTCTGGAAGTGTTGATCAGGCGGGGTGAAGCCCCAATCAGGGGCGAGAGGGGCGGCAGCCCCTGGGCGCGATCGCCGAGCGGGAGAACCCGGGGTTGTTAGGGGACCGCCCTAACCCGTCATCCAAATCTTGGTGCAGCCAAGTTTGGATAGGAGATTACTGGGGTGGCTAATGGGGCTTGAACCCACGACCCTCGGAACCACAATCCGATGCTCTACCAACTGAGCTATAGCCACCACAAGTTGAACCGGCCAAGAGTAATTAAGGCAGCTTAGCAAGTCAAGATTCCCAAGGTGCCCTTGCCCATCCGCACGCTATTTCACCGCCCTTCCCTCACTTTTAGCCTTCAAAAAAGCCCCTGAAACAAGCACCCGCCCGCCTGGCAATCGAACAATAGCCCCTTCAAGCTCAAGCGCTAGAAGCTCTGCTGCTGAAAGCGAATAAAGCGCTGCAAAATCTGCAAGCGATTGCTGCTGGACCCCTACCAGCCCCGCACCACTTGTAGCCAGCCCATACTCACGCAACACATCCCCCGCGCACGTCACAACCTGAGCCCCCTCCTCCGCAAGCTTCATCCCGCCTGCGTGATGATCCCCCTCACACGTGTCTGCAAGCACAACGAAGACGTCCCGACCGTAGTCTGCCGCAAAGCGAGCGGTTACTAGCGAACCGCTTCGCTCTCCCGCTTGAGAAACGACCACCCCACGCACCAACCCCGCGATAATCCGATTCCTCTCAAGGAAGTGGTGCTTCCGCGCCTCCACACCAGGGGGATACTCAGAGAGAACTATCCCGCCAGCATCAACTATGCGCTCAGCGAGTCGGGTGTGAGATGGTGGATAGACCATATCGAGTCCGTGAGCGAGAACGGCTACAGTCCGTGATGGGTGCGCCGATTGCAAAACTCCGCGATGTGCAGCTCCATCGATGCCGAGTGCTAGACCACTCACAACGGTTACGCCGTGAGAGGCCAAATCAGATGCAAAATTTTTAACCACTTCACACTGCGTCACTGATGCAGAGCGGGCGCCAACTATCGCAACGCCGAGAAATGAAAATAAATCGCCAGCGCAGTTTGAGCGTATATAGATAGCATTCGGCGGAGCAGACGTGCGCCGCAAGAGCTCGGGGTAATCAGGTGATAGCCGCGAAAGCACCCGAATTCCGCTCTGCTTACACTGCGCTAGTATCTCACGCGCCTCGCGTCGCTTCCTCGCGCCTGCAGTATCAAGGATCTGCCGTACCTGTTCAATTCCATGCGTCGAGTGGAGCGCTTCCTCTATCTCTCGACGAATGTGAGGCTTTGCAAGCCCAGCCGCGATACCGATAACGATATCGTCCTCATTCTGAGTCGCATGTTCTCTAATTAAATTCTCCACAACACCCTCCGCAGCACACCCTGAATGGTTGCTACAGAGTATTCGGGCACTTGTGGAGATTGTTGCGGGCTACGTATCCATCAGACGTTCAGTGCCACCCTTCTCTTTACTGATACGCCACAGCTGCTCTTGGATGTTGTTACGAAAATCGAGCGGTGCCGGGATGTAGTAGAGCACCTCTTCTGTGCCTCCAGTGCCCGTTACCTCTACGTGACCGAAGTTAAAGATGCGTCCCAAAATATTCTGATTAAGGCGAATCGCCTCTACTTTGGCCAAGACGATATCGAGCGACTTGCGTCTTATAAAACCGGTCTTTCCAAGCACACGCTTTGAGGTTACCCCGAATTCGGAAGTAAAGAAGTACATGGCCCGGTCCAGGAATCTATAGAGCGAGACCACAAACAACCCCAAAGCTACGTAGTAGATCAACGGATTTTCCTCTACCATCACGAGGCACCCTAGCATGAATGAAGTCCACATGGCGGGCACTAGCAGCACGATCGGGTGAAGGCGAGTGACGGATATCACCTCCTCTCCGGCCATCAGCGTGTTCTCAATATAACTCATGAAACCCCTTACAACGCAGTTTAGATAGAGGCTACCCCCTTGCACAGAACTACTCAATTAGGTTCTGGCATTTACACACATCCCTACTATAATATCAGGAGGTTAGCTAGGGAAGGCACTAAGTGAGAGTCAACACCGTTCACCATCCCAAGGCAACAACACACTTTTCAGCAATACGACCCGTGCGGAACCTCGCAAGCGTCTGTTTTAGTTGAGCAAAGAAATGACAATTGTGGAACAGTCTCTGTACAAACTAACAACCGTCTCAAGGAAGGGTGTTTAGTGACTATCCCTCGCCGTAAAGAGGTGAGATGTCGCTCTGCCTGGCTCAGGCCACGCATCATCTCGGGCGCCAAATAATTACGCACTCCGGTGTTAACCCCCTCCCCGTTTCATCCGACACCCTGTGGGTCTGCTAGAGTTCTCCATGAATCTTGAGCACCACTTAACATCTCAATCTCACCCGGTCGCCTCAGACGTTAATCGTGTATTTGAAGGCTCGCGCCTCCTGCAAACAGGGGAAGAGAACGGCCCTTCACTTCACGAGCGCGAGCTTGGTGACTCACATGCGGTACTCCATCATTTCTCGGCAGAAATCCACACTGGCTCCGAACTCACAGAAATAAAGCCGAACTCTAAAAACAACTCCCTTTGGACGCTCGGTCGGAAGAGCTTCGTGCTTGCAGGCGGTGCCTTACTCCTATCCCTCGCAGTCGGAAGCCCTGCTGAAATCTCCCTACCGCCATCCCCCTTAGGTCCACCACCCTTTGAAACCAGGCAGAGACATGAACAAGCTTCACTAGCCGCAATAACGGCAACAAAGGGCGCTGAAACCTGGTCTGGTGATAGCAGAGCAGGAGCGCAACATGAAACGCATGTGCACGCCCTTAAGACCTCTGGCGTGTTCTCCGTTAGAATCAGCATGCAGGGACGTACACCTTCAGAGGCCGAGTTCTCCCTGTGCGGCGCTGAGACCGACCCTACTATTCTTCCGGAGGTAGAGGACGGAAGATGGTCAGGGAGCGTACCGATCTACCTCTCCCTCTGTCGTGAAGGAAAGAGCGTACGCGTAATTGGTGAAGCCCGTATTGATATTCGCGGGGCTGCAACCCCGGTGGCTGACCTTGCAGTCACCTATCCAGCTGCGTCAAAAACATACACAGCTACAACCGCGCAAGCAGCGGGGCTTACCCCTGATTTTACACTTTCGGTAAAGGAAACGGTAACGCTTGGACCGATTACCTAGTCTTTGCAGATCCCTTAACCGACCCCTTTACTGGTACTTTGTTAGGTTTTGCTTTAGGTGAGCCCTTAGTTACCACCTTCTCGACAGCAGTCTTCTTAGCTGGCTTGGCCAGTTTTGATTTAACTAACTCTAGCTTCTTGGCGCCCTTCGGAGCCTTACCCTTAGCCGCCACAGCACCCTTCTTTGCGCTCTTCTTGGCAGCAGGAACAACTTTTGAAAGCGCCTTAGCGAGCTTTGAAACAGCTGCCACTCCGCTGTTAGCCTTAGCAGGCTCGCGCTTCAACGGCGCCTTTTTATCTGGTGACTTCTTTGCTGAGGTGGATCCTGCAACGGTCGCCTCACCCTCATCATCTCCCACCTTCATCTGAACCGTCGACGCGGATATAGGCGCAACCGGAGTACCCATGATTGCCACTCCATCCTGCTTAAGAATCGGACGGGGCTTTGGTCCTTTCATGCGATAGCGCGCACCTGCAGTAGGCTTTTGAGAAGCCACGGCAAGTGCGGGCTCATCGGCTGACTGCTCCTTTCCTCCCGTGTCGCGCTTATCGCTCTTATCGTCCTTCTTATCCTTGTCAGGTTTGTCACCCTTGACGTCGTTTAGCAGGATGCGAGTGTTATCTAAACGAGCCATCACATCTTCTATCTCGTCCGGGGAAGAGAGCCATGTGATGCCATTTTTGCTGTACAGGGTAACGGGCTGTCCGTTAACCAGAACCTTTTTGCTCAGGTAGGTTGGTGAAAGTTCAGAGGAGTTAGGTTCACGATTAGCCATAATCTCAAAAACCGTAAGAACGCTTAAAATTTATCAAGTACTTCCAGCAAGTTGCCCAACATGACAACCGCCAAGATGTACCCAGCTCTCCATCTTAGATGACAACACCCCAGCTACTCGGTGCGCTCTCTTGTTGAAACACCTTCTCACTACCCGGCTAGCATGTTGCTCGAAGCGGCGTTTTTTAGTAGATCCTGCCCATGTCGGTCGATAAAAACACCTCCCCCCTCTCCCCATCAACAGAAACCTCAGACCAGCTGCTTGAGCGCCTCAACATGAAGTGGCCGGCCCACGTCACAGAGCTGCACGTCCACCTTGGTGGCTCTGTGCCCCTGTACCGGTTGTGGGAGATAGCTATCGATCGTGGAATTCGCGGAATCGGTTCCGGATACGAAGACTTCGTCAGCATCTTAAAGATCCAAGACGGTAAGGTAAAAGACCTCGATAGCTACCTTGAAGCTTACGACAAGATAGAGCTTATCCAATCAGGGCCAGCCTCGGTGCGTGAAAGCATCATCATCGCCATTCACCGCGCTTATCGCACCGGTGGCATGATCAAACTTGGACCGGGTGGTGAAGGAGGCTCGCCTGAGTCGCTCTTTGCTATCAGACGCTTTGAACTGCGTTGGAACCCACTCAAGAGAACTGGCGCAGTATTCCTTAAAGGAAGCCATGCGGGTCTCTACGATATGGACCGCGTAATCAAATCGGCTGTAAACGCTGTCGAAGAGGTAGAGATAGGGTTTCACGGAGCGATACAGGTCGGTCACATCTTCTGCTTCGGTCGCGATATGACCTTTGAAGCCAACATGGCGCTTGCCCGCAAGACCAGACTGTGGCGCGAAAAGACGAACAAAATTATCGGAATAGATCTCGCGGGACACGAGTCTATCAACCCCCTCTCCTCACCGCGTAAACTTGAAGAGATGCGAATTGTCTTTGATGAAGCTGGGCCAGGACTAGGAAGAACGGTGCATGTGGGAGAAACACCGCATGTAGATGTTGAAACGTTTATAAAGACAATTGAAGCACTTAATCCATCACGCGTTGGTCACCCGATAGCTGCTATTCGAGCCCTGTGGGAGAAGAAAGATGACCGCGGAATCCGCCTCCTCCAAGAGCGCAAGATAGTGTGCGAGCTGTGCGTAAAATCTAATCTGCTTACCTCTGCAGTTAAAGATATCGAGGAATACGGTAGAATTATCGGCACTCTCGACGAATACGGTATCCCGTACACCTTCTCAACGGATGCACCATCGCTGCAGGGAACATCCCTGGCAGAGGAGCTTCTGATGTTGCTTTCTGCACGTGCAGCTAGCCCTGACCAGATCCTGCGTGCGCTCCAGGTGGCCGAGCAGGCTAGTTTCTTACCGCCTATTAACGGCTCGACCGCGCGGTAAGAAAGTTTCTTTAGGGTAGTGTCGACTCAACGTTGCTTTTCGCAACTCTGCGCCTTGTAAAAGAAGCGAGTAGTGGCTTATTCTTGCCCCAAAAATAGATAACGTTACGCTTTACTTAGAGGCACCTTACAATGAACGCAGAATCCCTAACCGCTCAGCTCTGGTCCCGCCAAAATCCCCCCGGCGCGCAGGAGCTTGCAGGCAGAAAGACAAAGATAGTAGCAACCCTTGGACCATCATCGCGAGGCCCCGAGCGTATCAAGCAGCTAATCCAAGCTGGGGCGAACGTATTTCGGCTTAATTTTTCGCACGGTAGCCACGATGAACACCTCGCTGTTCTAAAAGACGTTAGGCAGGTCTCTGCTGAACTTGGGGCATGGGTTGCGATCTTGCAGGATCTCTCTGGTCCGAAGATTCGTATCTCGAATGTAGAGGGTGATTTCTGCCCGATTACAGATGGGCAGATGATCAATCTGCGCTTCTCAAATGGTTCTCTCTCTAACGCAAAAGATATCTTTGTTGAGCTTGTAAATCCGATGCAGGTGCTCGCTCCGGGACACCACATCTTGTTGGCCGATGGGTTACTTGAGCTCGAGGCATTAGAAGTGCACACAGAGCACGTTGTATGCCGCGTGGTTAAGGGCGGACGTATCCGCTCTCGTGTAGGAATCGCTTTTCCTGACAGTGACGTTGACCTTCCAGCTACAACTAAGAAGGACCTTACTGACCTTGAGTGGGGCATTAAGCACGGAGTTGATTACGTAGCCATCTCGTTTGTGCGATCTGCTGAGGATGTCCTTCAACTCCGCCGGATTATAGACGAGAGAGGTGCTGCGTGTGGCATCATCGCCAAAATTGAACGCAGAGCGGCCCTGGATAACATCGATGAAATCGTTACAGCATCTGATGGTCTGATGGTGGCGCGCGGAGATCTCGGGCTTGAAGTTCCCCTTGAGCAGCTCCCTATGCTTCAGCGTCGCTTGATTGAGCTTGGAAACTTCCACGGGGTGCCAGTAATCGTTGCAACGCAGATGATGCATTCGATGATAACATCAGTTCGACCAAGTCGTGCTGAAGTATCAGACATCGCAGCAGCCGTTATGGGTGGAGCAGACGCAGTGATGCTCTCTGACGAAACAGCCATTGGCGAGCATCCGCAAGATTGCGTGCGTTACCTCAGCCGTATTTCTCTAGCAGCAGAGCAAACATTTGCTTTCGAAGAGTACAAGCTGCGCCTACGCAACTCTGATTCGGCTACAGTGCCTGATGCAATTGCCTATGCAGCGTGTGCAGCATCGGTAAAGACCTCCGCCGCAGCCATTATCGCTTGCACAGAGACTGGCACATCTGCGCGACTAATCGCCAAATACAGACCGCAACAGCCGCTCTACGGACTCTCCCGCAAGGAGACCTCTCTGCGGCGCATGGCGCTCTACTGGGGCGTTCGACCGATAGCGTTCGAATCTGGCTCAAATCATACCGATGAGATCGAAACAGCGCTCAAAGCAGTGCAGATTCGTGAAGAGCTACAAAATGGGGCGCGTGCAGTTGTAACCGGTGGTATATTCACCCAGGTTCCGGGGTCAACCTCGGTACTTGAAGTGCGTTCTATGAGCTATCTCTAAAGAAACAAAGAACTATGGGAATTCACGATTACATCTCAGAGACCGAAGCAGCTCATCAGGCGGGAGTATCCGTGAAGACCCTGCGACGCTTTAGTGACGCGGGGTATCTCCAAGTCGAGATCGAACCGGATGGATTGCGACTCTATTCGCAACGTGAATTAGACGAGATCTTTGGAGCCCACAGGCGTGGCTCAACCGAGAGCTTCCAGTCAGATAGTAGCAACGGATCAGAGGATGCGTCGCTTCCCCGCGAGGAGGCTGCGTGCGAGGTGGTTGCACCAACTCACCAAGAGGCGCCCCCACCCTCCCAGACGTGCGAAGCCGCCGTGGGTGAATCGTGCGCTACAACAGAGCAGATAAACCTTGAGCAGAAACCAGCTCAGCGCGGAGCGATTAGCGATCAGTCCGATGGTTCAACTGAGGCGATCGATACGTCGATCTATGCCATCGAAGTACTAAAACTTAGAAACGTCATCAGCCTGCAAGAGAAGCTCCTTGATACCAAAGATGCCGAGATAGCCGACCTAAAGGGTCAGCGAGATTGGCTCCGAGCGCGGATAGAGAAGCTTGAAGAGAAGAGTGACAGAGACCAAATACTCCTTCTCTCAGAAACCCAGACGATACGAAAGCTGATCTCGCTGCAAGAGCAGAGGCGCTCACCAATGAACCGAATTCTAGAATGGCTTGGGATCAATCCTCAACCTACGGTTAAGGCGCTCGGCGGCACATCCGAGTACGCAAACTCAGACACCATTGCAACCTCCGACAGAACCCTTGTAAAGGTCGCCTCGGCGTCGAACGAATAACCGATTGCGCGCGCGTGCCTGGCGAGAATTACTCCGCCTTATCGCCCTCTGGTTCAACTGTCTTACTGGCGTCCGTGGAAGCCTCGCCTTCTTGCATGTGAACCTCAACGCGACGGTTTGCTGCGTAGGCCCATTCCTCTTTTTCAGTGAAAAGCGGCTTAGTCTCACCGAAGCTAACTGTAGAGAGCCTCTCGGCTGCAACACCAAGCGTCACCAGCTCCTGCCGAACAGCTTCAGCGCGGTCCATCCCAAGCTTCTTGTTGTACTCTTCGCTGCCTCGACTATCGGCGTGACCCTGAAGCACAACCTTAACTGAGCCGTGATCCTTGATGGTTGATGCTACTGTGCGAGCCTTTGATTTTCCGAGCGAATTAAGTTGGCGCTTGTTGAAATCAAAGTTTACATCAGAGAAGTAGATCGCTTTACCCGTGCCCGGGCGCTCGCCGCTCTCACTACCCTCTCCACCGCTTAACCCAGGAAACGCGCCCCGCACTGGCAACAGCCGGCGGCAATCTGGTACTTCTTCGGCGTTGTGAAAACACGCTGGCTGACGATAATCGTAGGGTGCGCGATACCCCATCAGAGCTCGAGTTTCCTCAGTAGAAGAAGCGAAATAGCTGAAGGGTCTAAATATCAACTCACGCAATGCATATCCGATCGGGTGTACCACGTATGCAATGATACGCAGAGGGTGTGACTCTGACTCACGGTAGGCGGGTGCCCGATGATAGTTTGCGAGGGTTACCTCCTGAGGCAGGCGCTCCTGCGCCGAAGATACACTCGGAAGTGACGCACCACATAACACCGATAGCATCACTGCGATGAAAGTTGCTTTCGTTTTTAAAGCCATTATCCGTCCCTCGTTTCGTTGCTAGCTCGAATACTGCCCCGTATGCTCCTGGCAAAGGCTATGATGCTACCCAGTTTGCAAAGGAACGGCAGTTTTTCCAAACAGTCGTTCTATTCAACGCCCTGATTGTCCTGTCAATTTTAATCGACCTAAAACAGCAGGCTCTTAACCCTAAAAAGAGTAGTTAAGGAGACTAGAAATGGCTCAGGTGCTCTTTTTAGGTTAACAACTATCTCAAGAAGCGCTTGCCTAGGGCCGATAGACCTCCGCATGGGAAACAGAAAAGTAGTTGTAATCGATGATGATCCGATGATTAGATTCCTGATCCAGGAATATCTAAATGCATTTGGTTTCAGTATCGAGGCCTTCGCAGGCGGTTCGGAGGCTCTGCCTGTCATCGAACTCTCACCTCCTGACCTAGTTGTGATCGATATGCAGATGCCCGATATGAACGGCTTCGAAGTGCTTGAGAAGCTACGTGCGAATCCGACTACCGCCGGTGTTGCAACACTGATGTTGTCCGCTAATGCGTCTGACGGACCATCACTCTCAGAGATCCAACCGGATGCTTACCTCGAAAAACCGTTCCAGATGCAGGGGCTTCTGGATGCCGTTCAGAACACGACGCGCAGCAATACCTGACGGGGTTAAGTAATTCTATACCTGCACACGCCCGCCAATACGAATCTCCGTCCCGCAGCCACGGAAGGCTTCGATCCATACGCATCGCCCTGAGGCGATATCTATATCAGCAATCACTCCAGACAACGCCCCTTCGCCTTCAGCGATCTCATACGGTGCTGGCATCGGAGAGGTAAAACGCCTGAGCGCAACTTTGCTATCCATACCGATCACGCCACTGGTACTGCCAGACATTCCTAGATCGGTTATGTAACCAGTGCCTCCAGGGAGGATCTGCGCGTCGGCAGTCTGCACATGGGTGTGAGTTCCCGTAAGGAGTGAGATTCGGCCATCTGAGTGACGTGCCATCGCCCACTTCTCTGAGGTTGCTTCAGCGTGAAAGTCACAGATATACACGGATGCTTTGAGATCCTTTGTTTCCTCAAGAATACTGTCTAGTCCTCGAAACGGACACTCGGCCGTGCCTGATATAAACACCCGTCCGATGAGGTTAGCCACCACAACAACCACGCCATCGCTACGCCGCCACGATGTCCATCCCTTTCCTGGCGTCGAAGCAGACGGAAAGTTAAATGGTCGTATACACCAGGCAGCATGGGCAGCGAGTAGATCCTTTGATCCTTTGCGTTGGAACGCGTGATCTCCGAGAGTGATAATATCTACGCCACTCTTTTGAATTTCGTGAGCAGTACCCGGATCGATCCCGGTGCCACCTGCCGCGTTTTCGCCATTAACAACAACGAGATCAGCGCTCAATCTCTGACGCGCTCCGCGCACCCCCTCCTCAAGCGCTTTACGTCCCGGCCTACCAACGATATCACCGAGCATAAGCACACGTAGGCTCGAACTCTTTTCAGGGATATTCACCACAACAAATTCCTCACTCTACGTTTCGTATACACCCCGTTCGTGGCATACCCAGTTCATTACCACATCGTGGTTATCAACTGGAACCTCAGCGACCACCTGAACCGAGAAGCAGACACCAACCTTAACGGCCCTTTGCATGGTATCGAGCGCCAGAAACCTATCGTAGTATCCACCCCCTCGACCGAGCCGTCGCCCCTTGCCATCAAAAGCTAGTCCCGGCACCAACGCCAAACACCGCCCCACGTTCTCAAAATGCACGACCTCTCCATAGCCATCACGCGGTTGCACAAGCCCTGAAGGCAGCCGCTCCAACCCCGCAGCCCAATCACCGTCGATACGAATAAAGTTCATCTCTCCACTACCCCGTACCCGTGGCAGGTAAACTCGGCGAGCCTTAAGCATCTCGGCTATGAATGCAGCCAGGTCAACCTCCCCGGGAAAGCAAGGAACCCAACCGAACACATCAGTAATTGGCGACTCCTGATCGATGGTTGCAACAAGCGACAACAGATTCGTACACACAGCGCTCTGAGCGACATTTTCCCAACGCTTATCGAGGTTTGCCAGCACAACTCGAAGCTCCCGCCGCATCTCTTTTTTGCTGTACTGCACCATCTCTGTACCTCTACCTGCTGTTACTTCGGCCAGTTACCCGCTTAGGCTAGGTTGCGCCGCAATGCCTTACCGGGTGTTTTTAAATTAAATGATAAAATCGTTTTAAAGCTTCATGCATCTACAACTATAGGGGGTAGCGCTGAGCAATGAAAGCCCACAAAGCCCTCGTTGTCGCACCTATGGAGTAAGATGTCTAACGACCTTTCTACAACCTCACTAGGCCCCCTCAGCTACATAAGGAGCATTACAACCGCTCTTCTCCTTTCTACCCTTTTAACTACTCAACTAGCACACAGTGAGAGCTTTCTTAGCTGCAACCAACGCCCGCACTCACTAGAGTCGGTAGCTTCACAGAAACCGTCTGTAGTGCTCGCGGCGGGGACTTCGCGCCGCTCAACACATCTGTTTACACCCGCGACGTTCACCACCGGCTGCAGCTACTCGCCAACTGTGACCTATACATCCCTCTCTGCCGACAAAGGCGCTCGCGCCGCAGCCATGCATATCGCAGCTCTGGTGCAGCTACTCCAGCACCGGGCAAACCCTAAGCAGCAAGAATTTAAGCCCCTCCAAGTCGTAATTACACCGGACGCCGCACCGAACGCGTTCATTCGGAAAGGGTCAGAGCTGCGCGTCACTTCGGGCATGTTGAAGCACCTTGCGACCCCTGCTGATGCGGCCTTTATAGTCGCTCATGAACTCGCTCACCTACAACTTCAGCACACACACAATACATCGACAAATGAAGAGATAGTAGCCGACTCACTGGCTGTTATGATGCTCGAAAGGGCTGAAATCTCAGCGTGCAACGCGCCCCATCTGCTGGCCCGTATTTTGGCTGAAAACGGGCGTTCTGAGTCGATCGCACGTCGCCGAATCGCTGCGCTTTTGAAAAGAATTTCAGCTACCTGCGCGCCAAAACAAAAAATCTCGTAATCTATTAAGCTTCCGTCTTTAACTGCCGACAACTCTCTAGCAGGCGATGGGGAAATATTTAGAGTAACGGGCAGGGATATGAAAGATAACGGCATGCAAATGAGCCCCGCTGAGAGGGCAGCTACGTCAATTTTAGTTGTCGAAACCGATGCTGGCGACAGAAGCAACGTACGTACGGCACTCAAGAACTTGGCGTTCGGCACGATTGCTGATGCACCTAACCATCTTGCAGCTCTTGAAAAATTCAATGACCGAAAATTTACGCACCTTATTTTTGATGCCAAGAAGACCAACTATCCAATTAGAGATTGGCTCCAAAAGATTATGGAGATAAACCCAACTATCGTTGCCATCGCCACATCATCTAACCCGAGCATTGACGACGTGTTTGACCTACTCGTGGTTGGAGCCAAGGGCTACCTCGTAAAACCATTTACCTTCGATTCAGTTGACCAAGCAGTGTTGAGCGCAACCAAGGGAGAGCCGTTTTCTGATGCGGTTCTGAACGCGAGAGATAGAAATGAGGCGCTTGTCGCCATTATGATGTCTAGCCTCGACAAATTCGCAACGATATACCGCCAGTCGCAGCAGTTTGAAACTGCTAAGCGAGAGCTTCCGCGTGCTATGGGGGCGCTCAAACGATCTTCCGATCTCGCACAAACGTTCGCCAAGGGCGGTGTTGAGGGTTTGATCGAAGCACTTGAGCGTTTCTGCATCGAGCGCAGTAAGGGGCCTGCATCCAAGTTGGGACGCCTTCGCAAGAGGCTCAACAATACACGTGGTGCTGACTCGGCTACGGCCGATTAATGCATGGTGTATCCAACTCATGGTTTGTGATGATACGCTGACTAGGGAAAAGCACCGTCATCATACCGCTTGCTGCAGATCTCGCCTACCCCGGTTTTTGCTCTGCCTCATTGCAGCATCAACTATCACAGCGCCAGTACTCCTGTATGCTGATACCCTAAAAGAGGTCAAGCAATCAGCCGCCATGCGCTCAGTGACAACGAGCACTCGCAGGAGTCGCGCGACAAACAAAGGTGAAGCGTACTACCTTAAAGGGATGGAGCCAGGATCTAACTTTGCCGCCATATGGGAATCAGGTAAGAGCCCCGGCCTGCTCTTGGGCTGGATTGGCGCTAACATCCCTAAGTACGTCACCGACGCTCCCGTCGCTAATCGCAAAGAGGAATTTGCCGAAGCCCGGACTACGATATCGAACACCATGCGCTCATCAGTGACACTAACAATTATGGTGCCACATCCTACCTATCGAACTATGGTGGAGCACCGCATCCTGGCTGAGTTCAACCCATTTGAGCCCCCTAGCCTACCTATTGCCTATGAAGAAACGCTCCCGCTGAATGGAGTTGAGGGGAAGCTCTACCAAACCTCTACCAACCAATGCTCAATCGTGGTCAAAGCTGCTCACTCTACCCTGGTCAATCTTGCTGTGCGTGACTGTAGGAACAAACATCTTCTTGTAGCAGTAGCTAAAGCGCTCGATTTTCAACGCCTAAATAGAAAGCTCAACAGCTAAGCTGGTAATTACGGGCTACTACTCGACCATCAAGACCGTGGAACTTCATGAAAACTATATTAATCGCTCCCGCTGCGCCTCAATAATACGCCGGAACTGGTCGCTAATGCCGTGCACGGCAACACAATCAACCGTAAACGGAAGCACTGATTCCTGAAGAGCGTTTTCAAGCAAGGCCATGGTCTGAAGAGGTATTGGCTCTTTCGCGTAGAGTGCTACGTCCAGATCAGAGGATGACTTGAATGTGCCACAAGTGAACAACTCGGGGAAGGCATCAGACAATCAGATACGTCCGGGCGGGCTAAAGCCCGCGGTCCAGAAGGGCGACTACCGCGCTCCGCGACCGATAAGCACCGCAGGCACAGTTCTTATCAGCAGCCAGAGATCTCCAAGGAGTGACCAGTTATCGATATACTCAAGATCAAGTTTGACCCACTGCTCAAAGTCAGAGATCTCATTGCGCCCACTCACCTGCCAGATACAAGTGAGCCCTGGGCGCATCGATAAACGTCGCCGAGAGCGGCGCTCATAAAGACTAACCTCTCCAGGCACAGGCGGCCGTGGACCAACAAGGCTCATCTCGCCCACCAACACATTATACAGCTGCGGAAGCTCATCGAGGCTAAAGCGCCGCAAGAAACGCCCGAACGGAGTAACACGGGGATCATTTGCCATCTTAAATACCGGCCCCTTCATCTCGTTGTGCTGACGTAGTTCATCCTTGCCCGCATCTGAACCCTCACACATCGAGCGAAATTTAAGCATCTGAAAGAGCCTTCCGTTTAACCCAACACGGGTTTGGCGGAAGAGAACTGGGCCGGGTGTTGTCTTCACGCCAATCGCCAGCAGAAGCAAAAGCGGCGATAAGAGAACGAGCGCAAACGCCGAGAGCACGATGTCGAGTACTCGCTTAACAACCAACAACCACGAATCACCGGGGGGCGTTTGAAAATGAATGAGGGGGATTCCGCAAAAACGGCTGATCTCAGATTTAATCAAACCGATACTGAAGAGGTCTGCCGCTATCGTGGTGCGAACACCTTGATCTGAACAGGCCAAAATCAACTCCTCGACCTGCGGCATAACGGTTACAACATCGGTAAAGATGACCTCATCGATAGCGTGATCTTTCAATGCCTGCGCTACGGCCGGCACACCCAGCAACACGCGACCTACTGTAACCTTTCCATCTAGCTCGGCCTTGAGCGTGTTGACTTCCTCGTTACCCCCGTCTCGCGTAGTACCTGCGTCATCTCTTAGATCAGCAAAGCTACGGATATGGATACCAAGCTCTGACCGCTCGGTGATATTTCGCGCTAACCGGATCGCCTGTCGCCCAACACCACAGATTATAACACTTCTAAAATTACGCCCCCGCCTGCGCCAGAAGCGGAGCAGATTGAGCACTACGTACCGTTCAAGCGCTAAACCGCACCCCGCCAGCACGACAAAGAGCCCTATAAATGAACGGCTGATATCTACCTTGAGTAAAAATAGCACCGCCGCAAGACAGAAGCCCACAAGGAGAGAACTTGCAAACGCGACATAAAAGAGTCGCCATACAGACGCCATACGCATACTCTCGTACGCACCCATTGCAGTGAGGATGACCGAGTACGAGAGCAAACCCGTCAACAGGACAATGTAGTAATCTTTGATGGGCGCTAAGGTGGTACCGGCAAACGAAAACTTTAGTCCTAAGGTTTCGTTCCAGAAGATGAGTGAATCGCGTCCGTAGTAAGCAAAGAAGAATGCAAAGACGATCCACAGATTGTCTCCGAGTCGCTCAAGGCGCGATAGTAATCTCCAGTTCTGCTTTAACATGCCAGTCGTATCGTTTTAGCCCGCGGCTGCTAACGAGATATGATAGTTAAGGAATAGCCGAAAAACCACCCCTTCACGGTGTTTTTACCGGCTCACGGCGAGCTTTTCCCCTTGGCGCCAGGCTGCGACCGCAGCCACTCCATCCGTTCGCGAATCGTCTTCTCATTACCTCTCTCACTCGGTTCGTAGAACGGCTGCCCCGAAACACCCTTGGGTAGATACTCCTCTCCTGGAACGTATCCTTGTGGGGTATCATGGGGGTAAACATACCCCTTACCGTAATTCATCCCCTTCATCAGTGCGGTAGGAGCGTTACGCAGGTGCATCGGAACAGGCGTAGTTGGATACTCGCGCACTGCATCCAAAGCTCTATGGAGCGCAACGTAGCTGCGATTTGATTTCGGAGCTGTGGCCAGGTACGTGATGCACTGCGCAATCGGTATCCGCCCTTCGGGTAACCCTATTAACTCAAATGCTTGCAGCGTTGATACAGCAAGTTGCAAAGCGCGTGGATCTGAATTACCGATATCTTCAGCAGCGAAGATAACTAAGCGCCGGATGAGAAAACGCGGATCCTCTCCCCCCTCCAGCATGCGAAAACCCCAATACAGCGCAGCATCCGCATCTGAACCCCGCATGCTCTTAATGAACGCTGACGCGATGTTGTAGTGCTCCTCCCCATCGCGATCGTAGAGCAGCGCTCCAGCCTGTGTCACATACTCACGCATCTTCTCAGTAGAGATCTCTCCGACTACTCCCGTGTAGTCCACCAGAGACTCTAAAAGATTAAGTACCCTACGCGCATCCCCGCTGCCCGTCTCCACAAGCAGCTTACGCGCCCCCTCCGAAAGGCCCACTCCGAGCTCCTTCTCTCCACGAGCGCAAATAGTTAGTAGCTCCTCTGTTGCAAGGGGCTTTAGAGCAACCACACGACACCGCGAAAGCAAAGCGCCGGTGAGGTAGAAAGATGGGTTTTCTGTTGTAGCACCGATTAAAGCGATCGTCCCTGCCTCAACGTGTGGCAAAAAGGCATCCTGTTGCCCCTTGTTAAAGCGATGTATCTCATCGACAAAAAGCAGTGTCGGGCGCTGCTGCGTACGCGCACGTTCAACTACCTCACGAACATCTTTCACACCGGACAGAACTGCCGAAAGCTCCTCGTAATTACAATCGAAACACCGGCCAATAATCTTGGCGAGTGTCGTTTTACCCGAACCAGGAGGCCCCCACAGGATCGCAGACGGCATGCGCCCCTTGCCAGTTTTAAGATGAGCCACGAATGCGGGATCCAGAGCTTTAAGCCCAGCATACTCGTCGAGGGCACGCGGCCTAAGCTGCTCTGCGAGGGGAACTCTACTCATAAGACACTCAAGAGAGAGGCTGTATACAGGTAACCATCCTCAAACTGCTTGAGCGAAAATGATTCATTTGGCGAGTGGATTAGATCTTCATCCAATCCAAACCCAATAAGAAGCGGCTCAGCTCCCGCGGCTTTCGCCAATGCCGGTATAATCGGCACACTTGCCCCTTCCCACAACATCGCTGGCTCCTTACCGAATGCGCGCTGCACGGCTTCACGAGCCTTTGCGATAATCGGCGAGGAAGAAGATGATTGAAAGGCACCTCCTGATGCTCGTGCATCAACTATCTTTACTGCAACCCCATCTGGCGCTAGCGAGGCTACGTACGCGCGCAAGCTCTCAAGGATGCGCTCTGGATCCTGCCCTGCCACAAGTCGCATAGAAATCTTAGCGAAGCCACTTGATGGGATAATCGTCTTTCCCCCCGCTCCCTGATGTCCGCCTCCTACACCGTTTATCTCTAAGGTAGGACGGAATCCCTTACGCTCAGCAGGTGTAAATCCACGCTCACCACCGCACAGAGCTACACCGAGCTGCTTAGCAGAATCTTGAAAATCTATCGGCGCTTGATTGGCTAACGTCCTATCCTCTGCTGATGGCGGCTCAATGCCGTCGTAAAACCCAGGAACCGTAACCGATCCATCCTCGTTGTGGAGAGCGGCGAGGATCTTTGCAAGGACCTGCAACGGATTAAGAACGAGACCTCCATAGAGACCAGAGTGAATATCGTATGCTGGGCCGCGCACCTCTATCCCACACGCAGCTATTCCGCGCAGCCCCATAGTGATCGTAGGCAGTTCAGAGTTAATCATCTGCGTGTCTGCTACGGCGAGGATATCAGCTCTTAGATCACCTCCCCATTTCGAAAGCCCTGCTGAGATAGCTTGACTACCGACCTCCTCCTCTCCCTCAATAATTACCTTAATCGTCGGGCGAGCGACCCCGCTTGCAACAAGCGCTTCTACACCCTTTAAAAATGAGAAGAGCTGCCCCTTGTTATCTTCGGCACCTCGAGCGTACATGCGACCGTTACGAATAGTTGGGACGAACGGTCCACTCTCCCACAGCTCAAGGGGCTCCGGGGGCTGCACATCATAGTGCCCATAGAAGAGCACGGTAGGCTTCTGCGGATCCCCTTCAAGCACTCCAAACACAAGCGGCTTAGTGGCGGTCTCCCACAGCTGGCTCTTAAATCCCATTTCTTCTAGGTGCTGAAACACCCAGCGAGCACACGCCAGACAATCGTCGTGATGTCGTGGATCACTACTCACACTCTTAAGACGTAACAGCTCACTCCATTCCGAGATAAATCGGTCGGCATGCTCGGCGAAATAGGTCTTAAAAAAGTCCATACCCATGAAGTCCCTCATACAACAGATACCCATGTTCTCACACCGCGGCACACTACGCGCAAGGTATATCACTGCACCCCGCCAAGGCTGTTAAGACCAGACTATCAAGAGTTTGATCGTACCCACACTAACCCCATTGCGCTACCCGTGAGCTGGTGCGACTATTACAGGTGTTTACGTTACTAAAAGCGAGTTACTAATGAACAGCACCAAGAGATCTTCCTTTGCCAACTTCCTTACAACAGGCCTTATTATCGCGTCGGTTACCTTGAGCGGATGTTCGTGGTTCAGCTCAGGCGGCAGCGAGGGCGAAGATGGCGCACTATCTGAATCAGATCTCGCAGCGCAACGCGAGGGCCGCTTCGGCTCAGGCTCAATCCCTACCGCAGAAGGTGAGGGAATGTTCCGAGATGTGCACTTCTCCTACGACTCGTACGCTCTCGACGAAGCAGGTCGCAACGACCTAGAGGCTAACGCTCGTACCCTTTCGGAGCAATCATCGCTACGTATCACCCTTGAAGGTCACTGCGATGAGCGTGGAACGGTTGAGTACAACATGGCGCTCGGCGCTGAGCGTGCTCGCGCCGTAAAGAATGCTCTAATCTCCCTTGGTGTAGCTTCATCTCGAATTAACACCGTGAGCTACGGAGAGGAGATCCCCCTGGACCCAGGACACGATGAGATGGCTTACGCAAAGAATCGTCGCGTACACTTCTCAGCCGGCCAAGACAACGGGTCAGCTAAGGGTTCGAAGTACTAATAAAACGACGCTCCTGAATCGCAGAAGCGATTCAGGAGCGAAAAGAAGACCGGCAGTGGATCCCCTGAACGGCGCCACTAAACCATCCGAAAAAAGCGAGCAGAGATTTAGAGAACTAAGGTTACCACTCCAGATCGGTCAGTGCCTGTTCAGCCACTTCCGCCACCTGTTGAACAACCCCGTCTAAACTCTCATTTGCACCCTCCCGGTAAAACCCGAAATAAACCCCGGTTGCAAACAGTAGCGCCACTAGCGCCCTTACCATAAGCTGCCTCCCAAAAAACCAGACCCTCTGCGGCGCTCACTTGCACCTTGCGCCGCCGATCTGTCTACACCATCCAGCCAAACGCACTCCGGCCCCCCCAGAAGAGTTGCAGCGTATACCGCAACGCCCCCCTCCTTTGTTCAGATTCCGCAGCGCCTTGAACGGTGTAGAGCTCTCTGAATCCTATCAGATGGTGCGCGTACTCTTCGGTTTACGCCTTTACTATCTCGAGACAACAAAAATTCCAGGAGCTTACAGTTTTTTCTTGGTTACTTGTGCCGCATGCGGCAACTTTAGAGGTGGCTACTTAAGCACACCGTACGGTGCACAACGTACGGCGACACCAAAAAAAGATACGATATGAAGACCCGTTCTGAGTTTGACAGCTCTTTAGAACTGAAAGCCCTATTCGTAAAGGAGCTTAGGGCGTGGTCTACCCGCCACAATGCAGGGATAAAGGAGCTCGCTCGACGGTGCGGAGTCTCTGCGTCGTATTTAGCCCACATTGGAAGATACGGACGAATTCCAAGTAAGCCGATTCTACTCCTACTAATCCTAAACTTTGAAATAAAAGATCCGCAGACCTTTCTTGCAGCGGCTGGCGTTCAAGAACCGTGGCCGTATCAAACAGGAACCCACCTAATTGAGCGCCCATCAGAGAGTGAACCTGGATTCCTTTCTGTTCGGCTGGATATGAACGGGCTGGTTGAGGCGCTAGCAGGAGCTATCAGAGAGAAGGCGGGTGGGTAGACTATAGCTCTGTTTCGGGCGATGCGGTGGCTTCCTCCTCTCTAGTCATCATCTTTATTCTTATCATTCTCTTGCCCCTGCACCGATCTCCTGCGCACCTTAAATTGTTGATAGGACTTGCATTTATCAGATTTGGGCACTCTAAGAATTTATTCGCAAAGAGCGCGTTTCAGGAGCGTGATGAGGACAAGGAGACCGGTGCAGGTGCAAGAGGAGGATGAAAACAAGAGGAAGAAGCGACTCAACGGCCGCCCACCAACTGGATACAGAAATAACAACAACTTACACCTCAATCAGCCCCCAACCTGCCACTTTAGGGTATTTGATTGAAGCTGCTGGTGCCTGTATGCTCGGGGGGCGTTATGAAAGCAAAGAAGCTCATCGATTCCCTTCCCCTGCCCGCTGGCCTACGCGCCCTCTCAACCGCGGAGCTGGAGCTAGTTGCTCACGAACTACGTGAGGAGCTTATCGATACGGTGAGCGAATCCGGCGGGCACTTTGCATCGAGCCTTGGCTCAACAGAGATCTCCGTTGCCCTGCACCACGTCTTTAACACCCCACACGATCGCCTCGTATGGGACGTGGGCCATCAAGCATATATCCACAAGATGCTAACCGGGCGCCGGGAACAGCTCGGCACAATACGCACTCGAGACGGACTATCTGGTTTCCTAAAGCGCAACGAGAGTCCATACGATGCCTTCGGCGCAGGTCATGCCGGCACCAGCATCTCGGCCGCGGTTGGGATGCGCGTTGCATCCGAGGCTCAGGGGCTTGAAAACTACGTGGTTGGAATTATCGGCGACGGCTCCCTCACCTCAGGCATGGCTTTTGAGGCGCTCAATCACGCGGGCGACTTAGGCTTAAAGAAATTTATCGTTGTACTCAATGACAATGAGATGTCGATCTCTGAGAATGTAGGCGCATTAAGTTGGCTCTTCTCGCGCGCTGTGACCGGAGAGACGGGCTCACGAGCACGCAACACGGTGAAGGATCTCTACCGTCGCGGCTACGTACCAGAGGTACTCTACAAAGCAATAGACCGAGCAGAAGAGGCTACACAGGGATTCTTCTCCTCGCCCGCGATGCTCTTTGAAGCGTTTGGATTCCGCTACATCGGTCCAGTTGATGGGCATAACATCTCAGCTCTTGTTCAGGCGCTTGAGAATGCCAAACGACAAGATATCCCCGTGATCGTTCACTGCCGCACCGTCAAGGGTAAAGGGTATGAGCCAGCAGAGCATGATCCCCTGATGTGGCACGGTGTAGCTCCATTTGACCGCAGTCGCGGTGAGTTTAAGTCGCCAGCTTCAAGCGCCACTCCCATTAAAGTACCCTCTTACACCGGGATCTTCTCAAAGACCCTTACGGCGATCGCCTCGCAAGACAAACGAGTTATTGCAATCACAGCCGCGATGCCAAGTGGAACAGGTCTCGACAAGGTAAAAGAAGCGCTGCCGCAGCAGGTCTTTGATGTAGGTATCTGCGAACAACACGCAGTCACCTACGCTGCCGGACTTGCATGCGAGGGATTGAAACCAATCGTTGCAATCTATTCGACCTTCTTGCAACGCGGGTTCGATCAGATTGTACACGATGTATGTATTCAGAACCTCCCAGTCACGTTTGCAATCGATCGTGCGGGGGTCGTTGGTAACGACGGTGAAACTCATCAAGGGGTGTTTGATATATCGTTCCTACGTTCAATCCCCTCTATGACTATCATGTCGCCAAAAGATGAGAACGAGCTGCAGCACATGCTCTATACTGCCGTAGAGCTTGGATCGCCCGTTGCCGTGCGCTACCCCCGTGGAAACGGTACGGGTGTAGCTCTCGATAAAGAGCTATCAGCACTTCCGATCGGTAAGGGCGAGGTACTTCGTCGCGGGGAAGACGTGCTCTTTGTCTGTTTTGGCCCAGTAATCAACAACGCTCTTGTAGCAGCTGATACCCTTGCCCGTGAACACGGCATAACAAGTACGGTCATCAATGCTCGATTTGCGAAGCCGCTTGACCATGAATTGCTGCGCAAAGAGTTACCGCTCTACAAACACATCTTTACCCTTGAAGACCATGCGATTCAGGGTGGCTTTGGATCAGCGGTGCTTGAGTTTGCAAGCGATGAGGGGCTTCTGACCGGATCCGCCATCACGCGCCTTGGTGTGCAAGATGATTTCGTGACCCACGGCTCTCAGAGCGAGCAACAGCAGATGAATGGGTACGATGCAGCATCGCTTGTTCAAGTGGTAGTGAAGCGACTTACCTGCGGGCGAATGGTGGCGTAAGCCCCACACAGTTGTTTGAGTATCACCAGCTTCAGATACCAACTATTTCAGACACTACCCTGCTGGCTTTGTCCTGGTTATTCGTAACAACTCATGATACCAGTTACCGGTGTCTTTGGTGATTTACACCAGCGAACATCAAACCACGAAATTTTTCGTTCGCTCTATGCTTTCAACCCGTCAAGCTTCCAAACAACTCGAAGCCCTCGTGTTGCCCGAGGTTCGCGGGGAAGTCATTCGCACGCAAAAACTTATCAATACGCTTCTCTGCGAGTCACGTGCGAGTGCGGAGACTGCCCTCTTTACCGAGGCAGAGGCGTCGCTACTGAGAGAGATCTCAAAACTTTTCCCGGAATCTCTCTCACTTGCGAGTGGACTAATTCACACCGCTCTCAATGAAACAAGCCGTCGCGGACTTGTTTATGGCATGCACGCGACGGTACGTGCAGCCATCGCCCTCTCTGCGCGCTTTATCATGAGCAAAGAGCAAGGAGAGTCAGATGAATTAAGTCTAGTTGATCCCCTTCTTCGTCACGCCATAGGTTGCTTGAAGACGCATCCGCATGCTGAACTTTATGCTCTCTGTTGCATGAATCGAGCGATCGCCATAGAAATGAGCGATTCTCCCAAAGTGACATCGCGAATCGGCACTCTTCATCGCAGCGAACCATTATGGAAGGACGCCAGCTACCAAATGCCGAAGCACTTGTGGGTAAAGTATCCGAGCCTTCTGAATGGAACAGCGCGACTCCTTGCTCACTTAAGAGACAAAACTGAAGGCCCTCACGGCTTCACATCCCTTCTAGAGGCAGCTGAAATTGCCCGCATCGCTTATGAGCGAATAACCACCCCTCCTATGAAAGGTAGCAGCCTTGAGCGAGAAAGACCTGTCGTTGCTCTGCTAGCGGAAATAGCTGCGACCCATCGACTAGCACTCTCTCAGGGACTCCAGTCTTCCCAACTTCCAGATCCACTCACAATTGAAGAGCACGCCTACATTCACTCCAGATTCTCAAGCGAAAACCCTTTGCTATTTGTGTCTATGTCGATAACTTTGGCGAAAGGGTACATTACAGCCGTTGCTCAACCAGACAACATCGATAAGGCGCGTGCCATCATAATCGGTGCGGCACATGCAACGAATTATATGGACGAAAAAGCAGCAGAACCTCTGCGCTTGGAACTCGCTACTCTTTTAGCTGCTCTGGACGAATTCGAAAGAGAATCTCCCAGCAATGAGGAAGATGGCAACGACAACATGAGCCCATACTAGTTAGCCCCCCGCCCCTAACAACCTGTAGGCCAGCCAGACACTGTCCAAAAGCTACACACCGCCAAAAGCCATAACAATCAATACTATCGAACACTTACCCCCTGGCCCACTGTATGCAATAGCTCACTAAAACCCAAAAAAAGCTGAAGCACCTACGGGCTTTTAGCAGATCAGGGGGAGAAGCTTACGTGCGAATCACTGAGGTGAACGTAACCACCCCCGAATGGGTTTAATAAAACGAAAGCAACGCACTGTAAGAAGGGAGTACTTTTATGAACTGGTCACAAGGCGGCGACTTTACAAAGAGCTTACTGAGTCTTCAACTCCAACTACAAACCCTGCTTGAAGGAGTTGGTGGCGACCACACCGCATCGCTTCTCGATAACATCGCGCGCTTGAGCGACACTGAGCGAGCAACGATTATCCCTCTAATTGCAAAGGTCATCGCTAAGGTTGCAGAGGGAGACAAACGACTCCTTTCAGCTAACGACGAGGAGCTTAAGGATTTTGAAGATTCGCTCTATGAAAGCGTACTGGCAGCGCTCGGAAACACCGCAGCATCGGCTGAACCGGCGCGAGATCTGAATCCTAAGTTAGCTGTCGTAAGCGGCGGCAAGGGCGAAAAAGAGCGCCTTGCTTTTAAGAGACCAGTTCGAATTCCGACCCTGATTGACCTTTCAAAAGAGCGCGAAAATCGGCGCGGAAAGAACAACGGATCGACACCGATACGGAATTAAGGTGAGGGCCCAAAAAATTCGTCATCGCCCAGCGACGACGAATTTTTCGGCACCCCACCCCTACTAAGCTTCAACAACAGTTACACCCACACCTTCTGCGTATTTTGCGCGCCGGCATATTCCTGCCACATCGTTGCAAAGCGCCCTGAAGCGTTGAGTAACTCTTCAAGAGTGCCTCGTTCAATTACTCGCCCGTTATCCATAACGAGGATCTCGTCAAAGAGCGGCAAGAGATTAAACTTGTGCGTAGTTGCTATCACAACTGCCCGCGAGAAATGTCGGAGCAGCGCCTCATAGATGCGCCTCTCCCTGACTACATCAACTCCACTGGTGGACTCGTCAAGAAGGATTATCTCCGACTCCCCATCGAACGCAAAGAATATCCCGCGCGCTAACGCGAGCCTTTGCTTTTCACCACCACTGAGAGACACACCCTTTTCAGCAATATTGGTATCCAGCCCGCGCGGCAAGCGCCCAACGACATCTGTAAAACCAGCCATCTCAAGAGCAGCAAGCACTTTTTCTTGCGAGGCTTCTATCCCCATCGTGACGTTCTTCCAGACTGTGTCCGCAAACACCTCAGGATCTTGTGGCACAAGAGTCGTTACATCCGCGATGGCAGGCAACCCACGCTCAACCAGCGCACCATCACACACTACTGAATCAACCGTTGCAGTGTTTAACCCGCGCAGAAGCGAGAGCAGAGTTGATTTGCCACTCCCGCTACCCCCAACTATCACGTAGCTTTTACCGCGCTGAAGTGTCAGATCGACTCCGAACACACCAGCGTGCTCAGCTGAATCACCTACATGTCGAAACGACAACCCGTGAACCTTAACCTCTCCCCAATTCGGCTTAAGCGCGTCACGGCCACTCGTCATAGCAAGAGCGTTGTAATCACGCTCAATATGCTCAATCGCCCGAACACGGGTCGCTTTGATAACGAGGTCTCCCCAGCGCCACGTCATATCAAAGAAAGCCTGAGACACTGTGCTCAAGTACTCGTTCAGAGCAAACACGACGCCTAACTCGATGCGCTTACCCGAGCGAATGGTAAAGAGAACGAACCCAAAAAGGGTAAGCGCTCGGGTTATATCCACGAAGGTATTAGCAGTAAACCATTTTACCTCCTGCATCATGCTCGCGCTCTCGGTAATCGGCCGTAACGCCCCCTGCTCTCTATCGACATCGTCAACTACTCGATCCTCAAGCCTCAGGCTGATGATTGTACGAATATTTGTCAGGTAGTCCTGTACCTTCGATGCCACTTTGTTCTGTACTCGACTCTGCTTCTCATAGAGTGGAACTAGCTTTCTATCGAAGAGAGTCACGACGAGGAGCGCGACTGCCACGTTTGCAGTGATAAAGAACCCCGCCGATGGCATAAACAGCGCCATCATCGCGATCGCTCCGATAAATCTGACAAATATCTGCAGCACCAACGTGCCAGTATCAGTAAATTCAGCAAGCGCGGATGATGCACGCGAAATCTGATCAATAGTTTCGCCGCTGTGATGCGCCTGATGCCACCGTATTGGGAGCCTGGTTGTCTTACGCAGCAGAATCCGTTGCATGCTCCCCCTGACGGTGAGCGAAGACATCATCTCACCGACCCGCGCGGGCCCATGAAACACCCAGCCCAGGATACCCAAAGCTATAGTGCCCAGAAGAGGCCAGAAACATCCCCACAAATCGGCGGTTGTGACAGCATTCTGCGCCGCTCGAATGAACTCCGCTACTACAAGGGGTATAATCAGCCATGCCGCAATCGCTGCAGTAGACATGACCATAGAAAAGATGATTGCCTTCCTTCTTCCTGCGCCAAACTCCCACATCCGAC
Organism: Bdellovibrionota bacterium; assembly: GCA_044360195.1. GTDB lineage: Bacteria > Bdellovibrionota_C > UBA2361 > UBA2361 > OMII01 > OMII01. The sequence continues at coordinate 33,725 of JBIKKT010000018.1, read as the reverse complement.
ACGCCAAATAGAAGACCGGATTACGGCGTATTTTTGTGAACATATGGTACCCCCCCTTTCCTACCAGCAAGCCACAGATACACGACTCGCCTGCACCAGTTTCAAGCTTTGGACTGGCTACTACTTTGTATCAATAACGCTGCGTTTTTCCGGACTTTTCACCAGCTCCAGGAAGGGCTGGCGTTTGTAAGACCATCCCTACAGGGAACGAGTATTCGACAGTCCGGTCGCATGTAACGACCGCTGCGTTTCTCCTAACTGTTCTGCCTTACGATTCCGCATCGATTACCTTCAGATTGATCGACCAATCCAATCAAGTTACATGAGCTACTTATTGTAGTCAAAACAAAAGCCCCAGCAGGATTCAGAATAGCGGGTGTTCAATTAGCCAACTTGAATATCGACAACGTCGGCGCACCGTCGGCGTGGTTCTTCTTGATAGCACCAAAGTCAGAATAAAGTCGGCCCTCTGTAGTAGAAGGGGCCAAAGACCAAAGAAAGCTATCGTGTGGGGCCTCAAGGATTCCGAGCATTCGCCCACCGTGTGTGTCAATTACCTCAAACTGGGTAGTACCTACAGTGTTTGAACCGGCACCTAGCGGCACCAGCTTCACATTGGAAAGATAAACGCGCCCACCTTCGCTAAGCGACGGCACCTCAGCGAGAGACCGTACTTGAGAAGGCAGCGGCGGCGGGCCTAATTCAGCCTGAACAGATGATAAGTGATCTTCGCGACAACCGCATAGCGCTGCTGATAGTACAAGCGAAGCTAGCGGCACTAACGAAACTGAAGACACAGTAGGCTTGGTTGATTGAGTAAACATAGCTCTGTCCTTGATAGTAAAAAAGATACAATGGGCAGTTCAGAGAGTCACGGTAAAAATACCTTTATGTTTGTTTGCTTTTAAGCAAGTATCAGAGGTAATTACCCGATGAGCAATCAGAGTCACCTCGACATTCAGCGAAAGATCTTGGGCATCCTGTCGATGCGAGGGAACATAACAGTTGCGCAGCTTGCAAAACGCCTTCGTATTCGACCCCATACAGTCAGATACCACCTCACCAAACTTCGTGAGGTTGGATCTATCGGAAAGTCAATTGCGATAAACCAACGCCAACTTGGTTATCAAGTTTTTAATATTCTCTTCGATTTACCGAGAAGTCGGCTTGAAAAAACCGTCAGCTTCCTGAAGGGACGTCGAGAGGTAGCGTGGTTTACCCGCAATATGGGCCCGCGCAGGTACGAGGCTACTATCGTAGCAAAGGATTACCCTGCCCTAGCCAAACTCCTAGCGGATATGGGGGAGGAAACCGGGACGCAGCCGCGAGATGTAATCTTCGCAATCGAAGGTGAGTGTCATCAGTGGGGACTGCGCTTCCTGGCAGAGATAACCTCCTCTCCCGCATTATTCCACTTTACCACACCAAGCAATTTCGCGGTCATTGACGATCTTGATAAGCAGATAATCGATCTCTTCCAACGCGATCGCGATAGTGACACAGCAAGCGTCGCCAAGAAATTGGGGGCGTCACCCTCGACCATAGCCTATCGATTCAACCGCCTGTGTACCTCGGGTGTGATATCTGAGGAGATTTACTTCGTCAGACCGATGGACTCACTCATCCAGGCGCAGCTCGTGCTGCAACTTAAAGCTCGCAGCGTGGCTGCTCAGCAGACCGTCTTATCGGCCTGCAATCAGAACCCATATGTTGACTTTTTAGTCGCCGGAATCGGTCAGTGGGATTATAAAATTGTGATTATTGCCGAATCGATCCCGACGCTACTCAAGGCCGAGAGCGCAATCATTCAAGCTTGTGATAAACATCTTTTACGACACATGGTATTTATTAGGGACGAAGTGCTTTCAGTGCGTACGGGGTTGTGACTACGCCCGAAGCTACCCCCCCACTACCTCCCCATCTGCCGCAAGCGCCGAATCTCTTCATACGCCAACTGCAGCTGCTGAAACTCTGCCGTGTACCGCGCTGCATCTTGAGGAGTCTTTACTTTTGCCGCGTGCTTATCGGGATGAAGCTTCGCCGCAAGCTGTCGATACCTTCGCTTAATCACTTCATCAGAATCTTCAGGAAAACACCCAAGCACTTCATAACAACGCGGCGTCTCTGCACGGGGTACGGGTGGCTTTATGGACACCCGCTTGGCCGGGCGAGCGCGAGATACTGTGCCAGTCTTGAGCAGATCTGCAATAAGAGCAAGCGCCCCGTCGGCCTCTTTCGACACTGCGCCATCTAACGCAGCGCCGACTAATCGCGCAAACACTCGCAGATCGCGCACAAGCTTGCGCCGCGATGCAAGCGATGGTCGGCATGCCGTCAAAAAGCCGCGCAGCGTGCTCCCAAGAGATTGGTGCGTGAGATTGTCTGCTTTCGAACGACCCAAAGGCACTGATGCACTACAGCCGTTTTGGGCGAGATACGATGCAAATGCTCGCGTCTGCTTGCTAGTTGGCTTACCACCTACTGATGCAACGTACGCAAAACATGCGCGAACAGCCTCATCCCGCACCGCTGCGCTTATCCGCTCTCGCGTCTCTGTACGGCGCAGCTTAGCGCGTTCGCGCGCCTCCTTGGTGAGTTTGGGAAATGGCATACAGCATTATAGAGGGACGAGAAAATCACTGATAGATAAAAAACGGTGGGCCCGCTGCATATACTGGTATAGCGATGGTTTTTAGTAAGCAGAGCTACCTCAAACTTACTCAATGCTCCAGTCCTAAAATACCCATTCGCAACTCAAACAACTCAAAACAAACCCGCATGCAGGGAGCCTCGTTTGGAGAAACCAGTATAGTGGTGTGGGTTAAGGATTCGACAAGAAGTACACTTGCCAGGGAAATGTTAAATCGTAATCAATGCCGTGGAATAAACCCGATACCGCCGCGACCTGGTGGCAGATGGGGAGTCCCCGTATCTGTACAACAGCCTGTTCTAGCGCTTCCTCCCCGACCCCAAGGTAATGAGCCCCACGATTCTAATGGATCCAGCCCGATAACTTCCGCCGAGCTCGCCGTGGTTCGAGGCTTAATCGCGCGAATTAAGATCCCTTGGAGAGTCTTTATAGCTAACAGCGTATTCCTACAGATATCGATCCCCGAAATTGCATCCTTGGTATCCAAATCGCAGGGGTACAAGAACAACCCGAGGGCACGAATTGAAAGCACTCGCTCCTTCCTTAAGACGGTGATTAACCAGGGCCCCGACTCGCCGGCAGCTATTAAGGCAATCGAGGAGGTAAATAAAGTTCACCAATCGGTCGGAGTTACCTCGAACAGCCCGGCCTTTACCTTTGTGATCTACACTCTCTCACATGGGTTTATCGATTCCTTACGCAAAAATAGCTCGGTAAATCCCACCCCGGAAGAGGAACTGGCAGTCTTTCGTTTGATGAAACGCGTCGGCGAGCGCATGGGCGCGACGACTAATATGCACGAACGGTACGATGACTTTGTCAGAGCGAATCAACAATTCCAAAAGGAGCAGTGGGCGCTCAACTCCACACAGCCTCCCAAGGTCGCAAGTTCTCTCCTCGAGAGAGCCTTTGGGGAGCCGTCATCCCCTATTCACTCGCTCCTTAGCGCAGTTGCACTCAGCTTAGTCTCGCCTGAGACAGTAACACAGCTGAACCTGAAACCCCCTCCAAAACCAGTACGCGCAACCATACGGTCGATTCTGCATGCGCTTACGTAAGGCTCAAGTAACTCAACTCTTCGTAACAGCTTTCACATCATGCGGCGACGCTGCTAGACCCACATTATCCAGAAGCCGCACCCCCTCTACTCGCGCAACAACCAAGAGTCGGCAGCGCTCAGGCGCATGCGGACCTACAGGCGCAAGGGTCTCTTCGTCAACAAGCGACGCGTAATCGATCTGCGGGTGCGACATTGAGTTGATTGACTGAACAACGAGCCCCTCTAATACAGCCGTTGATCGCTCACCCGCTGCAAATGCAGCTTTTGCCGCAAAGAGCCCCTTACTGATCTGTAGAGCTTCGCGCCTTCCCTGCGCAGAGAGCCGTGCGTTGCGAGAGCTCAGCGCTAATCCATCTACATCGCGCACTAACTCGCCGCGCACTATTTCGATATCAAATTTTAAATCCTCAACCATACGCTCAATAAGCCTAAGCTGCTGGAAGTCCTTCTCACCAAATATAGCAACGTGGGGCCGTACGATCTGGAAAAGGAGCGATACAACAGTTGCAACTCCAGCGAAGTGCCCAGGTCTGAGAGCACCTTCAAACGGCTTAGCTATCTCACTCACCGTCACCGCTGTCTGAAATCCAGGAGGGTAGATCTCTGAAACTGCAGGCGCAAAGAGGATATCGACCCCCTCCTCCTCAAGCTGCCGCTTATCACTTTCGAGGTTTATAACGTAGGCCTCGTAATCCTTGGGGTCATTAAACTGAGTGGGATTCACAAAGATAGAGCAGACACGAATATCTACGTGGCCTTTGAGGGCGCGAGCCAGCGAGAGGTGGCCCTCATGCAGAGCGCCCATAGTAGGCACGAAACCAACCCGCTTCTCGCCATTAGCCATCGTTTCACGGTAAGCAGTTCGATATTCAGCGACTGTGGTGCACGTTTTCATAACAGGCTATAACACTCCGGGGCTTGCGATAATCCCCTGGTAGCGTAGCATCATTCACCATAAGTATGAACCCAACCCACCGAGGTAATAGACCCGTCTACCGCATCCGATTGGCGAGCGCCGTGGCGCTGATGCTAATTCTATTGACAGGGTGCTTCTCGTCATCGAGTGATGAAACCTCGCCTGATGGGGAGGCTAAGGAGCTAAAAACAAAGGATGCGGCTCAAGACACAGGCGCTCCGGAAGCCGAATTGCTCGCTACCTCAAAAAAGCTCTATCAAGCCTCGATGTATACCGTGTCGCGCGATTCACTGCAGTTACTGCAAGAGCGATACCTGATGGGAGCATATGGCACCTTTGCCGCGATTAAGTTGGCAGACTCATACTTTTTCAATCGCGAGTACATCCAGGCCTCAAAACTGTATGAAGATTTCATAAAGAATTATCCCGGAAGCCCAGACCTTCCCTACATTAAACTACAAGCAGCTCGCAGCAACGCCTTCTCTACGCGTGGTACAGGACGTGATCGCTCCCCGCTTGAAAAGGCGCTTGTATTTTACGACGAGCTTGCCGACCGCTATCCAACTACAGAATACGGCAAAGTTGCAGAGCAAGAGCGCCGGCCTGTTATTCAACAGCTCGCTGATTACGACCGCATGATCATCGAATTCTACGCGAAACGGGAAAACGCTGAAGCAGCCGCTGCGCGCCAGAAACTGTATGATGAGCGGTGGGGAGCTCGAGTAAAGGGGCTTGATACCCCCACTACCGCCTCCGAGAAGGCACTTGTGGAAATTGGGCTTCAACCGACAGCTCCGTCACCTGACACCCAACCCTATACGGCCCCTCAAGAGCCACAGCCGACGCCTGCTCCAGTCAATGACGCAGACGCAGACTCATTTACTGCTGTTCAGCGGGTGGAATGCTTTAAGGAGGACCCACCATACGTGGTGATCGAGCTGGCAGAGCTTCCAGCCGCCCTGCGCGGCTCCGTTGCAGCAGAACAAATTAAGCCACGTGGCGGGAACGCCACCATCTCACTATTTAAAGTGAAGGCAGAAAAACCTGCGTACGACTGCTTCAATAAGAACGATTTGCGGTTTACATCAGACGGCAACATAGTGCTCAAAACGAAGTCAGAGGTGCTAGTTACCGCCGTTGACAATCCAGCCCGCATCATCTTTACTTTTATAGAAAAATTACGTTCGAAGAGATTCCCACACCGTAAAACATAGTTACCTCATCATACTCTGGGGATACCTCTTGCTGTTTTTGTAGCTGGTCCTTCTGGGCTAGTGGTGGTAACTAAAGTAGTGAAATTATTCTTGATAAGGCTATTTAGCGCGTGGCTAACGTTCTCTCGATACGCTCCCTCAGAGGGCTAGACTTTAATATAGTCTTGGCTCGGCTGATGCGGAGACAAAACATCGATTTATCGGTGCGGATAGTCAAGACAGGCTCGATGATAATCGTTGCTCTCAACTTGATCCTGCTCATAAGCATATCTGCGCGCTCATTAGTTCAGAGTCACAGCCTGGTTGGTGAGCTTGAGGGACGGATAGCCTCAACCGCCTTAAACCTTCAAAACTCAAGCAAGGTAAATAATAAGACGGATCGAAACTGGAACATCCTCTCACAACACAACGTGTTTGGAAGCCTCGGACGCGCAGCAGCCCCGTCAGCTAAACCTACACCACCGCCAACTCCCCTCAACCTAACTCTGATTGGGACCTTCCTCACCGATGGACAGGAGCCCTATGCAATTATCGAGGATAAACAGAAGCAGACTCAGGATACCTTTGTGCTCGAAAACTCTCTCTTTGGGCAAGCGACGCTGAAACGAATCTTGCAAGACCGTGTGGAGATTGAACGACTGGGTAAGATTGAAGTGCTGAAACTAGACGATTTTGGCGGAGGAGAAGCGCCTGCAGACGGCATAAGCTCAAACGGCGATGAGTTTACAATCGAAGAGGCAGAGCTTGATAAAGGGCTTGAAAATCTCCCACTACTCCTTACCCAGGCTCGTGCCGTACCATACTTCAAAGAGGGGCGTTCTGTAGGTTTGCGACTCTTCGCAATTAAGAGTGGCAGCCTATATGAAAAGATCGGTCTAAAAAACGGCGACATACTCAGATCGATCAACGGCAATAGCCTCGGAGATATCTCGCAAGCAATGAAGTTATTTGATCAGCTCAAGCAAGAACGCAGCATCAATCTCGTGCTCGAGCGCGAAAAGCAAGAGAGAGAGTTTAAGTATTCGATAAGGTAAGTGATGAACCAGGCACGCACCCTAATGTCAGTTCTACGTACATGCTTACATGTACTCATGTGCACCGCACTCTGCGCATCTCCAGCCCTAGTTCTCAATCACTCCCCAGCGTACGCTCAGGAAGGTGCAGCCATACCAGCAGGCCAGGGCGGCAGCGGCGAGAAGATTAATGAGGATGAATACGCGAAGGACTCCACTACCGAGATAAACGTAAAGAACGCTGACATCGCCGCTATTGTTAGGATCTTCTCCCGCAAAACGAAACGCAACTTTATCCTCGACGAGAAGGTGCGCGGCAAGGTTTCAATCTACCTACCGGGAAAGGTCTCGGCAGAGGAGTCGCTGCGCATCCTCGACTCTGTTCTTACTCTGAAGGGTTTTTCAGCTGTTCCAATTGGAGATAATCTGTGGAAGATCGTTCCTTCCAAAGAGGCACGACAGTCAACCATCCCAACCCTTACCGAAGATAGACCTGAGCGAGCAGGCTCGGCCGTGGTCACGCGACTTGTAAACTTAAAGTATGTCAACTCTCAGGACGTACAGCAGATCGTCGCACAACTCATATCACCGGATGGGCTCGTTAATGCCTACACAGGGACGAACTCACTGATCCTTATCGACTCCGAAGATAACATTGAGCGCTTGATCCGAATTATTGATGAGCTTGATGTCCCCTATTCTAACCGCGACATGACGATTATTCCGCTTAAATATGCGGACGTTGAAGATGTCGCGCAGAAGCTGGGCTCGATCCTCGGGCTCTCTGATTCTAAAAAGGATGGTGGTTCACCGTCCGATGCTTTCCGCGCAAGCATGGGCGACCCCACAAATGGTGGTGGAGGTAACATTCCTCCTGGCTCAGCCGTGCCGGTACGCGCTGGAGGATCGGGCAAGACAGTTGCAGCCAAGGGACTCGAGCCAAAGATAATCCCCGATAAGCGAACAAACTCAATCATTGTTGTTGCAGACGACGACACCACCGCCAGAGTGCGTGCCCTTGTTTCTCAACTAGACAGCAAGGTCGACCTCTCAGGGAACAAGTTCTACGTATATCGTTGCCAACACGCAAACGCTGAAGAGCTCGCTCAGGTCCTTGCTGGGCTAGCTGGCGGAGGCTCTGGCGGAAGCATGGGAGGCGCTTCTGGTGGTGGATTAGGCTCAGGGCGATCCTCTTTAGGGTCAGGCGGATCGGGGCTAGGCGGTGGCTCGTCAGGTGATGGCAGCTCGGGCACGGGCCGCTCGTCTTCATTTGGCAGCTCGCGCCGAAATGGCGGTGGCATGGGCTCGTCATCCTCATCATCGGGCTCGCGCTCTTCTGGTGGCGGCGGTGGAAGCCAAGGCCCAATGACTGCACAGCTCGGTGAGGATCTTTCTATTACGGCAGACCCTGCGACAAACTCACTCATAATTGCAGCAAGCAAGAGCGACTATGAGAAGATTCGATCCCTACTTACTCAGATAGACGTTAAGCGCAGACAAGCACTAGTAGAGGCAACCCTCCTCGAAGTGTCGATCGATAATAGTTTACGAACTAGCGCATCATTCCTTACCTCTACCGGTGGAGCTGATGGAGGAGCACTAGCCCGCAGCGATTTCGCCTCCGACGCTGGAAGCTTAAACACCCTCTTTACAAATCCCTCCAAGCTACAGGGGCTAACACTTGCAGCAGCGAGCGCTGGTTCTCTTAAGCTCCCAGGCGGTTTAATCATCCCAACCCAATCGATCCTGCTCTCAGCGGCTCAACAAAACAACAATGTAAACGTGTTAAGCGCTCCAACTATCTTGGCAACTGATAACGAAGAGGCTCAGATTGTAGTCGGTAATAACGTGCCGTTTCTAGCAAGCACCTCGACCAATGCAACCAACCTGAACAACACCTTCAATCAGGTCGACCGACAGGATGTTGGTATAACGCTGAGAATAACGCCCCAGATCAGCTCACGCGATTACGTGACGTTGAAAATCTACACCGAGGTATCAGACCTAGTGCTCTCAACGATTAACTCATCGCTTGGGCCTACAACAACAAAGAGGCAGAGTGAGACCACTGTTATATCAAAAGATGGGCAGATGATCGTAACTGGTGGTCTGATCGCTGATGCCGTTTCTGAAACCGATGAAGGGGTGCCATTCCTGAAAGACATCCCCATCCTCGGTCAGGCATTCAAAGCAAACTCGCAAGCACGGGTACAGAAGAACCTGCTTATCTTCCTCACGCCACGCATTATCAAAGACCAATTCGATGCTCGTGATGTGACGATTGAGGGGCGGGATAAGCTTGATGATGTCATCGCCCAGTACGATGTTGAGCCGCGACGGCAACAAACCCTAAAGAGCGCTAACATCGATAATGTAGCTGAAGCGCTCCAATACGAGGGAACTAAACCAGGCACGATCGTTGCGCCTAAGGTGATAAATCCATCCTCCGATCTCCGCATGGACCTAACTCCGAAAGATTCAAACGCGGTAGTGCTTGATGGCTCGAGGGAGGGAGTACTCGATCTCTCGGCGAGCAGCTCGGTGCAAGAGCTGATCCCTTCAAACGGAGAGCCGAAGGCTGCGCTTAACCTGAATGCCCTATCCCCTTCGGTAGCAGCGGATACACTCAACGATCGCTACGTGGTGCTTGAGTTTGCTAATCCGTCTGATAGTCAGAAAGGAGTACCGTTTCTGCTTGGTGCTTCGGGCAATTCAGCGGGTGTGATCGTGCCGCGAGATACGTCACTTTCAGCGCGTCAGTTCTTTCAAACTGGACGAAGGTACGTGTACTCCTACAACGACCAGAAAATAGAGCTCGTTGCTCGTGGGGTCTTCACCTCGATCCCCCTGGCTCAGGCCGCCTATCCAGGGGTCAGTTCGGCCTGGTACACTCTGTCGCCCTATGAGATCATGAACCTTGGAAAGTCTCCGTGGAGCAGGAAGTAACTCACCGCGATGAACACGCCACACCCCTCACCACCTACGCCTGTAACGCCCGCTCCAACTGGAGCAATACACGATTCTCACACGCGCGTCCTGGCGCAGTTTTTGGGACTCCAATACCTCGACCGTTTACCGGACCCCCTCCCCCCACGCAATCCAGTTCGCGGGGATTTTGATCGTATCGCTGGGTCTTGGGGTCGGCAATTCCTTACTGTTCCGATCGGCGGAGATGAAAGCCACGTAATCGTTGCAACTGCCGACCCACTCAACGTAGAAGCGATTGAACAGCTGCGCCTCTGTTACGAACGCGCGATTAAAGTGTTTGTTACCTCGCCCGAGGAGGTCACGCGAGCAATAAACGCGATTCGTACAAGCTTAATGAGTGACCGCTCAAGCTCCCTCGCTGAATCGGGCAAGAAGGACGACTCCGAGGACCTTTCAAGCCAACTTAAAATCGATGTAACGGATTCAGATGATGGCGATGCCCCGATTATCCGCTACGTCAATGCTATTATATTCAAAGCAAGCTCCGAGCGAGCATCAGACGTACACATAGAGCCATACGAAGAGCGGCTGAAGGTGCGCTTCCGCGTAGACGGTGTACTAGCCGACGTGGCGAGTGAAGACAAAACGTTTCAATCAGCGATTATCTCGCGTGTGAAGGTTATGGCTGGCCTTAACATCGCCGAGAAGCGGCTTCCACAAGATGGCCGTATAGGTCTAAAAATCGCAGGAAAAGACGTAGACATCCGTGTATCAACGGTACCGACGCAGTTTGGTGAACGGATCGTTATGCGTCTCCTCGATAAGAGTGGTGCGGTGTTAGATATCGACCAACTCGGAATAGACAAAGGAAACCTCGAGCACCTACGCAAGCTACTTCAGAAGCCAAACGGCATCGTGCTCGTTACCGGACCTACGGGCTCGGGAAAAACCACCACGCTGTATGCGTGCCTCACGAACATCAACAAACCCGATCTAAATATCCTCACCGTTGAAGATCCTATCGAGTACCAGCTCGATGGTGTCGGGCAGATGCAGGTCAATGCCAAGATAGATTTCACATTTGCGAGCGGACTGCGCGCAATCCTGCGTCAAGACCCCGACGTGGTGATGGTGGGAGAGATTCGTGACCAAGAGACCGCAGAGATTGCTATTCAAGCATCACTCACCGGACACTTAGTGCTCTCAACACTCCATACAAACGACTCCGCTGGCGCCGTGAGTCGTTTGATCGATATGGGAGTTGAGCCCTTCCTCGTCTCTTCGAGCTTGCTAGCAGTAGTTGCTCAACGTCTGGTGCGCAAATTATGCAAGCACTGTCGCGTACCGTACGAAATTACCGACGCCGAGCTCGTTGAGCTGAGCCTTAATCCAAAGAACTACTCATCTCGGCAAGCATATCGAGCTGGTGGTGTTGAGTGCCCACACTGCTCAGGACTAGGGTACAGTGGACGGCTCGGCATTCACGAGCTGCTTATCATCGACGAAGATGTGCGCTCCCAGATCCTACAACGCTCTGATTCTAACACCATAAAGAACTCAGCTATAAGGCGCGGATTCGCAACGCTGCGTGCGGATGGCGGCAAGAAGGTGCTCGCGGGTCTGACCTCTGTAGAAGAGGTGCTCTTGGCCAGCCACGATGATGTGATCTAGGTAGGAACAACGATGCCGGTCTACGAGTACAGCGCCTTCAATCCCAGTGGTAAGCAGTCCAAGGGCACCATTGAGGCCGACAGCATCCGTACAGCGCGCCAGAGGCTACGCTCGCAGAACGTCTTCCCCACCGATATCAAGGAATCGATGGAGGCCTCCAAAGAGAAGACTCAAGACGTTAAACGGCTCATCAAGGGCGACCGCGTCTCTCTCAAGGAACTCACTATCGCTACACGACTCCTGGCAACGCTGTCGAACGCAGGGCTGCCACTTGTCAGCGCACTCCTAGCACTCTCAGAGCAGCTTGAATCACCCGTTCTTAAGCGTTTCATGGTAGACATCAAGGAGCGTGTCGAGCAAGGATCCTCGCTTGCAAAGGCACTTGCCGTCTATCCAAAGGTCTTCCCGAGGCTCTACATCAATATGGTCGCTTCGGGAGAAGCCTCTGGAACCTTGGACACCGTCCTCGAGAACCTCTCAGATTACTACGAGGCACAACTTGAATTGCGTCGGAAGGTCACATCAGCGCTGTTTTATCCGATCTTGATGTTTGGATTCTGCGCACTGGTGGTACTCGCGCTGGTGGCGTTCGTTGTACCGAACATCGTCTCTATATTTATCAAGCAGGGTGCCGCCCTACCCCTCCCCACGCAGATTGTTATCCTCTTCTCCGATGCTATCTTAGGGTACTGGTGGTTACTAATCGCCATTATCGTCGTCATCAGCATCTCCGTGAAGAACTACTACGCAAAGCCAGAGGGGAGAGCAAATTTTGACCGTCTTTTCTTAAAGCTACCCCTATACGGAACGATCTACCGCAAGGTTGCCACTGCCCGTATCGCCTCGACGCTGGGAACCCTGTTGCAGGGCGGCGTTGAGCTACTAACTGCCCTTGATATCGTTAGGAATATCGTTGGTAACGTGCACATGCAGAAGGCGCTTGAGGACGCGCGTGACGGGGTACGCGAGGGTCGAAGTCTCGCCAAGGAGCTCTCAAAGAGCGGGTATTTCCCTAACCTCTTGTGTCAGATGGTCGCTATTGGGGAGCGCAGCGGCAAGATTGAGAGCATGCTCGCTAAAGCCGGCAAGTCCTTTACGGGAGAGGTCAATGCGGCCATCTCCGGGCTTACCACTCTTATCGAGCCCCTTATGATCATCGTAGTGGGGATGGTGGTGTTCCTCATCGTCATCTCAGTTCTGCTGCCGATGGTGCAGCTTATGGATTTCGTCTAGAGTTAGGTGGTGTTATAAGGAATCTGCTTTACGAGGCAACGTCCGAACTATTCTTGAGGATACCCGTTATGAAACTACTTCCGAGACTAAACGCCCTTAACCGAACCTCATCACGCTCCCCTAAAGGCCGCGGTGAACGCGGATTGACCCTTGTCGAAATTATTATCGTTCTTATCATCCTCGCCGGTATCATGTCCTGGCTTGGAGGAAAGCTCTTTGGTCAGAAAGATAAAGCAATGGTCTCGCTTACAACAAGCAAGCTCAACGCTCTGAAACAGTCCATCATGGAGTATCAACTACGCACGAACGCTCTACCGCAGGACCTGCGCGCTCTTGAAGAGACCGATGCAAGCCTTACCGACGGTTGGGCAGCACCGATTCAGTACAAGCAGCTAGATGGGCGAACCTACCAGCTTAAGTCTCTCGGAGCTGATGGCAAAGAGGGCGGCTCAGGCGTTGCAGCTGATATAACCGTAACTGGCCCTTAGTACGCGCGGCACGGAAACCTTACAATGCCCCTTAAAAACTTTGGCGAATCACGCGGCTTTACACTGATAGAGCTGATTATCGTGGTTACGCTTATAGGAGTTACGCTGGGGCTCTTATCAACACGCATGGGGACGCTGGACCCGTGGAAAGAGCGTTCAGCAGTTCGCCGGTTATCTGAATTAGTTGTCTTTCTTAACAACCAGGCAGTAATGGACCAGGCGTTCTATCGCCTTGAGTTTGACTTTGAACATCATACCTATCGCGTTGGTGTGATGCGCCCCGATGACTCACTCCTAGCAAATCCTTATGCACAGAACCTCTCACCCCTCGAGAACGAATTAGCAGCCATGTTGAGCCCCTCACTTGATGGAGAGGCAACTATGATACCTCCGCCGTTATTCCCCTCACTGGCTCAACCCACACAGCTTCCAGGACAGCTACGCTTTATTGATGTAGTGACCCCTCGCGGCATGACGCGAGCTGCCGACCAGAGAGAGGATCGTCCGTTTCTACTCTTCTCCCCCCGTGGTGCCTCTGAATTTGGTGTCATTCACCTCTCCTCAAGTAATGACAAAAAGAAAACCATCCTTGTAAACCCCTGGACGGGGTTAGCTGAAGTGTACGACGAATACAAAGAGTTCCAGTGGACCCTCGGAAAACAGGCCCAGAGCTAGCGATTACTATGTTAAAACGTAGAGCACACCACCAGCGCGGGTTTACTTTCCTTGAGATCATTATCGCTCTTATGATCTTAGCGTCTGGGGCCGGGATACTTATTGGCCTTGAGAGCGCAACTATTCAACGGACCATTGAGGACCGCACGGTGCAGCAAGCGATGCTTGCCTCACGGCGGATTATGGCAGCCCTTGAGACCATCGCACCACCTGATCAGGTGGCGAGCATGCCGCGCCAGCCGCTTATTACTCTGTTGCAGGAACTCAAAGCACCCGCTGTTACTAGCCAGGAAGAGAAGATGGCTCTTGAACGCTATACGGCTGAAGTTCAAGTGGAAGTTTTCCCCCTTCCTCTGCCAAATATTGAGCCAAATCCTCTTCAGATGGTCTCGCTTAGGATATTTTGGAGTGAGCGCCCAGCAGACGTATTTGAGATCCAATACCTGATTCCTATCGATGAAGGAGGGCCGTAAACATGCGACCCATACCGCCCCCCGCTTCGCAGCGCGGCGTAACGCTGCTTGAGCTGATCCTGTCAGTAAGCATCCTCTCGGCTATCATCCTGCTTAACTACTCTCTACTAAGGGGTATCGTTAGGGCTAAAACTATTATAGACGACAAACGGGATGGAATGTTCATCGCAAACTCAGTCCTCACCCGCTTTGCTCGAGAGCTTCAGTTAGCAACCAACTCTCGACCACTTCTCCCATCGTGTGCCTCCTTGAGCCAAGCTCCTAACGACTCTCAAGCACCGACTGGAGGAAGTGGTGCTCCAAGCACACCACGCCTCGTTCTAGTTGGTGAACCGGGTAAGACCGGTGGCGAGCTCCCGAATGATACCCTGACATTCCTGGCCAAGGAGGGTGGACAGTACATACCGGACGGGGGAACGCATTCGGGTATAGTCCAGATCACATACCGGGTAGAACCGGATCCCGATAAGTCATCCCTCTCCGCAGAACGAAAAACCTTTCTTCTGATTCGTGATGAGACACCTTACCAACGCCCACCAACCCGTGCATGCAAAAATGCGATACGATTCCCTGTAACTAAGGACTTAGTTTCGTTGCAATTTAAGTATTTTGACTCAAAAACAAAGGAGTGGTCCGATACGTGGACAGAGAAGCAGTCTGTAAGGCTTCCATCCATCATTCAGTTCTCTCTAACCCTGAAGACCCCGGCTGGCGAGCTTGAGACATACACTTCAGCAGTTGCACTTCGATCTGATAGTAGGTAGCTAATAGGGGCAAATGAGGAGAATAAAATGACTTTTTCAGTGGCTTCCGCGCATGAGCTTTCACAAAATAAATCTTCAGCACTCCTGCTCGATGTTCGCACTCCGGCTGAGTTTGAAGAAGTACACATCGAAGGCGCGATTCTAAAGCCGCTGCACGAACTTAACCCCGAGGAGATTAAAACTCTCTCGGAAGGTAAGAGCGCGTGCTACATAATCTGTCGCTCAGGTGGCCGAGCGCGCCAAGCAGCCGAGACACTCGCGCAGAATGGATTAACTGCACTTAAGGTGCTGGATGGCGGGGTCTCCGGTTGGGAAAAAGCTGGGTTTCCTGTAGCCCGCGGAAAGAAAACTATCTCCCTTGAACGCCAGGTGCGAATTGCAGCCGGAGCGCTTGTTGTTACAGGCTCAGCTCTTGGATACTTTGTGAACCCAGCATGGATAGGCTTAAGCGCCTTTATTGGAGCCGGTCTTGTATTTGCGGGGGTTACCGACACGTGTGGAATGGCGATGGTTCTCGCTCGTATGCCCTGGAACAACCGCTGCTGTGCACCCGGCACTACCACCTGTGCTACAAAATAGGACCAGGGCACAAGAGCATGACCTCAAGCACCAGATTGCTCCGTTTCAGCTCGATGGTCATGCTGGTCTTTGCAGTGTTGATTATACCCGTTCTGGCTCTGGTTCTTGGTTTTACGTACACCAAGAACTCAGCCTCTACTCAAGACGTTCTGCGTTTTGACATCGCGCGGGCTCAGCAAGCAACTACTCACACTATCACCGAATTTTTCGAAGAACCTGTGGGGATAACGCGTGGGTTAGCAGCCGTTGCTGCGCAAGATGCAAGCTATTTGGCACATGAAAAAACCGCCGACATACTGCGCAGTATTTTAGGGGCGATTGGGCAGCTGAACTCAATCACAGTCACGTTTGAAACAGGTTTTACCTGCGGAGTTGCTCGGGTCGATGCCCATCGGAGGGCGATTCAGCCAGAGATCCCGCCCGAAGCAACCTGGCTCTCATTTTACATTGATACAGCGGGACGCGGCCCCCGCGTTCGACACCAACGGTTTTACAACGGGTGGTCACACAGCCTGGCAAATATCAATGATATAGCTCCACGAGATTCCCTCGACATGCCCGGTTATATCGGAGCAAAAGCAGCGAAGCGCCCCTTCATTTCAAAGCCATTCCTTAACGCAAACTCTGGCGATACCGTGCTGTCAATCAGCGCCCCAATAATGAGGAACGACACTTTTCTAGGCGCCGTTACCGCACATTGCACGATAACTGAGGTCTCTCGCTTTCTCGCCGCGAGCCGAATTACCCCTAATAGCATCACCGCTCTGATAGACGAGAACAGCGAGATCATAGCAGCTCCCGTCTTAACAGAGATAAAGCAACAGCACCCGTCTCACTCTACTGGACGGCAGTGGCTTCTAGCAGAGCTTAACGAAGCTATAAAAGAGGCCTTGAGGAATCACGGCTCATCCAACAACCGTTCCACTGATTCTTTGACCACTATCGACGGAGAGGAGTACCACGTTTCTCTCTCCCCGATTGAAAACGATATGGGGCTAACGTGGCGTATGCTTACCATCACACCCGAAGACGATTTTGTTGGACCACTGCGCAAAACTAACTCAGAGATACTACTGCTACTGGCCGCTCTGATTCCGCTTGAACTCTTTCTTATCTATCGAATGTCGAGGCGAGTATCAGTCGGCATTGAGGGGATTTCACAAGAGCTTTCAACGATACGTACGATGCACCTCGATCAAACCAGACTCTCAGCTATACCAGCTCGAGTTCGTGAGATGGTAGAGCTGAAAAACGGTGTGAGCCTTCTCTATAGCGCGCTGCGTTCATTCTCGCAGTACATCCCCGTTGGCGTGGTAAAGGATCTCGTCGAGAGTGGGAAACCGCTCGCGCTCGGCGTTGAAAATCGCGAGCTAACTATCCTCTTCTCTGACCTTGAAAACTTCTCAACGTTCGCCCAAAAAAGCGCTGCTGCCCAAACGCTGGAGCAGCTCTCTCAATTTCTTTCAGCAGCGACAGCAGCTATCGCCGATGAACAAGGCACCGTTGACAAGTTTATCGGTGATGCTGTTATGGCTTTTTGGGGCGCCCCGCATGAAGTGCCCGAACACCCGCTACACGCCTGCCGTGCTGCCCTGTTGATAGTGGAACGCCTAGAGGCCTTAAATCAGCAGTGGCGCACGGAAGGGAAACCTTCTCTCCGCGTCCGGATCGGCATCCATACCGCTTCTGTACTCGTTGGTAACATCGGCTCCGCAGAGCGTTTTAGCTACACGGTTATTGGCGATGGCGTTAATGTTGCCTCGCGCCTTGAAGGGGTAAACAAGCAGTTCGGTAGCACTATATGTTTAAGCGATAACGTCTATGCGCGTGTAGCAAAATATGTCTCTGTTCGTCCCTTAGCTCCGGTGTCCGTGAAGGGGCGCGAAGGCGAGTTCATGGTGTATGAGTTGCTGGGTTTGAATAGTTAGAACTCACCCCTGTAGGTCTTTTAGCTACGCAGAACTGATCACCCAAGCACGCTGCATCCTCCGAGCACTAACACACCTTTTGGCACGTACAACACTAGACGTGCTCACACACTCTCACGCCTCACCTAAGGCAACATACTGAGATGACGCACATCATGAAACACCGAAGCACTGCTACCACAACATAAGCGCTCTCATAGCAAAAATATTCTGAAAAAACCTGGTCGGGACCGACGCTCTTCTTTACCGTGAAGAAAGACGGGACTCTCGAAATGCGTTGTTACTCAGCGCAGGTCGTGTGGTTCCACTCTGTATGATCGGTTTGCACTGTAAGGTTTTTGTTGGACGCCGTTGTTACGATGACACGGCGTCCACCTGCTCCCCGCCCTACCCGTTCAACCCGATGCCGACTCGTTAGCTGGGGGGCTCAGGAATAACGCGCATGACTCGCAGGTTGAAAAACGATCTCGTTCACAAACACAAAACTATCGGTAGTCTACGACATATCTTTCGCCGAATCGGTTACACTGCTTTAGGTGCAACATCGGCAGCACTTACACTAGCATCAACACACGATGCTGTGGCTCAATCATCATCTCTTCCAGTATTCCCTGGAGCTGTGGGCTTTGGAACAACAACTGTTGCAGGATCTGGTCGAGGAACCTCTCCGGCGCAGACGCAGATTATCAAGGTGACCAACCTGAATGATTCCGGCACCGGCTCCCTGCGGGCGTGTCTCCAAGCAACAGGGCCTCGCACCTGTATCTTTGAAGTAGGTGGATACATCAACCTCCTCACTCGTATCACGATCAAATCGCCAAACGTATCAGTATTCGGCCAAACTGCCCCCTACCCAGGCATTCAAGTTCGTGATGGCACGATCGTTGTACAGGCAGATGACGTGTTGATTCAACACATCTCGTCCCGGCCTGGAGACAGGAACCTTCCAACTGACGGAGGAACAGGCATCAGAGCAGCGGATAGAGATGGTCTCGGTGTATGGGGAATTAGCTCCTCGGATCCCGTTGAGCGAATCGTATTCGATCACGTTTCCGTTACCTGGGGTATGGATGAGTCGATCTCGACCTACACCGGAGCAAACAGCACGGCAGATGGCACAACTCCGATACGAAACTTTACGATCTCTAACTCGATCATCGCTGAAGGTTTGAACAACTCCAACCACGGCGACACCGAGGGCAAACATTCGATGTTTTCTCTCCTTGGGTCTAATACCAAAAATATGACCTACTACCGAAACCTCGTTGCAAACTCAAACGGCCGTCACATCCGTATGAAGAGCAATTCTGATATCGAATTTCTTAACAACTACGTCTACAACTTCGCTAATACATCGACTAACGGCTACAACCAATGGAATATGGACTACAGCGCAAGCGGCGTTGGAAACCGTATCAACTTCATGAACAATTTTTACAAACGTGGTCCAACCACGGCTGATACTACCTCTCCGGTATTTTTCTACAGCAGCTTAACGCCCACCGCTTCGAAGGTGTACGTGTCTCATAACATAGGAACTAACACCCGCCCGACTGACTCAGGTAGTGAATGGTTGATAGCGAATGCTAACGGCAAGGGTCTCCCCTCATCGATGCAGGCACTCTCACCAGCCTTTCCGCTGTCAAATGCGTCTGCCGGTCTCGTCGTACCGGGTAGTCTACTTACAACGCTAACTCCCGTCGTTGGCGCACGGCCCTGGAATCGCTACCCACATGACAACCGTATTATCAATGAGGTTGTCACAGATACCGGTAAGCACAAGGATTGTACTGCGACAGCGACCTGCTGCGTCACCAATACAGGCGGCACAGGATACTGCCCCGTACCAGGCACGATCTTGATTGATGGGTCAACCAAGAGTAGCGCGAACCCAAAGGACGCATGGTCGGTTATTTCGTCTGCGGTGAGAACCTTTACCGTACCGGCAAACCCGCTTGCGCTAGCACCAAATGGCTATACGAATCTTGAGAACTACATATTCTCATTTTCAAGCGATGCAGGAGCAGTCTCTCCTACTCCCATACCGCCAACAGCGACAGCTACGGCTACGGCTACTTCAACCCCAACTGCCACGAGAACAGCAACCCCAACGCCTGTTCCTCCAACAGCCACACCAACGCTGCCGCCACCTCCGCCGACAGCTACGCCGACAGCTACACCGACGAGGACGCCGACCGCTACGGCTACAACGCCTCCTCCAACAGCCACAGCAACCGTAGCACCGACCGCAACGTCAACTCCGGCTGCAACCGCGACCCCCGCACCAACTGCAACACCGACCCAGGCCGGAGAAACGTTGCACAAGGTGCTAAAGGTGACCTCACTTGCGGATTCTGGTAGTGGGACGTTGCGAGACTGTGTATCTCAAACATACCCTCGTGTGTGTGTATTCGAGACCTCTGGAAGGATTAAGTTAGCGTCTGACCTACTGGTCACGCAGCCTGATCTAATAGTAGTGGGTCAGACAGCACCATCACCTGGTATCTTGATAACCAACGGTGGTTTTACGATTCAGGCCCCACGGGTCCGAATTGAGCATCTTGCGATCCGCGCCGGCGACGGCAGCTCAGGTACCAATCCAGCCGTTCGCAGGGATATCACTGTCCAGGGGCTCACAACCTCTAACGTGGTGCTTAAGAACCTCTCCCTCTCGTGGGGTGTTGACTCGAACCTGACTACCAATGGACCTGTGAAGGAGGTTACGATACAGGACAGCATCATCGCAGAGGCTCTCTGGCACTCGATTCATCCAGCCGGAGCGCGAGGCAATGGTGCATTGGTGATTGAATCCGCGCGAGCGATTAGGTTTGTTGGTAACCTGCTGGCTTCCAACGTCGACCGCAACGTGCGCTGGAAGTACAACACCACTGGTGAGATGATTAACAACGTGATCTACAACTGGGGTGGAACCAGTTCGTGGAACACGACTAACATCTCTGACCTCGACAACAAGGACGTACCAATACAGTTGGATGTAATCGGAAACGTGTACCGTCCAGGACCTGACGGCCTGAGCACCGCGTACGCCGTATACTCCGAGAACACGCC
Organism: Bdellovibrionota bacterium; assembly: GCA_044360195.1. Lineage (GTDB taxonomy): Bacteria > Bdellovibrionota_C > UBA2361 > UBA2361 > OMII01 > OMII01. Next base: position 13,064 of record JBIKKT010000018.1, on the reverse strand, counting down.
ATCGAATTCACGAATCTACATCTTCGACAACATTGCACCGAAGATTAGCAACGTGGAGTCACAGTATCGGGCGCTGACCCGCGTGCTGTCTGGACCAACACCAATCGCTGCCTCAAGCACCTATGAGTCGGTGCTAGGGAAAGCGGGTTCTCGGCCGTGGGATAGAAACTCAGATGACCTGCGCATTATCTCGGGGGTACGTAATAAGACCCTCCGACTTAGGGACTCGGTAGGAACCTACCCAACCTACGCAGTCAACAAGCGCACAGTAGTGACCAATACCGATCCAATCACTGAAGAGGAGTTGTTGGCAGCTATGGTTTTGTTCGAGAAAAAGTAGTGTCTCCCTGGAGGGCGTACAAGGAAATGTAGTACGGCCCTCCAGGCAGAAGCACGGCGAAAACCTTCATAGGAGACATGTCAGCGTCACGCTCACAGAGATAGGTTTTCGGGAGTTGGAGCGTAGAGCAGTGCGTACATTCTAGTCAGACGGGTGGCAAGCAAGGGCTCTGTACGAGCGATATGAGCGCCGACGCAAAACAACTTAGGCGCAACGAGGTTGCAACCAAACTATCACAACCGAGTATGGAAGAGCCGCTTTCACCATACTGCTATCTGCTCAACTTCTCAGAATCAGCCAAGGCTCTTCCCACCATTCGTGCTACGCGGGCAGGGTCAAACTCCATACTGTCTGGCATACCAAATGAAAAGCTCTTGTCACTGTTGCTGATATAGGTGTCCCATTCGCTTGATACCGCGTACCAGCTATGTCCTGCACCACACCCCATAGACCAAAATAGACCGTCCCAGGAGCGCGTACACAGCTCCACAACGGCTGATTGAGGGGGCATAAAGATCATATTTATAAGAGCTGAGCCCATTGGACCTACTAGGAGATCACACTCCGAAAACATTCGTGCCAACTCATCGATCGAGTAACGAGACATGACCAACTCTTCAACACCAAAGGGTGCCAGTGCATCAACCACTGCTGCTTCATTCTCAATTCCCCGCCCCATCGTTGTATCCCTTCTCGACGTAAAGAATCGACGCGGACGCGCTATCTTTGGGGCCTGCGCTTGGGGTGACAATCCGAAGGTCTGCCTCAAGAAATCGAGCTTCTTAGGAGAGTTTGCAAGATCGGCAAGAGCAGATGGGAAAATGAGGTGCTTGAATCGGTACCTGATTGGCTGAGTAAAGGCGATTATATTCTCTGGGGGTATACCAAATTTCTCTTGCAGCAAAGCGACTTTTGAATCTGACGCCTCGTGAACTATAAATTTACACCGACGAAGCTCGGGCCATACATCGAGCACCCACAATCGAGAGAGACTTTCGATCAGCCAATGATATATGTTGATTGAAGACTGAGACGAGACCAGTATGCAGGGTTCGGTAATTGTCACCTCGTCAAGGTCAGCGCGAACGAAGTACTCAGTTACAATCTCATCTTTCGACCTAACCCGCCGCCGAGTCTGCATTAGAGGGGAGCGGTCTGAGTAATAGCTCATGTCGTTGATATGTTCATCGACATATGAATTTGGGAACACTATTTCGTCTCGACTGTTCATAATACAGAACACCTTTGGAATTATGCTAGCGTCCTGCAAATGAGCGACAAAGGAGTCCTTGCGAGTGTAGTTTCGATTCACGAAGGGCCATATTTGAATTGAAGAACCAAAACCATTTCCCAGATTGAAATCGCTCGGACCGTTAAAATCAAATATAGGAGCCTGAAAGTTGAGAGACGGCTCGATTCGTCTAAACCAATAGTCTCCGTGGCCGTCAGCCGAGAACACTTCTTGGCCTATAGGCGCACAAAAGGATTCAAGCTCTGCCACTGGACATTTCTTCATTTGCATACGTTGCTCCAAAACAAGCCCACCTACTCTGAACTCTCCGTACATTGCGATGGCATCCGGCCAGTCGTAGCAGAAAATCATTGTATTAATCTATCGATTAGATGAGTATTCTCCCCAATCAGCTTCCACTAGTTTTAAGGGGGGTGCGAAATATTGTACCCGTTGATATGCTAACAAAATGAACCCTTTTAAGGGCCCGTAGCGTCTATAATCAAGAGGTTAATTATGCACCTGGTCCACCGGAAAACATGCCGAGTCTGTGGTAGCTCAAGTCTGACGCCAGTTATCAATATCGGCGAGCAACACCTTCAAGGATCATTCATCAAGGAAGGAAAAGAGCTCCCTCCCCTGAGACGAATCCCAACAACCCTTTTGCGGTGCGATCCTACGAAGGATGAAAAAGCGTGTGGTTTATTGCAGATGGAGCATTCAGTTCCAGCAGAGATACTATATTCGGCATATTGGTATCGCTCGGGCACGAACCAAACGATGCGTAACCACCTCAAAGATATCGTTGATCAAGTGCTGACCCTTGCACCCAAAAAAGACGCCTTGGTACTAGATATCGGATGTAACGACGGTACTCTACTTGGTTGCTATCCGAATGAGTTTCGTCGATACGGTGTCGACCCTTCGGATATCGCCCAAGAGGCTGCTAGGCACCACACAGTATTCCAAGACCTCTTCCCATCTCGCGAACTGACGATGACAATCGGAAAAGAAAAGTTCGATGCGATTACCTCCATCGCGATGTTCTACGACCTAGAAGACCCAACGCAATTCTGCGCTGAAATTAAGAAAATTCTCGCTCCCGAGGGAATATGGGTCTTTGAGATGTCCTACATGCCTTCGATGCTCAAGATGAACTCATACGATACCATCTGTCACGAGCACTTGGAGTATTACAGCCTCGCGGTAATCGAGTACATCCTGCGCAAAGCAGATCTGAAGGTGTTCCGCGCCGAGCTCAATGATATCAACGGTGGAAGCATCCGGTGTTTTGCCACGCACACTTCCAATTTTTCGCTGAAATCAGACGAATTTCAGAGTCAACTCTTAGCATTGCGACAGGAGGAGTTTGACCTAGAGCTCGACACCGATAAGCCATACAAAAACTTTCAGGATAGAATCAACGTTCACAAAGAGGAGCTGAATGCGCTTTTGAAAGGTCTCAAGAAACAAGGGAAAAGAATCCACATATACGGTGCATCTACAAAGGGAAATACGATCTTACAGTGGTGCGGCATCGATCACCGAATTATTGATTATGCTGCCGAGCGTAATCCAGATAAGTATGGGGCTCTCACTTTAGGCACAGATATCCCGATCATAAGCGAAGAGGAATCGCGCGCGATGAAGCCAGATTACTATCTCGTACTACCGTGGCACTTTAAAGCTGAGTTCGTGGAACGCGAAAGAGAAACAAGGGCGCTCGGGACTAAGATGATATTTCCCCTGCCGCACATTGAGATCCTAGGAGAATAGTACAACCCACGTCGCAGTGGGGTTAAAAACGATCCAACTGGCGCCAAGTGGTGCCATGGCCTATGGTTTCAGCATGAGCACAGACTATGATCTGACCCCTGAGGAGCAAGAGGTAGCGGATCGTTTCCACAACCTCTACTACGATAAACGAATAGGCCCACGCCGCGACCGGATCTGGGAACAGACGAAGTGGATGGGGTATCCAGTACTTAAGACCCCTGCTGACCTGTGGACCTACCAGGAGATTCTCTTTGAGATTAAACCAGATCTCGTCATTGAGACCGGAACGTACGCTAGTGGCACGACCCTCTATCTCGCGCACCTGATGGATGTAATTGGCAAAGGTCGCGTCGTCTCAATCGATACTACCCGCCAACCAATTCGAGCACAGCACTCGCGAATTACCTACATAGAGGGTTCAAGTTCAGACCCTTACATTGCCCACGCAGCCGGAATGCATCGGGTTGAAGGTGGCTCATGCCTCGTTATACTCGACTCAGATCACAGTAAAGACCATGTGGCAAAAGAGATGTTGCTCTTTGCACCCCTTGTGAGCCAGGGGAGCTACCTCATTGTAGAGGATTCCAATAGTAACGGGCACCCTGTCTACCCATCCTTTGGTCCAGGGCCGTATGAAGCGATCGAGGAATTTCTTGGGAGCAATCCGTCGTTTCGACCAGATCCCTCCCGCCAGAAGTTTCTCGTTAGTTGGAATCCGCGCGGGTACCTGCGCAGGGTTGGGTGAATCTCAACCTAGGGAAACGAGGCAGTAAAAAATCAGTTCAGGAATCAGGAAATAACCTTGACCATACGAGGATAGAGATAGCGTAAGCGCGCCGAGTGTTGCCAACTCGGTTCCACGATGAGCCAGAACATAGATATAGTCGGCAGGTCGCATCCACGAATCCCTGATTCCTCCTTAAAAAATTTTCTGCTACCCTGGCATCTTGCTCCTCTAACTCTATAGCGTTCCCTGCCACGTTATGTTCGAACACCGCACAACTCCTCTTCTACCGCGCCACAAATTCCTCATGCGCCTTGTGAGCACGGCTCTGTTTGGTGTGCTTATTATGATAGCCGCGCTCTTTATAGGTATGTGTGGATATCACTATTTTGAGGGGCAATCGTGGATTGATGCTTTTGCCAACGCAGCCATGATTTTATCCGGCATGGGACCACTCTCTCCACTTACAAGCTTTGATGGAAAACTGTTTGCAGGTATCTACGCCCTCTTTAGCGGACTAACCTTTATCACTGTGGCAGGTGTTATCCTTTCGCCTATCGTACACCGCGTATTCCATCGCTTTTTGATTGAGGGTGACGAAGAAGAGTAACGGGCCGCTGCAACTCGTACTAATGCTGACATCGCTAGGCTACTAGCACGAGCTCGTCAGGCGAAATCCTACCTGCCAGGTAGTCCGGAAAGGCAAAAAGGCCGTCGGCCCCGCATGGGAAATCGATAACCCGAAGGACAGCATCGGCTATCGGCAACGGGCCATAGATATGAGGAAAAAGCTCGGATCCACCCTCAAGATTTTCGTCAATTACCCTGCACGATAACTTCGACCTATCAATCTCAAACAAGACCAGATCCGATTGGCCTCGAAAATTAAAATCAGCCACGACTGGAATCTGATGCGCGTAAGAACAGTGGATAAATCCCTCCTGATCAAACCGCAGGGGTTTGTACTCGCCCATCTCAGTTGCTAAGCGAGCCTGCTCGCGTGAGGTAATGTGATAAATAGGAATCATTGGCACCGTTATCTCCTCTGTCTCTCTTTTAACGTCTTCGCTACTTCTGTCAGCGACACCCCTCGTGCTTCAAGGAGCACCATCAAATGATAAAGCAAATCTGCACTTTCACTTAAAAGCCGCTCGTCGTTTGAGTTCTTCGCTTCAATAACCACTTCAATAGCTTCTTCACCAACCTTCTGTGCAATCGCATCTATTCCCTTAGCAAATAGTTGCGCTGTATACGAGTTGGCGGCATCTGCGACACTCTTACGGGCACCGATTGTGCGGCTTAAAGCTCCTAGAAACGCAAGGCTCGACCTCTCTGACTCGCCAAAGCAGCTATCAGTGCCCTCATGGCAGGTCGGCCCGGCCGGTATGGCACGAATTAAGATAGCATCACTATCACAATCGCATCTGATCTCTTTAACGTGCAGAAAATTCCCCGATGTCTCACCCTTAGTCCACAGCCTCCCCTTAGAGCGAGAGAAGAAAGTTACCTGGCCTGACTGCTTCGTTGAAGCATATGCCTCTTGGTTCATGTACCCAAGCATGAGCACCTCAAGGGTTGCATCGTCTTGTACTATGGCTGGAATCATTCCCTCACACTTTGTAAAATCAGGATCTCTTCTCATATCCGCACCGCGATTCCTTTCTCTCTTAAATACCTCTTTACCTCACCAACAGTGACTAACCCCTCGTGAAATATCCCAGCAGCTAGCGCACCGTCAGCCTGCCCGATTTCAAACACATCTACAAAGTGCCCGCACTGCCCCGCTCCTCCAGAGGCGATAACGGGAACGCCTACCACGCTGCTTACTGCCCTGGTCAGCTCAATAGCAAAGCCCGTGCGCACCCCATCGTTATCGATAGAGGTAAGCAGGATCTCCCCTGCCCCACGAGCAGCAACCTGCTGCACCCAGGGAATCGTTTGCAATCCAGTGCCTATCTTTCCAGCTTGAATCACAACTTCATCACCAGCGGGAGTACGTCTAGAATCGACTGCAACAACGCAGCACTGGCTACCGAAGTTTTTTGCTATCTCATCAATCAACTCTGGTCTGCGAACAGCACTCGAGTTAATTGAAACCTTATCAGCTCCAGCGTCTAAAAGCGCAGAAACGTGCTTAATCGACGAAATGCCACCCCCAACCGTGAAGGGTATCGAGAGCGCCTGCGCCACTCGTTGCACAACATCGAGGGTGGTTGAACGTTCTTCGTCAGTGGCAGAAATATCAAGAAAAACCAACTCATCAGCACCAGCATCACTATACCGACGAGCTAATTCGACCGGATCCCCCATATCGCGAAGGCCGACGAAGTTTGTACCCTTTACAGTTCTTCCGCCTTTAATATCGAGACACGGAATTATTCGCTTCGTTACCATACGTATTGAGCTACCTCCGAGAGAGCAAGGTGTCCAGAGTAGAGCGCCTTTCCAACGATAACCTCATCAACTCCAAGCTGTGCTAACTTCTCGACATCCTGAGCCTGAGAAACCCCGCCACTAGCAATGAGCGAAAGCGTAGGATACCGGCGACGCAACCCTGCATAGAGTTCACAATCTGGTCCCTCTAACATCCCGTCACGGCTAATTGAAGTAGACATCAGTCGCTTAAGCCCGCACGGGAGATACCGTTCGATGACCGAATCCAACGAGAGTCCGCTCCCTTCTTCCCAGCCTTTTATACGCACCTCCCCCTCTAACACATCGAGGCCAATAATAACCCGCTCCGGGGAGAATGAGCGCAGAGCCTCTTCGACCAAGACAGGTGAGAGCACTGCCCCAGAACCAATAACGACGGCTGTTGCACCGCTCTCAAGCGCTGCGGCAATATCACTGTGAGTACGGAGCCCACCACTATAATCGATAGAAAGCGAAGTTTGAGAAGCAATCGTACGCACTAGTTCAAGGTGCTGCGGGCAACCAGATCGCGCACCACTTAAATCAACCAGGTGAAGTCGAGAGAATCCCTGCGCAGCAAACGAGCGAGCTACCTCAACCGGGTCGTTCCCCACTACATCGACTGCATCAAAGGAGCCCTGTTTTAGTCTGACGCACTTGCCATCTATCAGATCAATTGCAGGTACTATCTTACACCCCATTACACACTCCACTTTAAAAAATTACTAAGGAGCCTCTCACCAGCATCAGCGCTCTTTTCCGGATGAAACTGTACCCCTACAAAATTCTTGTAGGCCACAGCTGCAGAGAAGTCCTCTTCGTACCTGCACCTGCCGATTGTGTAAGGCATTACTCCCAATCGGTAGCTATGTACGAAGTAAAAGTAGGAGTCCTGCGGAATACCCTCAAAGAGTGCATGCCCTGAATGTGACACAGCACTCCATCCCATGTGCGGAACTTTACGCGGCACCGTAAAGCGGTTGACGCTCCCCGGAATAATTCCCAGACACAAGGTATTATTCTCTTCTGACTCTTCTGCCATAAGCTGCAACCCGAGACAGATGGAGAGGAATGGCTTCTGTACCTCTTTAAGCACCCGATCGAGGTTACGCTCTCGCAGATACCGCATGGCACTTCCTGCTTCTCCTACACCGGGAAAGATCACCCTTTCAGCCGCCATGATTTCGCTCGCATCGTCAGAGATCCTAAAGGTTGCTCCGAGCCTCTCCAGAGCATGTGCTACAGAGCGCACATTACCGGCGTTGTACCGTACCACGACAAGACTTGCGCTCATAAAACCCCCTTAGTGCTGGGTATCCCCTTTACTCGCAGGTCTCGCGCCACAGCTCCTTTGAGCGCTCGCCCCACCCCTTTAAAGATAGCTTCTGCCTTATGGTGTTCATTTTCACCGGTAACTGAGATGTGTAGCGCACACCGAAGCCCCTCACATAATGATTTAAAGAAATGCTTAAACATCTCAGTTGGCACATCCCCAATTCGTTCGCGGAGAAAGGAAGCGTTCCATTCAAATGTAATCCGAGCGGCTAAATCTATTGCCACCTGCGCCAACGATTCATCCATCGGAAGCACAAAGCCGAAGCGCTCAATTGCTGAACGGTCGTTTAGTGCCCTCTGAATAGCCTCTCCTAGAGCTATCCCGACATCTTCTACCAGGTGGTGCTCATCGACATGCAGATCACCCTCTGCCTGAATGCGCAGATCAAACCCTGCGTGGGCACCAAGTGCGTGTAACATATGGTCAAAGAATCCAAGCCCTGTGCGAACATCTATCTTTCCGGTTCCGTAGAGAGAAACGTGAACCTCGATTGATGTCTCTTTGGTAGTTCGAGAACATGAGCCAACCCGCATCTGACTGTAAATAAAACTCTCAATCTCTCTCCATGACTGAGTATTCAGTGCTGCATCTGAGATAGTATCGCTTGAGAAAAAAATAGCCTTACACCCAAGATTACGTGCAAGCTGCACATCTGTCTCTCTATCGCCGATCACAAACGAGCTAGCCAGGTCGTACTCGTTACCGAAATACTGAGTAAGCATCGCTGTGCCCGGCTTCCGAGTAGCAAGCCCCTGCTCAGGAAACGAGCGATCAATATGCATTGCTTTAAACTCTATACCCTCGCTCCTGAGGACCTTAAGCATCATCTCGTGCGCTGGCCAGAAGCTCTCTTCCGGAAAAGAACTCGTGCCAAGACCATCTTGATTTGTCACCATGACAAGCTCAAAATCGGTGTTTCGTGCTATCGAAACAAGAGCCGAGATAGCGCCTGGAATAAATTCGAGCCTATCGAGGCTATCGATCTGCTTAGTATCCGCCGGCTCAACTATGATGGTGCCATCGCGATCTATAAATAAGACTCTTTTCCCCTTCATAAGCAACTTTTGCCCCCTGCCAACACCTCTATCACACGGTTGTTCTCACTTTCTGTTCCGATAGTGATCCGCAAGCAACCAATACAGTGCGGTTCGTGGGAACGATCCCGAACGATAACTCCTGCATCCCTCAAAGCGAGAAATGCTCGTTGCGAGTCTGTAAAACGGACAAGGAGAAAATTTCCTTCTGAGGGAAAAACGTGCTCAGCACACGGAAGCTTTACAAGCTCTGCGGCTAAACGCTCGCGCTCAAGCACTATCGCCTGCCGTTCTTCCTCTACTCGCCCCGCCTCGCGCAGCCGCGCAAGCGCTGCCTGCTGAGTAGGAGTACTGACGTTGTAAGGGAGCTTAAGCTTATTCATGGCAGCTACAAGAGCTGGAGCTGCATAGGCTACCCCGAGTCTAATCCCGGCCATCCCCCATGCTTTTGAGAAGGTTTGCAGCACAACGAGTCGATCACTCTCTGAGAGTAGCATCAGCGCGCTCTCACCCGTTGCAAAATCGATGTATGCCTCATCGACAACGACCACACCCTGAAACGCTTCCAGGATAGACCGCACCTCACCCAGCGTGTAATGCGTTCCAGTGGGATTATTGGGAGAGCAGATAAAGAGCAGCTTGCTACCGGTATCGCTTGCTTCTCGAATCTTTTCGATATTAAGTGAGAAGTCAGGGTTAAGAGCCGCCTCGATTACTGCTACGTTATTGTTGCGAGCTGCTACTCGATACATGCCATACGTTGGAGGTGCTATGGTGATACCGGCTGCTGCCGTATCAACAACACGCACCAGAAGCTCAATCGCCTCATCGCTTCCACTTCCAACAAATATCTGGTCAGCCGGCACACCCCTCTGATCACTTAACTCTGTCCGCAGCGCCTTGTGGTGCGGATCTGGATACCGATTAACGCTTGAGGCAAACGGATTCTCATTTGCATCTAGGTACACCTCTGCAATGCCGGTGAACTCATCTCGTGCAGTTGAATACGGCACCAGTGCCTGAATGTATGGCTTTATAAGCTTATTGACCCCCATCTACCTTCGCCTCCCTACGAACTACAACAGCCTGAGCGTGCGCTTCCAATCCCTCCGCACGTGCAAGCGTTACCACCGCATCACTCAACTCGAGCAGTCCACCTCGCGATACACTTTGAAAGGTGACTTTCTTAACAAACGTATCAACTGAAACACCAGAGTATGCGCGCGCTGCCGCATTTGTCGGCAGGACATGGTTCGTACCCGAAGCATAATCACCAAGGGCCTCTGCCGCCCAGTAGCCAAGAAATACTGAACCTGCATTAGTCACCTTCTCAACAAGGCGCTCTGGTTCTTCTACGCTAAGGATTAAGTGCTCAGGGGCGTACAGATTTGCAAATTCAAGCGCCTCATCAATCGACTCAACCACAAGGGCAAAGCTCTTCTCAAGCGCCTCCCGCACAACTTCTTGTCGTGGTAGCTGCGCAGTTTGTAAAGTCACCTGCTCAAGGACGCACTCCACCAGCGCGTGACTGCACGCAACTAGGACAACCTGACTATCCGGACCATGCTCTGCTTGCGCCAGAAGATCAGCTGCAACACAGCGCGGATTCGCTCCCTCATCCGCTATAACGAGCACCTCTGATGGACCTGCAGGCATATCGATTGCAACGCCTTGGGCACCCACCTGCAGCTTCGCCTCGGTAACGTACCGATTCCCTGGTCCACAGATCTTACTCACTGGCTTTATGCTCTCTGTACCGTATGCCAGTGCCGCTACTGCCTGCGCTCCTCCGACAAGATATATCTCGTCAATACCCAGGAGCTGAGCGCAGAAAGCGATTGCAGGGTTAAGGGTTGCTTCTCTACCGCCTGGCGTCGACAAAACTATCTCTCGACATCCGGCGACCTTTGCTGGAACGCCAAGCATAAGAAGCGTCGAGAAAAGAGGCGCTGTCCCTGCAGGAATGTAGATGCCCACACGTTCAATAGGTACTGAACGGCGAAAACAGGTAACTCCCTTAGCGGTTGTTACCGGGGGCTCAACCTGATTTTGTGAGCGGTGAAACTTCTCGATATACGTCTTTGCAGCAACGATTGCTTGACGCAGATCGTGTGGCACTGTTTGAGTGCAGGCATCTCTCTGTGCGACTGAGACCCTAAAGGAATCAGGGACAGCGCCATCAAATCGACGTGTTAGCTCTCGAAGAGCAGCGTCTCCACCATCTCGTACCTGCGCAAGAATACCTTGTACCGTCGCAGGAAGAGCAGCATCGTGTATCACCGGTCGCTGAGTAAGTTCGTTCCAGTCAGATCGCAGACAATTCGTTATAATTCTCATACGATCACCTTTTCGATCGGCAATACCAAGATACCCTGAGCACCTGCTCGCTTTAGCCCCTCGACGATCTCCCAAAACTCATCCTCTGCGATAACCGTATGCAGCGAGCACCATCCCGGTATTGCAAGCGGCAGCACCGAAGGGCTCTTGAGTCCCGGCAAGAGCTTTATTATCTCAGGGATAGCCTCAGTTGGAGTATTTAACGTTATGTACTTAGTGCTTCGCGCGCGCAGTACCGCTTGAACTCTAAAAAGCACCTTGTCGATCAACGCGCGCTTTTCAGGAGAAAGCTTAGGAGTAGCAATCAGCACCGCCTGTGACTCAAGCACCGTCTCTACCTCAACAAGACCGTTACTAATAAGGGTACTTCCTGAACTGACCAGATCGCAGATCGCCTCTCCAAGGCCGATACTAGGAGCCACTTCGACAGAGCCACTAATCTCCTGAATCTCTGCAGCTATCCCCTTTTCACTTAAGAACCTTCGCAGAATATTCGGATACGAGGTAGCGATACGCGAACCCGAAAGCGATTCTACAGAGCGGTACTGAAATCCTTTCGGGACAGCAATCGAGAGACGACACCTTCCGAAGCCAAGCTTAGCTAGCACCTCAGCCTCTACTCCCTGCTCGGCTAAAACGTTTAAGCCAACAATCGCCGCATCAACTACACCATCTGCTACATAGCGCGGAATATCATCGTCGCGTAGAAAGAGTAGCTCCATCGGGAAGTTAAAAGCCGGGGCGCGCAATTGAGCACCCACTTGCTCCACCTCAATTCCGCACTCAGCAATTAGTTTACGCGAAGACTCTGAAAGCCTTCCCGACTTCTGGATAGCAACACGGATAGTGGTCATACACACCTCTTACAAGACTAACAATCGGAAACAGACGTGCGGAAAGGACGAAGTAGAAAGCGCGTTACGCGCCGTGATGATGGATCGTGGTGTGGATGAGAGAAGCACGAGTCATGTTTGATGGTATCTCACAGGCAGAACCGCTAATCAAGCTCGAATTTTATTTTGTCCCCTGAGCTCGGTGGGCGGCTCCGATAGGGTGGTACTTATTCTGGTCGATCCACACCCGTAAATGCTCAGACGTGTAGTGCTTTACCTCAACACCACACCGAATCATATAATCAGTAACGAATTGTTCGCGCCCGTACTCCCACAGGTAATACACCTTCTGGATGCCCTTATTGATAATCTGCTTTGCACAGTTGTAACACGGGTGCAACGTAACCATCATCTGTAGGTCGGTAAGCCCCATCGTGCCAGCTGAGAGATTCCCGATAGCGTTAAGCTCCGCGTGCGATCCCCGGCACAATCCAGCCCCTTCTTTTAATTTTCCATCTACGACTCGCGCACAACCGACCTCACGCGGGTCAACATCTCCGCGAGCCGCGCCGTTGTAACCTGATGAAAGCACGATATCGGCTGAAAAGATTACCGCTCCAACTTCGTACCACAGGCAAGTTGACCGCTCCGAGATAACGATCGCCTGCTTTGCAAAAACATCAAGCATGGAGGGTCGCGAGTAGTTTGGGCTCAATTTATCCGGAAACATCCGTTCGAGAACTGAAGGGTCGGTTGAGGGTATCCAGGAAAGGAGTGTTTTAGGGGCCATAACTAAGGTAATTACATAACAAGAATGCCCCTAAGAAGCAAAAAGGAGCACTATTAACCTAACGCCCCCCTACTTTTAAATAAACGCCCTTGCTCCACCCCAATAAAACGCCCTTGCTCCACCCCAATAAACGCCCTTGCTCCACCCCAACAATGAACCAACCCAATAACCCAGTTTAACCCTGTTGACCCAGTAGAGCTGCTCGTAGGCTTTGTGGGGTGTAGTAGCAGGCAGCCGCTTACGGCCTATGC
>JBIKKT010000017.1:0-61109 GCA_044360195.1 Bdellovibrionota bacterium | reverse complement strand
ACAACCGCACCGCCCACCCTTGCGAGCGGAGAAAAAGATCGACCAGCACACTGCGAAGAACCGCACCATCACCAGCACTCTGCGCAACGTATGCACTTATGGAATTGAATTCGCCGTCAGCGTCAGCCTGCTGCTGCGTAGCAAGCGATAGGTTAATCTTTACTGCGCCATCAAAAGATATGTCTCCACTCCATGCCCCAAGGAGCTGCTCTAATTCTCCTATGCAGTGCAGCAGCCGCCCTCGTTCGCAAACAACTAGTATCCCTTGGATGTCGCAAGCGATGCCAAAGGCATCCGCCAGCTCCTCTAGCGAGATCGCTTCTTGAACACCAGTCGAACATCCTGACGAGATCATCGAAAGCGTGTGGGCCACCGCTGCGCAGCGTTTGCGACCAAGCGCCACTTGCTCTTCTCCAACCAGACCTGCAAGGAAGCTTAGTTCACTAGATATAACTGAGAGATCACCTCGAATCAGGTGAGTAGACGCCTTTAAGAAACGAGAAAAGAGCTCTTCCGAATCGCGATTCATATATCCGTTTTCTAGCGAGGTGGTTGTACCACCTCATCGCTATAAGTAAGCACCCAATTTTAAGGTAACGCCTCATAGCGACTAAAACAGACCGGCAACGCCTAGTTAGAGCGCACTACTTTTTGACTCAATACGGCTCTTGACCCTTGAAGGAATAGCTGGGTTGGCTATCGTACGCACTAGAAACAACGACAGTATGTTATGGCACTACAATCCCAACGCAACTTCGGCGCTCTCTTCAACCGGAGCAACTTTCTCTCTTCCGAGATACCGCCTGTTGTGTTTGCAGCGACTCACTATAGCCGACTCAGAGATGCGGGCATAAATGGTAAGCAATTAGTTTCTCAGGCCAGCCAACTACTCGTTCTTCTCGCTGATGAGTTCAAAAATACGACTCGCGACTTACCTAACTTTCTTCTCGATATCTGCCTAGCACAGAGAGCTGTTGAGGTAGGAACTCTTTCGAAATACGACAACGACGCTCCTCCGCTCATCTACGACGCTATTAAAGAGCGCTGTAGGTCAAGAACTTATCCGTTTTTCTATGGCGACTTCCAGTTTTCAAATTCAGACAAGGCGGCGCAACAGAAGCTCTTTCGGTCTGATGTTGCTGCTCACCTTGAGCTCTCTCGCAACCACATAAAAGACTTATCGGCACTAGATCCAAATACCAGGCTTTTGATCGACACTGTCGCGATGTTTCTGCTTGAATTCACAAAAAAGAGTCTTAACCGAGAAGAAGAGCGGACTAAACCGGCTGAATTATACGCTAAGTTAATTGCGGCATCTAACGCTCCCCCCCAGCTCACCATCCGATTCTGTCTGCAACATTTTACTGCCCTTCTTGAGGATAGACTTAAACCACAGGCGGCTCAAATCCTGGCACGTCAGTTAGCCACCTCACATCCTGGCCTATCGCGGCTAGTAGCTGAGACAGCCACGAGCCAACTACCCCTTAGTGGCACAACCCTATCTCAGGACGAGCGACATCAACTAACTAGCGACCTACAGAGAGGGGTCGGGGGCGCAGAACTACTATTGCGATTTCTTGTCCGCCCCTATGTAGTCGAAGACGTTATAGCAATTAAAGAGGTCAATAGTGCTATTCCAGTTAACACACCTGAGTGGCTATTAACGCTCTTTGTAAGCGGAAGACTCAACGCTCAGGACATGGAGAGCTTTCTCTGCGCCTCGCAGCGCATGAAGGAACAGCTTGGGACCGCCACAACTGTATCAATCGATCTTGGTTTTTTTTCATGGCCGCGCATAACAGAGATAGCTGCGCTCACTCGCGCGCGAGATCTTTTAATTCACTCAGATCTCCCATTCTCCTCCCAAGCGCTGGAAAACGGAGACCCAATTACCCAGGCAGCGATGAGCGCGCTTGCCCGCAAAAAGCCCAACTTTCTTCCCTTCATGGCTCTTATGAGTTCAGCGGAAGAGGTGATTGCAAGGGAGAAAGCGTGGCTTCACCCCCCTGAGGTAAGAGACACAAACGCACTCGATTTCTCGTATGAAGCAGACGAGGGTGTTCGTAAAGCGCTAATCAACTTACGTGATGGCACCTCCGTGCAACAACGCGTTTCGCAGCTCCTTGGAAGGCACATGCAAGCTCCGTGTTTTATAGTAGAGGGCTCCCGCCCTGGAGCCCCGCGCGCATTTGGCGTTCTGGGGCAGCGCCTGATGCTGAATCAACTCACAAACTTTACTGTAGAAAACATTGGCGATATCTCCCTCTTCTTCAACAAAGATGCTGCTATTCTCACAGGTAGAGATTTAAAAGAGTTGGTTCTTCCCAAGGTAAAAGAAGAGAAGGCTCATCAACCAGCCCCGCCACCGTCTCAAACTACGCTTGTGACTATAAGTGCTGAAACGAGAGAGCAAGCAGCTGCCGCACTTACAAAAGCCAGCCGATATGGAGGCATTGTTGAAGCCAATGGAAAAGCCGCTCCTGTGATTGCACTCCTTCGACAAATCAGCACAGGTCGGTGCCCTGCCGTTCGTGATCTTCGGATAACGAGAGCAATGCAGCACGACCTACACAGGAACGCTGTGACCGGAGGCGTGCATGAACTATTTGAAAACACGTTGCCAATCTTGACCGAGCTGGCTGAGACTGCAAGAGCGATGAAGAGCCAGAAGTAATGTCACCTGATCTGCCCTCTCATTTAGTACCAGCCCTAAAGACTCTCCTCCAAGGCAGGTCGCCTGAATTTCAACTGACTTAAACTAAATTCTCGTACGCCCCTAATCCGGCTAGGTAAATTGCCGCACATTTTTGGCGCAGCAGCTCAATGCGAATGCCGGCTGCACTTCACCGGAGTCACCTAAGCGCAATAAAAACCAACACGGCTCGCGTTGAAGTCAGCCTACAAGCGCATTTCTACGATTCCAATCGCCGATTTCAAAAGTTGCGCTCACGTATTTCAAGGTAGCCGAACCTCAATTACCAATATTCTGAGATGTATAAAAAAACACTTGCTCCACAAACACTTGCTCCAAGGCAACCTCGCCTAGCTTTAATCCGTTTAAACCTGACAAACACTTGCTCCAAGGCAACCTCGCCTAGCTTTAATCCGTTTAAACCTGACGCTCCTAATCAATTGAAAATGCACTATTTTTATTTCCGCAGCTAATCCGTATGTTGGCTGCAGAGCGATGGTTTCCTCGGGTAAAGCTTTGCTCCAATAAGCTTTACTCCAAGGCAACTGCCACTAGCTTTCCCCCTTCGCACAAGGCTTCGGGGGACAGGTCGCCTTCATTCAAGACGAGCACTCAATCAAGGACATCATGAAGTCTCAAGGTATCCCTGACTTCTTTGGTACTGGTTGGCGCTAATAGGTCTCCATGGTAGGACAGAAAATTCGCGGAAAACGACTAACCTCACACAAAAAACACACTACGGCGCCAGTTCGGCCCGGCTATGTACTATTTGGACCTTCTCAAACGTCCCTGACCGACAACCGAAACCGATCCCAACTACCTAGCTTGCTGATACAACTCGGAAATCAATCGATCTTCTTAGCAATCGGCCTCGCAACGAGGTTATTTTTGTTACGCGCTCTAAGAAGAACGATCTCATTTTTTGTAACAAGCTTAACTGTGATAGCGGATTGCGGGGGCGCGTTTACTCGGCAAGCGCACGTTCAACTGCTTTGCTGAACAGGGAGAAGTCGTCCAGATGCTTTGTTAGAACATCCTTCATTATAGGATAGTTGAACTTGTCGTAAGCGTGTGACAGCGCATTTCGAAATCCAACCATACGTGTCATTAGGGTAGCTATGTCATTGTCGATGATACCCGCCTGATTGAGTCGGTCAAAGCTCTCGGACATCGTTTCTGGACGCGAAAGGTTTTTCAGTTTACACAGCATCTCAGCAGCGTCGATTGCACATTGGCAGAGCAGAAACAGAAATCGCTCGCACGCCCCTAGTTTTTCAGGATCTTGAAGTAATGCTGCAAAATCCATGGAGCTGTAGGCCGTGAGTAGCGCTCGATATCGTCGCATCTGTTCAATTTTTGAGGATATGTTTTCCGGCCGTACCATAGTGACGCCTCGCGAGTGAATAGTCTTTAATCAGGATAAGTAGCCCGCCCGTTTCAAAGCGGCGATGTGATCATAATACTCTGCTTTTATGTTCACCTCATATTCTGCAAGAGAGTCACTGCGATCTATCAGGCATATTCCATCCTGTATGATGGCATACTTTAGCTCAATGCTGTGAGTCGTATTAAGGCAGATGAGGTCTACGTTATCGGTGCCGAGAGCGCGCGCAACAAGGGCCCAATCTCTAAGAAACGAGTCATTGACCACTTGAGGTGGAAGGTGACGCTTATAAAGCACACCGAGGTCTACATCGCTTGATAGCGTAGCGCTTCCGTCTGCGTACGAACCAAACAAATACAATGCGTCTACCTCCGAAATGGAAGTAAAGTAGTCGACGGAGGCCTTTTGTATGAAGTCGAGGGTAAGCACTTCCCCAAGTATATCAGATGAGGAGGCACACTTGTAAAGGATCCAAAAGTGACTCCTCCTCACCAGGCCTAGTCAATTAACCCAGTAGCCCGCAACTGCCGGATGTAGGCTTTAAGGATATTCGCGGTCCGGCGAGGCTTCTGCTTCGCCCGGCAAACAAAGAACTTCAAAAGAACTGCTAGATTGTAATTTTGAAATCGAACACCTGTCGTAGGTGATATGGGGTGGCTACGTCAATCCGTAGCACTATGGCGTACTCACCGTTGTAGACTTATCCATAGGAAAAGGGGTCGCTTCCCTTTTTTAAGGATCATTGGATCCAACCCCTCCTTACGGAGGGGATCAAGCCTGTCCACCGGCTTGTCCTCCGTAGCCACGAAGGGGCGTAGCTGGAAGCTTTAGCGAAGGTGGGAAACCAATAGTCAAAGATCAACTTATTATTATTCCGGGGAGGGAGAGCCAGACGCAGCAGCATGGTACTTGCCGCTGACGCCGTAGTACCTGTAGACGAAGACACCGTTGTACCGATCGGTGTACAGCGCGAACCCAGGGACAGAGCCGCGTACCCATAAGTGTTGAAACAGGTCTTCTCCATTATGCTTACAAGCATGGATCGCAGCTGCAAGCGCCTGATCTCTCGGATCGGAGAAAACTAGGGATTTGCCTTCGAGAACACTTCCCTGGCAAGTGCGCTCCTCTCCCTCCGTACCCTTAACTACTCCCGTGATCGTGATCTGCCTAGCTTGCGAGTAGTCCCGCTTCTGACAATGTTCAGGGTGTTGTTTAGGCAAATTCTCAAACCATTTGAGATGATCCGCATAAACCGCGTCTCTATTCAACGTAGAGTGATGCTTCCTAAAATACTCATTAAGGGCCTTCATCGCGTCAACATCGGTAACGCCGACGGGAACGGTGAATGTAGAGACTCCCGTTTTCTTATCGAATTCGTAGGACTTTACCATCTCTTCCGCTATCTGAAGCGAAGTCTTTTGTGCGGTGGTGACTCCAGCTGATGTAGACACCTCATCGCCTCGAAGAGCTCGCAAAGCGCCGTCTAATCGGCGAGAGATCTCTTCCAAGGAGAGCTTTTCAGCTTTCTTAACTAGGATTCCGGCCGCCTGGGCAAGATAACTCGAAAGTAGAGTAGCGGCTTGAGCCACTTTGTCCTCAATTACCTGAAACGAACTCATACTACACCTCTCCACTCTCAATAATCGCTTGAGCAAGCTTGATACGAGACAACTTCTCCTCTTCGCTCACATCATCTGCGCACAGGAGCCTCGCCACCTCTGCGCGAAGCATTTCAAGGAGCTCCTCTTTCTTCTGCTTCTCGTCTTGCATGAAACTCTCTCCTACCGAACTACAAACCGTTTGATCGGCGTTAGGGAGAATACCGAAGCCCATGCGCTACTCAAGCGCTGTTAGAACCTGTTGGTTTGAGGCAGCTTGTGTGCCTGCCTCAAAACACCGACGAAGGGCCTATCGGGATTCCCCCGACTCGAACTTCAAATATGTATTATTCATCGAGGTTTTAACAGCAACTCGACCTGGTCATAGTGCGCGAGGCGATTGGTGCCGCCCTACGTGTTTTTAGTGCTTAGTCTTCTTTTACCTGCGAAGAACGAAAAGTCATCGCACTATTCTTTTGTGAGCCATGGAGACAGTCGTCAACCAATCGCCTCGCGAAACGCCTGTGCTAGCGCTGTCGGGAATGACTTAGCTGTTGGAGCACCCCATCTGCCGCCAGGTGGTACTCGACTCACGTAGAGGTCTCCCCTAGCCTCGTACAGATTGAGAATCAACGCGTTCAGTAGCTCACTGAACACGACGTTCTTCTCAGCGCTCTGAGCCGAGATAATCTCAAGGAGCTCGTTGACCTGTCGCTCTGAATCCGGTGTGAGGTTGATCGAACGATTACGACCCCTCAATTACGCTACCGAAAAATCCTACCCCAACCGGATTCGCCGCTTTGTGCGCTTCCATAATCGGCATTTACTTCGCTCTCTAAGACACCCCGCACTATACTGCCGTCTACAACCTCAGCTTGTTGTACCCATCCAAAGCCGCAACCTTGTAGCACTCAGCCAGAGTTGGGTAGTTGAACACCACCTCTCGTAAATAATCGAGGCCACCTCCAAGAGACATTACCGCTTGACCGATATGAACCAACTCTGTTGCAGACTCACCGATGATGTGAACACCGAGAAGCGCTCTCGTTTCTCGGTGAAACAATATCTTTAGCATTCCGTTCTCATCGCCAAGAAGTTGTCCGCGCGCTATCTCTCGGTAGCGCGCAACCCCTACTTCGTAGGGAACTTCGGCCTGAGTCAGCTCCTCCTCATTTTTTCCAACAAAGGAGATCTCTGGGATCGCATATATTCCGAAGGGCAACGGGAACTCTATCGGTATATCCTTAAGATCGTAGGCGTGACACGTTGCTAGGCGGCCCTGCCGAGCTGATGTTGAAGCCAAGGCAGGGAATCCGATCACATCACCTGCTGCATATATGTGTGAAACTTGCGTTTGATAATGTTCATTGACGTGCAACTTCCCACGCTCATCCGTCGGAAGACCTAATGCCTCCAAACCCAGGTCGCTGGTAGCGCTCTGCCGACCGGCTGAATACAAGACACAGTCGGCGACTAATACCTTGCCGCTTTTGAGCACCGTCACCGCCTGCTTATCTTCACGCGTCTCGCACGTTGCAACCTCCTCGCCAAAACTAAGGCGCACACCAAGGCTACGCATGTGGTAGTGAAATGTTTCTATGATCTCCTCATCAACGAATCCAAGGAGGCGCTTGCGCTGGTCCACCACCGTTACGCTGACGCCAAGTGCAGCAAACATGGAGGCATACTCGGTACCGATCACTCCTCCGCCGACAACAGTCATCTCACGGGGTAGCTCAGCTAGATTTAGCACGTCATCGCTATCAAGGATGGTGGTTCCATTAAATTTTATATGCTCTGGTCGATACGGTTTTGCTCCAACTGCAATCACAAACTTCTCTGCCGTCTTTCGGACCGACCCAGCTTGGTTGGAGATCTCAATAGTATGCGGGCCGATAAACTGGGCATGTCCATACAACATGTCTATATGATTACGCTGAAGTTGTGCCTTTATCGTTTCGATCTCAGCCTGCATAACGCGATTACAGCGAAAGGTGAGATCTCCCATGGTGATGTCCGGCTTAACTCGAAATGCTGGTCCATAGATGGAGCGCTGACGTATTCCAGACAGGAACACCACCGCTTCCTTGAAGGACTTACTCGGGATGGTGCCGGTGTTTACACACACCCCACCCACAACCTGACGCCGGTCGACAATGGCGACCTTCTTTCGAATTTTTGCCGCCTGGACAGCTGCCCGTTGGCCCGCCGGACCACAACCTATGACTATTAAATCGTACTCGAAGGGGTGGGTTTTCGCCGTCACAAGAGAATCCTTGAATGAGCCACTGCTGCATTGATTCTGAGCACTTTACATGCTTTAGTTCGGGGGAGCTGTGCTGGCTGCCAGGCAGCGAACAACCTACTGATTATATTAGACTTATGGTATCAGAAGACGAAGTTAAAAAGCTTGCCACCCTAGCCCGACTAGAGCTTGACCCCTCCTTCACCCCCGTAATCACAGAACACCTCAATTCGATCCTGGGGTATGTGCAGCGTTTAGATGCGGTTGATACGTCCTCAGCAGAAGCGATGAGCCACGTTCACGGAGCAACCAACGTGCTGCGAGAAGATGAGGTCAAGGGCGTCGGTAGCACCCCTGTAGCAACTCCCCTTGGTGACGCCACGGTTCAGACTCAAGAGATGTTGCCTGCTGAAGCCCTCCTCCAAAACGTTCCGGATCACTCTGGAAGATTCATCCGTGTACCCCTTATCGTGGAGTAACGTAGAACATGAGCGAACTCTCAAACCTTACTATCTCTGAAATACGCGCCGGTCTCGACGCAAAGACGTTCTCGTGCGTTGAACTAACCGAAGCGTGTCTCTCTAAGGCCAACAAACTACAATCGCTAAACTGCTTTACTGAGATAACCTCTGAAGCTGCAACCGCGAGCGCAAAAGAGATCGATTCTCTTCTAGCTCAGGGAAAGAGCGCGCCTCTGCTCGGTGTTCCAATAGGAATCAAGGACGTCATCTGCACCAAGGATGTACGCACCACTGCCGGAAGTAAGATCCTCCAGAACTTCATCCCGCCATACGATGCAACCGTGGTCAAACGCCTCAAGACGGCCGGCACGGTATCGCTCGGCAAGCTCAACATGGATGAGTTTGCGATGGGCTCATCAAATGAGAACTCGGCCTTTGGTCCCGTTGGGAACCCGTGGAACCCCGAATATGTGCCAGGTGGTTCGAGTGGTGGATCCGCGGCAGCAGTGGCAGCTCGCATTTGCCCAGCCACGCTTGGAACAGATACCGGTGGATCAATTCGACAACCCGCGGGCTTCTGCGGAATCGTAGGATTGAAGCCTACCTACGGACGCGTTAGCCGTTATGGAGTTATCGCTTACGCCTCTTCGCTCGATCAGGTAGGTGCGTTTGCAAACAACGTACGTGACTGCGCGCTCGTAACCCAGGCCATCTGCGGAGTCGATCCAAACGATGCGACATCAGTGAGTCAAGCTGTGCCGGACTTCGACAAGGTCCTTGGCAAAGATATTAAAGGGCTCCGTATCGGCGTCCCGAAAGAGTATTTCGTATCCGGACTTGCTCCCGATGTGCATGACGCACTCAAGAAAGCGATCTCTACCCTTGAGGGACTCGGCGCTATTCCGGTTGAGATCTCACTTCCACATACCGATGTGGCAGTGGCCGTGTACTACATCCTCGCCCCTGCTGAAGCCTCTTCAAACCTCGCTCGGTTTGATGGAATTCGCTACGGACACAGAGCAGCAGGAAAGCTCGACCTCAATACGCTCTACTGCAAATCACGCAGCGAAGGATTCGGTCGTGAAGTACAGCGACGTATATTGGTCGGTAGCTACGTGCTCTCTTCTGGATACTTTGATGCCTACTACGTGAAAGCGCAAAAAGTTCGATCGCTCATCGCGCAAGATTTTAAAGATGCATTTGCTCAAAAGTGCGATCTGATTGTTGCACCTACCGCGCCGACGGCGCCCTTTAAGATCGGCGAAAAGGTAAGTGATCCGCTTCAGATGTACCTAAACGATATCTTTACCATCCCGGTCAACCTGGCAGGACTTCCCGGCATGAGCCTTCCGTGCGGCTTCTCGAAGGAAGGGCTTCCGGTGGGATTGCAGCTGATTGGTCGTCCATTTGATGAAGAGACCCTCTTCCAAGTGGGACATGCATATGAAAGTGCAACCGACTGGCACACCAAGTGCCCGGCGATGGCTGCGTAGAGTAGAAGGAGATAACAGATGGATTACGAGACAGTTATCGGATTAGAAGTTCACGTCCAACTTTCAACAAACTCAAAGATCTTTAGCTCAGCGTCAGCAGCGTACGGCGGTGAGCCGAATGAGTACATTGACCCTGTAACGCTTGGTCTACCCGGCGCACTACCCGTAACGAACAAGCGCGTGGTTGAGTTTGCCATTATGATGGGACTCGCAACGAACTGTGAGATCCGTCGCTTTAACCGCTTTGCCCGCAAGCACTACTTCTACCCTGACCTCCCCAAGGGCTATCAGATATCCCAATTCGACGAGCCGATCTGCGAGCGAGGACACGTTGAATTTTATATGGGCGACACCAAGCGCACAGTTGGACTTAAGCGCATCCATATGGAGGAAGACGCTGGTAAGAACATGCATGATTCTCGCACTGCGTCATCTCTGGTCGACCTTAATCGTGCTGGCGTACCGCTGCTTGAAGTCGTATCAGAGCCTGAGATCCGCTCGCCGGCAGAAGCATCAGCGTACCTCAAAACTATTCGCCAACTCGTCCGCTACCTGGGAGTGAGCGACGGAAACATGGAAGAAGGCAGTTTGCGATGTGATGCAAACATCTCGTTACGCCCCGTGGGTCAGCTAAAATTCGGAACCCGTACCGAGATAAAGAACCTCAACTCATTTAAGTTCGTTGAGCGCGCTCTTGAGTACGAGATAGCCCGTCAGCTTTCTATTTTAAAGGCTGGTCAGCAGGTTATACAGCAGACGCTCCTTTTTGATAGCGCCAACGGGACAACGCGACCACTGCGCTCCAAAGAAGAGAGCTCAGATTATCGCTATTTCCCCGATCCCGATCTCCCTCCAGTAGTAGTCGAGGAGAGCTGGGTACGCGAGGTTCGTTCAAACCTTCCAAAGCTCCCTGCACAGTGGACAAATGATCTCGTAGCCGAGTACGGCCTCTCGCTGTACGACGCAACTGTCCTCACTGGAGAACGAGCATCGGCTGAGTATTTCCACGCCGTTGTAGAGGCGTGTCAGAATGCGAAGGCTGCGTGCAACTGGGTAACTTCTGAGCTCTTTGGCCTCCTCAACAAAGACGGCCTCAGCATAGAGCAGAGCCCCATCTCAGCAGCTAGCCTTGGACAGCTCATCAAGCTCATCGATGAAGAAACTATCTCCGGAAAGATGGCGAAATCAGTTTTTGAAGAGATGTTCGCTACCGGCAAGGACCCTCTCACTATCGTTAGCGAGAAGGGACTAAAACAGATCAGCAACGATGAGGATATCCTTAAAGTTGTGCGGACAGAATTTGATGCAAATCCTACCCAATTAGCCGGATTCCTCGGCGGAAACGAGCGACTGCTCGGGTTCTTTGTTGGTCAGGTGATGAAGTCTACTGGTGGCTCGGCGAACCCCAAGAAGGTCAACGAGCTCATCCGCCAAGAGGCTGAACGCAGGAAGAGCTCGTAAGGGATGACCGAAGAGCTTCGCCAAAAAGCAAAGCAGCTGGACGCCGACACGGTGGCGTTTTATCTTGAAGTGCCACGTAGTCAGATGGTGCTTCTTCAGGCATATTTTGAACTACACGATGGCGTGGGAATGGTGCGCACACTGGAGGGGGAGCGGACCCTTGCGTGCATCTTAACTACCCCTTCCATGAAGGAAGACTGCATCGGGGTGCTCGAAGCTATTAAGCAACACGTTGCATGGGTTGCAACAGATGAATAACGGCTAACCTATCTAACCTTTGAAGAGGGCGTTACAGAGGAACCATGATTAAACTGATTCACAACAACAAGCGCGCTATCGGCATCGTTTTCCTAATCGTGGCCATCTGTTTTATGATTAGCGGCGTGGGAATTGATATCCTCCACGACGGCTCATCCCGCACCCGTGAAGCCGCTGTCGTTAACGGCGAAAAATTCTCTTACCAAGACTTTGAGCGTCAGCAACGGATACTCGCTGAGCAGTATCGCTCGATGTTTGGAGAAAACTTTGAGACCTTTGCTCGCAGCTTTAACCTTAACATCCCCCAACAGGCGATGGACCAGCTTGTAGACGGAGCTCTTCTCTCACAGACGGCCAAGGAGCTTGGACTCGCAGCGGATGAGGACTCAGTGAAGCAGTACCTGGCAACCGATCTCTTCAATCCGGCAAAGGTCCCAGGTGGCTTTAATCCTGAGACCTTCAGGGGGTTTCTTCAGAGCAACGGTCTGACCTACAAGCAGTTCAGCGCTCAAACACAGAATGAGATCACGCGAGCGACGCTTGCGCAGCTCATTAGTGATACCGCTATCACAAGCGAAAAAGATATCGATAGCCGATTCGAAAAAGACGAGACTAACTATACGGTGATGACGGCAGACATCTCAGCTTCAAAGCTTCAAGCTGAGATCTCTGAGCCCTCCAACGAAGAGCTTCAACGCTACTACGAAGCAAACTCCACCGAGTACGAGACTACTGCTCAGGTATCGTATGATTACGTAGTTCTAGATCCCAAGAACTTTGAAAACGAGGTGACGATTCGCCCAGAAGATGTTGAGTTCTTTTACTCTGAAAATGCTGCTCGATACGCAACTCCAGAAAAAGCCAAGATTCGCTCGATCCAGATCCTCTACCCCAAGGAATCTGACCCAGCGAAGATGGCTTCAGCATCGGAAAAGGCAGACAAGGCACAAGAAGAAGCCACTCAGGGGGCCCCCTTTGAGACCCTTGTCGCCAAATACTCAGATGACATTCCAACCAAGATTACAGGTGGCGACCGAGGCTGGGTAGTTCGCGGGAAGGGCTCGGCTGACTTCGATAAAGCAGTGTTTAACACCGCAGTAGGTGGAATCAGCGAGGTCATTAAGCTCGACTACGGGTTTGAGATCGTCAAGGTAGAAGAGAAGCAAGCTGCCGGCACCGCACCACTTGAGGAGGTGCGCGCAAAGATTGAAGCGGAGCTGCGCTCCTCTGAGGCCCCTTCGTTTGCAGCAGCAAAAGGCTACGACCTCGTAGCAGCAGCGAAAAAGAGTGGGAAACCACTCAAAGAGACCGCGGACTCTCTAAAGCTCACGACTCTCACTTCAACAGGATTACTGAGTGCAAACTCAGACCCTACACCGGCACTTAAAGGGCTAACGCAACAAGTCCTCAACGCGTCCGCAAACAACCGAACAACCCCAGCAGTGTACGATGTGGGTCCCCTGACGGTGGCTGCACAGGTCCGCGACTTTAAAGAACCAAGCATTCGCGCATTTGATGAGGTGAAGCAGAACATAGTGGGAATTCTTAAGAAGAACGCGGCAAAGAAGCTCTCAGAGCAGCGCGCTCAAGAGTTGCTTACTGCTGTAAAAGCTAATCCAGCACAATTTAAAAAAGAGGCTGAGTCGCGAAGGGCGAAAGTTAGTGCAACGTTTGATATCTCGCGAGCAGGCACAAAGGAGAAGGAGGCGGCCGAGTTATCTCCAGCTCTGCGGGGTGCTATCTTAAAGACTTCAACTCCGATGGTGCTGGACAGTACCTATCCATCCACAGATGGCTACTCAGTGGCGGTCGTTACACAGATTAAGAAGCCATCAAACACGTCAGCAAAAGCGGACCGTGCAAAGTACAAACAGCAAGCTTCGCGTGAGATAGAAACAGCTTCAAGGGAATCTGTATTGGATATTTTGAAGGCTTCCGCAGAGCTCGATATCAACGAAGAGCTGCTCATTCGTCAGTAGCACATGAGCTTATCATGAACTCACAACGAGTGCTTGATACAATGCTCATCCTACTCGTTGGGTTCCTGGCGTTTGGGTTGCTTTTTGTCTTTGATGTTGAGGTCCCAGCGCACCTTGATTTTGGGCAGCTCCATCAAAGCGTTGTCAGCCTAGCAAATGGCGAGAGACTCTATCAGCTTGCTGAGGTAGAGATAGCGCGCCTCTCGACTCAAGCAACCCTCGATGCAGCCCTCCCCTTCCCAGGCCCGCCCTGGTACGTGGCGATCGCCTATCCCCTGCATCTGCTTTCTGCTCAAACAGCAGCTAAGGTATGGCTTGCTCTTTCACTTACCATCCTCTACGGAGCCATTCAACTTACAGCGCCTCAACTCTCGCCTCGAAGCCGAGCATTAGCATTTATCCTAGCAATCATCAGTGCACCAGTTCAGGGACACCTTATCGTGGGGCAGTTTACCCTACCTGCTCTCCTTGGAGTCGCCCTAACACTCTCGGGCATACGGCAAGGCTCCTCTAGCGCCAGCACTCTTGGATTAGCACTTAGCACCTGCAGGCCGCACCTCGGACTCCCATTCGCCGCCGCTACTGTAGCGGGGCTACTCATCACAGATACCAAGTACGGTGTTAAGGTAGCCACACGGCTCCTGCTGGTTATGGCACTACTCGTAGCTATATCTCTAGCAGTCGATCCTCACAGCATCTCCCGCTACCCCGAATATTTGAGACTGCTCAACAGCTTCCCGTCAAATCAGATCTGCGATACATGTTCAAGTGTCCCTATCCTTGCCGAGCGCCTATGCACGCTCTCTCATGACGTATGGGAGGTCCGATTCCTACTGAGCGCTGCTGTAGGACTCCCTTTGGTGGGACTACTCTATCTCACACGCCCCTCCCCTGATTACCTCATCGCTGGCGCAGTATGCGCAGTAATGCTTTCAGCGCCATATATCCGAAACTACGACTTCGTGCTGCTGTTAGTTCCCTTCTGTGTCGTAGCTACTCACATGCTAAAAGGCGTCACTACTTGTGGCGCACTCGGGGTAACAACTTTGCTTGTCGCATACGCGATTGCAGCGCTACTGCCGTACGGAGTGTCTCGAGACTTGCAGGGGCAACTGCTCTTAGCTGCTCCGGCGCTGATGTATTTATTGTGTGTTAGACGACTTCATTAGGCGTCTGTAGGGGACGTAGCTTTTTAGTACATTAACGCTGAGGCGCGGAAGACGCGGAGGGCGCAGCCTCGCTTCAATCCGCACCTGTGCTCTCGGTGGTGTCCGCGCCCCGCGTTTTTAAGTAAAATGTTTTATTTGTTAGCCTTGGTTGAGGTGGCTTTTTGGTTGATACCCCAGCAGCCTATGGCAGCGTCTCGCGCAGCTCTTCAAACATCATCAGAAACCGCTCCACACTCTTCGGGATATTCCGGCCGAAACGACACAGAATAAGGTAGTAGAACTCCTCTGGCGATGTAGCCACCACCAGCTCTGTGCGCCGGTAGAGCGGATGCTGGTCAAGCAGCGCACGGCGACGTTTGTAGTAATTATCTTTTAGACGCGCCCTTACTGCATCGCTTACAAACTCGCGTTCGCTCTTGCCAACCGAATGAAAAAGCCGCGCGTAAGCTTTATACTCATCCTTACTTCCAAAATCTCCGTACCCCTTCTTATTTTTAAAAAAGCGCGCCGGGTGGTACTCAAAAAGAACCCCATCAACAAAGAAGTCCACCGAAAGCATATTACCGCGATCATCAATGCCGATAGGAACCTGGAAGGTGACCCCCTCTTCCAATCGAAAGTGTGGGACAAATTGCCTAAGCAGCTCAGCACAGATAGCCTCCGAGCGTGAGCAGAACGAGGCCGTCGCGGGCGCTCCGCTTAACTGAACGTCAATAGTCTCATACTCCTCAGGCGCGTACCGTTTAGTTTCGCTCCGGCGGTGATGGCGATGATTTCGCAGCTTTTTTCGATGATTTCGCGGCGCATGGGAGGTAACACCGTCAGCATCGCTTTCATCTGAGTCGATGCTCGATAGCGCTTGGTTAATTATTGCCGCGCCTATGTGCTTCAAATGGTTACCTTTCCAATACTAGGAGGTTCGACCACGATGCGTTACTACAGTACTTCTCTATCTTTGGATGGCTCGACAGGGGCAAGGGATTCAAACTAGCTGAACTAGTAGGGTGGTGATGAACTATCCACTGCTATATAATCAACCTTGAACTAGAGAGCCTTGATGGACTCAGCCCAGTTAAAGCACTTCTGGATCTCATCAATGACCAGAATCTTCTTCTCGTATAGCGCCAACTGCTAGTTGCTGCGCAGCCAGCCATTCCTGCAGCGCTCCTTCGGACCGCGAAGGTTCAGCTTCGCCAAGAGATCACAAGTGACCTCACATACATTTCTAGCGGACCTGGAAGGTCCGCAGTCCATTTCAGCTTCGCAAAAAGGACCTAAGCGACCTACGAAATAACAAGCGGACCTGGAAGGTCCGCGGTCCGAAGCCCTCATGACAAAGAAACCCGTCTTAGCAGCAGAAGAAGGGTTGTGGTCTACCTACAAATCACTCACTACCACACACTCGCGCGCCTGACGCGCAAAGAGCGCCGGGCACGATTCTTCTGTTGTGCCTTCGGCATTAAAGCACTGCCATGCTTCTCGCTTCGCTTCACCAAGCGCTAAGACGATCGCTAGATCTGCAGACGCTATCAAAGCCCGTGAACAAGTCATACGCTGCGGCGGAGGCTTAGGGGAGTCAAAGAAAGAGAAAAAGGTTGGCTCTGCTCGTTGCAGAAGTGGATGTTTAGGGAATAAACCAGCGACATGCCCATCTTCTCCCATCCCGAGCACAACGCAGGTGAATCGGCCCCCATACTGCTTCAGCTCAGCGGCATAAGCGGCACATCCGTAGTCAGGTAGCTTATCATTCGGCACAAACGGGTGGAGCTGGGAAGCTGCTATAACGCCGCCCTGAATCAACTCATCAAAGAGCAGTTTTTTTAGCCCCCCGTAGTTACTCTGCTCATCTGTTAGGGGAACGAGCCGCTCATCCACCATAAAAAACTGCACATGCTGGAGCAACTCCGCTGGGAACGTAGCTGCTACCTTTCGCAGCGCCTTTAAAAGACCAACAACGCTTCTGCCACCACAAAGGCCTAGCACAAGTGGCTCATGTGTTCCCTTCTTCTGAAACAGCGTAAAGATCTCTTGAGCTACACCATCAAAAGCCGCGTCCAATCCACCCTGTGCCTGAATTACCTTCATCGAACCTCCACAAACTACTTCTCTGGCCCAATCATAGGCCGAATATGTTCTCTAACTATTCACGCATCTACGCAAGGGGTGCCCGTCTAGGACCGCCGGGAAACCCCCATCCATGGTGGTTTCCCGGCTCGCTCCAAGCTACGTTGCGCGCAAACCAGCGCGCAACTTCGCGTCGCTCCAGGCACTTGCGTGCCTGCGGTCGCCATCCAGGCGACCTAGATCCTGCCGACTCAACCTCTTAAAGAGGTTTCCCGGCAGTCCCCATCTGATAATCAGGTCACCCGCTATAAATCTCACTCCACTTCACTTACTAGACAACCTCCACACATGCGTCTGCGCATCGGCTCCTTCATCACTATCGATACGCTTACAATACATCGAGCTGACCGCATCGCCTGGTAGCTTCACAAATATCTCCCGCGCTTCCCCTCTCCTTCCCTGCTCAAAGAGGTCGAGGGCCTGTTTGTACAGCGCTAACTCATCTGGGCGGATTGCACTTACTGCAAGTGGCTCGTAAACCTCCACGACGGTGTCCCGACCAACCACCTGCACTTCACCCAGCTTACGACACTCAATGCTCGGAGCACCCAAGGCAGTGGCAGCAGACAGTGCAACGTAGGTACCAAAAACTTTATTTACTCCCTCAAGGCGTGAAGCAAGATTAGCGGCATCTCCAATCATCGTGTAGTTAAAACGAGTCGACGAGCCAAAGTTGCCAACTGAGACCTCTCCAGTGTGTAAACCGATCCGCATCTTAAGGGGCGAGCCACATTCAGCAACAAACGATGCTTCAAGCTCGCGAAGCCGTTTGTTACATGCTACCGCTGCCTCAATCGCCTTACGAGCGTGCTCAGCTACTGGGAGGGGAGCGTTCCAGAAAGCGATCACGGCATCGCCCTGGTATTTATCGATTGTGCCTCCGTGAGCCATCACGATTGAGCTCACCTCAGAGAGGAAGCGATTTAAAAGCTTCACAAGCCGCGCTGGTTCAAGTTTCTCTGAAAGTGAGGTGAATCCCTGAATATCGCTGAAAAAGATCGTTAACTCGCGACGCTCGCCACCGATAGCAAGCGATTCAGGACGATCTACAATCTGATCAATCACCTCAGGCGATACGTAGTGCTTGAAAGCACGCTTAATAAAGATGTGCTGCCGTCCTTCCAGTTGATACCCCAACAGAAACACCAGCGACGTTGCAACTACTAACCCGATAAATGGCCATACCAGCGGCATCCACCATCCAAGATGGGCTACATAGAAGCACCCGCTGAACCACAGCAGCGCTAAAAGGAGAGATAACCCGACTTGCTGGGAAAGGCGCGCGAATGAAGTCAGAGCTACTAGAAAAACGAGCGCGCACCCTATCATCATTGAAACAGATAGCGAGACCTCTCGCATAAACGAGTTATCCAGCAGGTTATCGAGAGCTGTGGCATTGAACTCGACACCTGGATAGTTTCCAGCAAACGGGACGGGACGAAGATCAAAGTGCCCTGGAAATACAGTTCCAATAAGGACGATTGCATCTTTAAATTCAGAGAGCGGTACAACTGGCTCGCGCCCCTCAGAGATGCGCACCCAGCTCTCTATTATCGCTTGAATTGAAAACGTGTCGTACGTGGTAGCTGGACCAAAAAAACGCATCAGGAGACTTCCGTCGGGGCTCTCTGTGCGCCTCAAATCAGTACCGCGTTCAACTGTTCCTCCGACTGCCTGATAGAGCGCAAATGGCAGAGAGAGAATCTCGATATCGTGCAGGTATACTCCAGGCCACGTGCGACGAAATATCTGATCGCTATCCGCTTTGGCGGTTACGCTGCCGACATACGGTGTTGCCTCAAGAAGCTCTGCAAACGGAATAGCAGCATCGTTATACTGATGCTCAGTTGCTGGGTTAAGAAATGCTCTGGCAAATTCCTGTCCCCTGCTCTGCAGCGAACGCAGCATACGCACAGATTCATCAGTTAGAGGTAATCCCGACTCCTGCACCGCAATCGCAGAAACAACCGGAAGCGAATTTCCAATCACCCCTGCAAATTCGCGGTCATCCTCAACCTGACTTGAGTTCTCAGTAAAAAGCATATCGAAGCCCACCGCGCGGGCTCCAGCTTCTTTCAGATACAAGAGCACCGGATTGTAGAGCGACCGCGGCCACGGCCAAAAGATCTTCTCATGCCGAGCGAAACGATCGAGTGAAGTCTGGTCGATAGCGATAATCTTGATCTTTTTGTTGTGTGCTGAAGGTTCGGCTACGAACCTTACGCGCGCATCCCAGGTGCGGTTTTCAACTTCTAGCAGGTATCCCGATGCGAGTCCTGCGCATACCAGCGCTGAAACGACGAGTGAGATAGAAAGAGCCCCGAGAGCCTTCTGATAAGCTAAGCGCATCGACCTCTCTACCTATACCTATATACCTATAGTGCTACGAAGGACGGTGTTAAACAGCTATCGTTACCCTATGGCTTTTTTGAACCTTGCAGTCCGGACCGGTGCAGACGCACCTCCTGCTGGAAAAGAAAAATCATCCTTTAGCTCCTCAATTCTATCCTCTGGCTGCGGATGCGTTGCAAACCACCCATCAGAACTCTGCGCTGTATGCGTTTTGAGCAACTCAAGCACGGTAATCAAAGCACCTGGGTTGTATCCAGCGCGCTGCAGAAGCTGAGCAGCGTAGAGATCCGCCTCGTACTCCTGCTTGCGATCAAATCCTTTATTTAAAAGAGTATCAACGACACCAGTTACACTCTCACTCAGCATCGACGTCATCGGCCCGAGGTCTACCGGCGAAGAGACATTACTGGCCGCAACCGAAGCGCTCTGCTGAGAAAATTCTGTGAGAGCCGCAAAGAGATTTGCGTTCGAGATAGCATTTACACCGTGCCGCTTTACAACGTGCGCAATCTCATGCGCCAAGACAGCCGCTAAAGCATCCTCATCAGGGAGCAATTTCAAAAATCCCGATGAAACGTACACAAATCCACCGGGAGCAGACACTGCATTTATCGCTGGGGATTCAACGATCACAAAATGATAGCCACCGAATGTTTCCGGAACTTCAGAGTTGGCTGCAACAACTGCTCCAACTTTATTCACGTACGCCTCAACCGCTCGTCTGTTGTCGGGGGTGTAAGTCGCTAGAAGCTTCGCTGAAACTGCGCGACCGAGGTAGTATTCCTGTTCAGGTGTAAGCTCTTCCTGTGACTTTACAAGCTTCTCTCCAGCAGAGAAGATCCCCTTTGCCTGATCTGCCGAGACGTACCCAGTAGAGCTGAGCACCGAAGCACCGATATCTCCCAAGTTACTACCGGCGCACCCTGAGAGAGCCAGGGCACAGAGAGCTACTATCGTTCCTACTCTAGCGGTTCGCGGCGTCAACGAAATCTTCTTCATGGACTATTTCAACCCCCCACCCTTAACAAAAGCAGCAAGCTCAGAAGGAGCTACTCGTGTCGACTTTTCGACTTTATCTACCAAGTCATACCTGGCATCGGCGTTTGCCTCTTTGAACTCGTTCTCTACTTCTTTACTAAACCCCTTACCGGCTAACACGATCTCACCAGAGTCGGCTTGCACCTTGCGAATATCTTGAGAGGAGAGCACGATCTGATTCCGAGACAAGACGGTTGAAGGGAGAAAGCCCTTGCTTCCTGCTGCCCGCACCTCACTCCATGCACCTGAGCTACCTACCTGCTCAACAGAGTCCCCATACCGCAAGGTGCTTGTACCTGCTGCATAAAAAAGCGGCTGAGTGCGTACCTTTGTTTCGCGCACCTGCACCCAAGCTTTTTCAGCCAGAGCTGCGGTAGGCAGAGCCGCAAGTGACACAACAACACCGACGAGAACCTTTCTGCTCACCATTTTTCCTCTTACTCCAAAAGGTCAGTTATTGGGGAATTTTCTGCTATCACTCCTGCATCTCGGTACACCTGAATCTTACCACGAGTATCAGCGATATCGAGATTTCTAAGTGAGAGCTGCCCGATTCGATCGTGCGCGGTAAATCCTTCCCCACCCTTCTCCATCGTCAATCGCTCAGGGTGATAGGTGAGGTTTGGACTCTCAGTATCAAGAATTGAATAGTCATCGCCCCGTCGAAGCTCTATCGTAACTTTTCCGGTAACAGCCTTACCAATCCAACGGACGAGCGACTCCTTAATCATCATAGCCTGCGGATCAAACCACCGTCCTTGATACAGCAAGCGACCAAGGCGATACCCCGTCACGCGATAGTGATCGAGGGTATCCTCGTTGTGAATTCCAGACACAAGACGCTCATAGGCGATGTGGAGCAGTTTGATACCAGGCGCCTCGTAGATTCCCCGGCTCTTAGCTTCGATAATTCGGTTCTCAATCTGATCAGAAACTCCCAACCCATGTCGACCGCCGATAGCGTTTGCTTCAAGGACTAACGCCACTTGGTCAGCAAACTCTTTTCCATTTATCTTGACCGGAACACCTTCAAAGAACTCAATGGTGACGCTTTCAGTTTTGATTGTAACCGATGGGTCGATCGACTTAACGCCCATAATCGGCTCTATAAGCTTCTCTGACTCATTCAGGAACTCAAGCTTCTTAGCTTCATGCGTAGCTCCCCACATATTCGAATCTGTTGAATAAGCCTTCTCGCCGGAAGCTCGATAGGGAAGGTTTCGCGCTGCCAAGAAGGCGCTCATCTCGGCTCGTCCACCAAGCTCGCTTATAAAAACCTCATCGAGCCACGGTTTGTAGATCTGAAGGTTCGGATTCACCAAGAGGCCATAACGATAGAAGCGCTCTATATCGTTGCCCTTGTATGTACTTCCGTCACCCCACACATTCACACCATCCTCTGCCATCGCAGCTACGAGCTTAGTTCCCGTTACGGCACGACCAAGGGGAGTAGTGTTAAAGTAGATCTTTCCGGCGGTGGAGATGTGAAAGGCTCCACACATAAGCGCGATGAGCCCTTCTCGCGCTAGATCCGCGCGACAATCAACAAGGCGCGCCTTCTCTGCGCCGTATGCAAGAGCACGGGCTGGAATTGAGTCAACATCGGTCTCATCAGGTTGCGCAAGGTGTGCTGTATAAGCAAATGGAATAGCCCCTTTCTCACGCATCCATGCTACCGCGACACTGGTGTCCAAACCACCCGAGAACGCTAGTCCAACTTTTTGACCTGCCGGAATACTCTTAAGAATGTGCCCCATACTTTTCCTCAAAACTGCATGAATAACCGGGAAAGTGTAGCATGAGACGCATGCGGGGGAGCAACTAAAATGATGTGGGCTCTCGTACTGCGTATGGGAATAGTCAGAGATACAGCCAGTTTTCAGTAAGGGTCCACAACGGTATATGGATGGAAGGCT
The DNA here is from genome assembly GCA_044360195.1 of Bdellovibrionota bacterium. Taxonomy (GTDB): domain Bacteria; phylum Bdellovibrionota_C; class UBA2361; order UBA2361; family OMII01; genus OMII01. Next base: position 38,939 of record JBIKKT010000017.1, on the reverse strand, counting down.
ACAACCAGCACGGCGAGAGCAGCGAGTGATCGCCTTGTAGGCTACCCAGTAAAGGGGTGGCTATTTTACAGCTTACTGCCGTTCCCGAGCTACGGTCTTGGCGGACCTGGAAGGTCCGCGGTCCATAAACTATCACCCCAGCGGCTACTGCTACTTCCTCAAGAGGTCTCGGATCTCCGTCAGGAGCTGCTGGTCGACTGTAGGCGGTGGAGGCGCTGCCGGTGCGGCTGCTGCGGCTTTTTTAGCCCTGGTGATAAAACCAAGGAACTTTACGATAAAGAAGAAGAGCGCGAGCGCTACGATAATGAAGTTTACAACCTCACCGATAAAAAGACCGTAGGGGATCTTCTTGCCATTCAACACGAGCTCCCACGTCACATAGCTCTGGTCGCCCGGGATAATGACCGAGACAAACGGCATGATTATATTCTTCACCAATGAGTCAACGATCTTTCCGAACGCGCCTCCGATGATAACACCCACGGCAAGGTCGACTACGTTCCCCTTGAAAGCAAATGCCTTAAACTCATCAAGTAACGAAAATGCCTTATCTCCAACACTCATATCAGCTCCCTAAGCTATGTCTCATGCACACCGAGCGAATTGCTTACTATATAGTCACCTTCAGGGCTGTCAAAGTGATTACATCATTCGGCACGCGATCCACGGCTGGTTGATTAATGTAGTAATCTCTCACGGAAAACACGAGGCTCATAGAAGAATTAATCGCGGCTTCGAGGCCAGCCTCAGCGTTAACAATATACTGGTCGGAATCCTCTACGCTTACGAGATATTCAGTAAATTGAAAGATCTTCGAGGTAGGAGTAATCACCCAATCAATTCGATTAGCTACCCTAGCCGCTGCATAATTATCAGTTACGTCACCGAGCTTCTCGAAGACGTATGAAGGACCTGCTTCAAGGCTCACTTTGAGATCCTCATCCCGTACTACGTAAGCACCAACCCCAGGGCTAAGTATCGCTCGGTACTTGAGGTCGGCGATCTCATCGTGCGCAAACGAAGTGCCCATACCAGCGAACCAGGCCTCATCGAGGATGCGGCGGTAATTAGCTAGACCACGGATGTTATTTTTATTTTCTTTACGCGGATCATTGGCACTATCTGCCGCACTACCGTAGTTGTAATCGGCCTGAAACAACCATGCGTTGTTTTCATAGTCGCGAGCGGCTCGTCCGCCGAGGTTAATATTAGTTGTCTTAGTATTTCCATCTGTGTAGTTAAGACCAAACAAGATGCTCTTATCCCAAATAGCAGGGTCTTTAGGAGTGGCATCGCAGACTGGTGGCGGGGCCGCTGCGGCTCCACCCTTCACTCCGATACCCCCATTGCTTGCGGCCAGTGCCGCCGGCTGAGCGTGCGCACCTGCGGCAGAGAAGACTACGGCAACCGAAACAAGACTATATACGATTTTCTGAACAGACATCTTCCCCCCGACACGATATCTCGTTGATAGACTAAGGTAACAACGAGCCATTTAGGCTAGCAGGATGCTTTAGCAATCCCGCATCAGTTCTTTTACAATTTTTTCTAATATGCGCAAGATAGGTTATTAACCCTTAGATCCTTTAGCTCCTAAGGTGACTTCTGGGAGATTCGTATGAAACCCGCCTATCATGGCCGAAAAGGCTTGGCACTATCCGCGCTCGCCGCTTGCTTTGCTCTTTTCAGCGCCCCTGTTGAATCCTCTGCGCAAGAAAAGATCGGAGTAATCGCCGGTTTCTCGGGGGCAGGCGCCGAGTACGGAATGGCATATCGCCGAGGGATTGAGCTTGCTCCTATTCCTCCTGGTTTCTCATTTGTATACGAGGACGACCAGTTTATCCCCGCCAAAACCATCTCGGCTTTCAATAAATTAATCGAGCACGATAAAATCTCAAAGCTAATCGTAGGCGACACAGTGACTGCACAAGCAGTCGTACCGATAGCAAGGCGCCGAAACATACCGATCTACCTCTGGGCATCTGAAGCAGGAGAGATCGATTCTGAGCCACTTGTAACACGCCTGTGGGACACTAATGAGAGAGACTTTGGCGCATTTATCAAAAACCTGCAAAAGCGAGGATTAAAACGTGTTGCGCTTTTTACCTCGGCTCATACGTACGCCAATGATTGGGGAGCTGCTATTAAAAAAGGGCTTCCCGGCAGCACACATGTATCTTTTTCTCTGACTCCCCCGAGCTACCAAACAGAGATCCTCAAAGCACGCGTAGCAAAATACGATGCGATTGGGCTCTGCTTAAATCCGGGTGACAACGGTGTTTTTGCAAGACAATTTAAACAATTAAAGACAGACATCCCGCTATTTGCCTGTAATTTTGTTGAGGCGACTGTCGATATTGATGCCGCAGCAGGAGGTCTTGATGGTGTCTTTTTTTCGGGCCCAAAAGTTACTTCTAAGTTTATCACTCAATACAAGGAAAAATTCGGATCAACCGAACATCTATTCTCTGCAGCAGTCTTCCACGATGCTGCCCTTCTTCTAACCAATACGCAAAATCCTGTATTTGCACTCGAGGGATTAAAGAAGATATCTCCTGCCGGAAAAGCCTCGTTTGTCGAGTTGTCTTTTACCTCTTATGTGTTCGCAGGCAGGGGGTTTAAAGAGCAGGGCCACTAAACCGTTTATTCCAGCTTCTTACTCAACTATCTTAAGCAACTTACTCCGCCACTTCTGCGGCCCGACCTCGTGCACAGAAACTCCGCTACTATCAACAGCAACTGTGACCGGCATATCTTTGACCTCAAATTCGTAGATCGCCTCCATTCCAAGATCCTCAAAAGCCACCACTCTCGCAGCAACGATAGCTTTTGAAACAAGGTACGCGGCACCCCCAACTGCCATAAGGTAAACGGCTTTGTGTTTTTTGATTAGCTCGACCGTCTCGGGGCCACGCTCAGCTTTACCGACCATTCCGAGCAAGCCGGTTTGGGAAAGCATAAGCTCGGTGTACTTATCCATGCGCGTTGCTGTAGTCGGTCCTGCAGGCCCTACGACTTCTCCGTGCACCGGGTCGACCGGACCCACGTAATAAATAAAGCGGTTCTTAAAGTCGACACCCGCTGGAAGAGCCTCTCCCTTAGCTAAGATATCAGCGATTCGCTTATGAGCGGCATCGCGGCCAGTCAGGATCTTGCCTGATAAAAGTACCGTTTCTCCAGGCTTGAGGCTTGCAACTTCATCACGCGTAACGGTATCCAGGTTAAGCCTTCGCGCACCAGGCCCGGGCGAAAATGAAACATTCGGCCAATCACTGAGAGCAGGCGGCGTGAGGGTGGCTGGCCCCGAACCATCAAGAGTAAAATGAATGTGCCGAGTTGCCGCGCAATTCGGTATCATAGCAACCGGTAGAGAAGCTGCATGCGTTGGATAATCGAGCACCTTCACATCAAGCACTGTTGCAAGGCCTCCAAGCCCCTGAGCGCCGATACCCAATTGATTCACTTTTTCAAACAACTCAAGCCGTAACTCCTCAGCTCGTGTTTTTGCCCCGCGGGACTTTAATTCGTAAATATCAACAGGCGCCATTAAGGATTCCTTGGCTAACAACATCGCCTTCTCTGCGGTTCCGCCGATTCCAATACCTAAAACGCCCGGTGGACACCACCCTGCCCCCATATGCGGAACAGTCTCAAGCACCCACGCTACGATATCATCGTTTGGATTTAACATCTCAAGCTTTGCTTTATTCTCGGAGCCGCCCCCCTTAGCGGCCACGGTAACCTCAATCGTATCGCCAGGAACGAACTCAACGTGCAAAACACCAGGAGTGTTGTCTTTCGTATTCTTCCGCTTTCCAGCCGGGTCTGAGACGATCGAAGCACGCAAGGGATTATCCTGATTTTTATACGCACGCCTGATCCCTTCATCGAGAAGCTCCTGCAGCGGCCTCTTCGTGTCGATACCTGCGCCAACTCCGATCTTCACAAACGCAACTACGATCCCTGTGTCCTGACACAGCGGTCGGTGCCCCTCTGCAGACATACGAGAATTAACCAATATCTGCGCTATAGCATCCTTGGCACTCGGAGATTGCTCTGCAAGGTACGCCTTATGCATCGCTTGGATAAAATCTAAGGGGTGGTAATACGAGATAAACTGGAGAGCGTCATTTATACTCTGTATGAAATCTTCTTCTTTGATGGTATTCATATGATTCCTAGCTTGACGTGCGATACTTAAGGTTAATATGCAGGAGAAGCTCCTTCAAGAGTTACTTATCACGGCTGCGCAACTTTATACGCAAGGCGAACTCACGAAAGCCGACGAGACAATAGCCGAAGTACTCAAGTTTGTGCCTGCTCATCCACAGGCGCTTCACCTGCGCGGTCTAATTCTTCACATGAGTGGCGATATAGTATCGGCCATCAAATTAATTTCTGAAGCGATTGCAATTAATCCGACACAACCTATTTATTTGAAAAATTTCTGCTCGATTCTCTTGGTAGCCGGGCAGGTTACTCAAGCAATCGAGGCCGGTAGGCGTGCCGTGGCCCTCGATGACACAAATCCTGGTATCTTGGCTTGCCTTGCCCATGCCTTGATGGCCGACCACCAGTACGATGCTGCTCTCTCACTGCTTGAAAAAGTAGCCTCTCTGGAATCTCTAAGTGTCCACGATCTTAATCAGGGACTTACCTGCGCCCGCAAAGTGGCTGATTTCAGCGACACATATAAGTGGCTGGAAAGGATTGCGAACTACTTTTCGCCCCCCGAATCTCCTCCCCTAAGTAGCGTACCAACAAGTGACCTCATTAACTTGGCCTACGCAGATGTAACAGCACCTCTTCCTCTTGGGATCTACGCACATGTTATCAATACACTTGAGACACGCTTTAAATCCATTTCATTCACCCACGATCATACGCTGTCGCCACCTTCCCATTCTCAGCGTACTAAAATCGGATACCTCTCTGGAGGCTTCGGTGACAATCCAATCGGGCACGTAATTCATGACCTCTTCCGTCACCACGATCGGTCACGCTTTGAAGTGCACATCTTTTCCAATCGAAACCGCGACGATGAGAAGGCCCCCTTCGCTCGCAAAATAAGAGAAGAGTGCGATCACTACCACAACTTGAGCCTCTTATCCCCCCGAGATGCCGCTCTAAAAATCCGGCAAGCCGGAATAGACATTCTGATCTATCTTGATGGCTTTCTATCCAATTCTGGTCCTTTAATAATGGCGCAACGACCAGCGGCGCGACAATACTTCTGGCTAGGACATGCAGGCACCCTGGGGCTCTCATGTATCGACGCAACTATCGCTGATTCCGTGGCTCTACCCGCAAACGAGCGATCACGGAATGAACGTGTTATCGATCTTGCCGGATGCTACCACTGTGCCTCTCCACTGGAAGCAGTTGAGTTTGTAGATCCTAACCTTCTTGGCTGTCGAGAGCGTCTACGAGCTGAGCAAGCACAGTCAGCTTTACCGTTTGTCTTCTGTGGCTTCAACAACCCTGAAAAGATTAATGCAGAGGTTTTCCACGTGTGGATGGAGATCCTTCGAGCTGTGCCATATAGCGTGCTGTGGCTATCAAATCAGTTCAACTGCACCGCCTTGGAAAAAAATCTTTGCTCTGCGGCAAAAGAATGTGGAGTCGACGACGAAAGGCTCGTGTTTGCTGGCAGGCTACCGTCCAAGAAAGAGCACCTCGGTCGCCACAAGCAGGCGGATCTGCTCCTTGATACGTTCTCTCACACCGCCTCAACAACAGCACTCGACGCCCTATGGATGGGCGTTCCCATCATCACGCTCAAAGGTCATCGATTCTCCTCTCGTATTTGCTCTGACTTCCTCACGAACCTTAAACTCTCAGAGCTTATATGCTCCTCACCAAAGGAGTACATTCAAAAAGCCATAGCACTTGCTCAAGACCCGACCGCTTGCAATACCCTCAAGATTAAAGTAGCTGCTGCTGTGAAGTCGTCAGACCTCTTTAAGCCCGAGCAATTCGCTCGTAAGCTAGAAGCGGCCATATCGCCGCTACGATAAAGACTTTTCGCGATAGTTTACACATTCCTTCCCATAACCCATAACTAAGAAGTATGGCTATGTTTGGAACCTCACCGCTAAACTCAGGCGCAGCACTGCTAGGGTACAACTCTGCGACTATCCAAGAATCCCTCAAACCCTGGCTAGAGGTTCCTGCCCTGCTCCCCTGCACTGAATTCGCGACCGGACGCGGTGAAGCAGGTCTCAAGGAGACGTTACAACTCCTTGCTGCGGCTCTTGATGCACCGGCTTATCTGGATAGGAATCAGGGCAGAAGGCTTCAGGCTCTTGTAAAATTTGCCCAAGGTTTTTGTTCTCCCAAGGCGCCGGGCTGTGTTCGTAACTATGAGCGACCATTTGTTGTAGATCCAGGAAGCGGAGCCCCGCTGGTTCTGCACCAGTTACGCATACAACATATCATGGATAGCAACGAGCACCTGGTGCTGGTTAGTTTCACCCCTCTCGCGGTGTTCCCGCAACCGCAGACCCACGTGACAAGCTGCGCTATAAAGTGCTTACCGATTGAACGTGACTCACTTTTTGTTGGGGTCGACTCCCGTTCGTATATTTTAGGTCATGATGCTAGTGTCACAATACCTCATCATCTGCTCAATCAGTACGACGTTAACCTATGTGCACCCGATGAGAGATATTGCTCACCGGGATTTCTCATCACCGCCAACAACAAAATAGTCAGCCGCTGGTTCACAATGCTCCCCAAAATAGAAGCGGACGGTAGCTCACAGAACTGCAGCCTAAACCATAAAGACTTAAGGACTGTATCTCTTGCTGCTTCGGTACGTGATAGAAGGGATGGCCCTCAGAAAATCTATAGGGCAACTATTCAAGGCTTTGAACAGGCCTCAGAGAGATGCTTCGCAATCACTAATCACGGGCCGGCACATTGTTTTGTCGTCTTTCGCCCAAAGCAGCTCATTTCAAGCGAGGAATCCGCTAGAATACGGGGTACACCTCAAGAGCAGTTCAACTACTAGAGGTGCGGGGAAAATTGTTACTCAAACGACCTGTTTAGCACTGGGAAGACTCTGATAGACAAGGTTATATGAACACCATCGATCCAAAAACAATAGAAAGAACTTCACTATGCCGAGATACGCCGCTTCGACGTTTCTGTATTATGGGTGGGATTAGCTCACTTCTTCTCGCCGCAACTGACCTCGCCTTACAATTTCCGCACACGTCATCTCTTCTCCCGCCGGAGGTACCGAGCTGCGTGTGGTCATTGATAGCACTTTTACTTTTCAAACTCTCACGCGCACCGTCGTGGGCTCCACCGCTATCCGCATTCGCATCGGGGTGGCTACTGACTACCGCTGTGGTTCTTTGCGGTGGTTTTATCCCGATAATTTACTGCCACGCGAATCTCCCTCTTAGAAGCGGGGATATCATGAGGATGACTTTATGGACTTATGTCTCATGCATCACACCGATCCTTTCGCTTACGGCATGGACCAGCGCCGTGGCTGGGCTTAATCTGCTCGGCCCCCAAGAGACATTACAAAAAACGCTTAAACGGGCAGCCCTTAGAGGGGTATTTTTATTTTTGATCGTTGCCTCGCTATTTCGCGGTTCACTGTGGCTACTCTGGCCTCATGAGTGCAACCACTCACTGCATAACAGCTCAGTTCCTCTTGATTCGGGCAGCGGAACGAGACAAACGAGGTACCTTGATAAACCGGTCATTTACCTCTACCCAAAGAATCGTCAGAGGGTAGACGTTCGTTTATCTGTACTCACCGGAGAGCTCTCTGCCACATATCCAAAGTACAACAACGAGTTTGGCGGTTGGAGAGTTATAGCTGAGCCTGATGGCTCGCTCACAGACCTGTCAGATAAGAAGCCTTACAGCTACCTATTTTGGGAGAGTGTAAGCACCGAGGTGCCAAACTACGACCTTTCAAAAGGCTTTATCGTAAAGGGCTCTGAGATCCGGGAGTTTCTCGCGGATATGCTTCCAAAGACTGGCCTCACACCGAAAGAGTACAACGAATTTATCGTCTACTGGTACCCGCGGCTGATGAACATACCACTCATGCAGCTCTCTTTTGCGGGAGCAGAGTACGACCGTTCGGTTCCACTATCCATTAACCCACAGCCCGACTCAATAGTACGAGTCTTTATGGTGGCAAAACCTCTCGAGCATGCAATCAAGCTTGAACCACAAACCTTTGCACGCTTTGAACGTAAGGGCTTCTCGGTGGTTGAGTGGGGCGGCACTGTGCTGCCGAGGTAAGCAACATCGCTCACACGCTAGAATATCTTCTGGACTACCCACCCCACCCCTCTAAAGGGAAAAGCGATTACATCAGCACATACATGAACTACCTGCTCTCCAAAGCTCTCTGGAGGAGGCTGTTGTGGTTCCAACGCCTCGTCATGTGCTGGGGCTTTGTTCGTAGGCTTACTCGGAGCTACCCCCTCATGCACCAATCCGGACTCAACCTCGTAGGAATGTTGCCACGACCCTTCGGATTCCGTGACAAGCGGGGGGCGTTCAGCGGCACACGCTGCACTAGAGAGCACTAGCGCAACGGTGATACCACGAAGTACTTTCCTCCGGACAAACAAAGAAAGACTCACATCTGGAATCACGACGGCCTCCTTCAAGGATTAGCTTCCGAACCTACTCATACCGCAACGCATCGAGGGTCTCTAAGCGCGAGGCTCTCCAGGCTGGCCCTACGCCAAAAACTACACCCGTTACTACCGCAACTAGGAACGCAGGCGCCATAATCCACACCGGGGCGCGCATATCAAAGCTGGGGAAGAAAAAGTAAAGAATATAGGTAATAGCTGCGGCACCTAAAACGCCGCTCGCCCCGCCTAGCACCGAGAGCGCCACGGCCTCGGTTACTATTTGCTGGAGGATATCTCTCCGGCGAGCTCCAACAGCTCTGCGAATACCGATCTCTTGCGTGCGCTCAACGACGGTCACCCACATGATGTTCATGATACCGATTCCACCTACAACCATTGAGATTGCAGCTATCGCCACCAACACGTAGGTCAACATCGTAAGGATCGTATTCATACTCTCCATCATGGAGACCTGGGTAATGACGGTAAAATCCTCCTCTCCATCGCGGCGCTCTTTAAGGATCTCTGCAATCTCAGCTACTGCATCATCAACGCCGACGCGCGACGAGGCCTTGGCTCGGATACCAAAGAGCTTGTCGTCATTGAAGAGCTTTAAGGCAGCTTGAGTTGGGATAAATCCTAATTCATCAAAATTTAATCCCAACTTATCTCCCATCGGCGCAAGCACACCGACGATGCGAAACTCACTCTCATTAAGCTTAACTGTTTGTCCTAGAGGAGATGCCTCTCCAAAGAGATCTCTTACAACATTTTGACCGAGAATAACCACGCGTCGGCCGTATTCGTCCTCTTCCCGAGTAAAATACGCACCAGCCCCAACATTGACCGTAAGGATACTCGGAAACTGCTCATTAGTTCCAAAAACTGTGATATTGCTCAGAGAGTCCTCGTGACGAACACTCACCGTACCGAGCACAAGCCCAGAGACAGCCTCTAGGTTAACGGCGCGCTTTTCGATGGCTGTCACATCAGCAGTTGTCATCTTACGCTGTGCAGCACCGACTGGGGGCCCAAAATGGGTCTTTCGATCAGACTTACCAGGTTGGATAACGATAAGGTTCGTTCCAAGCCCCTCGAACTCGCGTAGTACGTAGTTCTTTGCGCCCTGTCCAACAGAGACAAGCAGCACGATTGCACCGACACCTATCACCATACCGAGCACGGTAAGCAGCGTTCTAAGCTTCTGCGATAGAAGCGACTCAAGTGACAGGCGAACTGTTTCTTTAAGCTGCACGGTAGTCTCCCACTAATTCTCCATCAGCAAGCACAAGCCGCCGCTTGGCACGATCAGCTATCGCTGGATCATGGGTTACCATCAATATCGTGACTCCCTTCTCATGCAACTTTTCGAAGAGCGCTAAGATTTCGCGACCTGATTTAGAATCAAGATTACCCGTAGGCTCATCGGCAAAGAGAATACGCGGATTATTTACAATAGCTCGAGCAATAGCCACACGCTGGCGCTGTCCACCTGATAGCTCGTTTGGCTTGTGACGTATCCGATCACTAAGACCAACCATAGCAAGCGCTTCTGTAGCTCTTCTCTGCTGCTCACCCTCTAGTATCGGCGTTTCGTAACTCGATGCATACACCAATGGCATCATCACATTTCGCAACGCGGATGCACGTGGCAGGAGGTGAAAGCTCTGAAAGACAAAACCCATCGTTTTATTGCGAACATGAGCGCGTTCGTTGTCGTTTAGATCGTGTGTTGGCTTACCATCAAGAAGATACGACCCAGAACTTGGCTTATCGAGTAACCCCAGGATGTAGAGCAGCGTTGATTTTCCGCTCCCGGAGGCACCCGTTATGGCTATGAACTCTCCAGCTTCAACAGTAAGCGAGATGCTCTTAATCGCTGCGATCTCTTCATCGCCGCGCTTAAACACCTTACAGAGCTGGCTAACGCTTACAAGCGACACACGTAGCTCCTACTCCGTCTTAATCGAGACACGTAAGCCATCTTGCAAATCAACTTTATCGGAGGGAATGATAACTGTGTCCCCGTCAGAGAGACCCGACAGCACTTCAGTTACAGCGTAACTTGAGATCCCAACCGACACTGGGGTTTTTACGGCTCGGCCGCGCTCAACCTTATACACATAGCGTTGTGCGCCGCGACCGAGCACAGCTTTAGAGACAACCGTCAGTGCATTATCTTTTACCGCGGTAATCACCTCGACATCCGCAGAAGCTCCCGGAGGAAGCAGGGCTGAAGCTTCCGTTATCGTGAGCTCAACCTCTGAAGTTCGATCCTGTTCCCGCACGCTACTAATAAACGGCACAACTTTGCGCACTGTTGCCTGAAACGGCTCGCGCCTTACAGCGAGCACCTTAACCCGTGCAGACATTCCAACGCCCACTTTTGGGAGGTCTACTTCATCTATCTCAGCCCGCACATAGCGCGGTTCGAGATCTACGATGCGGATAAGGGCTAACGGGATAACTGCCGTAATCTGAGAGAGCTGTCCCACCTCAAGGTTAAGCTCTGCGATAATTCCATCATAAGGAGCAGTTATAATGCTTTTTTCATACGCGGTAAGCGCTGAATCGTAATTTCCCTGGGCTTGAATGAATGCGCTACGAGAGATTGCGTTGCTTTCGCTCAGCCGCTTAGAACGCGCAAGCTCCTCCCGCGCAACCTTCATGCGCGAGAGGAGATCCTCGTTTTCAACCTGAGCAAGGACAGTGCCTTTATTTACTTTATCACCGAGCTTTACGTTAAGCTCTTTAACACGACCTACCGTGCCAAAGGCTAACTCTGCAACCTGCTCTGCTTTTACGGTCCCCGAGGTAACGCTCGATACTACGGACTCTACCTGCATCCGCCGAGCGGAGGTAGTTTGAACGCTAGGCGCCCCTTTGCATCCTGCAATGCAGCACAACAAAGTGGCTATCAGTGCCTTACCGTAGTGTCGAGGCCAGCGCGCAGCTCTGCTCATACAGCCGAGGCAACTGCCGCGAGGACAGCAGCGTAGTCTGGCTCTTGAGCAATTTCTGTCACGTAATCAACGTGGATAACTTTTCCACTTTTGTCAGCAACGAAAACTGCTCGCGCGAGGAGCGCAAGATCAGGGAGCTCTACTCCGAATGCACGGCCAAAGGAGCGGTGCTTGTAATCGCTCAGTGCAACTACTCGCTCTACTCCGTCTGCTGCACACCAACGCTTAAGAGCAAACGGAAGATCACGGCTTACTGCAAGCACAACTACATCTTGTGAGAGAGCTGCTGCCTCTTGGTTAAACTTCTTAGTTTCGATAGCACAAACGGGGGTATCGATACTTGGGATTGAAAACAACACCACAACCTTACCAGCGTACGTCTCATTAGTTACATCTGACATATTCTGCGCGGTCAGGGTGAATGCAGGGAGCTGGGCGCCCTCTTCAATGCACCGACCCTCTACCTTAAGGGGCTTACCTTGCATCGTTACTGTCTCATTGCTCTTTGCCATGGGGAGATCTCCTTCTTTAATTTTTTCCAAGCACGGTGGTTGTGCTACGAGAGCTTACCATCCTGACCTAAAGGTACCCAGAAATTTGTATAATTACAACAAACACTTAAGCCACCCAAGAACTTGCCTACCAAGCAGTTATGCGTCACCTCACGACCAACCGGCATCCAAGCTATTAAGTAGTTCGTTAAGTCACCCGAATTTAACGTATAGCTATAACATAGGTGATTTGGTTGAGAGAGGCTTTATGGGGAATGGACCAGAGATGAAATCCAACCCGGCACGTGGACCGGTTACCACCGAAGAGGGCGCTACCATGCCAGGGTTATATGGGTCCGAACCTGGCTTCACGCCGATGACACAAGATGACTTTGTGACTCGCGCTAATTGCAAGGTCGGGCACACGTCCATAAGCGCTGAAATTTTGAGTAAGAACGCATGAACCTCGAACTAGCAACCGAAACCGTTTGCCGGCTAACCCTCGTTGGCCCAGTTAACCAAGCGAAGCCAGAAAAAAGCGTCGCTTCAAAGCTATGGTCAGGCTCTCCATGGCGTCGCCTTGTCGTTGAGCTTGAGGTTGGTGGGCCCACCTGCCCTAATTGGGACCACGCCAATGTTTGCCTTACGGCGATTCAAGATCTGATCAAGATGAACGATGGCTTCATGTCGGATGAGGTTATTGAAGCCATCTCAACGCATATGAAGGTAGTGGCTCAAGAGAATTTTCGTGGGCCGTATGTGCCGGCTTAGGTCTTAGCTGCCATCAATTCTGGTACTCTAACCAACTTGCCAAGACATTTCTGAATTCTGGCTTTACGTAGAATCGAGTCATCAACTGCACGGTAAATACGGGTGAATTTTCTGAAGCTGAGGCAAACGCAATAGCAGCTCGGAGTAAAGCCCTCGGCGCAGACGAGCACATATACATCGATGCCTCGCGGTGCTTCTACGACTCGATCATTAAATACTTGATCTTTGGAAATGTCGTCGCGCTGGATACCCCCTTTACATGAGCGCTGAGCGCTTAATTATCGCTGAAGGGTGCCTTAACGCGTGCAAGGACACAAATGCAGTCCTTTTTGTCCACGGCTCGACAGGTGCTGGAAATGATCAATATCGATGCGATGTCCCAGCCTCGGTTTTGGGCCAAGGGGCTGTTGACTGAAGAGCTCCCCACAACGTGTGACTGGTCGCTGCTCTGTGCGACTAGTCCCGCATGCTGTCGCCTCGGTCACTGTGTCGAGCCCCTTTGACCTCCTCGCTGCACGTGGAAGCACCTACGGGGAAGTCTCGAGCGCGTATAGCGGAGCTGCCGCCGCAGGAGCGACTCCGCTACACGGTTATGAGCAGCAATTGTATCACTCCCTTACACCCTTGATCTGATACCAGCGTTGGTGACTAGTAACGTTTTTGACGGCCGTGCTTGCTTAGGCAAATTGCAACGCCAGACCTCTACGACCCAGAGACCTTAATTGAGCACTCTTCAAACTCAGGGATTCGATTTATGGAGTTTTATCCACACCCTTCACTCGCTCTTTTATTTACGATAAAAGCTGCAACCGCCGCGAGAGGCATCGTAATACTTAGAACAACATAGACCATCTCCTCAACGGTCGAAAAACGACACACAAGGCCGTAGAAACCGATAAAAAAAACAATAGCTACATTTCCAATAGAAGCTGAATGCGCCTTCCCAACACACTGCAATAGAGCCTGGGCAAAGTCCAAAAGGGAAAACAATCCGTACAATAGCAATACAGGCAGCAACATGGTGATACTCTGTCCATATGATTCTCCCAGAATATGCGGTATTAGAAATGGCGCGCACCATTCGATTAAAAAAATAGAAGACAAAATTGCGCCCAAAAAGCAAGCGCTATGCTTCAGCACGGAGCCTATTAGATGACTATCTCCATTTCGATACAACTGAGTAATCACTGGTTGCATATACAGAATCATCCCTATTGCTATTAAGGAAATGACTGCACCAAATAACGAAGCAACACCGAACTGAGCGACAGGAACAAACCCTGCTGTCACGGATAAAGAAAGACGAAGAATAAATGGAATACTCACCATCCGAATTTCGAAGGGAATATGTCGATAACCCTGCCGCAAAAGAACTTTGCTTTCTTCGACTACAGTCGTCCACCCTCTCCACCAACCCGTGCTCATTTTCAGAACAAATACTGCACCCATGCCTATCGCAAAAAAATATCCAACAATGCGACCTGCAACCGCAGATTCCCAACGCGCTGATAAAAATACACCTACTCCACACAGCGACAAAGTAATCAAAGAAGTAAAGACGGTTTGAGCAAGGTACTCTCTTGCTCCTTTTACAAACTGCACGACCGCCATCAATTGAGTTAACATTCCTTCAAAAACCGCGATAATTATGGCAAGCAGGAAAAAGGTTAGAGAGTATGGAGGACGCATGAAGCATTCGGCAACCCAACAGCCGAGAACACCCATACTGGCGACTAGGCCCATAAGAACAGAAACAACCCAGCCGCTTATCAACCGCTCTTCAATACGAACTAGCTGCAAACCGGCAAAATATGACCTCATTGCGTCTGTCAGACCAACGGTGAGCACAGACCGACAAAATCCATATGTCGCGACAAAAAGTGTCCACACTCCAAAGTCTTCCACTTTCAGCGTTCGAGCGAGCATGACAGACAAGAGGATGGGCACACTACTGCCAAGAGCGACCGACATGCAGTAAAAAACAAACTCTTTTGGTAGTCGGCATTGCGCTTTTTGAATCCGATTAATCATGCCATGTTTTTTTATTAAACCAGTCGAAAAACTGTCGTCGGATATTTTGTTGGTACTCTACTGGGTCGATCTGATAGGAGGGATCATAGCGGCGAAAATGCTCTTGCCATTCAATGCTATCGAAAAATGTAAGTTGTTCGCATATGTTCCCATTTTCATTAATCGGAGGTACTACTCCGTTCTTTACAGTACCCAGAGTATCCTCGTATCCTCGGTCCAGATCCTTATCATACAAGCAGGGCGTTCCTTGCTTTAAAGCTCGAATCATCAAACTAGTATTTCCCACTATCGCGAGGTCACATTTCTGAATCGCCCCTAGCGGATCAGATGAACGGTCCAGGGTATACACGTCACGTGGAACACCGGGAATATCAGCGACCGGTGCCAACTGCTCCACCGGATGAAGCCGCAGTATGATCTCAGCACGTGGGAAACACCTCCGTAGCGAGTTTACCCTAGCAGCAACAGCTTGCGGAACATGAGAGAAAGAAGGATAAAGTCCAACGCAAGATACTGCCGATGTAGTCAGCGGCATTCTCATTCGATGCGACCCACCCGGCATGCCCCAAAGGATAACATCGGCGGCGTCTGACCTCTGCGCTCGCAATGCATCCGCTGAAATCTGATTATCGAGCAGTACCAGATCAGCCTGCGGAACAGCCTGATTTTCCACATTTGAAAAATGGCCGTGTGAACAATGAACTGTCGGTATTCGAAAAGACTTTGCCGCTTCAATAATTGTAAGCGCCTGGGACCAACTGGTCGTGGAGACGGCTACCATCAAAGGCTTCTGTCTTTTAAACCATGCGTTATAAACCGCCCAGCAAAACAATCCAGAAGAAAGCTGACACAGGACAAAAAAGTGCTGTTTTTTCTTTCGCTTCTGTAACGAGCGGAATATTTTTCGAAAGGAAAAGATCGAGGTTTTTAACGCAAAAATGACATTTAGAAAACTTGGAATCCCCGGCACAATTACTTCTATATCTACAGGTTCGATAAGACTTCGAAATCTATCAATTGCTTTCAATTCATTAGAGAAACAGCACATTGCTACTGCCGAATCTTTATTCAGATTAGGGTACCTGTTGGTTACCACAGAGGAAAGCATTCCATATGTAACAAGCATTAAGGTACCGATCGGTGTATTTTCAAATAAAAGATAGCTCCGCCAGGCGATCTTAATTAATCTCCGTTGCGCCATCAGCTCAAAAGCAGCGATCCAACCGGGAGAGGAATAAACGCCAACGATGACTCGAATCGATCGAAGAAGTCCAAGAAAAGGCGGGTTTTTATTTGCCGGACGCTGGGATAATCTCATACTATGAATAGAACCAATATATCCACGGCAGCTCCACCAAGGAAAGCGCCTGTTTTATAACTGCTTACCTTACGGATAGGGGACACGTGATCAGACAAAGTAGCTACTTCTTCATCGGTTTTGTTTTTCTGATGAGCGTCTTCATTTGGTGGCATACGTCCACACTAATGCTATTTCCAGAATGGTTTATCGATGAAGCGCTCACAATCCACAGAGTCAACAGCTATGTGCACGAGGGCCTTGCTGTTCGCTCTCTTGACACCTCCGTCTTCCTCCATAAAGGCCACCCGCTCGCCAAAGTTCCCAATCTACCCTACATGATTTACAGCATTCCCCACGCGATTGGGATGGATGTCACTATCGACAGCATGCGGGCGATGTCGTTTGCCGGTGGATTATTGCTAGTGGTTACCCTCGGCCTTATAGCAAAGCGCGCGTGGGGTAATATTGAAGCGATGTTCGTAACGGCTACAGCCATTACATCTTTTATATTTATCGACGCAAGTCATCTTGGACGGCCGGATATTATCGCAATTGCGACCGCATATCTTGGAATGCTATTTCTGCTTTATGGCAGGTGGAGTGGGGTGTTTTTTGGATTTTTGTCCTTGACCGCTCTCGGCATACACGAGCGTGCAATTATCATTGTGGCACCATGCTTTTTCACGGCCCTTTTCGATCTTAAGAACAAGGGTGACCGCCGATTGTTTTTTGCAACCACTGCGTGCGGAGCTGCAGTTGGAGTTCTTTTTTTATTCTTCGTTAACATCGTTCCTAACGGCGGATTACATGAATGGGTGGATTACTACGTAAATATCTGGAATGGTAGTGCCATTCCGCTTTCTAGGATGAAACAGACAAGTAGCAGCTTCGCGTTTTGGCAGACTACGTACGAGTATGTAGCTTCCGTTGAACCGCTCGTCTTTGTAGCCTTCTTTTCTGCTCTTTTGATGGTTAGAAAAGATAGGGAAAGCCTCAGAATCTTTTTTCTACTGGGTATGATAATTGTTTTGGGTCTTGGGCTGGTAGACATGCCCCATCCCGTTAAACTTATAACGTACTACCCAGCTATCTGGCTTCTTATTGCGAGAGCATTTGCATTAAGTTGCAAGCGGATTTACGAAGGACGAGATCTCGCAATCTCTCGCGTGGCTTTTGTTTTGATAGCCTCATATGCCTGTGGTAATTCTCTTTCCTTACTCAACTTTAGTACGAATATTCCATCATATTGCAGGTCTGAATCAGATTTTCTAAAAGCCCAACTAAACCAGTTGAAGTTGAACGGTCGTGCGGTTATCGCACACGATATGTTCTTGCTATGGATACCAGACCAACTCGTAGGAAGCTGGGATCAGTTGAAACAACATATGCAAGCCACAGGTGAGTCGGCTGATGTAGCAATCGACAAGTTTAAAATTGATGCTCTTATCCTTGATCCAAAAACAAAAGCGCGAATGTCGGATCAGCCCTCAAACGTGTCATTTTTAGAGAATTACCGCTTACCTCTTAGCGAAGTGGAGCGAATCCGCACTCGGCCAACTTCATCGAGTTATTTTCTTGAATCAAAATGTTTAGGTAGGGTGGAGGTCTTGTTAACTTCACAGCAAGGAGCCGAAGCAACGCGCCTCCCTCCAGTCAACGCGGGTCTCAAATCGCTGCTATAGATCTACAATCCCCAATGCTAGCAACACCGCCAGCCCAACTACCAAAGAGAAAGGCGCGCCAATGCGCATAAAGTCACTGGCTTTATATCCTCCAGCACCCATGACAAGAATATTGGATCTACAGCTTGTAGGTAACATGTAGGACAGTGAGCTTCCCAGAGTGAGTGCCATCAGCATCGTACGCGGCGAGATGCCGGTGTACTGTCCAAGCGAAAGTGCTACTGGACCAAGAAATATGACAGCAACTGATGCGTCGATGAGCTGACTGATGATACTGCCAGCAATCAGCAGCAGCGCTGCTACACCGATTGGTGGAACAACCTCGCACACGGACTTAAGAGCCTCCATTACTGGGGCAAGCGTTGCAAATTTCTCAACAGCCGCTCCAAGCGGAATAATCATAGCTAACAGAAAAACCACTCGCCATTCGATCTCACGATATGCCTGCTCAGTCGTTATCGCCCCGCTGAAAACCACCACACACGCCGAAAGGAACGCGGCTTCGTATATCGGCATCCCCGTGACGAGAGGGAGAAACATCAGCATCAAAAGCGCAACTAAAGAGAATGCAGATTTAATTGAAAGTTTGGGAGCGCTGCGGTGCTCAGAGAGCAACAAGAAATCCGGATCTTTGGCTAACACTGCAAGCTTTGATCGAGGACCTTGGACGAGAAGTGCGTCTCCGTATACGAGGGGGAGAGAGGACGAGAGCGAAAGATGCGGCTTGCCATCACGCCATAGAGCTACCACCTGGCACTCATACTTCTCACGAAAATGGAGGTCTGCTAAAGTTTTTCCGATAAATTCAGAGCGCGGCGTAAGAATCAGCTCGACTATTCCGACATCGGTGGATTCCAACTCTGCTGAAGCTGCCTCACCCTCAAGCTTTAAGGAGCTCACACACTCTCGTCTGCGGGCCTCATGGATAGATCCGCTTACGAGATACATCTCCCCCTCTCGCAAGATGTGATCGCCCCCAAGCTTGACTGACACTTCCTCGCTCCCAAGCTCAGGAACAGGCACATCAAGCCACACGATGCCGTTATGTTTCGAGTGACCTTCGAGAGGGATCGCACCAACGATGGGCAACTTCGTCTCGTGAATCAGACGGTGAAGAGGAGCCCCACTCCACCCCTCCTTCTCGATCCTAATACAATACATTGACCCTGCAAGGAGCGCCTCCGGATGCGCGATATCGGACATCTCCATATCTATTAACGTAGAATCCTCTGAGAAGCGCCCAGCGATGCAGCCAACGATCACGTCTCCCTTGTGCACAAGGGAATCAAGAAACCACGATGGTGGATTCGCCTCCCAGGCATGATCGAGGGCCACACGCTCAACAGCCAAAGGAACGATACCCGTTGTGCGCAACAGATCTCGCAACATCACAACACGGGTCTCAGTATGCACCTCCTTAATGGTAAATCGAACAACCTGCGCATCTGCGCTTAGGCGTTGAAGTGGCGCTGCCGGCATCTCAGAAAAGGAGAGCCCACGCACAGAGAGCACCTCTTCAAAACGATCAGGATTTCCACGCACCAATAAAACATCCCTGGCATGCAGCTTCTCATCGGCTTTCGGAGAGAGTAGCTTTCTGCCTCCACGAATTATCGTTACGACAACACCACCTATAAGCGATCCAAAACGCAGCTCTGTGAGCGACTTGCCCTCTGCGGTTGCACCGTCAGGCACCCGCACAGAGAAGAGCTTCTCTTGCAACGCATACAGCGTGCGTAGGTCAGTAATGCGCCGTGTAGTGCGTTGCGTTTTTCGGATCGGCAAGAGCTTGTAGCCAAATCCAACCATAAAAACTGTACCTGCAGCGAGTGCGATGAGACCAAAAGGCGAGAAGTCGAAAAAGTGAAAGGGCTCAAGCCCGCGGGCACGGAGTATCTCAGCAGATAAGATATTCGGCGGAGTTCCGATAAGGGTGAGCATTCCCCCGATGGTCACCGCATAGGCAAGGGGGATAAAGAGCCGGGATGGAGCAATGCCAGCATCGTGAGAAAGCACTGCAACGGCGGGCATCATCAAGGCAGCAGCAGATACGTTATTCATGAATGCAGAGAAGAGGCCAGCAATCAGCATTACAACTGCAATAGCGATACGCTCATTCGAGCCGGCGTATCTTTGAATCCAACGCGCAATTACATCGCTCACTCCGGTAACACGTAACGCCCCGGATACGAACAACGTACACACCATCACGATAACCACCGGCGATGAGAATCCAGAAAACGCCTCTGCTGCCGACACGTAACCACCAAGCAGAAGCGCCAAGAGCACTCCCATCGCAGTTACATCAACGGGAACAGAATCAACGAGAAAAACAACCACCGTTGCAAGCACCACCAGCAGGAGGCCCCAAGTGTGTAGCGGTATGCCGGTCAATTCAAAGATCATGGTTGGATACTATGCTGAATAACGGTCGTTGAAGATACCACCACCAGGCTGAATCTCAATACGACCGTTTGCTGCAAGGTGTCGGAGAACCTTAAAGATCGTCTCAACCGCATCGGGTTGACCTATCCCGCTTGCAACATCCTCAACGGTCACGGCCTGCTTAGCTTGCTTAAGGAAAGCTTCAGCCTCTCCCTGAATCTTGAGAACCTGCGCTGCTGCTTTTTTACCCGCCTCAACACCTGGTTGATGATAGGCGTTGATGCCTATCACATGAGCATACAATCCCACTGCTCGCTCAAAGAGCGCGATGAGCATCCCTACGTAATACTCATTCACCTCGGGAATCGTCACAGAGATGCTCTCTCTATCCTTCTCATACAACGCTGAGCGTGTGCCGAGGAAGAATCCGGTTAGGTAATCACCACTGGTCACACCAGCCTCAACCTGCAAGGCTTCAGCCTTAAGCGATCGCAGAGCTGCAGAGGGTTGCGTCCGCGAGGATCTATCTCTTAATACTTCGATAAACACCGCAAAGAAGTTATTGATGCCATCGCGAAGCTGCTGCACGTAGGCATGCTGATCGGTTGAGCCCTTATTTCCGTAAACCGAGAGCCCCTGATTAACCACGTTGCCTGCTAGATCATGCTCCTTACCCAGGCTCTCCATCACAAGCTGTTGGAGGTATTTACTGAAAAGCTCCAAGCGATCTTTGTAGGGCAGAACAACCATCGCTTTATTCCCCTTACCACATCCACAGTGGTACCACCCGAGCGCCAACATCATAGCTGGGTTCTTTCGTATCTCCGCACCTCGAGTGAGCTTGTCCATATCGGCGGCCCCTTTGAGAAGTGCATCGATATCAAAGCCCTGCAGCGCCAGCGGGAGTAGCCCAACAGCACTCATCTCGCTTGTACGACCTCCAACCCAGTCCCACATCGGGAAACGCTCAAGCCACTTTTCAGAGATTGCTGTCTGATCAAGCTCGCTCGCCTCACCGGTCACTGCAACGAAGTGCTTACGAAAATCGAGCCCTGCTGCATCAAATGCTGCTTTTGCAACGAGCTGTCCGTTACGAGTCTCCTTAGTACCGCCTGATTTAGATATAACAACAACCAGGGTCTCTTTGAGATCTCTGAGACTGTAGAGCACCTTTGCCATCCCATCTGGATCGGTGTTGTCGAAGAACGAGATACTCATCGCATCGGCGGCGGAGTTAAGCGCCTGATTCGCAAATTGTGGCCCAAGAGCTGAACCACCGATACCGACAACGAGCACGTGCGAAAAGCGACCAGCACTGGTTGGTGCCACGTCGCCGGAATGCACCCTTGCAGCGAAGCTCTTAATTTTCGCTACCGTCTGCTCAATCTCTTTACGTAACTCTGCGTTGGGCGCCAGCTGAGGTGCGCGCAACCAGTAATGCCCCACCATGCGCTTCTCATCCGGGTTTGCCACCTCCCCTGCTTCCAGGCGATGCATGGCCTGCAGAGACTCCTTGGCTTTGGTCTCCATCTTGGCGATGTAGCTCTCGTCGTAATTCAGCCGACTAGTATCGAGGGCAAAGCCGCTCTGTTCGTCAAAGATAAATCGCTCTTGAAAACGCTTCCAAAGCTCTGTAGCTGTCATAGTTACAAATTCTCTCCCCTAACCCATTAATTTCACTATGCTTACGGGAAATTAATGTACCTCAATTTAAGCCCCAAGACCTTCAGCGACTGCCTAAACCCGTCGATTTCATAAGCAGGTATGGCGTTACAACAAAGACCCTGCTCCGAGGCGTTTGGCCTCGCATACCCTTGATACTACTAGAGGGCACCGGGCGGGAAGTGTTGTTTCACTGCAAAACGGAAGGTTGTGAGGAAAAAAACTGGCAAACCATCAAAATGCGCAACAGGAAATCTTTTTTTTCTAGCCTTCTGGACCTTAACGAATCAGATCACTACATTAGGGGGCTTGATGAGGTCGGTGCACAGTGGTGAGCCGGCGTTATGCGCCTCCCCGCAAGAAGACGGCATAACCTCTTCTGGTGCGGCGTTGGGCTTTGGTGAGTTGTTATCCAGCAGTTGGAGTGGACCTGAAAGGGTTAATTCCAAAGCGGAGATGAGAGGATAAGATCGAAAGTATGATCAAAGAGAATCTCGTTTTCCTAAGGGAGTTCTTACTGGAGTTCAAGACTACCGGTGCATGCTTTCCAACCTCCCGTTGGGCCGCTCAGGCTCTCATAACACCGCTACGGGATCCGACCCGCCGACCAAAAAACATACTCGAACTCGGTCCTGGCACAGGATCAGTCACTATCCCGATTATTCGAGAGCTTAAAGACGGCGACATCCTCACCATCTGTGAAATCAACCCGCGCTTTATGAAGGCGCTCAAAGATAAGCTTGAAGAGTGTCCTGATTACCAGCGAGTACGGAATCAGGTGGTGTTCTTTGAGGGAGCTGCGCAGGATCTTCCGGCGGATCGATGCTACGACATCATCGTATGTGCGCTGCCGTTTGTGAACTTTGACCTCTCTACCGTCAAAGCTATCTTCGATAAGCTCCGGCAGATCAGCTCTCCGGACACTCTGATGACGTATTACGAATACATCGGCCTTCGAAAATTCAATGAGGCGGTCTCTGCGCCAGATCGAAGAGAACGGATGGAAGAGGTTCGCACCTACCTCAAGAAGTCTGGATCCCTCAGCTATCTCAACCGCGAACGGGTTTGGCTGAATGTTCTGCCCATTAATATCTACACCGTTAAGCCGTCGGCTGCCTGATTGCTGACGCAACAAAACCAGAACTGTGATCACACGCTGCATCAATGGATACCCGCCTCTCCCACTCTATCGATGCGCTTGATTCGTGGTCTTCCGCCCGCGCCACAACCATCACCACACGACGGGGAACTTTTGAAACGCCAATTTTTATGCCAGTTGCAACGCAAGCGGCTCTACGTTGCGTCGATCTCCCGGTAGCCGAACAACTTGATTACCGGGTGCTGCTATCAAACACGTACCACCTCTTGTTGCGACCTGGGCCAGAGGTAATGGCTGCGGTGGGCGGAATCCACCGCTTTATGCAGTGGCCAAACTTGGTACTAACCGACTCCGGTGGCTTTCAGATATTCTCGCTCTCAAAGCAGCTTAAGATCTCCGAGGAAGGCGCTAGCTTTCGTAGCTACGTGGACGGCACGCCGATGGTGCTAACTCCCGAAAAGAGCATTGAGATGCAGGGCATAATCGGCAGTGACATCATGATGGTGCTCGACCAATGCATCCCATCAACAAGTGATGAGGCTACAACACGCCGCGCAATGGAGTTAACCACTCGCTGGGCGAAACGCAGCTTCGCTGCACGCGGAGATTCCAACCAGGCGCTCTTTGGTATCGTACAGGGGGCCTGTTTTCGCCACCTTCGCAAAGAGAGCGCTGCGCAAATAACTGAGATAGCTTTTGATGGTTTCGCTTTAGGAGGGCTTGCTGTTGGTGAGACTAAGCGCGAGCGTGAAGACACAACTGAGTTTGCAGCTCCCCTACTACCAGTACACAAGCCGCGCTATTTAATGGGAGTTGGCACTCCAATCGATCTCCTTGAAGCCGTGCGCCGCGGAATGGATATGTTTGACTGCATCCTTCCGACTGCTTTAGCTAATCAAGGCGTAGCATTTACTTCGCGTGGCAAGATCGATCTTCGACGTGGAGTCTATAACCTGGACTCAACCCCCCTCGACCCCCTGTGCACATGTTCAACGTGCAGACGCTACACGCGCGCCTACCTGCGACACCTCGTGCGTGCGGGCGAACGGGTTTTTGGTGAACTTCTGAGCATTCACAATCTCTCATTTTACCGCACCCTCATGCGCGACATGCGGGCCCATATTATTGCCGGAACCTTTCGTGATTTCTACCATTCCAACGCCGAAACTCTAGAAGCAGACGATCTCGATAATCCACCTCAAGCCCCGGCTGTACGACGTAAGGGGGCGCAGCTTGTGCTTGGTGATTACGAAGTTGTAGTTCGCGAAGGCGACACAGGAGCGATCAAGCAGCGCTCTTCGGGTGAGATTATGCACTCGTGCAATGACCCGGTCTCGGAGTCGCGTGCTTTGTATGTTGAGGGCGCACGCCTTACGGATCGATTACAGGAATCCGATAACAGCTCTCCTCTTGTCATTTGGGATGTCGGACTCGGCGCTGCAACAAATGCTATGACCTGTATCGCTGCACTCGAAAAGCTCCCCAACCTACCTCGAGCTGTTCAGATCATTAGCTTTGAAAACGACCTCGATTCCCTACGACTTGCCCTCGCCCACCCCCGCTTCTTTAAGCACATCCGGCACGCAGCGCCGCATGAGTTACTCCACAATGCTGTGTGGCAAAACGCCACCGCGCTAATTTCGTGGCGCCTACTACAGGGGGATTTCGCTCTTCGATTTAAAGAAGCTCCGGCTCCGCACGTCATTTGGTACGACCCATTCTCTAGCAAAGTCGATAGCCCGCTGTGGCACTTAACACTTCTGTCAGAGCTCCTGCAGCATTGCGGCGAAGCTGCAACGTCGCTGCACACCTATTCAGCTTCTACCGCTGTTCGCTCGACTCTACTGGGCGCTGGCTGGTGGGTCGGACGAGGACCAGGTAGCGGACCGAAAGAAGACACTACTATCGCCTTCTCTCCAGCCGCGCATCGTCTAGGGATCTCACATTCTCTACTGGATTCAGCGTGGCTCAAACGGTGGGAGCGAAGTGATGCAAAGTATCCGTTACATACATCAACAGATCTGTCCTCTTTGGATCTTATTAGGCAGCACCAGCAGTTTCAGTAACGGTCGCAAAACCTCCATAAGTCAGTTCACTTTTGACAACCCGAGCCAGCTCCGTATACTGCCGCGATGTCGGAGATTTTGCCTTCAGCATTTCCTCAACGCCCTTCACTGCCGCAGCTAGGACTAAACGATCTCTCCGTTCCTCACCGCAGCTGCAACGAGCTTCTTCTTCATGGCCCACGCGAGGTGTGTTTCTCGCCCGCTCTCACTTCAAAACAGTTACGAGCGTTGCAAGGTTCGATTAAAGACGCGTTCAGCAAGGATGACCCTGTGCGCCGACTTGTCGTTACAGTACGCGCTGCGCTACTAAACAAAACTATTCCGCAGTATGCCGAGGACCTCGGCATACAAGCCAACACGCTCTTACGCTTAGAGGACAAGGGCTTTGATCCCTCGAGCTCGGTTGCCACATCCTTTCACCCCTTCATCGCGGATTGGCGAAAACGTGCTCAAGAACAGAGCCCAGAAGCTCTGTTTTTCCGGTGGGCAGAGCATCAGCTTACTAAGCTCCTTCTGCGCGACGACATCGGAACACCTCTGGGGCTCCTACGGGAATGGCAGCTGCAGGCGGGGTCAAAAACATTTACTGAAATAACAGGACTCGCTTCGGGAGACATATGGCAGTATCGCGCTACTAAGAAGGCTTTTAGTTTAAAAGAGCTTTTAGATATTGGTGAAAAAATTCACTCAGCAGCTAGCTCCGGAGATTCCAGCGCCTCGCCAATAGAATGGGACGATAGCTGGGTTAAACGTGCTCGGCAGGTATATTTTCATCAATCTCTAAAGCTTAAGCGCCCTGTGTCTGTGACTCGTCTTCATATGGCATTTGCATGGGCGGGAATAACCCCGACAGCATGCGAACTTGGTCGCGTATTTCCAGCGTTGTCTGAAGATAACCGACAGCGAATTAGTCGATTTGAGCCAATTCCGCCTGCAGCGTGGCAGGCCATCCGTCAATCTGAGATACTGGTGCAACGGATTCCCCCTTCCGAGCTCGTGCGTCTCGATCAAGCAGTGGCGCAGGAGGCTCACTTACACACTCGCAGTTCGTCCTCAACTAGACTCGCCGTAAGGCTTATGCGCGAGCAGAAGCTATCGACCAAGACGCTTGCACATTTAACTGGTATTCACGACGACGCCCGCCCGCGCTACGGCTCCGAAATGATTCGAAACCTAATCTTTGAAGGAGTAGCCGGTCAGACCGTTTCATGGGGGGCGTTAGCAGCGGTGCTATCACGAAATCCGCGCGAGCTATCTCAACTATTGAAACTACGAGCTGACGAGTGGAAAAAATCCTACCAGCGACGAACGGGTCAACCCCTCTCGCCATATTCACTCTACACACGTATGTGGGGTGAAGCTCCAGAGCTACAAGAAGACGTTGCTAAGCCACCGAAGCTTGACGCGGGGTTGCACTCAGAGAAAACTGAAGCGATCCTGCGCCGCGCGCTTACGCTGCACACCGATCCCGATCCCCGCGTCATTCTGAAGGATCTACTGCAGATCGTTGGATTAAAAAGAGCGATTGGCCGTTTAGCTACAAGTGCTCCACGCTTACAAAGCATACTAAACGGAGAGGCGGTGCCGCCTTGGATTGAATACCGTGGCTGGCTGCGAGCCGCCGGCATTGCCGAACTACCAGCACATGAGGTGGGCTGGCGAGAGCTGTGTGGCACAACGCTTCACAGCCCTAAGCTTACCCCCAACGGCAAAATACAGTACCGAATTATTCAGACGTTGGTGTTTGATCGGTTTAGCCATAAGAGCGATTTCTGCCGTGCTGGAGGAGAAGACCGAGCTCCTGGGTTGCGTCTGTTAAAGACACTGAAAGAGCAAGGCGAGTTGAGCCCTACACATTTTGACCGACTGCTCTCAATCGGCGGTCTAGCTCCGGGCGATCCTCGACAGAAACCGATAAAAAACACCCTAACTCACAAAGATTTCTCGACAGCACTAGTGCAGTGGTTAAATACCGGACTACAAGACATACCCGCTCCACAACAAGCGCTAGTCACACATCTCTTCTCTTCGTGCGAGCAGGTCTCGCTTGATGACCTTCGACCACTCACAACGCCAGCCCGTGAACTACTCGAATGCAAATACACCCGCTTAAATCGCAACGAGAGCTCTACCTCGGGAGCAACATCGCCCCCTAGCGAGCCGTTACAACGTGCTCTAGATTCTCAGCGTTCAAGCAATACCCAACCGCAGATCGTTGAGGCGCTCACTGTCATTATGCGTGCATTCCCGGGTGTAACTCTGAGAGAGATATCAACTGCCATTCAGAGAGTTAAGGCCTCACTGCTGAACGCCAACCCTGAAACAGTAATCTTAAATGGATGGGTACCCCGCTTTGAGAAACCGTCTGAACGCCGGTTGGTAGAGGCAGGTGTCAAAGACGCTGCTCCAAAGGTCACATTGCACCTGCCCACAGGAGCACGAGATGCGCTTGAGCGTTTCGCAGAAACAGTGCGACCACTTATCAGAGCCGACCGCGACCCTTTGCAGGCTCTTTTTCCACCTCTCGATACGCAGCCACCCTTAGCCGCGCCAGCGCTTCACGACCTCTTGCGGTCAACGCTATCAACGCTCTTGCCTCACACTAACTTGATGCCTTCAGAAGCTAAGCAGCTCAGTGATGCAGTTGAAAAAATCTTCTCTCTATCAACATCGCCTGAACGTTCGGCTCGGCTAGCTGGCTCGTTCATAGGCGCGACTATCACCGCACCCGCCCGACATGGCTCCTCAACAAAGCTCACCACCCTGCAGGCCCTTGAACGTCTGTTTACTTTCTTCCTGGAACCAGAGAATACCCCGGTTCAAAGAGTGACCTAAGAAATTGGCCGCTTTAGAAAACTATTAGCTTCAGGGCTCCCCAAGACATAGGTAACTGTTGCTGAGAACTGTTTGAAGCGTTAGTAAGACCAGCGTTTTACGTAAATGTAACCCGGAGTTTATTGAGAAAGCTAAGATTCACTGCCCTTAAGCGCTTCGCGTAGGAGGGGCTTTGACCGCTTTTTCAGAATTCTTAGAAAAGGACCACTGACAACGTAAGCCGCAGCAATCACGAGAAGACCTATCCCTGGGCGATTCCACGTCAGTGCTATGAGCAGACCGAGCAACAGCACACCTGCCCGGGGCTTAATTCCAGTGAACTTAAACTGCTTGATACTCGCAAATTCTATGGTTGATACCATCAAGTACCCAATAGAGAGCATAACCACAGTTCCAACGACCACTGCGAGGTAAGAATGTTGCGCAACAGGTGCACTGTTAATCACAGCAACAACAAACACCGCCGCTCCTGGAGTCGGAAGACCCATAAAGCTCTTCAGATTCTCAGCAGAGATATTAAATCGAGCCAACCTACTCGCTGCACACAGCGCATAGAAGAAAGTCACTGCCACACCAAACTCATCCGCCAAACTCTGAAATGCCCAGTGATACATCATCACAGCCGGGGCTAGTCCAAACGAGACTACGTCGGAGAAAGAATCAAACTCGATGCCGAATTTTGAGGTTGCATTAAGCCTCCTCGCTACCCGTCCATCTAAACCGTCGAGTAGTATCGCAATCAAAATAGCTATGACTGCTTTCTCGAAACGCCCTGAAGTCGAGTACATAATAGCTAAGAAGCCGCAAAACATATTTCCAACGGTCACCGCGTTGGGCACTGCGTAGCGCCTGCGATAGAGAAGCTCTTTTATCTCTTGTCTTGTTAATCTTTTGTCTGGCATGACACACCACTATCGCTGTTAAGAAAGAAGACAACCCGCGCAAATCGAGAATCGAGGCATTTATCTCGAGAGGCCTCGGGCGCAGACCGACTGCATTCCGACAACTCTAGCACATTTTCAAACCATTTTTCGAGAGCTGCAGGTACCCCTGCGGCAACAACTGTTGCACCTGCCGCAAGCACCTGATTGAGCAGCTCAAACACAATTTCTTGGTGCCTTGTAGTTAATCCATATGGCTTCCACAGGAGTAACAACTTCTCTTGTAAACATGGCTTCTTTGAGCTGCCACGATGCCCGCCGACGAGCCACTTTTTCAGCGCCCCGTAGAGCCTTAAGAAGCGGGCAGTTTCAACGCTCAGGTCAGCTACCCGCGTAGCCGGAGTAACCTGCGTTGCTAGCTCATCCGGTATGCCGCCGATAACTCCACTGACTAGATCGTTCATCCATAAGAGCTCTCCGGCTCTCTTGAGCGACTCAGTGACAAGCTCTCCGTACGTACGCCCTGCAAACGTCACGCGACACACCTGCGCGCTAAGCCCACTCCCACCACAGGCAATGCACGCCTCCGCACCCTTTCCTCCCCCCTCACCATCACAGACGCCACACCGGCGGCTACTCTGCCCAAGAACAAGATCGCTGGTAGACAAGCCTGCCTGCTGCACTGTCTGCGTCCGGGCGATCTCCTGAGCAAGTTCATCTGCAACCCCCAGTAGTTCGAGCACAGTGGAGGGGTATTCCGCTTCACTATCAATAAAGGCGCACTCGCGCAGGTCACCAAATGAGCAGCTCGATGCAAGCTTACGCCGCTTCTTGAAGCGGTGTGAAATCTCCTCGAGAAGTACATACGGTGCGCCCGCAGAGCTGGACCGTATAAGCGACGCCTGACCAAGGGGGAAAGAGATAGCAGGAATACTAAGCGGTCCGCGAACACACTGAGTCAATCGCACCTCATCATTACCTTCCCCTCGAAAAGACGGCTCCACAGAAATCCACTGCGGCTCAATCGAACACGCCTGATTTGCGCTCTCTATTGAATTACCCAACGCTAGAGCTGGCAGGTCGTCTCCTACAAAGAGGATACCCGACAATCCTGAAAGCCCTGCTGACAGCACGCTAAGCTGTGCACGCTCCTGAGTGGAAAGGAGATACGTTGGTGTACCGATGGCGTACTCAGCAAATGAGGAGTGGCTTATAATCTGCAAAGCCTGCGCATCGACTGCAGCACACGACCCGCCGCCTCTAGCTAACAACTCAGCAACCTCACTAAACGACAAACACCCAACGTGACGTAGCGCAACGGCACCACATTCACCCAACGCCACATAAGAGTTTGAGCCGTAGCCATCACAGTCGTCACATGCCTGCAGACGAGTGCTAGCAACTTCTATCCAGCCCTCTCCTCTGCAACGCGGACAGTCAGGTAACGCAGCTAACTCAACCAGGGTTGGAATCAAAATTTCATCTTCGCATGAGGCACACCGCGCTAAAGGATTTAGGCGAGCGATCTCTTGTACGGGCGCCCCACGTGTTGCCAGATGATACACGACCAACTCCCCACCTCCGGACGCGAACCACCGCTCAGCTTCACTACGTACTGAACCTGTCTCTCCTACACCACAGACCTTCAACACCGGTTCGCCCGTCGCGTCCGGCGAAAGGTCTGAAACCGAGACTAAGCCGTCGTCGCAACGGGCCCGTTCAGCACCCAAAAGTTCACACCATTCAGCGAGGGTAATATCCGCAACACCTCGCGCAGCAACCGCAAGGGCAACGAATCCGTGGTCAGGCAGCGCGGGCAAGGTACGCTGGGGCCTTATACGGGCAGGCGAGCTACACCGTTTACACCACGGAGCAAAGGAAGACCCGATAAGGCCTGCCACGAGGGGCTCTAGACCAAGAAGAGAAAGTAGGGTTTCTGGAAGACTTCCGAGCACCGTGCGCGACCTACGCACTATCTTATGTTGATAGGTCTGAGACGGATTGAGCCCAACGATAAATCCACCTTCGGTACCAGGGGTCGATGCACGTTGTGTGATAAGGTGACTAAGTTCGCGGTAGTCGCCATCGGACACGGTGCAGGTTGTCCCGCTGTGTGCTCGCAAGAGGGGTGTAAAATCCTGGAGGTTCTTTCCCTTAACTGACTTCATTGATAGCCTAACGAGGTTCGTTGGCAGAGACGGTAATACACTCTGTGAAACGACACACGCAAGAAAGATAAGTACCTGATAGAGCCAGAAAAAAGCTTCCCATGCGCAACGCTACGGCGACTATTACCTCTGGATTCAAAAAGCTCCTCACTTTACGCGGCCTTGGCCCGCTTTCAGGGAGAAGTGTGGTCATGCTGCTTGCCCTCACGTATCTCCTGGTAGATCCGATTCACAAGAATTCTGATGTAGTTTCCGCGTCTCTATCATTTGGGCTTCTCACCATATTCTTTCTTACGTGCGCCACGGTTCTGGCTCATGGCTACTATCTGAAACGTCGTTTGACGATCATGGGACACCTGCCGAGCACCCCAGTTACATCAGGGGAAACGGCGCGAGTCGTACTTCATATCAATCCCATCCGGGTTCTCCCCGGCTGTCGCCTCGATATTCAGCTTGAGTTTGAACATCCTGGAGCACGTGTGCCACTGATCAGTGTGACCGGCGTAAGCCACAGCGAACACCGCACTCATGCAGATATCGTCTGCCCGCACCGAGGTGCGTGGAGGGTACTCTCAGCCCGTTGTGAAGTGATCGACGCTCTCGGCTTAGTAACGGTCTCGTGGCGTATGCCGTTGCCTTTGACCATAACCGTCTCTCCCCCTCGCACAATCGAAAACAGACTCCCGATCTTAAGCTCAACTCAGCGAGCGGGTGACATGGTGCTCGATACGAATAACCGCAACGGCGATCCGTACGACATCAAGCCCTACCATCCATCAGACGGAATCAAGAAAATCGTATGGAAGGCGTATGCAAAACGTGGGGAGCTGCTTTCGCGCCATCCCGAAGCCTCAATGACCCCCGAGGGTCATGTTGTTATTGCCGTGCTTGCAGAGACCAATGATGACGAGATCTGCTCGCAGGCGCTGGCGTACATCCGCACCCTTGATGACATGTCACTCGAACTCCTCGTTGGCTGCCTCGGTCGTGAGTCGCAACCGCTGGCACGAGATGCTGTAACTACCGAGACACTTCTCATTGATTCAGCGTGGCACGCTTCGCCTCTCACCACCCAGCACCTAGAACGGGAGCTGACCTCAATTCTTGATGACTGCAAGGCACTCTCTAACGAACTTGTTATTTCAAAGCTACTACTCTTCTGTGATGGCAGACACGCTGCCACGACGAGCGAGTCGACAGCACTTTTCCAAACAGCAAGCTGGTTAGAATCGCGCGGAATAGAGCCGGTATTCTGCCTCAGCCAGCCACAGTGTCAGCATCCCTCCTCGAACAAACTCTCCCTTACCGCCCTCACCCGTTCGCTAATAGTGCGTGAGCCCGTGGTTGATAAGCACTTCGGGTCACCTGGTGACTATCAAGCGTTTCTCACTGAGTGTTTGCGCAAAAAGTGGGAGGTTCACGTATGAGCCCCACATCGCTCCTTACCACCCTTACGCGTACCCCCACCCCCTGGTTCAAAACGATCGTGGCGCTACGTTCGGTGGGCGTTGCGCTGATTGTCTACTGCCTTAGCTACGTCATCACCTTCGGAAGTAGCGCTGCTTTTGTCGCCCTGGGTGGCATCGCCGGGGTGGTACTTGCTTCCTACGGGGCCCGCTCGCAGCTTCGCTGGCTAGGCGCGGCACTGTTCCTCTTTGCTTTATGGGGTATCACTTCGGGTGGCTTTTACACCATAGATGTCGCACTTTCAGGATTTCTAGAGCGCTCATTTGCAATCCAATCAATTGAGCTAGGGGCAGGCACTTTTCTTATCGCTCTATCTCTTGGCTTCGCCTCAACCTGGTTCTTCTGGCGCGTGCGATCATCTGTGACGATTGAGGCGCTGATATTGGGCACCGTCGCTGTGGGGCTCTTTGCTGCTCATCGCAATTTTCGATTCGATAGGCCCAAAATAATCAACTCTCTGGCGTGGCAGCTTAACCTCAGTCCACTTTCAACCCTGATGATGGTCGGCAGCTCTCTGTTGGGTATTGCACTTATCTACATATTCCTTGCCTCTCGGGCTCAGGCAGCGCAACGAAATGTTCAGAAGGCCCCCCTCCGTCGACAGGCTCTGGTATGGCTTGTCGAACTAGCTGTGGTAATCGGTGCTGGATATTGGATACAACAGATCATCTACAACCACTTCAATCAGATCATGGTCGACCGCGTCTCTAATGGCGTTGGTATGGGAAGTGAGTCCGGCGTTAGCCCACTCAGCTTTCAATCTGCCTTAGGAAGCTCTAATCAACCTGCTGCTCTTGTGCGCCTTGAGGGCGACTACACAAGTAATCCCTTCTCACCGATGATCTACCTGCGCGAAAGTGCGCTTTCAGCGTTCAATGGTCACGAGATGGTTTTTTCAGGACGGGCTTACGATGCCGATCTCCCAGTTGTTACACCCAGTGAGTCATTCACAGGCAAAGAGGACTCAGAGCTTCTGATGAGAACGCCGGTCGTTCAGTCTTTTTACCTGCTTGCAAACCACGATAATGCTTTCGCACTCGACTACCCAGTTTCAATCGTTCAACTAAAAAATCCTAAACCGAATCGGTTCAAGAACACCTACCGAGCGTACTCAGTGGGACCAGCTTTTTCACAAACAGATGTAGACTCCTTACAGGTGGGCGATCCGCGCTGGACCAGCGAGATTAAGCAGCACTATCTCGTGCAGCATCCAGACCAGCGCTACAAAGAGTTAGCTCTTAAGATAACAAAGGATGTAACACCGCCCGTCATGAAGATGCGGGCCCTAACGGAACACCTCACCAAAACAGCGATCTACACCCTGACACCAAATCACGACACAAAGCCCGCGGACGACCCGGTTGCCCCGTTCCTGTTCGGTGACCATCGTGGATATTGCGTTCACTTCGCACACGCAGTTGTATACATGGCTCGCGCTCTCGGAATACCTGCTCGAGTTGCCACTGG
Source organism: Bdellovibrionota bacterium (assembly GCA_044360195.1). Taxonomy (GTDB): domain Bacteria; phylum Bdellovibrionota_C; class UBA2361; order UBA2361; family OMII01; genus OMII01. The sequence goes on along the minus strand of JBIKKT010000017.1, from coordinate 5,056 downwards.
CTACCTCACTGATCTCAGTCAAGCAAAAGATGGTCACATCTTACTACGCATGAGCGATCGTCACGCATGGGGCGAAGCTTTCATAACTGGTGTTGGATGGGTTCCGTTTGATGTGCAGCCTGAGCAGGTGGAGAGTCACGCTGATACACAGGTTGATGCCAAGCTGCTTGAGGAATTGATGGGTATACTCGAGCCTGGTGAGGAGATCCTACCAGACAGCTCGTTCAAAGATGAAGATGGACTGGCTGACCGCGATGACACGTGGACACCAAAGACTTCTCAGGTAGCGTGGACTATATCGCTCCTCGTGGCACTCTTTATCTGCGCTAAGATATTTTTACGATTGAGGTGGCGATTTACCTCCTCTCCGCTGCGGAAACTACGGTGGGGCTACATCTCTCTTGCCTCAATACTCTACGATATGGGGCTCTCGCGCTCACACGCCGAGACCCGTGTAGAGTTTTCAAGTCGTACCCCACATCAGCTCCTCAACGAAGTGAGCTCATTACTTGTTCGTAGCACCTATCAGCAACATTCGACTCTAACGCTTGAAGAAGTCCAAGCAACTCTCAGCAAGGCGCGCTCCGAACTCCTACGCTTCCCTGTTACCAAGCGACTTCGCGCAGCCCTCAATCCCGTTGCCACTGTACGATTCATCGGAGGTGGTCGATGGTAAGAGCACTGCTATTAGCCGCGTGCATAGCACTCAGTTCAGCGTTTGTGCAGACACAAGTTGGTTTTGCTCAAGCCCCTAGTGCTAACGACTCAGCGCCGCTTCTGGACCCCTTTGATCCGTTCGATGTGTTTGGATCAGACAATCTCTTAGCCCCTAACGACGATAAGGATAAGAGCGCAAGTGAGCTCATAAGCGAAGCCTCATTCCTTTTAACAACAGAACGATTGCTTGATGCGCGCACAAAACTTCTCAAAGCGCTTAACAAGGACCCTCTGGACTATCGCGCACACCAACTTCTAGGAGGGTACTACCTCGTGCATGTTGGACACTTTCGTCTAGCGCTTAAGTACATTAAACGAGCCCTTGAACTCTTTGCCCAAAAAAACGGAACGCCCCCCTACCTCACCGAGAGGCTTCGAACTGAGCATAGCAGCCTACTGTACTACCTCAGTCAAGCACGGCTCAACCTTGATGATTACGCCGGGTCACTTAGAACACTCGATGAATTCTCGGGGTTTGGATACTACAGCGATTGGTATCCGGGGACCCGCGCGTGGGTATTGATGAAGATGGGTAATCTTCAGGAGGCAATCAAAGTTGCGCGCATGGGGGTTCTTGCCGGAGCTGAGCAGGGACGAATTCTTAACATGCTCGGCATCCTACTTTCTATGAACGATCAACCTCAGGAAGCCCTCGAGGTTTTCCGCAAAGCGATAGGGACTGAGATGGCGCTCGGCAGTCAAGGACAACCTGCCACCCCGCTTAATAACGCTGGGGAAGTGTATCGTGAGCTTTTTGAGGATGAAAAGGCAGAGTCATCTTTCCTAAGAGCGTTGAGTTTACCGGATAGCTGCGAGCACGTACTACCAACTCTTAACGTCGTGCTGCTCTACATCGAACAGACTAAATTCGAAGCTGCGGCCTCAGCTATTGATAACTTTGAAAAGTGTATCGCTCAATTCCCCCTACGCAACAATGAAGAGCACGCAGCGCTTGTAGCTTTGGCTCGTGGCCGAGTAGATTTACACACCGGCCGTGTGGAGAGAGCGATAGCCCGCTTCGAGACCGCTCTTGAAGGCACGCAGTGGTTCGGCAAGATAGGCACTAATCAAAACGACCTCCTCATTGCAGCGACGCTATCGCTTGCTCAAGCACTTACTGCCCACAACGCCATCATCACCTCCCGCATACCGATCACCTGGGGGGAGTGGCTCACATACAAAAAGACAAAAAGCAGTAATGCCCTTCGCGCATGGTGGCTCTTCCGTCGTGCTCGTCAGATGTTGCTCAACGATTTAAACGATGTAGAAGACCTAATCATTCGTAATACAGATAGCCTGATCGAGTACCCTACGTTCGGCGATGCCCTATACGGACTCTCACGGGTCGCCCTAGCGCGAAGGTTAGATAAGCAGCGTGTGAAGGACTCACGCGGACCAGCGCAGCTCTTCTATGATGCTTACCTTGCCCAAAGCTCGCTCGGCTGGTGGCACCAGAAAGAGGGACTCGCACTACTTGAAGGTGTTATAGATCGCGCTCGCCCTCAGCGCGATGAGCTGCTACGGGTTCATGCGATGCTACTGCGACTCAGTGTGACTTCGCCTACTAGTCAGCTCTATCGCGACCTCTCCTACCGAGTCTTTCACGCCGTTCCTGCTGCATTACGAAATCACGGCATTAAGTTACCAATACGGTTTGACCCCTCACCTCTGACCGCTTCGGTACAGGCCGCCATCCTACAAGGCCCTTTTATTGAAGCTCAATCAGGAAGCGAACTGTGCACCGTTTCAGCGACACAAGCTGCTTCTTCACCAGGTGCCATATCGCTGCGGTTTACCTGCCCTGGCAACCCAGCAAAAAATAGGACGACAGAGGATAGCGATATCAATCAAGTTGTGAATAAATTATCAGACGCTCTTTTTACCGAGGAGATTACAAATGGCCGCAAATCCTGAACTCTTTACCTCTGCGCACAAGACGATAACTTCGCTGTGCACCTCGCTAGAAAAGGTCGTGCGTGGACGCAATGACACGATTCGTCTCGTCATCACCGCTCTTGTAGCAGATGGGCACGTACTGCTTGAAGATTACCCTGGGTCGGGCAAAACCACGCTCTCAAAGACGCTAGGACGCCTCATTGCGCCAGACCTAGTTGGTAACTCTCGCTTCCCCTCTCAAGCCTCTGACGAGATCACCGCTTTCAGACGAATTCAGTTCACCCCCGATATGCTCCCAGGAGATGTTCTCGGAGTAAACATCTTTGACCCGAAGAGTGGTGCATTCCAGTTCATGCACGGACCGGTATTCGCCCATGTGGTGCTGGCTGATGAGATAAATCGAACTGGCCCAAAGGTTCAGGCAGCCTTCCTTGAGTGTATGGCTGAGAAGCAGGTAACGATGGACAATGTGACACATCCACTCGATCAACTCTTCTTCGTTCTTGGAACGCAAAACCCGCTCGATATAGCGGGTACCTACCCACTTCCTCAGGTGCAGCTTGATCGGTTTCTGCTCAAGATTCCGATGTCGTATGTTGATGCTGCTACCGAGTGCGAGATCCTTGAGAACCATACAATGATTCGCGAAGGCTCAGCCTCGCTAGCTCCTGTATGCACCAGGAGCGATGTATTAGCGGCTCGACAGGCGTGCGAGCAGGTCTTTGTCAGTCCAGCTATGAGGCAAGCGATAGTTGATATCGTGCAAGCGACGCGTGGAAATCCGACGATCCAATTCGGCGCCTCAACCCGAGCCGCCCTAATGGTTCAAAGCGCAGTTAAAGCGTGGGCGCTGGTTAATGGACGAGACCACGCAACCGAGGACGATCTACGCTACGTTACACCGTACGTACTGCTCCACCGACTGCGATTCCACGCCGGCGCTGGAGATGCGAGAAAAGCCCTAGAAACGCTTATGCAGCCAGCTATGGAGAAGTTAGTGCGCCAGGCGCTGACGGGGAATATGCGCTGATTCTTGGACTTTAATGTGCGCTATGATGCGGCATGAATACATGAACGACCATTTTTGCTCTGCTCATAGAGTTTCTTCCCCCCTCGTTACGAGTTCAATGAGTGCATTGACCGATATGCGGACAAACGTGATGCGCGAAGCTTTTCATTCTGGGATTACTTCCTGTAAATGAGATTTGCGCAACTTACCTATCGGGAAAGTCTGCGAGACGTTGAGGTTCGGCTTCTCGGAGTACTCTTGCTCATGCCAATCCCAATACCAATCGAGACTGGAGGATTTTCGCCGACTACGCACGAGTGCTGATCGCCTATGCCCAATGGCTAAGCAAGGCGGAATTAAAATGCATACGCAGCTACACTTAAAATCATAGATCCGGCTCTACGCCAATAATAAGTATAGGTAGCGGGGGGTAAAGAACCCGGTCATGGGCGAAACCAGTGCTGTATTACAAAAACCTAAAAGGGGCAGTTGCGGCACTGAAGACGGCACCTAGCCTGCGAAGCGTACGGTCCTACGGTTGAGCGTCCACGGGGCGACATAGAATAACCACTAGCAGCCAAATTACTCGACCAGCTTAGCGCGCCGACCGGAGAATAGCTTGTCGGCATCTCGGAAGCCGCTTATCTCGCTCGCCCGATACTGCGGGGACACTTTAAAATCCCACTCCGTATCGGCGATCGAAATAAGCGGTAGTAGCAGCGTTCGCTTACTAAGAATTCATTAATTTCGATCGACTCGTCTCTCCCGATTCCGCTGGTGGAAGTGAATCTTCTCTCGCCCAAAGGCTCTCTCGGCTTCGTAAAGATTGTGCGCAGGACACAAGGTTCTAAGATTTGATAGCTCTGTTAATCCCCCCCTTTGCGAACGGAGCGATATGATCGATCTGTAAGCCTGCTTTACTCGTACAACGGATACCATTCTCAGATACGAAGCAGCACTGTCCTTCATCCCGTTCGATTACACTTTGACGGACGTACTTAGGAATATATCGGCCCCCTACGTTAAATGGACGCATCTGCTCGGTCTTGGGTCTCTTGTCTCTAAGAAATGAGCGCATTGTAGTCTTTAGTAGCTCTACTACAGGCTTGCAGCCCGTGTGCAGGATGACCTGATTCAATAGGTCGTCAAATTCTTGGTCGGCAAGGAACGAATAGCTGGTCACTACCACTGGTGGAAGTTGGGTCTCGGGAGCCTTTGGCAGCTCTGGCTCAATACGGCTTTGTGGCTGATCAAATAATGACCCCGTTGGATTGTCTGTCTTCACTGGTGGAAGTAATGAGGTTACAGCAACTTTTCGAATAGTCTCACGCTTTACCTTCGCTGGTGGAAGCTGCTTTGCGACCAACGCCTCGGTCTTCCGCTTTGAGAGTCCTTGAGTTTGCTCTAAGAGGCTAGCAGCGTTCTCTTGATTTA
>JBIKKT010000097.1:0-5999 GCA_044360195.1 Bdellovibrionota bacterium | reverse complement strand
GTATTCAACCGTGCGAACTCTGTCTCGTGACGGCAGAGCAAGGCCGTTTGCAGGTACAGGCGAGTCACACCGTGGAGCTTCCTCTTTTTGGGGATGGCAAGCAGCTGTGCGCAACAGGTCTCAGCTCCGTGCTGTCAGCGCTTAAGAAGTCCACTGCTGAGCAAGAGCCACCTCGCGAGGCCGGTAGCGACGAGCACGCTGATCTAAGAGATCAGGTTCTTGAAACGGTCGCTCGATTGAGAGAGGGGTTGCAACACCTGAAAGGGGAGTGGAGCTCTAGCGTAGTAATCATACCTCCATACGACCACGTCTCTCTCAACATCAACTTGCCGTTCGGCGATTCTAAAATGCTGGACCAGGTAATCGACCTCGAAGTTCAGGATGTTGTGCCCTTTGAGCTTGATGAGTTTGCAGTGCAGCATTCCCAGCTGGGATATTTCGAACGGTCAGATAGTATCAATGATACACCTAACACCCAGCCTCCATACGACATCCATGTCGGTATTATTCCACGCACCTTTGTAGCTAACATCCTCGGGCTATGTAAGGCTACCGGTATTGAGCCAAACGTACTTACGGTCCCCTCAAGCGCAGTTGGAGGTGTTTTTCACCTCGCAAAGGATTTCTTTGCTGGCAACGCGGCCGTGGTTCTTCACCGCGGCGACCACTACGCAGTGGCAGTGCAGATAAACGGCCAGGTGCGTATTGAGAAGACCGTTCAAGCATCGACAATCGTTCAGGCGGGAGGCGCAGCCGTTGATAGCGCGGACAAGCGTCCAGTTTATATTGCTCTTAGGCTCCTCATCGCAGCTGCGGAGCGACGTTACGGTTCTAAGATCGAGAAGCTCTTCTTTCTCGGACCGGATCAGCTCGACCCCGCATTACAGCAGATCCTCGGCCGACCCGTGGAGGCGCTGTCTGCTGACGAGTTTATCTCTGCAAAAGACAGGCAGAGTGGTGGCATAGCTGGGCTGAGCGCTGTATTTGCACGTGATGAAGATCCAGCAACGCCACTCTCCAATTTCCGGTCTCGACAGTTCTCCTTCACCCCAACGCTAGGTGAGTTTGTAAAGGCTCTCCTCGGGGCACGGCGACAACTGACAAACGCCCTCGTCTCAATTCTCGTGTGCGTTGCTGGCGTATATCTGGCGCGCGAGTACACCGCGGCACACTCGCGCAATGCCCTGATCGAACAAATTCGCGCCGTAATCCCAGACTTCAACCCCGGGGACGGTGATATTCGAGCAGCTCTGATTAGAGCCGAGACCAAGCTATCTGACGACCTCGGTGTACTCGGGCCTATTGCGAAGGTAACTCCAGTTGATGCGCTACTTGAGGTCATGCGCCTCATACCAACGGACAACATCAGCATCAGCTCAATCAAAGTGAGCGGTAGTAGGGCCACTATTACTGGCACTGCTCCAAAACTCGGGTCCGTTGAGTCGGTCGGAGATGCCCTGCGAGCCAACAAGGAGCTCTTCAGCAAGGTAACGGCGACCCCTGGAACATCTGTTGGCTCTCGCTTTAACTTTACGGTAGAGGTGATTTTCGGTCAGTAGTAACTATGGCACTTTTTCCAACCATCAATCAGGCTATCGTCACCTTCATGGAGAAGCGTTCTCCGCGCGAGCGCATGTTGGTGGTCGGTGGCGTAGCCGCCTTCCTTGTAATCGGTGTTGGGCCCGCCGTCGTTGGACCTGCAGTTGAGGCGTTTGAGGAACAGGGCAGAGAGGTCGACGAGCTTGATAAGACCTACAAGATTACCCCTGACATCTTGGCGCGCTACGGCAGGCTGATGGCTCGCCGCAAGGAGGTCGAGAGCTTCTACGATAAGGTTGACCTTACTTCCAACCCCCTCTCCTACCTCGAGCAGCTACTGCGAGATCAGGCCAAGGCGGCTGATGGTTACAGCGTCACTCCACGGGATGGAGCGCCACTTGGAACACGCTATACGCATAAGATATTCTCTGTAAGCTTCCAGACCGTAAGCATGGAGGACCTTGCTCGGTTTCTTAAAAACCTAACAGAGGGCGACCAGCCGATGCTTGTCACTCAGGTGCAGCTAGATAAGCGTACAGCTGGTGAAGTCCTGCGGGTACAGATGGAGGTCAGCGCCTTTGAGCCAACAGCAGCGAATGAGACACGATGACACCGCACTCACGGAGGTGAGGAGTCACAGCTAAGAGATAGGATAATGACTAAGAAGCGAAGCCAGAATAATCGCGCCCGATTTATCGTGGTGACACTTTTGTTTGTTGGAGCATTAGTTGCACTGTGGCCAACGATTCTGACACTTATCTTTCAAACCTCTCTCAGTAAGGCGCGCTCATCTGGCCTACGGATAGCGTGGCAGGGGGTCTCGGCGTCTTACCTCTCGGCCCGCGCTGGCGCCATTGAAGTTTGGATCCCTGGGCCACCGATCGAGGTACCTGTAGCGTCCGGCCGTGTTACTCTGCCCGGTCCTGCGTTGAAGGTTGAGATCAACGACTTGTCAATTGTAGTGGATCCTCTCTCCCTTATCCGACTAGCCCCGCGTATACAGGCTGAGGCACGGCTGTACGGCGGTGACTTTTCAGCAGACATACGGAACATCCTGGGAAATAAAGTTCAAGGAGAGCTCAAGCTACAAGGAGTGTCATTAGATAAACACCCTCAGATAAGGGCGTTGGGGTTTGGGGGTGGTGCGATAACTATTCAAGCCACTAACCTCGTATTTTCACCCCCTACTCAGACACTGCTCGAAGGAAATGCCTCTGTGCAGCTTAGTTCGCTTTCACTCCCCGCGCGTCCGGAGCTGGCGTTAATCTTCAAGGGAGAGCGTCTTGCGCTAGACTCTCTCTCTACTACCCTTAAGCTCTCTCAGGGGGCTCTAACGATTGAGCAACTCGAGCTTTCTACATCGCTCGGGGGTGCAAGCGGCCGCGGAACCATCATTCTGCCCAACCCCGAACACAAGGTGCGCATCGATTCTAACGCCACGGTCTCCTTAACCAAAGACGGCGCTGCCAGCCTTGGTCAGTGGCTACCCCTTATTAGTAACGGCGCGCTGAGCGCCGAAAATCAGAGCTTCAGCGTGACTAGCGCCTCTACGAACTGCTCGGATAAAACTCTAGAGCTTCCATTTGGATGCATAAGGGTTGTATTCTCGCCGAAGGGAGACGTTTAATCGTGCGCTGTGCACCCGCTTAATGTAGAATCTCACCTATGGAAAACATCTATATAGCTCTCTCGGTTATCTTCTCTGTCGGAGCGCTTTTCCTATCTATATTCGTAGCTCGTAAGCTCTCTGGTGGTATTACCAAGGAAGCTGTCCTTGAGCTTCGCAGCCAAGCAGAGGCCCTTGAAGGGGAGTTCGCTGCCCTACTTTCCGAAGAAAAGCCTCTGATATCGCGCGCCCAGCTTAACGCACTAGTTACTGAGACTGCAGACTTTCAACGCGGTCTCGACTCGCAACGAGCTCTTATGACTGAGCTTGATGGGCGGCTCGGTGAAACTCAGAAGACAGTTGAAGGGAAGGAGCGTGAGCAGCAAGAAATGAAGTCTGCCAAAGAGGAGGACGAGAAGGCGGTTGGTGACCTCATGGCTAAATACGAGGAATACTCAACCCAGGCTGTTGGCTTGGAGCACAAACTCGCTGACTCTCTCAAGAGTCTTGATGCAATGATCGCTGATACCCCAATGACACCTGATCAAAAGGCCGTATTCCAGGAGCTGTCACAGGCGCTAGGCACTGCCAGCTCGCGCTTGCGAGATCTGATTGTTGACTACCAAAGCTTGAACGAGCGCTTAACAAATCTTAGAGGTCAGCACGCCGATCTTGAGTCGGAATACACCAAGCTTGTTGAACAACAGCTGGGCGCATAATTCACAACGTGAACCCTTAGCCTACAACATCTCCTCAAGTAACTTCCCTAAATGCTCGAGGGAGGCCGTGCGAACGAGCTCGTCTACGTAGGAAAAGACATCTTCTATCAGACGGCGGTCGCTGCAATCCCACCGATATCCGTGCTGGGTACAATGCATTAAGTAATGCGTCATTGTTCCACGCCGCAGCGCACCAACCGTGAGGATTAGCCCGTTTACATCCCCTGAGTACCCGGTATAACCCTCTTCTCCCTCAACTACGCTCCAGTCTGATGCGACTGTGGCCTCAACCTGCTCCAGAAAATTCGCGACAAATCGTTGAACGGCGTCGTTAAAGTCGCCCTTGAGATTATCCCGAAAGTTGCGCACGCTGTACTCTACCTCGGCAAACAGGGTATGCGCGATATCTCCGTCTGCTAAGACCTGGTAGTTCTTATCTGCCGGAGCGGGTCCACGGTTAACCATCGTAGCCGAAATTCGGGGTGACCACCCACGCGGTCGTAGCTCAACCGCACATTTTTGCCGCCCCGCGCTTGAAAAGGAATATCCTCCACCAAAAAAATTACACGTAATCGGTGTGGACGAGCGCAGAGCGAGCACACCTGCTTTGGTATCGATGGTATAGACCTGCTCCCACAGATCGAGTGGACGTTGATGTTTCTTCGACTCATCCAGGCGCTCCCCCCACTGTTGCCATCTATCGGCTTTGGTGCTTGCAAGGAGTGCCTTTATTTTATCGAGAATAGTTGACGAGCGAGCCAACGGCCGCTCGTCTTCCTGGTCGCCGGCAGATATAACTACCTCATCGTCGAGTTCTGTGTCGTTTTCCATACGCGTATGAGACTGACTAAAACTTACCAATGGTTATGGCAAATGTCAGGCAGGCGTTGCATATCGCGCGGAAATAACAATGAAAACAGACTACTTATCGCCTGGAGCCGTGTCCCGTTCAATCGGTGGTGCAAGGATCTCACGCGGCCTTACGCCATCCATCTTGCTCACAACCCCCTCGCGCTCCATCATCTCAATAATTCTTGCTGCTCGGTTGTAACCGATCCGGAATGCGCGTTGAATCATCGATGTCGATGCCTGACCTTTTTCAACTACGAGCTCAACCGCCTTGTCGTAGAAGGGGTCGAAATCCTCTGACTCCCCGCCACTACCCCCCTCTCCGTTTCCATCTGTTGAACCAGTTTCTTCAGTAAGTGCCTTCTCACACGCGGCAACTATTGCATCGTCGTACTTGGGAGCGCACTGCGATTTAAGCGACTGCACAACACGCTGTACCTCTTGATCGGACACAAACGCCCCGTGCACACGCTTGAGCGGCACAGCGCCTGGAAGCATAAAGAGCATATCTCCCTTACCGAGAAGCTTTTCGGCGCCCATCGCATCGAGGATAGTGCGGGAATCGATCCGACTAGAAACACGAAACGACAATCGCGCTGGAAAGTTTGCTTTAATGAGACCCGTTATTACATCAACCGAAGGACGTTGAGTTGCCACAATGAGGTGGATGCCCGCAGCCCGCGCTTTTTGCGCCAATCGAGTAATGAGTTCCTCGATCTCTCGACCTACAGTTAGCATCAGATCTGCCAGCTCATCGATCACTATGACCAACTTAGGAAGGGGTTTTAGCTGCTCTGGAGCAACTGATTCTATCTGAACCACCTCCTCTGGCGATGCTTCGCTTGGCGCCGAGTTGGTTTCATCAAAGTTTATCTCTACCTGCTCGGGTCGCTCCCCAACCCCTGCGGATTGAGATACAGCCTGCTCACCCTTGACCACCTGATTGTAGCCATCGATATTACGAACGCCAAACCGCTGCATATACCGATACCGTCGGTCCATCTCCTTAACAGCCCATGAGAGCACAGCCTTGGCTTGTCGCGGGTCAGTCACTACTGGCACCCGCAGGTGTGGTATTCCGTCATAGATACTAAGCTCGAGCACCTTAGGGTCAATCAGGATCAGACCCAGCTCAGAGGGGTGCGCTCGATAGAGGAGGCTCAGGAGAAGCGCGTTGATGCTGACCGATTTACCAGTACCTGTTGCTCCGGCCATAAGTAGATGAGGCATCGAGGCGATGTCTACGACCACGGCGTCTCCATAGGTATCCTTACCCAATGGAACGC
>JBIKKT010000096.1:0-6055 GCA_044360195.1 Bdellovibrionota bacterium | reverse complement strand
CCTTTCTTCGGAGTAACGGTATAGGAAACGTTGCCCCCCGAATTTATAGTCCTTGAGGATGATGGGGATATAGCTCCGTTTTTTGCCCCAGAGATCTTTGCCGTCACCTTGTACCGCTTTGCGGCTTGCGACGTTACAGACCCCTCAGCCTCCGAGTTTTGGGTCGTTACTGCCGAAATGAATGTCGCAGCAACAACAGCTACGCAGAGAGAGAGGGTCGACAAGCGTGATGCTGCCCAATCGCAGATCGCCGACGCGAAGTGTGGTCTCATAGTTTCACCCATAAAAGATGTGGAAGGTCGGTCGCGTGATGGGTACGGCTACCATGCGCAGCGACCAAAGAAAGGATCTCATCACGGGAATGTACGGTCAAATGTTTTTTATATGCGCCAACGCTAAACTAATTTCTAACGGTGGTCGATGTGAGCATCGTGCTTTGGGTAGGTACGTCAACACATAAATCGTTTCGCGCCCTCCAACGAGATTGTGTAATAAGGTCTCCGCGTTGAGCGAGCGCAAACGAGGGCCCAACCTTGTTTATAAGTGGAACGGGGGAAGAGTTCTGACATCGTCGATGTAGCCTGCAAGTTCGGGGTCGTTTACCACAGAGAAAAATGTTTTGGTGAAAGCTGGTGCGTGTTCTCTTAGCGGCATAAGCATAAGTGTGATTGACCTTCGAGGTCAGCGAGGCTGGTGAGAGGGACATGTGTCTAGTGCACTAGGCTTGTTTTTGTGACCAATGCAATGAATCCCCTAACTGGGTTTGCAAAGAACTCCTAAGGGAGTTCGAGAGAAGCCAGCGCTTGCGTAATATCTTCCTGCGAGTGGCATATCTCAGCCAGGAACTCTCTTGTACATGCTGCTCTATCCTGATCGCCATTTGAGAGTAGAAAATGCCGGGCCAGGTTTGCCAGTTGAGCGGCTTTTCGCTCGAGCGATTCCTTACCGACATGCTCGTACTGTTTTGCTATCTTGTCGCTTGAAGTCAGCAGTTTCGTCCAGAGTGCTTCGTTCCTCTGTATCTCAGCAATCTTGGGAAACAAACGATCGAAGACTTTAATCTGCTCACCAAATTCCAAAGCCTTCGATGGGAGCCCTTCAGCAGCGAACAAACGGGTGAATTCGTACTGGAGGCGGTCGCGTCTTGCGTTCATACTCGAGAGCGTATCTGGCTGCTTGAGGGCGTTTGATAGAGCCGCCGCCGTAGCGGGGTCAACAGTGAAGTCATAGAGAGCAACGAACCGTAGGGCTCTTAGGGTCATGAGGGGATCTCTGCCTGCAGTTTCGGAGTTCACCGCCCTCAGAATCTTACACTCGAAATCGCCCCTTCCACCGAAAGGATCGAGCACCTCGCCCGTAAGAGGATCCGCACCAATCGCGGTGAAAGTAAAGTCTCTGCGCTTCGCAGCTTCCTCAAAAGTTAGATTGGGGTCGGCAACTACTCCGGCTGTTCCGTAGCGCTCAACAGCACCATGTTCGGTCACTGGAAGGGAGATATCGTATTTAGTTCCTGCCGCGTCGACAACTATCGCGAAGAGATACGCATTGCCACCGAAGCTCTGAAGGGTAAGGTGCCCGTCGTTGCATTTCTGTTCTATAAAACGCTTGAGTGATTCCCGATCAACGCCGTAGATCTCGAAGTCAACATCTGAACTGTGTCTTCCTCCTAGGGGCGAGGTACCGACGACTAGGGCTTTTGGCAAGAGGGACAAGTGTGGATTTCGTGGGAGCTCGGCTATTCCTTTGGCGAATTCAACGACTTCCGCGGTGAACGTCAATTGTAAGGATGGAGGAACGCCGCCACCCCGATTTTCGTCTCTAGTTGATACTGCGCGTTGGTCAAACATTCTCTTTTACTACTTTTAGAAACACTCTCGCACTCGTTCTTAATCGATGAGCGATATATCGCAGTTGATCTCCTACCCCGCACTAGACCGGTTCTGGGCATAGCATCCGCATGCCAATCACCAATCCTCGATCGAATACTCCACAATCGTTTGTAGGGATTCTATCGCGTAGCGCGTCCTCTGCCGTAAGGGCTCCTTCCAGTGGTATGGCAGCATGTGTCTCGCAAGTAACACCCGATGTCGCCCCATGTCGCGGACGACAGAAGATTCCTATACAGAAAAATAAAGAACATGAAAAAGTTACTCCTTACCGGCTACGAGTTTCTCGCAGATCCCGCATTCCCTTAGCTTCGAGAGCTCATCCTGTAAGCACCCATATTGGTGCTGGAATCGCTCCTCTCACTAGAACTGTAGGTAGCTCGCGGAATATTTCCCTAGAGACATTGCAAATTAACAGTGCTTTGTTGACTCAATTTGTCATGTTTAGTTGTCGCAAGCATTGCCTGGTACTCGTTTCATAGCTTTAGCTACGATGCTAGTCTTGCTGAGGATTGTGTCCCGAAGGGTCGGAATTATGATGGATCGACGCGAATTTTTAAAAAGAAGTGCGGGAGCGGTAGGAGGATTAGCCGTACCTAGTCACTTGTTGGTAGCTCCTGCCGTAACGGTAGCGGCACCGGCTGCGGCTGCTACTGCTGCAACAACAGTTACTGCACTTGCTAACCTTGAGTCGTTTACGAGGGTGACAACGTTTGCACGCGAGTTTGCTAGCTTGAGGTATAATCGTGGACCTGCTGTCTTTGGCTACGTTTTAGCCCTGATTGACGCAAATATCGATAAGTCTCATAAACACAGCTCACATGCTTGGCCCGGATTGCAATCCAATTTAGAAAGGGATTATCTGCGGCGGATATGTTCACCTGAGTGCCGGGAGGAGCTGCTTACCGAGTTACGCACTCTGTGTCAGAGTCTCGACCAAAAAGAGCAAGAAAGATTTGCTTTTGTTTCAGATTTTCCAAATTTTTCGGAGCCCTTTAAGAAACGCAAAAATTTTCTGTTCCCTTTTAAGGATTGCAAAGACCCTCTAGAGTATTTTGAAAGGGAACAGCACTTGAAATGGGATGGTGAATCGTCTCTGGATGAATGGATTACCCGCCAAACTCCTGCGGGGGGTGAGCCCCGTTTTTGGGTCTATGATGGAGTTATTGGGTTTGTGGAGCTGAAGGGTGCAACCTCGGCCGAGCTAGTTGGTGACTTCATTAAATGTTGGGATTTTGGAATGCCCTCTGGGGACTTGTTGGATGGTCCTCAACGCACTGCACAGTTTTGGCAGAAAGAAGCGCCTCAACGACTGAAGAGCTTTGCTGATCGGTACGTGGATTGGTGTCTGAAGGTAAGAATGGGTGATGTAGAATCGGTAGCTTCCGACCCGCTCTTTGAGACTTTGCGGGAGTTGAGGCAAATGGAATTACGGCAGATACCGTTTTCAGAGGAGCGGTGCGAGGCCCTGCTATGTGAGGCAGAGAAATATAATGTACCGCGGGATGAAGTGCTGAGGCACTACGGGATTTTTTGGAGGCAGCAGTCTGCGCGTGTCTGGGTGGAGATTGATAACTATATTGTTTCAAGCCGGTCGATGGTAGTGCCTAGTTGGCTGTTGAATCTCGAGGATGAAATACCGCCAGTGAGTGCTGCAGACGAGAAGGATCCTCACGTGAAAGCTATGAAGGCGCAGTATGCCCAAAGGATGGAATCACTAATTGCGGAGGCACGGGATTATAGAGATTTCTTAGGCAAAGAGTATGGGAGATTGTATCCTTCATTTGATTTCGTGCAGGTTTGGCGTGGTGGGTCTACATGGCGGCGTGGAGAAGAGCTTATATACCAGCGGGAGACTTCAGCAGAAGAGAAAAAATGGTGGAGGGATAATTTCGGAGAAGAGGAGGGGCAATCCTTATCAGCGGATGAGGTAGCAACATTATTATCGAAATTGCTCCCAGATTCTTGTGAGTTGTAGATATCGTTGCATGCGAACAAATGATCTCATGGGAATTGAGAGAACGTAGTAGGTCAAAGGAGCTTTGCATGCCCGCCGATAAACTATTCCCACAAGTGACCATCGCATGTCTTGCCTAGAATGCATCAAGGGAGGCCTTCACCGGTATGCGCCGTGGTGGTAGGCGTCTTTAGAGGAGAAGGGGTCTACGTTACCTCCCCTCGCTGCTCTATTTGTGGTAGCGCGCCGAGCTGCTCTAAAAAGCTCCATTTCTCTGGAAGCGGGTTTGTTAGAAGTCCTCTGGCGCTGGGTCAAAGGAGTCATAGGAGGTGCTCGTCTGCCTTTATCTCTGGGGGTACAACGACGGGATAAACAAGTCAGCGGTCTGTTACCATCGCTTTGCAGCTAACGTTCGGATCCGGAGCGAAATTAGAAATAGTGGATTCTTAATGAATTACGGGCGTCAGGTTTGAACGGATTTAAAATGGGGGAGGTTGCCTTGGGGGAACTGTTTCTGGAGTAACTGTTTTCCAATAACACCAATAAACTACTAAATGTGACGTATATTTGCGATTGCTACGACATTATTTGAGTAGCTGCCGGCCCGGAAGTACACTCGTGTCCATGTGGACGTCCAAACAGCTCACTGCTACCAAAGCAATAGCAGCCCTCTGTGGAGCTCTTGTCCTGCCATCGCGTAGTAATGGCCAGACAGCGGATTCACCTCTTTTATCGCAGCCGTCACACGAGGTTCCGCCTATTACCCTTCGCCATGCGGCGGTTGGGGCAAGTGGATTCCTACCGCCACCATTGACGAACGTTCCACCAGCGCCACTAAGCGCTACTACAGGCCTCGCTCCAAACGGCGAGAGCGTTATCGACCAAAACATGGGGCGAGCATCGAATACACTTGAGATTCTGTCCTTTCTGGGGCTATCTGCAAGCGTCATAATTGGACTACGGTTTTCACGTCGGATACCTCATAGCGTAATCGCAGAGAACTTCGTTTTAAGCAAAGACTCACCTCCTGGATTTGTAGATGCCGGAGCCCGTCGCGTTAGCGAGCTTTTTCCAAGTGCGCTCGAGAGAGTTATACTATACTCGGCAGCCTCAAAAGCGACTCCTGAGTTTCCTTCCATCTACATAGATCCGACCCGACACCCTGAGATCCTCTCGCAGTTGCGCAGATTCTTAGGCTCTATTGACGCTGATACAGTAGTGAGTGCTATGGGCCGTTCTCCGGAATTATCTGCGACACTTAAGCCTTGGAACCTGATTATCGTTCCGCGCGTGGCGTATCCGGATGATGTACCAGTTATACAGCTTGACTGCTTCTCATACGCCAGCTTGGTTAAGCTTTTAAAAGATCCCATCGACGTGTTCAGAGACCTCAAGGGAATGAACCGCGAATATGCGTTAAATCATTTTGAGGCCGCTGCTCTCGTTGCTGTTATGAGTCCCGATGTCCTCCGCAAAGCTATCGCTGAATCTGATAGACTTAAGGGTAGTGAGGCGACTTCTGGCGAGGAAGCTTACGCACAGCTTCACACTAACGCAAAGGCCTTGTTGCGATTGTTAATAACGTGCAGCCAGGAGTCCCTTGATGTCCTAGATAATGCCGTCTCTAGTCAGAGCCTCGATACTCTGAGAGCACGTGCAAGCGATGAGGAGATGTCACAGCTTTTAAACAAGCGCTTGACGCAAAGAAACCTATTCGATCGACTAGCTCTGCCAGTTCTTGAGTGGCTCTGGCGAAATCCAGACGCAGAGCGCTGGCGACCAACGGCTGAATCCTATGCGACCTCGAGAAAGGTATATCCCTTCTTTATGGTTGCAAAGATGCATTCAAACGCTCTCTAAGATTGCTAAGAAGACCAAATAATTCCGGAGTTATATCAGCATACGAGGCAGTTGCGTTTCGTGGGGTGCGGCTGTGGTGTCCGACCCGGGGCGGTCAAGAAGCATCGAAGAAGGAGTCCCTTGTACCGGACTAGAGCTAGAGCGGTATTTTTTTGGTAAAGCTGAGACTTTGCAGAAAGCAGCCGAGCACAGAGACCCTTCGATGACGAAGCTCTATGACCGACGTGGATACCACCCTGAGAAGTCTGCTAGTTCCTAATGCTGGTCGATGTCTTCACCGTGGTTTGGGTAGGTACATCAACATACAATACATCTCGCACTCCCCAACGAGATTCTGTAAGGAGCTCTCCGC
>JBIKKT010000095.1:0-6073 GCA_044360195.1 Bdellovibrionota bacterium | reverse complement strand
TGGTGCTCTTCTTGAAAACGTATTTACCTTTCTCCTCGTTGTAAAATTCGCTCGCAGCAACATCGAGCGCGATCGAGACGTGGTTTCCTGGCTCGTAGCCCGCATCGGTTATCGACTCAACGAGCGCTTCAAGCGCCTCTGTTGGGCTCTTAAGATCAGGAGCAAATCCACCTTCATCACCGATACCGGTTGAGAGCCCCTTCTTTTTGAGGTTCTTCTTGAGAGCATGAAATACCTCGGCAGCACACCTGATATTTTCAAAGAAAGTGCCGGATACGTGGGGCACGATCATGAACTCTTGGAAGTCGAGTAGGTTGGTTGCGTGAGCGCCACCATTGATGATGTTAACGAGTGGAACGGGGAGTCGTCGTGCGTTAGCACCGCCTACGTACCGGAAGAGAGGGATGCGTAGGTGATTAGCTGCTGCATGTGCGGCAGCGATGCTCACGCCGAGGATAGCGTTTGCGCCGAGCCGGCTCTTGGTCTCAGTTCCATCAAGGTCGATCAACTTGCGGTCGAGAGCTGTTTGCTCAAGAGCGTCGTGGCCAGCAACAACCGGGGCAATCTTCTCCTTGATGTTCTCTACTGCCTTAAGAACGCCTTTCCCTAGGTAACGTGCATTGTCTCCGTCTCGAAGCTCAAGGGCCTCGTACTCACCGGTTGAAGCGCCTGAAGGAACCATTGCAGAGCCTTGAGTACCGTCCTGAAGGGTTACGGTAGCGGCCACGGTGGGGAATCCGCGAGAGTCAAGACACTCGTAAGCGGTTACTGAGGCGATAGTACTCGATTTCATAATGTTTCTTCCTTAAGACTACGGTATTCTAACTCTTTTCTGGCGCAACAGTTTATCCCTGTTATTGCAGGGATGTAAATGGTTGCCAGGCCACTTTGGTACTAGCCGCTCGAACCACCTTTCGGTACTTTAGAGTTATGCGATTTTCCGTTTCCATGATTGTGCTTCTCTTTGCCCTAATAGCTGCTACTATCTTGGTGGTCTCTGATGATGGTTTTGCCCGTTTGGCATCCCTCCAAAGGAGTTTGGATAATCAGCAACGTGCCAACAGCCGGCTGGACGACGAGGTTCAGTCGCTACGCCGTGAGGTGCAGGGGCTACAGAACGACCCCCGAGTGATTGAGAAGGCCGCTCGGGGTGAGCTCGGAATGGCCCGACCCGATGAGTTGGTCGTTGTATTCGAGAAGAAGGAAACGGAACGTGCACAAGGCAGGTGAGTCAGTTCAGGGCAGTTGGGAGAAAGAGTCCGACGAGGCTGACGTACCGCGCGCAGATGTAGCCGCACGCTCTTTATCTTCGGACCATTCCAGGTATTCTAACTATCAACCTCGCCGCCGTTACGGAGCTAAATCCGACCTGACTGCCATCAAGGGTATTCTCGCGCGCGCTCTCGCTCAAAAAGGCCTCGAACAAAAAGTTGAGCGATACGAATTTATTCTTCACTGGCCCGAGATTGTAGGAGAGACGCTCGCTACAATTTCGAAGCCTGATTATATCTCACGTAAGGTTCTCCTTGTGACCGTCGTGCACTCTGCGTGGGCTCAGGAGTTAACGTTTCTTAAGCCAGCTTTGCTCCGAAAGCTTAGCCTCTACCTCCGAAAGGGAGATGTTGTAGAGGATATGGTCTTCAGGGTCGGGAAGGTTTAGTAGGGCGCCTTATTTCCCCATTTTCTTAGGATTCCACTCCTCTCGTGCAACACCGAGACGCTTCCTAATCATCGTGTTACCCCGCCTCCCTAGGCTAGAGTGATTGATCGAGGGGTAGCAGAGTTAGAGTGGGAAGTCAGTATCAATCTACTTTAGTCATAAACGAACTAATTAGCTCTAGCTCTCTTCGGTGAGCTACATTTCCGGCGGTGTTCGCTTTACTAAGGGGGGTAATTTGTTTCACGATGTAGCAATGAGTTCAGAAGACAAGGTAGCAATTATCAGGTGTGGGCACGGTCAGCGATTTGCTGACAGTGTGTTGGCTCGAGCGCAGACTCCCGGTACTTTCGATGATCTGGCGCCCCTAACTCGGAATGAGCTGAGTTTAATGGTAGACGTTCCGCGCTGTTTGGTTAAAGTGGGTGAGCGCTCCCTTGTTGCTTATAAATTGGATATCTTGCGTACGGCTGGTTTTAATAAATTTGCGTTGTGCATTGGAAGTCATGATCCTGCGGCGCGGCAGTATGTTCAGGCCTTAAATAACGATGGGTATTCCGATGTCCAGATAGTTGACCATAAACACTGTGGCTCAAGGCATGAGCTTCATCAGGTTCGCTATGCAGCCGGGTTGTTCAAAAAGGCATCCTCTTATCTTGTGTCAACTGCGCATCACTTCTTGGATGCTTCTTCATCCGCTCCGTATAGTGAGCTGGTAGCGCAACATGCCCAACAAAAAGCTTCCCTCACCGTGCTCGCGTGTCCACCGACTTCACACGGTGCGCGGTTCTTGAATGAGGCGATCGTAACTCTAGATTTCCTTAACGCTGCCGTAGGTAATTTTTGTCAACTAGAGGAACTTCATCCTGGTCGCCCTTCGTTTCTGGCTGCGGTTGCCGACGCGCGCTCGAAAGGTAGTGCTTTTAAAGTGAGCTTTGGTTGCAGAGATCTCGATGTGACATCTGTCAGCGAGCTTGCTGTTCTCCATAGAGAGCGCGCGACATTCTTGTCGGTGGATAGATATCCGGACTTGTCTGGGTTAGCCGCAGAAGGCTCTCAGAGGGATAGGGGTGCGGGTGGCGACCGGCCGACGCATGGTTTGCAGCGATAGTAAGCGGTCGGCAGCGGTCGGCGCGTCTCATCTCTACGTGACGCCCAGAAGAGAACAGCCGAATTTTGAGACGGCTATCTAGATTATCTAGCATATAAATGCGGCCGTGGTCTTTTACTCGTCCCTCGGCAAAGGAGACACACTCTGTCAGTAAGACTCTTGACCCGAGGTGGTGGGTGCAGGAGCATGCAGGAGGCAAGGGCGCGGGAATTTTTCAGGGCATGATACACTATAGCAATTTGCGCGATTTTGGCAGAAAGCACCGCTGGGCTGTCCTTCTCTATATCACGATAGTGCTAGCAAATGTTTTCCGCGGATGGAAGTGGCACTCCTATTATGTGCCCTGGGCAGAGGATCTCGAGATTATACTCAGGGTATACTCTGGCTGGGACAACCTTGTTATGCCGGTGGCAGACCTGTTCGCTGTTATCCAGAAAGTGATTGCATATCCGGTTGTGCAGTTGTTTGGATTGGCAAACGCTCCGCTTATTCTCAGTTATGTGTCGATACTGATCATAAGTTACATAGCAATATATCCTCTGCGCGATACGTTCTCATGGTTAATACCCTCATATCGGTGTCGTGTCTTGGTATGCCTTGCTATCGGGTGTGGTGCTGGTTCAACTGAGATAGCCAGCACCCTTATCGGGACTGCATACTACTTTGGTCTCTATGCGTTGCTGCTGGCACTCGAGAAGCCTTCTGCTCCCCCAAAGATGCTCCTGGTTAGTATCTTTTTGTTATCGCTGTCCACCAATACTGCGGTGATTGCTCTGCCAGTTATTTTAATGCGATTGCTACTGGATCAAAGGCGTGCAAGGTGGCTTGGTGCTACGGGAATTATAGTCCTGTCTGCACTATGCTCACTATTGATTTCGACAAAGACATACGGAGCTGGAAGGCCGTCGGATATTGAGGCGTTGCTGATAGCTATGGTTAACAACTGGCCAGTGTGGATTCTTGCTGCGACGGTATTGTCCCTGCTTTTACTGTTCATTGCGCGGAAGTCGGTTGAGGCGTCGTGGATGGGCGTCTCACTGGTTGGGGCTGTTGCGGTGTATACGGTGGCGTATCTCTTTTCAAGGGGTGCTCTGTACTTTAAGGAGTCCCCAGTGCGTCTCCCAGCCATAGACAATCCCTTGAACCGACATGGCTTCTACTTTTGGGTAGTTGTTGTTGTGTTACTGGTTATGGGCATCTCTCGTTTTCAAGTGGCGAGTCTGCGGAGGTGGGGATTTGGGGTTTTAATGAGCCTAGTGGTTGGGTGTAGTCTTGCGCCGCTTGTTGTGCCGATATCCCAATTTTTTGGCAAGCATTCTGATAGCTTTGAGGGGGATTGGTCTCGGTTTTGTGACGGGCTTGAGCAGGCTAGAGCGCGAGGCTCGGAGCTTCGTGAGACTGACCATCGAATCTCAATTGAGATATGTCCCTGTGGTAATGATAACAGCCTTGGGGTTGTGAACTGCTCGACTGATGCGAGTGGGCTCACATGTGCCATTCGACTAAATTCGGAATTCTTTATGGTCTTTCCGAAACGCGGGGACGGCGCGAAGTCTGGCACTTGAATTTGTTCAATGTCGCAGGCTAGCCAACTATAGCCACCACGGCACCAAGAGCGCACAACCCCGCTGAGACCGTTCGGTTCAGGTGAACGCGGTGCTGCCATCCGTACAGGGCGATTTCAAGCACTAGAACAGCGGTGATCGTGGTTTGAAAGACTATATATGCAGTAGAGAATTCACCGATAGCGAATGCGGTAACAGCAGCTGCATATGCTGCCACTTCCAAAACTGGAACGGCTACAACTAAGCCCTTGCTGGCAGTGATGGTTGGTATGATTGCAGGAATCTCTCGCCAGCCGATCAGCAGGTATATGATCCCTGGAATGAGAAAACCGGCCAAGATAATGATACTTGGCGGGGTGTTGTTAGTGAGGTGCTTTGTCATGATGACCGCCCCTGCCGTAAAGAGAGCACTGCCAAGTTTGTATATCATTCCATAGTTCGCCGCTAGTTTAGCGCTTCGAGCTTCAAAGAGGATGCCTAAGGTGATAACGATTGTCCCGAGAGTTTTTTGAATTGAACACGCTTCGCCAAAGATGATGAAGCCTGCTGCCATTGAGATGATAAAACTTAACGTATGAAATATTTCACCGCTCGATGCGTCGATCTTCTTCATCGCCTTCACATCAAGCAACCCAGCGATGCTAAATAGAGCCCCTGAGGTTACGAGAAGGAATACTTGTTTGCTGTTCAGCGCCAGCGCGTCTGAGATTTTACAAAATGGAAGGAGGATAACGGAGCCGCCGATGCTAAAGATGATTAGTGGTGCCCAGGCACGATCGTTTTTTACCAGGCAGTGCTTAAGCGTAATTCGCAGAATGGCAGTGCAAAAAACCGAGAGGAGTGCATACAAAACCGTAATCATAACAGCAACCGATGTAACGTTATTACCCGTTACACCCTCTTCGTGTTTAGAGGGGGAGTTGCATCAGGTTCGATGTTCGGGGCCCGGAGAACGTAACAAGGGCTAAGAGATACTCGTAGGTCCGAGCCCAAAAAATCTGCGCAAACGCTCACGCAGAGCATTCTCGTCGGGCTTTGGTTGCTGAGCTGTTTCAATGTGCGAATCTCTGTCGAGCGCCAGTCCGATCTGACTGGTCCTCTCAGCAGCGTAGTGAGCAAAGGAATGTAGAATGGAAGGGTGACGAGCGAGCAGGTGGCCGAGCGCGTCTTTAGTAATTCGAACGAGTAAGAGCTCTGATGAGGCGAACACCGATGCGTTGCGCGGTGTTCCTGAGAGAAGTGACATCTCTCCAACAACGCTTCCCTCCTCAAGGGTTGCCACCGACACTAGGCGTGCGTCTTTTGAGTTAACCATCACCGAGCATCGGCCCTCAACGATGATATAAAACGAGTCGCCGATGTCGCCCTCTTTAATAAGCCGCTCACCGCTGGCGAACCGCTCAAGAGAGCTCTCCTCTGCTAAGGCGGTAATGTCGCCGGACGAAAGGTCTTGAAACAACGCCGCCCCCTTGATAGCGGCTTGGATCGTACCCTGTTGAGCGTCTTGTTGTGGTGCGAAGGGCACCTCGGTTTTGTAAAGAGTGGTGATAGGAAAGGGGATGGAGATGCCGCGTCGCTTGGCGTGGTACCAGATGCGACTCATCAGCTCGTTTCGAACCGACACCGTTTCGTCGTAGTCGGCGATGAACACTCGAAGCTCGTACTGAATTGCGTAAGCCCCGAATTCAAAGGTGCGAGCCTCAGGAGCTGGGGATTGAAGCACGCCAGGGGTCTCAACGG
>JBIKKT010000051.1:0-20843 GCA_044360195.1 Bdellovibrionota bacterium | reverse complement strand
TGGGATCGCTCGAGCAACCTCTTTCCATCTCCGTGGAATACTGTTGTTAAATGGGGAGTTCCCGTTGTTGCTGCGACATGCGGGATGGTGTGGTTCCAAACTATCCTTCAAGTTGGAGTAGTAACGGTTCAGATGTTTGGCAGCATCCTTGAGCCACTTGCAGGTGCTGCCGCTTTCCTTGCTCCGATGGTAGCGGCGAATCCGATCATGCGAGGCATCGAAAAGATCCTTAAGCGCGAGCCACTAACCGGACTCAAGCGGCACGCAATTCTTAAACCGATCCAGGGAGGACTGCTCATTGGCGCAGCCGCATGGATTCAGTCGGTGACCCTCTCTCCAGCAACCTACGCACTGTGGGCTGTTGGAGGTATCGGAGTCGGCTACCTAGCAGCCAAAGTCTTTCAACGCGCAAAAGCCGCAACCTGGACCGCTGTTGGCACAGCGCTCGCGCTTCCTTGGGCACATATGGCGACGCAACGCACCTTTGATGTGAAAGTTCTAAGCGCTGGACCAGACCCAGAGGTTGGCGCATGGAACGTAACAACCGATCTTTCAAAACAAGACCACTGGAAAAGCGTTGCATTCTTTGGAAAGCAGTCGCCCTCATCTGGTAAGCAGGGCATGGTATTTCTAAACAAAGATGTCCCCCTCTACTTACCCCCTCATAGAGGAGCCAATGAGTTCAACGGGCATTTTGCAACCTTAGTCGGCAAGAATGTAAGGATTACTACTATCGGCGCTTGGCTAAAGCCGCTCTCACCAAAGCTACAGCCAACGATTGTGAAGTATGAAGTACTACCAAGTTCTACTAATGCTTCAGCCGCCAGCACAAACACGGCAGCAACTAAATAGTGTATGACTTACGAAGAAGCCGACTCATACCGACGCAGCCCAACGCGCCAGACGAAGCCAACAACGAACCACATGAGAATTGCCGCAACGAACACATAGACCACCCCCGGCCACTCGCGCCGATCGATAACGAATCGCGCAGGAAAGCTCACAGCAGCAAGCGTTGGAATGACCCGAGTGAACAGATACCGCACACCGTTTGGGTACATAAAATCAGGCCAGCGCTGAAGTTGTTGCCCCTGCATACGGATAAAGTTTACACCATCACCGCCTTTAACCCACAACATAGAGAGCGCAATACAGGTCTCAAGCAGCGCTACCAGGGCCCATGAGAGTCCTATTAAGAGTGGGACAAATACGCAGACAAGCAAGGGGATCTTGAGAGCCATCAGATAGTACACAAGAAATCCCACATACACTGGTAACACTGCGAGCGCTCCGGGCCGCGTGACTGCTGTTAACACATCGAACAGCGCCCCTAATGGCCGCAGCAGCCTAAAGTCCAAGTTTCCCGTTCGCACCTCTGTTGAGAAATTCCAAAAATTCGGACTGATAAGGGAGCCCTGTAGACAGAATACAACCGCATACCAAAAAACATAGAATAGAAATTCATCCCGACCCCACGGACCGATATGCCCAAGCTGCGAGAGCAGAAAATAAACTGGAAGCAGTAGGGAGAGGAACGCGGACACTTCAACCACAAGATTGAGCACCACACTCAGCCGAAATGTAAGGAATTTGGCGAGTGAGTTAAGCAACACTTGGTACAATACTGCTAGGTAAGGTCTTAGAGCTCTCACTTACATCCCCGCTCCGCTATAATACCTAATTCCCTTCTTCCATACCCGACTGGCAATCCAAATAACTATAGCGGTCCAGACGAAGAGCACCACAAAAGTTGTAGAGAGTGCGGTAGCTGCTGTCCCCATGAAAACGTGTATCGGTAATGATGCAAGCAAAGGCAACGGCGTATACGCAAGCACTTCTCGCACCAATGGTGGGAAAAGCTCAATCGGTATGAAAGCTCCAGAGAAGAGGACGATGAAGGTGTGCAGGATGTACCGCATTATCCAGGACTCCTCGAGCCAAAAGGCTGCTATCCCGATCGTAAATTCGATTGCAAACCAGAGAGCCCCAACGCTAAGACACAGGGCAACACCTGTTAAGAGCTGAGCCATGTCTGGAACAGGTAAAAAGCCTGCGCTCACCAACACCGTCAGAGCCAGAGAAGCAATCACAATCTGTACTGCCTGAAATGCTAGAAACTCAGCGGCGTGGGTCTTCCAAAAATCAAACGGATACAGAAGGAATGAAGTTATCCGTCCTAGCCTTATATCTTCCGAGAGGTTCCAGGTTCGGTGCGAGCGAATCAAGAGATTAGCTATAAAGGCCCAACACTGATACTGAAGCATGTTCTCAGCAGAAAATCCTGCCACGGGCGTCATTTCTCGAAAGTGATAGATGGAGCTCCACAGTCCGTAATTTATTGCCACGAACACAAGCCCGGGTGCTATCAGAGTAAAAAAGAAGTCAAATTTGTACGCCATCTGACGCGCAAGTGATGCTGCAATCGTCACGCGCCACTTTTCGTACTCCGCCCGAACCATCTCTACTCCGGAATCAGGTGCGGATTTGCCATTAGCGTCTTGAGAACTCGCTCTATCGGCATCTTCTCCGTCGAGTAATCTACAACTGGAAACTCAGAAAGTATTCGTATCGAGGTCTCTCGCAGGTTACTCTCTGTAATTTGCAGCTCTACTGCCGCTCCAGAGGGATCCCACTGCGCCTGAAGACCTGTCCAGATTTCATGCTGCTGATTAACCGGCTCAGCGAATACCAGTGAAACGAACTTTTCGCGGCCGAGGATCTTTTCGAAATCTCGGATTGATCCGTCAAAGCGCTTGTGACCACCGAGAACGAGCACTACACGCGGGCAGAGCGCGTCAATATCGGCCATGTAGTGCGACGTAAGGATAAAAGTCGTGTTGTGCTGACGTTGATAATCTAGGAAGAAATCTCTTATCTGTTTCTGAGCGACCACATCGAGCCCAATCGTTGGCTCATCAAGAAAACACAGCTCAGGATTGTGAAGGAGACACGCCATCAACTCCATCTTCATCCGCTCACCGAGCGAAAGACGCCGAAGAACTGTATGGAAGAGGTGTGTTACACTCAGAAGAGTGCCGAGTCGCTCTACTCGTTCCTTGAATGTGGCCGTGGGGATCTCATAGTAGCGCTGCAGAAGCTGAAACGAGTCATACGCTGGGATATCCCACCACAGTTGTGTCTTCTGCCCCATAACAAGCGCTATGCGCCTACGGAAATCACGATCGCGCTGAAACGGTTCATAACCAAGCACCCGCGCAGCTCCCCTCGTTGGAGGGACGATGCCAGAAAGCATCTTCATTATAGTTGTTTTTCCCGCTCCATTCGGTCCAAGAAGGGCTACGAACTCACCGGGATTGATCTCTACGTTAAAATCAGTAACTGCGGCGGTAGTGAACCGCTGTGGCGCGAAGAATGTGCGCAGAGCGCCACGGAAGCCTGGCTCCTTACGTGAAGACTGGTACTCTTTGGTCAATTGGTGGCAGGTGATAGCTGGCGAAGTCACAGTGGGGACTGTAGCACGAGTCCGCTAATAGTACAGACGTTTGCTTGACGTGTGCCAGCGACTATCCTCACCGCATGTTAGCTTTCAGAGCTGGTAACTATTTGCCCGCTGAGCGGCATATCAGCCAGGTAGTCGATCTGAAACAACCTAGCGACATTTACCATTAAAACACGATGCATCCTGAACGCACATCTGACTTCCGTCAGCAGAGCAGTCTTCACCTCGACGCGACCTAAATTGGCACGTTTTAAGGGACGGAGAGCAGAAGAGATCATCCATGCACGGCGCATTAGGAGAGCACGATGCACCAAAGCTAAGCTTCGGAACACAGTTGTACGTGGCTTCAGGCCACGAGGCGCTCTGTCGACACGCATACCTGACACTTCCACCACACGGTGCGTTTGATGCCATCTGGAATTGCGAACAGCTCGATGAGCAGGTGCCGGCACCGTATCGATACTGACAGGAGAAACCCTCTGCACAGGGACCGCCCCACGGCCCCGAACACGCCCCTCCCTCTGTCCTGCCAGCTTCGCAGAAGCCCCCTTTGCAAAACAGACCTGCGCCACAACTTGAAAATCCAATTCCACTTGAATTGCACGGCTCTCCAACTCTCGGAGGCGCAGCACACTTTCCTAGACTGCTATTAGCGCTGCGTTGGCACTCAAGACCAGCTACGCAATTACCGCCCGAAGCTTCACCACAAAGCCCTCCTAGTCCGACATCACGCCTGCAGACTGGGGCTTGCAGAGCCGCTCGGGGCTGGATACAGGAATGGCCTGCGGCACACGGGCACGGCGCTCCTTCGCCACCCTTTGGAATGCAGACGCCCCCAGCTGTGGTCGTACCTTGCGGCGAACAGATTAGTCCATTCTGACAATGCTTGTCTGTTTGACACCTTCCTCCGTTTGCGCGAGCAGCGCTACAGGAGCCAGCTATACACATTAGCCCCGGAACACACTCTCCATCCTGGGCACAGTATTCATCCTGCGTACCAGGTTTACGACAGGTGCCTTTTGAGCCACAGAACAGACCTTGGGATTCATCGCAAAAAGTGGAGATACTGCAGGGCTTTCCAAGACCAACCGTTGCCCGACACGTGCCACTTGTAGAGCCAACAAATCCCAACGCGCTGAAGCACGTCAATCCATCCTGGCACGGTTGAATAGGCGAACAGCCCTCTCCTTGTGCGCGCTTGTTTCTGCACACTCCGCTCTTCGGGTCACTGCACATAAGAGAGTCTATACATGGATGCTCGCTTGAGCAGGGACCATCAAGCCCACTTCTCTTTTTACAATAACCTTTTACACAGGCAAGAGTTGAGCCATCGATGCACGGCTTCGAGATACCGGCGCATGCCTCTCCCTCCTTTGCTGTGTCTACACAGATTCCAAGTCGCTTGAGGCACGACAACCCGTATTGGCACGAGCGTTCTTTACATGACTCGTTCAACTTTGCTCTTTCAACACAAAGCTGCTGGGAAGATCCTGGGTCGCTCCCACACGTTAAGAGCGGATGACAAAATGGCTGATTTACCCCACACGTATCACCCTTCTCTCCAAACTCAGAGCACGCCCCCTTAAAGCACTGCAGTCCGACGACACACGGAGAGGTTGCTGAACACGACTCTCCTTTTTCAGGCCGTTTCGTACAACCGGCTGTACTGCATACCAGAAACGAATCCGCATAGTCGAGATAACGCTCAAGCGCTGCTTTCAGATCCTCTTCTTGATCATTATCAAGTGGGGTCTTAATCGCATTAGCAACAGCCTCGTTCGCTTCAGTCGGTCGTGGCTCAGTGGCAAGCAGAGCGTGACTAAGCATAACAGCGAAGTATTTTCGTCCTAGCTGAGTTAGCGCTCCTGGAGTCACCCCTAGGTTTTTATCTCTAAGCGTGGCGAGAAGATACGCTCGGTACGTAGGAGTGATACCCGGCACGCGCGAGAAGAGATCCAGCACCACGCCACGCTGGTCAGCTATCGGATCATCGGCGAGTTCTTTAAGCACGAGGGAGAACGCTGTACGAACTCCTTCAGTATTCTGCCCTAGTGCACGCAGGTAGGATCTCATCCCCGCAGCAGCGCCATCGCTATACTTAGATCGTGGAAATGCCATTAGGAGCTTAGGCAGGATCTCTTTCACAGACGTAGACGAAAACGTTTGAATAAGCTTAGTTTCAAGCACTGTTGTCTTTAATGACGGAAGCGCTCCCTCAAATTCTGCCTGCGTTTTTAAAGTACGAAGAGTGATGATATCGTCGCCCCACGCATCTATAAATGACTCGATGTATTTATCAACTTGCGTCACTGGCCCAAGAGTGTCTGAAGGATTACCCGTGACGGAAGCTATATCGATGGGATAATCAGCAAAGGGCGTTTTTTCTCGCCACTCAGAGTTAAGTGTTCGAGAAAGGATAGTGTCAGCTCTCTTCCCCGGTATGACGATCGTCGCGTCCGACCCTGAAGCAGTGAGCGTGACCGAGGTAATAACATCACTCTTTCCGCCCAAGGAACGCCACGGCTGCGAGAGGCTCCTTGTCCAGATTGCATGATCAAGCCCAACGGCAAACAGCGTCGGCTCACCATCCATCATCAGTACGTGCGGTTCGTCCAACAAGCCCCCCTTGAGCGCGTGCACCTTTAAGGACTCTAGATCGACAATAACGACCTCCTTGGCTAGGTTTTTGTACACGGCGAAGCGATCATCAAGGAATTGCGGTGTCAGCACTGAGGCAGAAGTCGTTGAGGAAGCGCTAGTCTTTTTGGCAGGCCCTGGTGGAGCAATCGGGAAGCTCCACACTTCGGAAGGGGAAGAACACACCGCGTCCAGCGCGAGTGATGTGGGAGTGTGCACCAACCCTAGAAGACGAGTACACCTACCGCCCAAAGAACTCCACTCTTTTGTCGGTGTCCGCATCCAGATTCCGAGGTCTGGACCGATGACGACGATGTACGGAGTACCGTCTCGAACCGCTAGTAGAGGTCCATCAAGGTACTGCCCTCCGATAAACGTCGCTTCTCCTTTCTTCTCATCAGCGAGAACGAGGTGTTTTGAAGGGGTGGAGAACACTGAAAAATCCTGCGCATTGGCAAGCTGCGATGTGCACACAGCAACCATAGCCAGAGATAAGGCTAAGAATGAGCGAACGCGGTCCGCACAACCAACGCGTAGCGATTTCGCTGTTAGCATGGCACAGGCGCCCCCGTCGCCGGATCTATGCACGAGCCGTGCAGCTGAATTCCGTTTTCATACGTCGCGTCGCCATACTGACCACTCTCCCAGGGAGGATCATCCGACGAGGAGTCATAATCGCCCGCTGCTGCGTCCTCAAATATGTCAGCGCTATATCCCTCAGGCCCATACGGGCTCTGCGGCGGAAGACTTCCTCCCCTCCACCACTCAGGCGACTCAGGGGAACCCTGTCCCTCTTCAGACTGCTGCTCAAATTGTTCGGCGTATTGCTGCACTGATCCTCCCTCAGTCACCGGGAATGTCACGCCACTTCCCAGCTGCTGCGGATCGGCAAGCGCTTCAACAGCAGTGCCTAATGTATCTGAAGTAGACGCAGCTTGGTCATCGGGCTGCTTGTAAACTTCCCCTAGGCTGAGCATTTTCCAGTTTGACATATCGATTGTCTCAACCGGCGGATTAATATAGAGAGGCTCCCCACTTTTGATTGGTTTAGCACTGTCACTCGTATTTAGCCACGACCCTTGAGGAAGGTTAGTTCCCCCACCAGCGCCCATTCGTTGATCAAACGACAGATAACTCGCCAAATCACGATTCGTGTCTCCCATCGCGACAGCATTCACATCACGACGGAAATTTATTCTATCCTTCCATTCAGACTCAGGCGTGGCGAGCAATATCTCGGCGAACGCTTTGATCTCTTCACCTCCCTGACTCTCAAAGAGGAATGGTGAAGCTTCGTTCTCGTCTAAGATACGACCAATCGCATCATCCAGGGTGGGGCCGTTATACTCGGCCTGAAGTCCAAAAAGAGCCGCCATATTTTCGCCGGGACTCTGCTGGTCGATTTCATGAAGGAACTCGTACATGTATGGGTCACTGTGCACCTGTTCGCGCGTGACTCCACTACCATGGAACATAGCGGGGAAAAGTGCGTTGTCCGATGCAATATCTGAGAGCTCATTAGCTACCCAAAAAGGAGCAAGTACAGCATCCCAAGCTCCATTGTGTCGGTCTGCTGGAGCGTTCTGATAAGCCCACGCAGCATTCATACCAAGGGTAGTAACTCCGAATGAGATCATAGCTGTCGTTACAACGGGCGCCAGATATCCACCACCTGCTGCCACAACTGGTATCCTGGACGCTGCTGCCGCATTCGCGAAATACTGAGTACCGGTTATTGCGTAAAACTCGGGGCTCCGGAACTGACTAATCGTTTCCTGAACCGTAGCTCTCGCCATATCGGCTGCATCCCCTCCCTGGAAGTAGCTGAACATCGCAGCATCGAGAGCAACGTAGTCAAGCGCCAGGTTTGCCCCAAACGCTGCACCCCGAAGGGCTCGTCGCGAAAATAGCGTCGATGTTGGCGAAGGGGCATGTGAAAGGTCGAAGGAGCGAGCTTCTGCAAACTGGGTCGCCGGAGGATTAAATCCAAGCTCAATAGCATGAAGGCTATCAAAGCGTTCCCTAAAGAACTGCCCACCCTGCGGCTCACGATACATCACAACTTCTGTGAACCTACCCCGCCCCGGCTCTACACCTGAGTGCACTTCAACTTCACCATACCGAGCGGCAAGCCCCTCAGGGACAAGTCGTGAACCGGGCTTCCCAACAGAAAGATCCTTCGTTGCCGCCGTGATGGCATCCGCCGTACGGGCATCAACGTACGCCACCCTCGCCTGCGTGGACGAGACGGCACCAGGTGCGGCCTGATCGAGCCAATCATTGGCCGGCAGCCCCGCGCCCGCTACCTGCTCTGCAAGCAAATCAGGAAGTAATGGATCACTGTGATAATTTCTTATCTTAACTTGGAAGGCGTCCAGGCTGTTAAAGTTATACTCCCGTCCAACATCCCCTCTCCATACCAGGTTGTTCGATGCATCTCGCAGCTCTACATAGGCTTTGGCGGTGGCTGACGGATCTGAAGTTCGAGTGCCGGCAGCGATTACTGGATCCCACAACCGAGATGGAGGAACTTTAGGCGGCGCTGCCACATCCAATCGCAACCGCTCTACAAGCGCAGCTGCTGCCTCGCTGCCACGAGCTTGCTGCTGGTTGTAAACGGAGAGAAATTTATAGAGCTCACTTGCACTGAGCCGATCAACCTTTGCCCCGACAGCCGGATTAAATCGCTCGCCTAGCAGCCCCATTTCGCCACGTGTGAGGTCAAGGGCTCTTTGCAAAGCACCATTTTTCAGCCCCTGGCTCGCTTCAGTGGCGAGAACATTTGCTTCAAGCAGGAGTTGGTAGAGCTGCGCTGAGTCTCTCCACGACGAGCGATCTTTCGCGGCCCAATTGATGTATGCAGCGCGACTAATAACTTCCCGTGGCGAGAAAGCTGTGTCCCCGCCGAAGAGCTGACTGGGTAAAGAGAGCTTTCCGCCTTTCTCTAAAAATTCCATGAGCCTTACCAGGTTAGTGCGCTCGGCATCGGTCAGGGGCTCGCGCCCCAGTTGCCGGAAACCTGCTTCAAGCGCCCACCGCTGCGTCTTGGTGAGCTCAGGCGCCTTCAGAAAGCGCTCGCGTACTCTGACCACAAGGTCACGATCTCCGGTCATGCCTAATCCCTTCGGAATCCGAGTCAGGACCGCCCCACGAACAAGCTGCTTCAGTAGTGAAGATTGAGAGCTTGGGTCGAACGAGAGCTGAGCTATCATACGCATAGCCTCAGTATCTCCTCGCAGAGCGGCTGCGTTGAAGGCGGCGAAGTTTTCGGTTAACACCCCGCGAATCTGCTCAGGAGAGAGGGAATCAATAAGTGCATTTGCTGACTTTGACCATTTAAGCTGCTCCATCAATCCGGAGGTCAGCCCCTCTCGGGAGGAGGGTAGTGCGCCATCAATCTGCACTCCGCGGGCTGCTTGCATAGCGGCCACCTCAGGTTGAACAGCTGCTACCATTTGATCAGTTACGTGCGGTACCCCAGTGCGAGTATTGTTTACATCCGCCAATGTTGCGGGGTTTTTGTGATCCTCTCCAGAGTAGTAGGAGATAGGATTCTGCTTGGCTAGAGCCTCAGATACTATGCGGGGCTTTACGTGACTACCCTCGAGTATCTGCAAATCCTGCGCGGTAAATACTCCTGAATTGATTGCGCGGGCAGCTCTATTTAGTTGTCCACCCACAATATCTGAATATGGCACAAGCTGTTGAATGCCAAACTGGTATTTGTTGGCGAGTGCTGGCGGCCGAGCAAGAACCACCTGCGGAACAATCCCCTCGCCACTCAAAGTAATGTTTCTCTCTTTAGCTATGAACGAGAGCTTGTATTGCGGCGGTAAATTACCACCCAAATCTACCTTGAGCAGGAGCATAAACCTACCCTCATACCGAACTCCCTCAACGACTAGCGAATCGAGCCAATTCCGTTCTCCGATAAGGTAGTCGCGAGCGCCTGTTCTTTGAGGGTCTCCTTTTGTTATATACACGCTCGAAGTGAGTGAATAGGCTTTGGTGCGGTCCGTCGGGCCGATTATCGGAAACTCGTATCCTGGTCGAATTTTTCCATTCTCCCAATCTCGCCAGAAGGAATCTCTTGGATCTATTGGAATCCCCACTACATCGTTAGCGTTAAGCGTTTTAATGAATCCACTAGCGATTACTCCATTCAGCGCCTGACAGAGAGCGTACTTATCGCCTCCCTGCGAAAGGATTTGAGTAAATCGTCGTGCAACTTCGGGAGATCTAAAGTCGAGGTTGCCTGTTTGTGCTAGGGCATTAAATCCAGCGATGGGTGTATTATTGAGCACAAGTCGCAACGTATCCGGCGCCATGAGGCGAAGCGCATCAAGCACCTCGGGACGCCATCCAACCTTAGCTCCAAAATCCCGCACCCCATCTTGGAATTGCCTTGGGGTGATTGTGCCCTTGTCAGTCGACTCTATAAGATTCGTCAACGGACGCGTCGTTTGTTCAAGAAGGATACGCTGCAGCTCCGCCATCAGCCTGTCAGCAGGAAGGGTATCAGGCGGCCCTGAGAATAGCCGCGGTGTAGCCTTATGAAGCGCGACCAGGGTGTCCATGTTTGTTGCGTAGCGCTGTGACACGACCCGGGTCACGGCGGTGGGCGACGAACGTCCCGATACCTCAGCGGTCACACTGATAAGCTCATCAAGAATCGTATAGAAGGGGTCTATATGCGCTGGTAATTTTCCATCGACCATACTCCCTTTTACGAGATTAAAGAGGTGAAGCTGCCTGGGCAGATTCATCGCCGCCATCTCATGGACCAGGAAATCCAGCTGAAAGAATCTCTCTCCGATGCGGATTTCTTTTCGCAAAGGGTTAGCGCTTGCCTCAAACTCCGTAGTTACTAGAATTTTATTCTCGCTATCGGCAAGAAATCCTTTTATCAGGTTTAAACGGGTTAGATCTGCTTTATAAATCGCTCCCTTTAGGCCCATAAGCCGGCGTTGAATTACGTCATACTCTTGCCTGAAAGCCTCAAACTCCGCTAATTTTTGCGACCCTCTTGGAATTTTTGAGGGCTCGATAACCTCAAGGGGAGAAACGATATAGACGTCCGGGAGCACCACTCTGCGGAGCATCTCTTTCCACACTTTATTTAACTCAGACGATTCCTTGCTCGGTATAGTCTCGTTGTCGCTCACGCGTATTTGCCGACTAATATCCTCGAACGCCTCAATTGCACGCCCATCAACCATTCGAGTCGCCTTATTAGAAGCAAGTGCCAAGACATCGCCAGAGGCAATGCCGCTTGTTCGATCCACAACAATTCCAGAGCCTCCCCCGTAATCAAAAGCGATCTGGAATCGGCGGAGAGTCGTTCGAGCCGCCTCGTATAATCCCTCCGAGATTGCAAGCTCACCTATGTCTGGTCGCGTGAGCCGCTCCTTTAGCGCCGAGGCGATAGCCGGATTTATCTGGGCAACATCAGCTACAGCTTTCGGAAGGACATGATCAGGAACGTTTACCGCGAGAGAGAAGCCCTCCACGACTTTTTCGCCGAG
Source organism: Bdellovibrionota bacterium (assembly GCA_044360195.1). Classification (GTDB taxonomy): domain Bacteria; phylum Bdellovibrionota_C; class UBA2361; order UBA2361; family OMII01; genus OMII01. The sequence continues at coordinate 9,221 of JBIKKT010000051.1, read as the reverse complement.
CAGTTCGTGAGCCCCTCGCCCGTAACGAGTCGCGATATTAGCTAAGGCGTTTCTTCCGTCAGCAGAGAGCTCCTGATTAAAATAAAGGGTTATTGAATCGTGCCGCAGCCATCCTAAGGCAGTGGAATCTTCAAACATCAGGCTACCAAACTTGTAGTATCCCTGAATCTTCCCAGTGAGAATCAGTTGATCAAGCTCTTTGATCAGCTCACGGGAGATAGATACATTCAGTGCTCCTCTTTGGACCACCGGTTTTGTTCCGATGTTTTGCCCTCTGTACCACCATGCTCCTTGAGTATTGGTAGCCAAATCCTTGTTAAGGGTCACATACGACTCAGCCCTAATATACTTGTCTTCGTCATAGTTATACGGGGTAGCGGGTAAGCGCATGTTTCGATACGTGAGATTTATTGATTCTAAGAAGAGCCTCTGAATATCTCGATCTTTGAGAAACTGTGCTCGTCTGGCACTCAGCTCTTTCTCAAGAGCACCTCCTGTCAGTTCGGGCAGCTCGCGAACCGCCCCAGCTCTGAGGTCGTTGATATAGAGATCGAGCGGCTTGATAAACTGTGTATCGATAGCCTGCGCTATTTTCAGACTGACTGAGTGATTCAGTTGCGCGCGCTGAAGCGAGCTCAATTCGGGTGGAGCCGGAGCCTTCTTTGTGAGCGCGTTATAAAAAGCCAACTCGTTAGCTGTGAGGGTAGAGACAAACTCAAGATACGAGATTGGAAGAGGTGTGTTGTTGATAAGCGCTGTCATCTGTCGGGTTGCTAGTTCAACCGCCTCAGCGCTTGGTGGGCGCTCAGTGATACTCTTGGCCCTTATTGCTGTCGTTTGACTTACGAGCCGCTTCGCGCCGCCCGAGCTCGACGATACGATTTCAGTTGTTGCCGAGGAGGTCGGAAGTATTCCCTGCTCAATCAGCCACCGCATCCCGCTGGCGGAACGCGTAAGCAGCTGCCTGTCCCCCCAATACGTTGCTTGCTCTTGTGTCGACAAGAGCATCAAAGTAGAACCGTCGACCTCAATCGAGATCTTCCCCTCGCGTGCAGCGGCGAATGAAACACCCTGCAGCTCAGGGTTTAAGGGGTTGTCCCACAAAGCACTGATCACCTTTTTCATCTCGGGCGAGTTTGATTGAATGCGAATGCGGAACTGCCGTCCTGGATAGCGCTGCATGACTGCGCGCAGGAGCGCCGTCTCGGATTCCGGGATACCCGATATACCAACAACCGAGAGAATCTCAATCGGCCCTTCAGGCAGAACGGTAGCATTGACAATTCCCTCCCCGGCCGGTGCGCCGGGACGCCTAAACTCATACGTCGTGGCCGATGTCTTCCGAGTTAGTAGCGAACTCTCTGCCCTAAGCGAGGCCCCAACGATAAACGCACCTTGCTGCAATTGCGGAACAGGAGAAGAAGTAGGAGTTGGAGTACGAGAAGGCGCCGCGATGGTCCTTAGCACCTCTGCAAGAAGCTGAGTTAGTGCTCCGTTGGGTCCGCACAGATCATACATATTTTTGAACTTCTTTCGCCCTGCAGGGAGAAGTACATCGCCGATAAACCCTTGAGGATCGGTTCGCGGATAGAGGTTAATGAAGGAGCTAAGCCCAGTAAGACCCTCTCGTCTGATCTGTATCTCTCTTATATGGCGAGCCAAAGATATCCCTGCTCGAGAGAATAGCTGCTGCTGTGCCCGTTGTAGGTCACTAGCGATCCGTGCCGGCGCTCGAATAAATGCCTCATTGATAGCTAACCGGTCTGATACCCCAAGCGACGTAAGCTCAAGGGCTTTCTGAACTGGGCCGCCAACCAGGCCCACCTCGGGTTGATACTGTAGGGATGCGGCATACAAGAGTTGAATCGCTCGAAGGATCGCCGCGCGATTCAGATGCACACCCGTCTGCTCTGTGCTCGCTAGGTCATTCACGTTTGGCAACGCCGCATCAGCGAGGAAGACTGTTGCGAGTATATCTTTGAGTGATGCTGTGGCTTTAATCTGGGGAAGCAGCGTCTGACTCTCCACAAACTCACGCTCGATAGAGCGCCCGTCATTTGAAAGGAGGTACACCGTCAGCCCCGGATATTTTGACGTAAAGAGCGCCGGGTCGCCGGTAAAGAGACCATTTTTTATCTGATTTGACGCAGCTTCAAGGTGCTTCAGGACCAGAGTGAGTTCGTTGCCCGGAAGCGAACGCAGAGCCTGTGCTCTCTGACCCGGCTGTAAGAGAAGTAGTTTGCCGAGGGAAGCCCGCAGCTGAATATCCAAGGGCCGAGAAACGGTAGCAAGAAGAGCCTCGAGCCAGATCGCAGAGTATATCGCGTCTTTTTCGATATCTGATGTAAGAAGTGGGGAATTAAAAAACGGACGCCCCCTGACGGTTATCTCTTGGGTGAGCAAAGCCGCTTTTTGCCCTGAGAGTAGCGCTAGAAATTGCTCGTCGAAAGACTGCCAATCGGCACTTGAAAGCCTCTCTGTCACAGCTTGAGCCAAGACATCTGAAATCTGCGAGGTACGAGACGATTGCTGAGCCTGAACGGAAGGGAGGCAGCACAACACCAACGAGAGAATTATCCCGTACGCCACTCGAACCAGATATGGAAAAGTGTGCTGGTTCATCAAAACGGTGGTGTTATATAATCCCGCACGAGCGCTTTGTAAGCGTCGCGATTTATTTTTTCTAACGACTCTGCTGCCTTGCTCTTCACTCCGGAATCGATATCTCCCCAAATGACCAAGGGAGCGAGCAGCACGGCCTTCATGTCATCGGAAGCCTCGATCTGCTCGATTTTCGTTATCATTGCTGTTGCATCATCTGAGGTAATCCTCTCGGGATACGTCAGCGAACTCAATTCTGTGCTGGAAAGAAAAGGTGACGCCAGAGAAGTAACTACAGTAAGAAGCTCCCTTGACCGCGCTCCGAGAGACTCTGAAACTATGCGTTTAAATTCAGATTCTGCGCTGTCACGGTAAGCCAGCGCGAGGGCAAAGAGGGTGCCATTAACCGCCGGATTAGCGACCGATGTGAGACCAAGATCGCGCACTCCATTTATGACCACCGCGTCTGCGACAACGTCTCGAATATCAAACGGTATGGTTGTATCAAGGCCTCGCGCTCTAAGGGAGCAGCCCAGAGCGTCCTGAATGAGGTACGCCACGGGCACGTTCTCACACGTTGGATTGATAGGTATCGCAAGCGTACACTGATCGAGCGTAGCCGCATCATGCCTGCCTTCGGGCGCAGTTTGCCCTGACGGTGTAGACCCCTCTGCCTGAGCAGGGCATGTCTTAGAATTTGTCCCCTTCGGCCCGATCCCCATGCAGCGGATATCGGTGCACCAGAAAAGTGCCTTGAGCAAAAAATGTCATAAACTCAACCTACTAGCTTAAATAGTGTCGGCACAAATCAGTATCTCGGGAACTGCTCATTTAGCCGCCTACCGTTGATCAGCTACTTACAAAAATGCAGTTGGTTTTCCTATCGTTTTTTCCCTCAGTTCGCTTATCGATTAGGCGCTCCGGTCGGCGCCAATAGCTTCTAAGGCACGTCCTACCTATGCCGCCTCTGATTCGAAAATCTTTTTAGCCAGGTCGCATCGGACGCTCTTGCACTCGCAGATAGCCCGGTTAAAGTACACTTCGTTAAGTTCGTTAATCAGCTCCTCGGTTTGGGCGAGAAGCGCCCCACCTTCTATCTCTTCCACAAACGGAGCAAGAATGTTCTCTGGACAGGGGGTGTTGTGCTCCTCAAGGTGTTCCCTCGTAGTCATCACGGCGGGTTTGTACTGAAGGCTGATGCATGGAGTCTTGAGAAAGCACGAGAATATCTCGTCAGGCGAACGACCGAACACCCGTAGCATCCGAGCGAGAGCGAACCCGCTTGCCTTCTAGAGTTTCTGATAGTGTTCCGGCTGCTGTGAATCGCCAAAGTGCTCGTCGAGGGTCTGACCAAGGTCGCGAACCTGTCCGGTTCGAATCGTTTCGTAGGCGTCAAGAGACTCAAGGATGTACCTCCGAATAGCCTCGCGAGCGAGTCGCGCATCTCGATAATTTGCTACCGAACAGAATCCATAGATCGCCACCAAGGTCGCGGTCATCTCAATCGGCGCAAGGTAATAGAGAGCGACTATTCCCGTGCCGAACAGAAGATTATTCTCATACTCGGACGGGCTTGACGCATTTACTGTGAGGGTAAGCTCTGCCAGCTTGAGCGACTCTAGCACTCGGCGCGACGGAAGAACTCCGTTGCTTACTAGCGGGCTAAGCTTGACCAGCCTCCTTACAGGGGAAACCACTTTTCAAATGGTACTGCCGCTGATGTGGTCATAGACGCTCCGAACTGAGTCCTCTTGCGGGTGGATGAATACATGCGTGCGGATTCTATACCCTCGTATGCGAGTAGCAATAACTATTCAGGAGCCTATTAATCTGTCTCTGAACTTTTTCGCCGCTTGCTCTAAAGCACGGCGTTACCTACCCCGGATCAGGCAGCTTGACTTCACCAAACCAGTGGTAGGGATTATGTGGCATCGGTTTTGGGCTCACCTCACTCCAACTACCACGCCGACCAACCCACTTGGCTGCCGCCGCCACGTAGTCAACACCCTGTCCGATGCGGTCAAAGAGCCGTACGCGCGGATGGAATGAGTTGTGAAGCACGCGCTCCTCTGAGAGAGAGAGGACCCCCAACTCCCTTTGCGCGATACCCGGAGCCTTGCACGCATAATGATTTATTATCTCCTCTCTGCGCGGCGCCTGCTGGGAGAGCTCGCCTTTCTCCAAACAACGCTGGTGGATGTATTTTGTGAGGTAACAAATCCCTTGCGTTTCATTCAGCACCAAGATCGGTCTTAAAGCTGTCGCATTCTTTTTCGCGACTTCCCACGCCTTTGGAAAAGAACCAATGTAGCGCTGGATTAGTTCTGGTCGCTGCTCCATTAAGCCCAACGCTATCTCAAGCCGGCGCATGAATCCTGTCATCTCACGATGAAATCTCTGTGCAGACTCGGGCGAAGAGATCTCTTTGTAATGACTTAGGATCTGATCAAAATAGCGGGTTGGATTCAACAACAATACACTTACATCTTTGTTCGGCATCGTCAGGACGCGATTAATCTTGGTGCGCCACCGTTCATAAGTCAGAACTGAGACAACCTCTTCGCCATCTTCTAAGGGATTCAGTGCCTTCTCGCTCCCCTCCCCCTCAATCTCCTGCACCTCTCTCATCAACCTGTAGTGCGCCTGCTTCAGCGCGGTTTTAAGCGCTGGCTTCTCGTGTACTTTGAGAAATGTGCCAAGCGCTCGAAAGACTGAGTTATCCGAAAACCGGAGAAACGAGAATCCAGGAAAAATCTTGGAAAGGATCTGCGCACGCATGAGCGCCCACTTCTCGGGAATAAAAAGGTGTAAGAGGGTGTTTCCCATCGCTTTCGGTTTTCCCACCAGTACATCAACTTCTGTCCGTCCAAAAAGCGGCTCAACACCAAACTCCTCACTTGGGTCGCGATGCGAACGCAGATCAGCAAGCTTAATATCGAACTCATTCGGATATCTGCGAAAGAGCGGCATCGAGATAAGCCAAGCGGCTGTTCCGACTACTATCGTTGATGATAAGGTGGAAACGATGGAGCTTGGGGCCCAGCCAATCCTACTCTGGATCTTGGCTTCAACCTCCTGATACCCCTGCGTAAGGGGTGAACTGGCTGGATTGGTGGAGCTTGCAGTCTCTTTTGCCCCCGCTCTTTGTCCACCTTCCTTGGCAAATTTTTCAAGCACCGTGCGCAACATCTGCTCATCGCGCGCCTGTGCGACACCATTGGTTTGGGCTCGCGCAACCTCTCGTGCTACCACGCGCGAGATAACATCTTCGAGCTCAGCTTGAGTGAGCACTCGTGGCGCCCCCTCAGACGCTCTAGCCTTGATGATCGGTTCCAGCGTATTCGCTGAGTCTCCCGAGCGGTCGTTCAATGAATCAAGCGCCTGCGCCCGAAGGGCAGGTGAAAACGAGTTAAGCGATAGAGCAAGTCCAAGCGCTGCCACAACCGATGATGGATGATTACGTAAAGATGCAGCGCCAGAAAACCGCTCACTGGAACTCGAGTTAACCCCTTGCTTCATAACAGCCTCACTCCATCTATTAAGCGCTTATGAGGGCCACCTGTCCGCAAAACCTTTTTTCAGACAAAAGGCTTCACCATCTGCTTAAAGCCTATTATTCAACGGGAACACCTACACAACGGAGAGGAACATATGCCTGGTCAATTTGGAGATGAACTTGCCCGCTATGGTGGCAAGGTCGCTAAGGGTTTAAAAACACTCAAAGAGACCGTTGAAAGCGGCTCCAAACAGCTTGGCGCGGAGGTGGGGATTGAAGCGGCTGAGCTCAAGAAGGAATTTGCGCATACAGCAGACGCCCTAAAGAATGAAGGTAGGCGCGGATTGAAGTGGCTTAAGGAGACCGGTGTTCCTGCAGCTAAAGAGAAGCTTGGTCATACCGCGCAGGTTGTTGCTACTCACGCCGATCTCACCGGAAGGCGTATCGCTGCTGAAGCGCTGGAGCTTGCAAAACAGCCTGAGATTTTAGAGAAGGACAAAGCTCACAGTTTTGAGCTCGTTAACCTAGTCTTTAATCGCAAAGTGAGCTTAGTCGCCCCTATTCGCACATTTTTGCAGTCTGCAGATGCCAAGCTCGACGGGTTCGATAACTCAGGTGCGAGTTTGCGCGGCGTTCCGTTGTACCCGCAGCAAAAAGCTCTTCCGCACCTTAAGGATGAGTTTGTACCAGTGCGCATTTATATCACTGCGGGCGGCCTTGTCGCGCGCACCTATCAGCAGGCATCCCCAGAAGACGTGTGCGAAGGGAAGCCGCAATACACCTTTGTGGGCGAGAGAAAAGCGAATGCTGATGATCTGTTTCAACTTAGGATAACTCCTGACCAACTTGAGGGAGCTCTTGGTGAGGTTCGCGCGAGCAATGCCTATCGAGCGTTCAGGAGCGGGGAGTAGCTTCCAGCATGCCCGCGAACTTTATCACTGGGCGGGCTCGGCGAAGCAGTAGCTCACGACAGGTTCGCGGTTGTTATTCTCCCAAAAACAATCCTATGCTTCACAGGGACGCCTCTATCGACGCGACCTAGCAGAGCTGTGAAAAAATTCTCCCGCTGCGCGTTCTGACAGCTTCGCTTGCCCATTCGCCGAGGCTCTCAAAATGCTCTCTGCGGAACCTTTTTCACCGCGCTGCTAGACCTCAGTGGAGTCACATACGATTAATAGTTCTGGCACCCAGGATGAGCCCACCTGTTAACTCATCCTTCTAATTCTCCTTTAAATAGTCGCGCAGCTTCTTCTCAGCCGACTTACGCAAAGCATACGCATGGCCTCGGCTATATCCCAGCTCTGCACCGATATCTTCGGTTGATTTATCCATTACATACACCCCGCGCATCAGGGACCGCTCAAGGTCAGAAAGAAGACCCGGCGCATGGAAGCCAAGCAAACGTACATTGTTTAGCTCGATAACCTTATCGGGAAGGGGCTCCTCAGACGCAATCCGATTGAGCGGCGACTCAGCTTCCTCACCGTCACTTGCACCATTACGATTGTCGTTCCCCTCAAGCTCCCTTCGCGATTGGCGCTCAAGTTTCACCACCTTTCGCACCTCGGCTTTTATGAAGTAAAAGCTGTAGGTGAAAAACTGTGCGCCTTCAACCTCGCGATATCGCGAAGCGGCCTCTAAGAGCGCTGTGTCAGCAACACTCTGAGCTTCAGTTGGAGATAGAACTACTCCCATCGATAACAGCATCCGGCGCGCAACTTTAAAGGCTCGGTCCCTGCTTTCTAAAACGAGCCTCTTGCGAGATTCTAGCGGGATCTGAGCACTTTGGGGGATACCCACTGCTGATGAAGCAGTTGATAGTGATGGGAGGTCAGCTTCTTTAAGGGCAACATTTGTGTATTTCATATACATGATAATAACATTGTTATCATGCTAACGAAGAACTTTCGGAAATGGCTCTAGTAACTATAACGGCAATGATATTAGGGTGTTACAAGAGCTGCACCTGAAAGCAGTCATCGGCAGATCTGTGAAAAGATCAAGATACGGTGCGAAACGCTGGTGTTTCGCGGACCTAGAAGGTCCGCGGTCCGGCTTTTTGCAAGGAACGACTAAGACGTTGCGAATTCTGTGTGAGATCCGGGAGTGCCGAGAGAGAGGTGTCTTGCTTGAGGAGCTCGCAGATCCTCTCGTAGGCTGCTTCAATGACAGCTGGCTTTAAGATTCGCCCATCAGCAATCGCCACACCTTGAACCAACTCTATATCTGCTGAGCGCGTGGGGGCACGAAACTCAAAGACAGCGACAAGCTCTGTTCCCTTACGCATTGCAAAATTGAGATGCTCGTCGTTGAGGAGATATCCCGGGATCTCTTGAAGCATACGTTGCTTCAAGCGTTGCTCGAGCACAAAGCCTCGCGCCTCAGTAAACTCCGCCGGTTGGAGTCTACCGATAGAGAATGTGCCGCCGATTGCAATCTGCCCATCATTCTCTGTCATACCCGCATAGGCCCGGAAACAGTCCACGAACTGCTCAAGTTGAGACGCCTTGATTCGTTTTAACCCTCGCTCAATAAGCTCCACACCAAAATGCTCAACACGTAACAGCTCGGATCTACCCTCATCAGTGAGTGATAGCCGTCGGGCTCGGGCATCTGCTTCACTAAGATATCGCTTAATCCAGCCCCATTTTTCAAGACGATTAAGCACTGTGGTCATGGTTGTGTGTGATGTTCCAAGCGTCGAGGCGAGTGTTGCTGCTGAAGTCCGCTCTGGTTGAGTGTGAATAAGGTTCAACACGTGCCATTCGAGAGGAGAGCGCCCAGAACCAAAAGCATCGCGCGACAAAAACCCACACACCCGCGTTATCCTACGCACCTCATTCATTAATGGCGGGTCTGAAGGAAGTATGGTGGCTTGAACAGCTCCCATGTCATCGCAGAAACTCCTGAGCGATTCAATGAACACCTCACGCCCGGCAGCGGGGATACGATCATATGCCGCTGAAAATATCTCCTGGGTGTTCTTGTGGGCACCAAAAAAAACAGTGGAGCCACGCTCAGTCGCCACGATAGTAAGCCGCGTTCCTCGCAGCTCACGCTTAATGAGCCCATCCTGCGACATCAATTTAATAAGCCGTGAGATTTTCACAGGGCTGAGCACCAA
>JBIKKT010000016.1:0-62898 GCA_044360195.1 Bdellovibrionota bacterium | reverse complement strand
CAATGCTACTTTTCACAACTTAGCTTCCCAGTCCACTCTCCCCTTGGACCCTTAAAACCCTCCCCGGGAGCTACACACCTCGCATTTCGGCCCCAATCTGATCACTCTCGGCAGGACCATCATCGACCCGCTACCACTGTGCAGCTACTTACAAGAATGCAATCGATTTGCCTATCAATAGCAGTATATGCACAAGCAGCTCGAAGTAGCTGGCACACCTACCCCGCGTGTCATCGGTATCGACGAAATCTCAGTTCGTAAGGGGCACTCGTATCGGATCGTAGTGAGTGATCTCGAACGCCGTGTTCCCATTTGGTTTGGCGGGACCGATCGCTCGGAGAAGAGTCTCGACGAGTTCTACGCATTTTTAGGCGAAGAATCGAGCAAAAACATAACCCTTGCTGTTATGGATATGTGGAAGGCGTTTCGTAACTCAACGGAGCGACACGCACCGCAGGCTGCAATCTTATTCGACAAGTTTCACGTGCTACGTCACTTGAGTGAAGCACTCGACAGGGTGCGAAGGTGTGAGTATGCCCGGCTCTCCGGAAAGGATCGCACGTTTATCAAGGGGCAAAAGTACGCGTTGCTCTCGAACTGGGATAACCTATCACAAGACGGAAGGAGGAACCTTGAGGTGTTGTTCGCGGCGAACAAGCGCCTCAACAAAGCATACCTACTCAAGGAGTCATTCGGACAACTGTGGGGCTACCACCGGGAAGGATGGGCTCGGAGGTTCTTTGACAACTGGCGAGCCGCTCTCAAGTGGCAGCGCCTCGAACCGTTCGAAAAGTTCGCCGACATGATCGACCGTCACTGGGACGGGATAGCTCAGTACTGCAAACCGGAGAACAAAGTATCCCTCGGCTTTGTTAAGGGGCTCAACAACAAAATTAGAGTCATTCAACGAAGAGCTTACGGGCTACGAGATGAGGAATACTTACGACTTAAAATCCTCACTGCGCTCCTGCCGGAACTCGAAATCTAGGAGAAATCACCCACTGATTCCGTCGAAGACCCAAAAATAATTTGATCCTCGATCATTGGTTTCCCACCTTCGCTAAAGCTCCGGCGGACAGGCTTGGTCCCCTCCGCTAGGAGGGGTTGGGCCCATTGATCATTGGTACTTTGATCGAAAAATTTTGTTCGTCAAGCAGCTAACTTCAGCGACACATAAGCCCCGCCCCTTTTTACTGCGATCTCTCCCCCAAGGGCTGCAATCATCTTTATAAAGGTCTTAAGAGTCATGTTCTTGTGTTTGCCAGAACGAACACTTTGAACGACAGAAGGCGCTACCCCTATTTGCTTCGCCAGTTTCCTCACAGAAACGTTATCTTCTGCCATCATTGCGAGAATGAGTTCAGAAAGTACAAGTTCGCCATACTCTTTCTCAAAGAGCTTTCGAAACTTTGGATTCTCCATCTCTTTTTCGTAGGTGGATTTAGTATTAGCGCGCTTTTTCATAATAGGTGCCTCTCTTAATCCGTAACTCAAAGTCTGCTTTTGCCTTCAACGCTCTCGATTTCTCTCCAGAAGGAAGTTTTTGGCCCTTCTTCTCGAAGCCGTTTGTGATGAGGATCTTTTTACCTGTCACGAAGAAGCACAGGTAACGATCAGGTTGCGGCTTGAAGGCAAAAATCTGATCTCCTTCGTTCCTAAACTTCGTTATATCGAAAATCTTCCCGATATCTCCCATTATCCGAACCAACTTAAGGAACTTAATTCGACGCTCGTCTGATAGGCCCTCGTAATACTCACGAGCGGGACAGTGACCCCGCTCATCAAAATACCACTCGATCAAAAAACCTTGCCCCTTATAGACCAGGACGTCAGAAGACTTCATACCCTTAGTGTACTGATATATCGGTACAGTTGCAAGGTTCTTTATACTTTGAAAATACCCCCTATCTAAGCCCTTGTATCTTCGTGATAATCCAGTTTATCACGAAGATATAGGCCGGACAGGGGACCGCATGACCAAAGCCGAAATTGCCATCATCGAGACGAACGTGCCGAGCCTTTCGACCATCGCCGCACTCGCGGCGGTTCCCGAAGAAGAGGTTTGGCTTGCCAAGCAGAAGAGCGCACGCACCCGTCGCGCCTACCGGCTCGATGTGACGCACTTCATAAGGACCCTTCGCGTCAGCTCGTCCAGCGAGCTGCGCCAGGTGGACCATCGCGCCGTCATCGCGTGGGAAAGGTTCATGCGCGAAACAGAAGGCGCGCAAGCCTCTACCATCCGCCGCCGCCTGGCGGCGCTATCGTCACTCTTCAAGCACCTAGTCGCCCACAACCACGCCGCCCGCAATCCGGTCGCCGATGTGGGGCGGCCGACCATCAACCGGGAGGAAGGTTCGCCCTGGCCTTTTCCAAGAGCCAGGCCCGCAAGATGCTCGACTCTCCTGCCGCCGTCACCATCGAAGGCCTGTGCGATCGCGCCCTTCTCTCCGTCGGCTTGCAAGTCGGCTTGCGCCGCGCCGAAATCGCGGCGCTGAAAGTCAGCGACTTGCACCAAAACAGGGGTTTCGATTCCTTGCGGGTCATCCGCAAGGGTGGGCGCAAGGAGGCCCTCGCGATCAATCCGCAGACAGCGCAGCGCATCCGCGCCTATCTTGACCTGGCGGGTCACGCTGCGGACCAAGACGGCCCGCTCTTCCGGCCCTTGAAGTATAATGGCAAGCGGCAGGAGACGCGCCGACCGATGAGTCCCGACAATATAGACCGCATCGTTAGGCGCTACGCTGCCCGCATTGGTATAGAGCGCGGCCATTCAGCCCACTCTATGCGCGCGACCTTTATCACCACCGCGCTAGAAAACGGCGCAAGTCTGGAAGATGTGCAGAAAGCAGCCGGGCACAGAGACCCCTCGACGACAAAGCTCTATGACCGACGCGGATACAACCCGGAAAAATCCGCGAGCTTTTTTGCTACCTACTAAACAGCTGGCCGTCACCACGAAACTATTCGCTCTAGTATCCGATTATCAGGGACAGTTACGGGCGTATCTTCGATGCTCCATCAGCCTAACTCACAGAGGAGAAAGCAGAAGCGGTTCATTAAAAGGGTCGAAAGCCCATACCCATCAACATGTGACAAAATCCCAATATACGACTGAAGCGACTGATGAAGTGAGTCTGAATCAATCTCTCCTCTAAACGCCTCCCCGTGCCTTTCGGTCAACTTTCGAAGCATCCTGCGCTTCGTTGTTGTTCTGAGACTGCGGTGGAATGGATGCACTACGATACCCAAGAAGTCGATGCCGTGATTAAGTGGTCGCATGCTTACCTTGTCAGGGTGAAGCGCAAGCTTCAGCCGTAGGGCTAAAAACTCTTCAATCTTCGGTAGCAGCTCCTCTAACTCCTGTCGATGAGGGGCAATGAAGAGGCAATCATCAGCAAATCGGAGATAGTACTTTACTCGAAGCGCGTGTTTAACGTACTGGTCAAAGTCATTTAGATAGATGTTAGTGAATATCTGCGACGTGAGGTTCCCGATTGGAGCGCCTTTTCCGACAGAACCCTCTACGTGGAAGCTGTCGATAACGTGTCCTAAGAGATGAAGCGCTCGGTCGTCGTGAACTACTCTCGCCAAGGTCTCTTTGAGGATCTCGTGATCAACTGAATCATAGAAGCGCTTAATGTCGCATTTCGGGGAAGCGAGTCGAATTCACTTCCGTCGCGAGAAAGCAGAGGTTGGTTGATATCTGACTTTTCAATAATGCGCGAGAAAGTGCAAGCCGTTCATCGCGGCCTGCTCATCGGCACTTTTCTGACCTATCGTGCCTGTGAGCGGCTTTTTGACACCTTCAATCCCGACGTCGTTTTTGTGTTCAACGGCCGGACGGCGTTCTACCGCACCTGCCTGGAACTGGCGCGCCGGCGCGGACTGCCAGTTGTGACCCATGAACGTGGGGCCGCGGATGACACTTTCATCATGTACGAAAATTACGGTTCAATTCGCACAAAACCCGTTTTTGAAGCTGCGCGGGCCTGGGAACGAACGCCTCTCTTGTTAGGGGAGCTGGAGCGAACCCATGAGTATTTCTGGAACCGAGAAGTCGGCAAGGATATAAACTTCAATGCCTTTGTCACGTATCAGACGGAGTATCATCGCGTGCGCCGACTCCTGAGAGTTCCGCATGATGCGAAACTTATAGCGGTGTTTACTTCAAGCGAATTTGAATTGGATTGGTGTGAAGATTTCCGCGTTTTTATCTCGCAGCTTGATTTAATCAAAGAGCTGATAGAGGTGTTTCGCCATCGTAAAGAGTATCTGATAATTCGGCACCACCCTTATTTAGCGGGCGATTCGGGCTCGCCTGCTGACTACGACTTTATCTCCAAAGCGTATGCGCTCATGGAGAACGCGCCTCCCAACGTGCGCTTTGTCATGCCATCAGAGCGACTTAGTTCCTACGCCCTTTTCTGGAGTATTGACGCCGCGCTGGGCCTGCTTAGTACGACTGCTATAGAGGCTACTGTGCGCGGGGTAGCAACGGCCTCATAGACGATCTTCTTGCTCGCACTAAGAATTTTGGGATAGAGGACCTGCGGTCTGCCTATCGTTTTATGTGCACGTACATCATGAGGATTTCCTCTAAGTTTAACAGCTTTGGGATGCATAATTATTTCCAGCCGGATGTGCGTATAAAGAGCATTGAAGACCTTGCAGAGGGACGGGACGCCGCTCTTGATAGATTGTGCAATCATGTGCTGCTAGGGACTCCGATTATTGAATTGCCTAAACGGGAGCGGCTTGAAATATCAGGCGAAGAGGAGGCGCTCTTCCTGGGGGAGAAGCTGAAAGAATTAAATGCCCTACGTGCCACCGTATTGGCTGAAAGCCGTTCCAGCGTCCAGAAGCTTGAGGAGCCCAGGGTAAAAATGCTTGTGCTTGCCGGTGATAACAACACAAGTGTGCCGCTCAACATGCCCCGGCAGCGTTATCAAAATATCTCCTGGGATTTTTTACAGTGCACGGCTGGCGGTATTGATCTCGATCTGGTCATTAAACGCCTCAAAGACAGCGCAGAGGACTATGTAGTACTTTGTGGCGATTTTCATCATTACGATGAAGCCTTCGTCTCAGGAGGGATTGATGCTCTCGAAACTGCGGCTTCGCCGCTGGCCGCTGTTCTATTTGGCGTATGGTTTGTGACCCCCATGCAGGGCCAGATCGTTGGTCAGGCTTTTTCGAGAAGAAACCCCGCTGAGACGCCAGCAGAAGCACTTGCATTGTATCCTTTCGACCGGGACTTACTCTCGTTGCTTGCTCTATGCGTCTGGCGGCGCGAACCCTTTATTTCATTACTTCAATCAATCGCAGGAAAAGAGCCTACCGCGGCCTTCGAAGAGATCTTCAGATATATCACCGGGCCTTGTGTATCGCATACAAAAGTTCACGGTGTGATTACACCGATGCGGAAATAACATGGTGGGATTTGGAGCTCCTACTTCAACCTCTTCCGAACCGCACTTATTCTCACGTCGTCGTCCTCTCTTGGCCATGGCACCTTCCTCCTAATAGGCTCCGGTACCAAGTTAGCTATCACTATCTAAGTTCCATTTTCATCAGAGGCAAAACATGGGAACGTTTCCTCCACGCGCGAAATCTTTCGGTGCACGACTACCTAGGGATCTCTGATGCTGATTTCTCAGACATCATGTCAGACTTTGAACGAGCGCTTGTAGAATTAAAAGTGGCAAAGCTAACCTATAAGTGAGCGTATTGTATTCCCCGCTACTAAGCGCCGCTCTCGTTGGGTAGTTGTGAACGATTCTTTAATGGACTGGACGTGTGCCATACTGCATTTCGACAAGTACATCCTCTGAGCTTTTACAATTTAGTCGTTCGCCTGCCTGCATCGCATACATGCAAACTTCATCAATACGCTCACGATACTTCGCACTCAAACACTCTGTCGTTGCACACTTGTTCCTATCAGTGAGCCATCGGTTTTGGCTACTGATGAGATCGCGCTTCACACCTTCTTCGATATGCGAGGCAAGTATCCCTCTGTAATTCTCGGACAGCGCCCCATCAAGCCAACTAAGTTGATAGTTACTGCAAACGAGCTGCTCCGATGGTATCGAGGCTTTTTCGCAATCAAAGCTCGGCTTAACATCACGAGAATTACGAGATCTCGGTGCTGCTCGGCTACTTCTAGTCTCTGGAGGCTGAGTGGACTCCGCGGCCTCCATCGCTGGATGGTTGGGCCCCGCAGTACCCTGCTCTGATGAACCTGCAAGGCTATCAACGTTGCCAGGCGAAGCAGCCGTACTGCGGGCATCGCAGCTGTCTTTGATGAATTCACCAATTAACAGCACCGATCCGAAACTACACCCCAGCGCCAACACTACAGGAAGAAAATAGTATTTCACTCTGGCTTTTGCTAACTCGGTGCCACTCTTGGTCCAAATAAAATCAGGCTGGGCGAGCCTTCCAATCAACTGACCTATTTTCCAAGCAAGTGGAAACGCAAGTGCTGACGCTAAAGCCCCTTCAAGACCAAATAGAGTCCTAGTGACTGGCCCTATAGTGCCCGCATTCGGGCTGCACATTACAAACGAGAGATAGCCACCTAAAATTGCCCCAACAATCGCCATCAACGCAATTGAAAGGCCCCGACGTACAGGCGAGGCATCCCTTATACTAGGCTCTGCATTCTTTGGAGGCGCTGCGTTAAGTGACTCCTCTAGCGAAGCGCCACAATGCTTACATCGAATCGCCTTATCTTGAATGGATTCGGCACATAGCGGACACGTCTTCATCTCAGGCTCCCGCGTAGACTATGTAGTTAGCGGGCGCCTAGTCGTATGATCCGTGGCATAATAGTGAACAATCAAAGGTTGCCGAACGAGCTTCCTTCAGGTCGTAGTACCCCATGTACAAATTCTTTTGACACAGACCGTGCACCAGCGAGGTACTAGCACGACACTTCTTCAACAGCAGCTTTCAAAAAGGGCACCTTTTCATCGAGCCACTGCCTGTCAACGTCCGACACCTTCATAAGCGCACCGATGGCCGATTGGGAGGCGGATAGATAGCGTTCTTTGTAGAACAATGAAAAGATAGCTGCGATTCGAAGGTAGGTCATGGCAGCAGAGAATAACTTATCGGCTACGGGACGCGAGGTAGCTCTCTCGATTACCTCAACAAGTTGTGTCGCCCGATTACTAGCCAGATGCTCTGCTCGGACGCGTTTGTATCCCCTGGAAGCTATCGCTATGCGCTCGTCTTCATGGTCCAGGTAATATCTTATCTTTCTAATCGCATCATCAGCATCATGGGGTGTGTAAGTGATAAGACACTCCCCTTCGGGAAATAAATCAAGTGTTTCCGCACTTACTCGCGGAGTGAGGAGCAACGCACCAGAGGCAAGACCCTCGAAGACGCGCCAGTTCAGGTCGTCGTCAATACAATCGTTAAGAATTATCTTTGAGGAGTTGTATAGATCAAAAAACGGACCACTTCCAAAATCACCTTTAACACTCTCCCCCACCCTGTCGAAAAATCCCTGTCGCTTGGGATGGGTAGGACCAAAAGTGCCGCGAAACGAGACAGGGATCTCTCGCGCAGCTGTTGGAGCAGCACCTAAGCAACGAGCCCACAACGGAAACCATCTCGGAGAGGGGAGCCAATTTGTGCGCCCAAAACACTCACTGTAACCGCTCATGGCAAGCAATGTGTCATCGAAGCATCCTGCCAATAGTGGATGCCACCGGGAATGAATATGAGTATCAACAAGATGCACTACTGTTGGTATAGAGAGTGTCTCCAACCCAAAAACGCGTAGTGGTTCGCTGTGGTCAAAATAGACTACTCTTTCAGGCTTAAACCCGGACGGAAGCAGCGCGAGCGCCTCTTCGTAGTGCAACACGTCCTGCTTTGTTACGATATCACAACCCTCGTCGTACCAGCCGATGCTAATACTACGGTGTCCCGCAGCATGAAAGACCTCCCGAAAACCTGCTTGGCTCAGGTAAGGCTGATTGAAGGCGAGAATGTCCACGAGGTCTAGGATGTATAAGTCTAAAACAAGGATTCAACGAACCGTCTTCAACTATTAATTCGGCGCACAGCCCATTTAGGCGAGTGACGACCACATCAGATATCACCAGGGGACGGCTCTGCGGATAAGTTGAACACAACACCTCTATGGTAGGGTATCAAATACGGTATTTTTCGGGGACTATTCCCACGCGCTGACTCAGCATATACTTGGGCTTGGCGGGAATAGCATCTTGAACACCCTCATCGCGAATAGGAAAGCCCGCTACTTTTAGGCATTTTGTGAGAACACTCCTCGTCATCCCAACTTATAATGAAGTCAATAACGTTAGGGCTCTCACTCATAAGCTACTGGTTTTGCCCTATCAGCTGGATATACTTTTTGTAGATGATTCATCTCCTGATGGAACTGCGGATGCTGTTCGAGAGCTTCAGGCCCAACACCCTCAAATCCATCTCCTGCTTCGCCCGCCAAAAAGCGGCATCGGCTCAGCACTCCAGACAGGCATTCTGTGGGCTTACGATCACGGCTACGCGCTGTGCGCCACTATGGACGCAGACCTAACTCATGCTCCAGTTGATCTTCACCGATTGCTTCAGGGGCTGGGATCAAACGAAGTCATGCTTTCTTCGCGCTTTAAGGCACCAGGGAGCCTTCCAGGATGGGTATTGTGGAGACGCCTTCTCACCCATGTTGGTCATTTAGCCACCCGCTTTTTAGTCGGGCTACCATTCGATGCGACCAGCTCTCTCCGTGTTTTTAACATCGCGCGAATTCCCCGACGCCTCTTTGAGCTACCGCAGGAGCGCGGGTACGCCTTCATCTTTGAAGTTCTTTTGTATCTATATGTTAATGGATTTGCCATCAGCGAAATCCCCGTAGTTCTTCCGGCGCGTTCGACAGGCACCTCCAAGATCACCTTGAAACAGATACTTCGGAGCATAAATACTATTATTCGCCTTGCGCTCGTTCGCACATGCCTCCCTGATAGACTTTGGGTCCTATCTTTAGACGGGGCCTCTCCGCAACAGCATCCGGTTGAGTGGGATAGATACTGGGATGTATCTACTAACTATAAACGACTTGTCTTCTCGATCCTCGCTGGGTTCTATCGCAGGTGGATTATTCGCCCAGCTTTTACCAAATCTATGAAAAGGCACTTCCGGCCCGGAGCTGCTCTTCTGCACGCCGGTTGCGGAAGCGGTCAAGTTGATTCTTTAATAAGTCATCATTTCGACATCACAGCGTTGGATTATTCTCGCCGTGCTCTTGAGCTGTACCGTGCCAATAATGGTCAAATGAGCAAAGTCGTAGATGGATCGATCTTCAGCCTGCCTTTCAACAACAGCTCGCTAGATGGTTTATACAACCTCGGAGTGCTTGAGCACTTTACGGAAGAGGAGATAGAGAGAATTTTTCGTGAATTTCATCGAGTACTACGACCAGACGGCAAGCTTCTTATATGGTGGCCCCCTGAATTCGGCTTTTCCGTAATTCTATTAAATAGCCTGGGGAAACTCAGGAATTTTTTCGGCGCTACTGATTCAGATCCCACCGTCCCGCCCGAGATATCTCGCGTAAAAAGCAAACAATGGGTGGAAAAGCTCCTATCGCTCAGCGAATTTGAACTAGTAGAGTACTCATTTGGGCCGCAAGATCTGTTTACTCAAGTACTCGTCGTAGCTCGACCTGTGATCAATCAACCCGAACAGCTATTATCCCAAAAAGAGCAGTTGCGGGCCTGAAAAAAGCGCGTCCAACCAAACTCACTTTGGCTTTTGCGCACCTGCGCCATTTCCAGTCTCCTTACCTGCTCTTTTTAGGATGACGAAGTTACTTTTCTTTGGACAGAGATCTCATACTCTTTGCCAGCAATATACGGCCCTTCAGTCTTGCAGCTGATTGCAAGCTCCCTTCGGGTACAATACAATGTTGCCCATACAAGCGATGAAGGCAGTCGCACCACGAGCTGTGCGCTTGACCCCCTCTCTGCATCTTCTTTGCGCGCGCACTGCACCCACTTCTGAAACTCGCGCCAGGTGCCCTCTTTTTGGTCCACGCTATGGAAAGGCAGTTTCTTAAACAAGGTAACATTAACCAACAAAACACCCGCTAGGATCACCCGCTGCAACGATACGCTGAACCTCTGCGTTACCTGCGGTATCACTATAAGCCACACAATCATGGGGAATAGAACGGTATAGAACGACGTGCGAGCGTACCATAATAGTGCGCTAGCTGGATTAAGCTGCGCATAGCCGTATGAACGACCGACGATATGAAACGCGTGATAAAGGGGAGCTATTGCAAGAAGCCCTATCAGGATGGATGCAACTTCTGCATTTGATTTTCGCAAAGACCATATGATTACAACGCATAGAACTAGACCCAACAGACTTATTGCCAGAGGGTCGCATATGTAATCGATCACTGTTGAACCGCCAATCAGAGCAGCAAGGAGCCCACCCCACAGCATATCGATTGCGTTAAGAAGCTGCCAATCGATTCGAAGCTCTGCTGGACTTACTGGAGAATCGAGTCTCTCTCTTAATATCAAGGAGAGCGTAAGACTAAGACCATTCATACCAAGCAGGACAAGGTAGATTTTATTCCTGCGCACCACATACATCATAATGAGTAAGGGAATGGCAATAAAAAGCAGTGGAGAAGACAGTAGAATCAAGAGCCATTTAAAAACGAGACCTCTTGCGTGAGGTCGCTCTAACAAAAGGAGGATCCCCCAAAGAGGAAGGGTATAAGTGATACACACTATGTTACCCACCACCTCTGGCGTACCGGAAGCGACCGCTATACTAATAGCAGCGAAAAAACGCAACCGATCATCTGGCACCAGCCACGAAAACCCAGGACGACAGAAATAAGAAGCGATAAAGCTGTACAAGACTATCGAAATGACTGCCAAAATGACCGGAGCCCATTCAATCGAAATGGCATACGCAGCGAGGCCAAACAGTCGACCGGCGAAAAAAATCATATCAACTAACGGGCTGAATGGATTCCAAGAGCCGCTGAGAGCAGCTAAGAGAATGTCAGTTGCATCTTCAGCCCATGGCTCACGAACATCGCGAACGCTGAGACTCTGATAAAGAAGAAAAATAACGGCTATTATAAAAGCAACCGTTTGAAGATTAACCGCCCTCTTCATAAAAAACTCTCAGTATTGCAAGAGCTACTAGCAAGGAGAGTGTGCTCACACAGGTTAAAGCGCTCCTACTGCAACATTCCTTTTGTTACTACCACCGACGAGTAGTGCTGACTACAAGAGATCGGTCTCAAGCAGCGAAGTAGGAATAGGGACTAGACGGGTTAACGATCAACTCCACCCTGAGTCTGAGTGCCTCTTGTATGCAAAGTCCGGGCATTCCCTTAAAAATGCAAAAACTGTTTGAGAAAAACCCTCTGCCATTACGGCGACACCCGTGCTACAAGATCAAGGGTCGAAGGGTGATGAGCCCCTCGGGTGTTATTCACTTATTTGCCTTACTATGGCGGCCCTTCTATTCCAGCTTATTTATGGAATGAATGTAGAAGGCCCAGGTAGTCCTACGAGTACCCCACGATCCGCTTTAGCAGCAGGGCCGGGCGTTGCCAGGGCTGACCAGCACAATTTTTAAACAGTCTGCTAGTTTTCGAGCTCTCGCAAAGTGGAGCATACGCGCACTCACTACTCTCGGAAACCGAACTGAATACTTCAGGGCGCTTACAGCCCTTTAGCCACCTTTAGCTTTTACATTCGGTTACTATGATTCAAAACCATGAAACAAGTCTCGGACCGACAGGTAATTCCGCAGGTGCCACACTCCCCCCTAGACCCCGAATCACCCCAGCAAGGATTCGAACAGACTTTCCCGTCATAACATTTCTAGACTCACCCGAAGAGAAGTTTGTTGTGCCATCTCGATTTAGAGGAGTCGCCGCTGATTTCGATGGAACGATAATGAAGTTCAATTTCACGGAAGGATTACGGCAAAAGGCATTTTCGCTCGCAATAGACGGTCTAGCCATAGAAAAAACGGGACGGCCTGTGTGTCCTCACGAGTGTGGCCGCATCCATCGCGAAGCTGTGGAGAAACCAGAAGAAGTGATGTGTGGGATCATCGCAGAACAGCTATCTACCCTGATTGGATGCCCACTTTCTAAAGAGGAAGTACTGTCGATGTGGACGCACTACTCCCTGGTATTACGCCTCATAGCGCCTGCTCGATACGGCCGCTCACCTGAGACAGCGATTAATGATGGAATTGTCGCCTTCCTTAAAGAAGCTCAGGATTTAGGTAGGCCTGTGGGGGTGTGTACGGCTGGATATCATGATTTTGTAATACCGTTAATCAAGGCAGGGTCTCTCGACCGATTATTAAATTTTGATACATCTGTTTTTGCTAGCCTCCATCCAGAGATCTCAACGAAACCAGAACCCGATCCCTACCTCTTAATCGCCAGGAAAATGAGCATAAACCCTTGGGAGCTCCTTGTTCTTGAGGATTCAGCTACAGGAGCGCTTTCAGCACTTCGGGCTGGAGCGCAGGTCGTTCTTCAACCATCTGGGAACCGAGATGAGACTCTTGTAAAGCTCGCTCGAGCGATTCAAATGCATCACTCAAGCTGGATTGATGAGCGTGCAAATCGGATTGTCGTACTATCGGAAGAGGCAGGATTTACACAACTCGTGCATGAAAGCGCGTAAAATGTTCTTGCCAAAAAAACGGAGGGAGCCTTAGGCTCCCTCCGTTAACGAGCCACCGTAGTGGCCCATGTGCTTACTCAACGAGAACTACCAGCTCAATGAGCCAGCAGTCTGGTACTCAGTAACTCGAGTCTCAAAGAAGTTCTTCTCTTTCCCGAGGTCGATCGTCTCGCTCATCCATGGGAATGGATTCTTCGAGCCGTACTGAGGCTTAAGTCCAATTCTCTCAAGACGACGGTCAGCGATAAACTGAACGTAATCTCGGAACATCGGAGCTGTCAGACCCAAGATGCCGCGCGGCAAGCAGTCAACTGCATAGTTGTACTCAAGCTCAACGGCCTGCTTAATCTTGTTCAAGATGTGCTCTTGGAACTCTGGGCTCCACAGCTCAGGATTCTCAGCCTTGATCGTGTTAATGAGATCGATTCCGAAATTGAGGTGGATCGTCTCATCTCGCAAGATGTACTGGAACTGCTCGCCGATACCGGTCAGCTTGTTCTGACGGTGGAACGAGAGAATCATCACGAATCCACTGTAGAAGAAGAGACCTTCCATGATCACATAGAAGCCGATCAGGTTCTCT
Source organism: Bdellovibrionota bacterium (assembly GCA_044360195.1). Lineage (GTDB taxonomy): Bacteria > Bdellovibrionota_C > UBA2361 > UBA2361 > OMII01 > OMII01. The sequence continues at coordinate 49,599 of JBIKKT010000016.1, read as the reverse complement.
AGAAACTTCTGCGCTCCCTCCTGTGTGGCAGTTGAGAAGTTCGGATCTAACACAGCCGCAGTGAGCTCCATCTCAAACTGATCCTTTTGGTGGATGCTGTTGATCTCGTTGTACATGTTGAACACCTCACCCTGGTCGAGCGAGAGCGATTCTACAACGTAGTGGAACGTGTGCGTGTGAACAGCTTCCTCAAACGCTTGTCGGAGGAGGTACTGACGACACTCTGGGTTAGTCACATGCTTAAAGATTGCCAGAGTGATGTTGTTACCAACTAGGCTCTCTGCTGTGCTGAAGAAACCGAGATTGCGCAAGATTACTCGCCGCTCATCGGCGCTCAATCGATCCGACTTCCAGAGCTCGATGTCTTTCCCCATCGAGACTTCGCTTGGTAGCCAGTTATTTGCACAGCCGTTCAGGTAGTGCTCCCATGCCCACTTGTACTTAAGTGGCATGAGTTGATTCACATCAACCGCAGCGCAGTTAATGATGCGCTTCTCAGACACCCGAACTCGCTTCTCCTTACCTTCGGCATCATCATTGCCACCGTTACTTCCGGTTGAACCGTTTGAACCTACTGAACCCGCATCATCAAATGTAAGCATATTAACTTCTCCCTAAATATAACCCAAAAACCACATTAAATTTTACTGACAACTCTCACAGTCACCATCGAGTCCGCACACCTTTGGAACTGAAGGCTTGGCTGCCGCAGGGGCTGGAGCCTCTGCTACCGCTGCACGTTCAATCACCACCTCAGATGAAGCTGACTTATTCTTCATCCAACGAGGTTGTAGACCACGCTTGTTGATATCAGTTGTCGACTTCTCAATCTGCGTTGCACCGAGCGAGCGGAGGTAGTAGGTCGTCTTAAGACCCTTTCTCCATGCGCTCATGTACATGTCGTTCAACTTCTTTCCGCTTGGCTCAGCGATGTAGAGGTTGAGAGACTGCCCCATGTCAATCCACTTCTGACGGCGGCTTCCGCACTCGATCAACCACTCAGGCTCGATCTCGAAGGCAGTCAAGTAGACCTTCTTTAGCTCGTCAGGGATCCGCTCGATCTCCTGGATAGAGCCGTCGAAGTACTTGAGATCATCGATCATATCCTCATCCCAGATGTTGAGCTGCTTTAGCTCATCAACGAGGTAGGTATTGTGAACAATAAACTCTCCAGAGAGATTCGACTTAGCGTACAAGTGCTTGTAGTTTGGCTCTATCGACTGACTTACCCCAGTAATATTCGAGATAGTAGCAGTCGGAGCTATCGCCATCGAGTTGCTGTTGCGCACGCCATTCTTCTTAACGGCCTCGCGCACAACACTCCAATCAAGCGTCGACGAGCTATCAACTTCAAGATCTCCACCGCGCTCATCTGAGAGCAGCTTGATGGTGTCGATGGGTAACAATCCACGATCCCACTTAGAGCCCTTGTAGCTTGAGTAAGCGCCCCGCTCTGCGGCGAGCTCACTTGAAGCTAGAATAGCGTAGTATGAAATCATCTCCATGCTCTCATCAGCAAACTTAACAGCCTCAGGACTTGCGTAGCTTATTCGCTGAGCGTACAGCGCATCCTGGAACCCCATCAGACCAAGACCTATCGGCCTGTGCTTGAGGTTAGCATTTCGCGCCTCGGCTGTCGGATAAAAGTTAATGTCGATGACGTTATCCAACATACGAACTGCTGTTCGAACGCTGCGTGCGAGGAGATCCCGATCGAGGCCACCTTTTGTTGTAAGGTGACGAACGAGGTTTATCGATCCGAGGTTGCACACTGCAGTTTCTTCAGCAGAAGTGTTGAGCAAGATCTCTGTACAGAGGTTCGAGCTGTGAACAACACCGCAGTGATCCTGAGGCGAGCGCAGATTTGACGGATCCTTGAATGTGATCCATGGATGCCCAGTCTCGAACACCATGCTCAGCATCTTTCTCCAGAGCGCTACAGCCTCAATCTTCTTGTACAGCTTCAACTCACCGCGCTCTGCTTTCTGCTCGTACTCAGCATAACGTTGCTCAAACTTCTTACCGTAAAGGTCGTGCAGATCAGGCACATCACTTGGGCTAAAGAGTGTCCAGGGTCCGTTCTGAGCAACACGCTTCATGAAGAGGTCTGGAATCCAGTTAGCCGTATTCATGTCATGTGTACGACGACGCTCATCACCAGTGTTCTTCCTAAGCTCCATGAAGTCCTCGATGTCGAGATGCCATGTCTCAAGGTACGCACACATTGCACCTTTTCGCTTGCCGCCTTGGTTAACAGCAACCGCTGTATCGTTTGCGACCTTAAGGAACGGGATAACTCCCTGGCTTCTTCCGTTAGTCCCCTTGATGCGAGCGCCAGTTGCGCGCACATTTGTCCAGTCATTTCCAAGTCCACCGGCCCACTTTGAAAGCTGTGCATCGTCTGACACACACTTAAAGATGTGCTGGAGGTCATCCATCACAGTCGTGAGGTAGCACGAGCTTAGTTGCGGATGAAGCGTGCCAGCGTTAAAGAGCGTGGGCGTACTTGAAGTAAAGAGGAACTGTGAGAGCACATCGTAGAACTCGATAGCCCGCTCATTCTTCCGTTCACCTTCATTAGCGCTCAAGCCCATTGATACGCGCATCCAGAATATCTGTGGCGTCTCAAGACGAACGTCCTCATGGTGAATCAAGTAACGATCGTAAAGGGTTTGAAGTCCGAGATACTGAAACTGCTCATCGCGCTCAAGCTTAAGAGCCTTGGCCAACTTATCAAGGTCGAACTCAAGTAGCTTCGGATCCATGCGCTCAACCGACACTCCCTTCTTGAGACATGCCTTGAAGTACTCTTGATGAGACTTCTCAACAGTCTTGCTGTGCGCATCAACTCCCATGGTTTCTCTGTAGATCACATCGAGCAAAAGCTTAGATGCAACGTATGAGTATGCTGGGTCTTTCTCAATCTTTGAACGAGCGGCCATGAGGTTAGCCTGGTCGATCTCCTCGATCTTAATCCCCTCGTAGAAATTCTTGATCGACTCTTGAAGAACACCCTCGCTCGATACCAGCGCTTCAAAGCCCTTGCACGCGTGCTCGATACGGGCTCGTAGTACACCTTCAGTAACAACGACCGTCTCTCCCTTCGAATCAGTAGCCTTAAACGATACTCCTGCACCCTTTGATGATACCGCTGGAACCTCTACAACAGCGGTTGTGGTCTGAGCAACCTCAGGCTGAGCCGCCTCGACGCCACGTTGCGCGGCGCGCTTAGCACGGTAGATGATGAAATCCTTGGCTACCTGGTAGAAGCCGCCCGCCATCATCTGGCGCTCAACCTCGTCCTGGATCAACTCAACCTGTAGCTCGGCTCCTTCGCGAGCCAATTGAGTGGCACGAGCTACAACTCGATTAGTAAGGAGATTAACTGACCCAACAACATCCTCTGGGGTCTGCCCATCGATATTTAATGAGGCGCGGAAGGCGCGCTCAATAGCCGACGCTATCTTCATTGGGTTGAAACGCACTGATGTCTGTCCGTCTCGTCGCAGGATCTTGAGGTTGCGAGGAGAGTCATCTCGCGCCGACTTATGCTCGTCACGGTAGATGATGTAGTTACGGGCTACCTCATAGTAGCCTCCCTGCATCAACTTAACCTCTACGGAGTCCTGGATACCCTCAACGGTAACGCAAGCGCCCTTGGCAGCCTCAATAGCCACGGCCGATACGACTTCATCAGTAATCCCTTGGGCTACGCTGTAGAGGTCTTGAGGAAGAGGAGAGGTCGCTGGGATACTATTAGAAGCGCGAATGGCGAGCTCGATAGCCCTGAAGATCCGAGAGCGTCGGAACGGAACTAGCGTTCCATTTCGCTTCACTACCGTAAAGTTTTCAAGGTCAATCGGGGCACTAACCCTACTCTGCGCCGTTGCCTGAGCCAAAACTGCGCCATTTACTGTAGTTATATCAGACACTTGCGAACCACCTGCTGCTACCGTCATACCTTTTTACTCCTCACCCAACTTCTTATAAATACCGATTCTCACCCGATTTCAGGCAACACTAATCCCACGCGCTTGATAGCGACCGCAAAAAACACCCCGCTGTACCACCTAATGTGAAGATTAGTTTTTCGGGGCTACTACTACTATATGTAGTAGCCACCGCAGGAACCAACTACAATATATATGTACGAGCAGAGGCTTCAGATTGTCTATACGAAATGTTAGCAACCGCTAAAAAAAAGTGCTGGATTGAGCTAACACCCTATAAAAACTGCGCCCCTCAAATGAGACGCCTTTCTATATCAGCAACACTTACCGTTTTCAACGAAATTCGTTTTCCGACCAGCAGGGTAACCATCTGAAATAACTACATTACATCTGTTTTTATGCAAAATTGATCGATCTTTACGAACGGCGTTATTTTACCTGCGCGAGTCCACTTTTATCTTGACGCGTTTTACTTCGGACAACACTTACCACTTGTCAGAAATTATCTACCAACAGGTTGTGGTTTCAGGAAAGAAAGAGAGAATGGGGCGCGATCAACAATTCAGCAACTCTTCGATGCTTTACGAGCACGCCATGAAAAAAGTCAGTATAACTCGAAAAATCTCCACACTTGGGCTCTCTGCTCTAATCGGAGCTCTAATAGTGTGGGGCGTTTTTGCAATTGCAACTCGCTCTCGCAACTCCACCTCTTTTGAGCGAAAACCCCAGCCACGCGGCGATTTAAGCGGTGAAGAGCAGGTAACGATAGATCTCTTTGAACGTGCATCTACTTCTGTCGTGTACATCACAAGCCTCTCCGTTGAGCGCGATGCCTTAACGATGAACATCTTTGAGATCCCGCAAGGTGCGGGATCAGGATTTATCTGGGATTCTCGCGGTTATATCGTAACTAATTTTCATGTGATTCAAAGCGCGCAGGCCGCAAAGATTACTCTATCCGATCAATCAACGTGGGATGCCTCGCTAGTCGGAGTTGAGCCCGATAAAGACATCGCTGTGCTCAAAATCAACACCGAAAGCAATCCGCTTTCGCCCATTCCCATCGGCACATCAAAAGATCTTCGCGTGGGGCAACGCGTATACGCGATCGGCAATCCTTTCGGATTTGATCACACCCTCACAACGGGTGTTATCAGCGGTCTCGGTCGCGAGATAAAATCGGTAACGGATAGGCCGATTCAAGGTGTCATTCAAACTGATGCAGCAATCAATCCCGGTAACTCTGGTGGTCCGTTGCTTGATAGCTCAGGACGATTGATCGGAATGAACACAGCCATCGTTAGCCCATCGGGTGCATACGCAGGAATCGGATTCGCTGTTCCTATAGACACCATCAATCGTATCGTTCCTCAACTGATTAAGAGCGGACGAGTTAACAAACCAGGACTCGGTATTCGGCTCGTTGAAAGCAACGCTCTTCGCCTCAACGGTGTTGTTGGTGCTATTATCGCAAGCGTTGTTCCTGGGTCTCCTGCTGCGCGTGCGGGACTCACACCCCTTACAAGAAACAGCGGTGGTAAAATTGAGATCGGTGATGTGATTATTGCCATCGAAGAGGCACCAGTTGAAGTTGGTGACGATCTCCTAAGGGTTCTCGACCAATATGCGCCCGGTGATACCATCACGCTACGCGTTGTTCGAGGTGGGGAAGAGCGTGATGTTAAAGTAGAGCTTGGTGTGCTAAAGCAATAATAGCGCACAGCTATTTTGAATAGAGATTCCCGCTAGAAGTACTCGTACCTCATGTGCTCGTGCTCGATGAAGTGGTGCGTAAACGTTAACGTAGACGCTGGACGCATCCGTAAGCGTGCACGCGCTCGGATACATTCACCTAATCATCACGGCAACCACTTCACAAACCAATCTCCCGCTTCGCGAGCAACCTCTTCCAGAGTTCCTGGCTCTTCAAAGAGATGTGTTGCTTCTGCAACAATCGAAATCTCCTTGTGACACTTCATCTGCGCTAGAGCCGTTCGGTTAAGCTCCTCGACTTGCGTATCTCTGCCGCCGACTATCAGCAACGTTGGTGCTGAAACCTGGCCCAGGGATTCTCCTGCTAGGTCAGGCCTCCCGCCGCGCGAAACAACTGCGTGCACATCCGGATCAGCCGCTGCTGCCCGAAGTGCTGCGGCTGCTCCGGTACTCGCACCGAAGAGTCCAATCGGAAGATGCGCTGTTGCATCTCTGCGCTTGGTCCACTGAATTACCGATACAAGCCGCTCAGCGAGGAGGTCGATATCAAAACGATTACTGAACTCTCTGTCTTCCTCTTTCGTGAGCAGATCGAAAAGAAGTGTTGCTAAACGCACACGGTGGAAGAAACCTGCAACGGAAAGATTGCGCGGGCTCAGTCTGCTGCTGCCACTGCCGTGAGCGAATACGACCACACCGATAGCTTGCGGCGGAATGTAGAGCTCGCCAGGCAAGACGTGGTGGTCAACCGGTATAAAAACGCGCTCCGAAGAGCTCTCATGTAGTGCCTCTTGCATGGGTATGCTCGTTATCTAGTAGGGTGGTAAAAACGATTAAATCGTAAGCGATGCAGAGTACCTAATATATCCAGACTATTAATATGTTTAGCGACAGGTCGAGTGGTATTAGATATTTGCGCTGGGCTTAAATTACCCCCGCCCACGGTCGATAGCCTAGCTCTCAAGGGTGCAAGAGTTCCGTATGCAACACGTTCGCAGCCGGTCCCCATAACTTTTTATAGAATGAGAATTAGCAGTAAAATTCCTGTTCAAAGAAAGGTTTAGCCATGGTTGCATACGCAGACGAAAGACGCTCCAGCACTACTAACAATGCCGAACAAGCGGTCGACCCGGCAAGGCGTCCGAATACCGGACAAGTTGTTCAACAGGCGATGGATAAGGCTTCCGATAAAGCAGCCCAACACTCTTCACGCTCACAATACACCGATTCTTCACTTTCAGTCGTCACCACAGCCCGTGCCGCTTCGAGCTACGCTCAGGTCGTTGACGCTGCCAATCAGGTCATCGACACCAAGCTTGCCGAACTCCAAACTGCCGTCCCGCTCTCCCCAGAGGAAGCAGCAGCTCTGCGTGACCAATACCGTGCAGCAATTGCCCTTGCAGCGCATGGCATTGCTGAGGACGACCAACGCAAAGAAGAGAAGAGACTGGCTGAGGAGCAGGCAGCAGCAGGAGTGAGCGGGCAAACACCTACATCAGTTTTTAAACGCACGACTCCAGGAGCTCACGAGCCACTAGTTAGTGCTCGAAAGGACCTAAGACCGAACGAGTCACCGCCACCAGAAACCCCCATTAGAAGTCTCGGGCAAGGATTGGTAGCCTTAGCGAATGAAAGGGAATCTACACCAGCAGGCTTTAACCTTGGGCCATACATTAGTCCGGTTAATAGACAAAACGAGGAACGTGCTCTCTCGGCCTAGGGAAGTGCGGCAGTCTCAATCCAAGTTGCTTTTGAACAACATGCGTAATTTTCAGTCGATTACTTGCGGGATTTATCAATCCGACGATGCTGCACGCGCTTAAATAAGAGAGCTCCTGTGATACACCCTCCTACAGTAAGAATAGGAGTGCATCATACTATGAGAACGTTGAAAGACAGCTCTTCACCACGACCATCGTGCGCCCGTTCGGGGAAGGCGGTAGTTGCCTCAGAACTCTGCTCAGATGTAATAGACCCATCGTCCAGGTACTCCAACGATGCACCCGGGACTCAACGGGAGATTTCCTCTAAGGCAAAGGCGCTTGGAGCATTAGCTGAGCTTCGCCATCCTTGCAGATCAACACGAGTGGGGTTTAGGGATTTTCTCGATTAAGGTTCAGACTTAGCGCTTGGGCACGCAACGCCTTTGCTTACTGAAGAGTCCCCTGCGCAACCTCCTCGCGCCTTTGGGGAAGGTATGCAGATATCTTCTCTTTAAGCTTACCAAATTTTGGCGTCAATCCGGTCAGCTTTGAATCCCATTCTTCGTTGATGGGCTGCGCCTTTATTACCACGTGAAATTTCGTCATGATCATAACCAGGAAAAGAGGTTTGAGAACTGCCTCTCGTATGTTCAGTGCAAAGAGAACGCCGATTGCCATAGGCCAGACTCCCAAAAACGGCATAAGATTTGAGAGGATGCCAGCCGGTATCAACAAAATGAACCAGGCCAGAGCTGTTAGCGCATAATCGAGCAACACACACCATACCGCTGTCATCAACACTGCGCGGTTGTTCTGGCAGTAGTAAATAAGTCCATCCCTTGCCCCACGCCATGGATTCTCATCTCCCCGCGCTAAGTTGTAAGACAGAATTGTTTCATCCACGTAGGTAGTCGCCGCACGAACAACGGCTGTGGCAACCTGAACAAGTTGTTTAAGCCCAGGCAGAGGTAAAAAAGAGGTTATCCATTCAAGCGAACGATTAAAAGCGGAGACGATGCCAGCTACGATTACATCGAGCGCGAACAACATGTTCACCTCGCCGAAACGCTCGGTAACAACCCTCTTTCCATAAGAGAACATGCCCTCTGTTCCGTTGCGGATAGATCCGGTTGTGATTAGCTCAGTGAGCACAGCGATATGCCCACACTTTAGAAGATAAAGGACGTACCGAAGCACAGTAGCCCAGATCCAGCCGTACGCACCCAAGCCCGTTGCAAGCCAACCGTATCCCACCCAGGGGTGAACCTTCTCTGCTAGAAAACCACCACCACCAAATGTAACCCCGAACCACAAAACCGAGGCTATCGTTACTCCCACTAGAATAGCAAACCGCACCAACAGATAGGGGGCCGTCCTACACAGCAGACCAATAGCTGCGAGGACGCCTGCACTCTCAATCGCAAGAGGATAGGAATGCCTCACTGATTCGTTTGGATGACTATAGGTAGCTGCTTTTGACACAAGTATATCCTCGCCATAGTTGACGCAGGAGTATCGGCAAGATTCCGTATTCGCAAAAGCCTTTCGTTACGGCAGCTTTAAAGGAATAGCTGCCCGGCCTACCCTCACCCTTTCAGCCACTTACCATCACTTTAGAAGCTAACTATCATGAATAAGAGCCCAAGAGCCGATATTGGGATTGGGGAGGATCAACGGTGATACTCCAGCGGGAGGCGTTAACGAAACACACACATGCCGATCAATAAAGATGTTCACATTACAGCCGAGATCTTGTCGCTGCTCCGGTCGGGATTCTATGGTCAGATACTGTTTGAGGGGGCGCTTGCGCAACTCAACTCATCACTGCTACCTGAGGGATACCTTACCATCGCCCACAAAGCATTCGATAAGCTCGATGAGTGGCAGAAGGATTTAGATCAAAACATTCCTATCTTCGCCTCAACGTGGACCCAAGCTGAAACATTCGATGCGATAGCGGCGATGAACTTCCTGCGCGATGTCAAACGTGATCTCTTGTGGCTCATTCCAAAGGTTGAAAGAGCGCTCGCAGAAAATGATCTCTGGAGTACTCGCGATTCTGTTAAATTACTTGCGGCAGGTATCGTAAGAAGCGCAGCTACACGCAACTCATATATTGAGGCGATGTCGCAGATTTATATGCGTTTCAACGCCCCAGAATACGCCAACCCGCTACTTATGCAGATTGATGGCACTCGTCAGTACCTCAATGTTGCTCAATACATCGTACAAACGTTCTCAACTGATACTGTGTACGATCCAGACCTATGTGAGAAGCTGCGCTACGAAGCTGCTCTAGTTCCAAGCGATCTCCTCTCTTCTATTCACGACATAAACATAATGCTGCACGTCTTTGCAAAGGAGTTCTCCTTTGAGATGGCCGAGATTTCAAAGCAAGACGCAGCGCCGTGGGAGAAGGCGAACATTCCGCCAATCGCTGCCGGGTACTGGCGCGCGTATGGCTTTACCCCGCAAGAATTTAAAGTATGGGCGGACCTGGGGATAACCGGGGCGCCACTTGCTGCCAATTGGCGTCGCGTAGGATTCAAACCCGAAGATGCGAGCATTTGGATACAACAGGGAATCGTTCCCGCTCTTGCAAAGGAGTGGCGAGCCGCTGGGTTTGGTGCTGAACGAACAGCAGCGATGCTTCGTCGAGGCATCTCCGACCCTAAACGAGCGCCTACTCAAGATTCAGATGGAGATGACAGCTAACATCCTCGGTTGCTTATATACAGTTACGGAAGCTTTGACTCTTCAGCTGCGGCAGCCTTATCGATAGTCAGCTCAAGGGAGTATTCCTCGAGCTTTGATGAGCCACTGTTTTTTACCTTTAAATAGTAAGTTCCAGACTCAGTAATTTTTACAGGGTCGGTTTTAAACCCTTCGCCGGATTTTCCGGACTCTGCCTTCAACTCCTGCTTAAGTTGAGACAAGATTTTTACGTAATAAGAGCTATTGGAGTTATCCTGAGGGATAAGGGTCACCTTGACCATATCTCCAGCTTCGGCCTTAAAAGAGAATACATCCTCGGCATCATTTGCGCCTACATAGTTTTTCTCATACAACCCGGCCACTATAGGCATAGCACTCTTCAGAGAGTCGGCTGCATCAGTCTCTGAATTCAAGTCTCCCTTTGCAGCAAGATCAACGGTAAAGGTAAATCCGTCCTTATGGAGGTCCCAGCCCCACTTCCCAACCAACAAGTAGTGATCTCCGTCAACAGCAGCGTTGTAAACAACAGCGGTCTTTCCGTACCGGCCTTGTTCAGACTGTGAAGTAATCCCAGTTCTATCTGGGGCGTTTAACTCAAAACCACCGGCAGGGTTAGAAGTTTCCCGCTGCTTCCCGGACTTGTCGATGGATATTCCCTTCTCTAGCGTCTTGAGAGTTATGGTGATCTCTTGACCTTTTTTGATTGGAAGAGAGAAGAAATCATAGTCACCCCCCAGTTGATGGTGATCGAGACGATACTCCTTATTGAATTGAAGAGGGACTGCCGTCTCAAACGCATCACCACCTCGGATTTCAGTGCCGTATATAGTTTTGTCCTTCTTTATGATTAAACTTTGCTTGGTAGCCTCAGCGAGGGCAGCTTGTAGCTCCTCGGCATTTTTAGCGTCATAATACTGCCCATTACCAACTTTCGTTAACTCCTCAAGCTGCGCGCGACTCTTGCTGTCGACGTTAAACCCAATAGCATAGAAGGTGACATTGATGCCTTGCGCTTTTAACTTGTTCAATTCAGCTACGGGATCTCCGCCACAGGTTTCTTCGCCGTCGCTGAGCAAGATGATGACGCGGCTCGCCTCAACGGTTGTATTGAAGTCCTTGGCCGCCTGCTGAATCGCATAGGCTAACGGGGTATATCCCTTGGCAGTCAGGCCCTCAATGCCGCGACTGAGCGCTCCGGTTTTTTGATCCGCAATGGAAGCTACAAGCTCTGTATCGAGACAACTCTCGGCCTTGTTGCTTTGTGGCACTCGGTGGGCAAAAACTCGCAAGCCAACGCTGGTGCCAGGTGTAATGGAAGCTAATGATTTGAGCATCGCCCTCTTAGCGGAGTCAATGCGTCGCTCTCCACCTTGGGTATCGTTCATCGAACCTGAAGCGTCAAAGAGATACAAAACCTGTCTTTGCTGGGCACTGACACTAGCTGGCCAAGCAGTCATCAAGGTGATGAGTGCGGCAAAGACTGTTGATATTAAGTTGGCGCGCCTGTTGATACTTCTGGATTTATTTGACATGGGCCAGTTATGACCTACATCACCTGACCCGGAAAAGATGAAAAATGCTCCTCAGGGACACAAGTCCCTTGAAGCGCGGTATAGTGATTTTGTACAAATCCGGAAGAAAGGTAGAACATAGAGTGATAGCAGCAGCTAGAAAGCAATAAAATTACCTCATAACTACAGGTGCTTAGGTTGCAATTGCCGTACTTGGCGACAAACTTTAGTGCCAGCGAGCCCCGCTGACCCACTTCTATAGCCAACCAGATGTTTGGGTATTAAATTAAGTTTTTGGTTAATGGTGTCGAGTATATAATGGTAGACAGGTTGACATAAACTACAAGCGCAGAGTATATGTTTAAAGCGCTGGGAGATTTCAGGTATTTACCCGTACTTAGGGGAGCCCAACGTAACGGTGAGAGCGGTATACTGATAACACTTTTAGTTAGTTAGTCGCGGAAGAGATCTGTGGAAGATAACCAGGGCGCAGCACTGAATTCGGTACAAGTAGGACAGAAAGCTGTCGTGTCAGCAATAAAGAGCTGCCCGGCTGAGCTTCTGCAAAGGCTCGTTAGCATGGGAGTTGTTGCAGGCACTGAGGTTACAGTGACGCAACGCGGATTTTTTGGTTCTCCAATCAACATCATGCTCCTTGGATCTGTTCTCTCTCTGCGCAGTGCAGAGGCTGCTCACATTCAGGTGCTCCCTCTCTAGCCACCATCGGGCCGGCATTACTCTCTTCGAGTCTAGGGCTTTTAAGTTGTGACGCTTACAGATTCCTTCAACGCAGAATGCCCTCGCTCAATTGCTCTGATTGGAAATCCAAACTGCGGCAAGACAACCCTTTTCAATGCACTCACTGGCTCACGCTACAAGGTAGCAAACTACCCTGGCGTAACAGTTGAGAAACGCGAAGGAACACTCACTCTTAACGACAACTCGTGCGCATGCCTCTTTGATCTCCCTGGCACCTACGCCCTTCAAGGCACAACGCTTGACGAAAAGATCGTCACTGAATTTATTCGCGGCAATCTCGCTGGATGCTCCAAGCCTGATCTGATTGTAGCAGTTGTTGACGCTACAAATCTTGAACGCAATCTGTATCTCGTTTCTGAGCTGATCGATTTAGGCTTCCCGATTATCTTAGCAGTTAACATGATGGATAGCGCCAAAGAGGCTGGCATAACTATCTACTCAGAGTTACTTGCGCGCGAGCTCGATGTTCCGGTTATTCCCCTCAGTGCTCGCGCCCAAGTGGGGCTCTCTGCGCTCGTTGAAGCTGCCGCCTATCAGCTTCAACGCAGAACGCCCTCAAAAAAATCTCTCGCTTGGATTCCTGACCAACATCCAAAGAGCCATGAGATACAGCAGAAGATTCTCAATGGCACTCCTCGCAGCGTTGAGGATATTACCCTAATAGGCTCACTGCGCTATGCGTGGATACGAGCAGTCGTCGCCCGCTGCATAAAACTGCCAGCTCAATCAACCACTCGCTGCATCAGCACCCTCGACAGATACCTTACGAGTAAGCTGTGGGGCCTGCCGATCATGTGTGCCGTATTTTGGCTGGTATTTCAGGCAGTATTCCTATGGGCCCAGCTACCAATGGAGTGGATATCGACGGGAGTAGACTTTGCAAGCTCTTACCTGCAGTCGGTGCTACCTGCCGGGCTACTTACCGACTTGTTGACGCAAGGCATTGTGCCTGGAGTTGGTAACGTTGTCGTTTTCGTACCGCAGATAGCCATTCTCTTCTGCTTCATTGGGCTCCTTGAAGATTCAGGCTACCTCTCTCGCGCTGCATTTCTCCTGGATAATTTTATGCGCAAGGTTGGTCTGCAGGGGCGCGCTTTTGTGCCTCTCTTAAGCTCCTTTGCGTGCGCTGTCCCAGGAATACTTGCTACGCGCACTATCCCATCACGCTCAGATCGCTTGGCTACTATCATGATCGCTCCCCTCATGAGCTGTAGCGCGCGACTTCCCGTGTATGCTGTGTTGATAGCTGCGTTCATCCCGAGCACCATGGTTGCAGGATTCATCTCCCTTCAGGGGCTAGTACTACTTGGGATGTACGCCCTTGGGATTATCGGAGCCTGCATCGTTGCGTGGGTACTAAAGAAGACTCTTCTGTGGAGAGAGCAATCGTTTTACGTCATGGAGATGCCTCCGCTGCGTCGTCCGATTATACGAGTAGTACTGCGCGGGGTGCTTGATAGCGTTGTATCGTTTTTGAAAAATGCGACATCGATTATTTTGGCGTGCTCAGTAGTGCTCTGGTTCCTTGCAACGTATCCGAAACCTCCTGAGAACTTTGAAGGACCAGCTGTGAAGGCAAGCTATGCAGGCCAGATCGGCGTTGCCATGGAGCCACTTATTAAGCCACTGGGATTTAATTGGGAGATCGGCATAGGTATTCTCTCGTCGTTCCCAGCTCGCGAGGTTTTTGTTACAGCTCTTAGCACTGTGTACAACGTTAGTGACAACGATGACGAGCACAAGAGCCTTATTAAAAACCTCCAAGAACGGAAAGAATCCGGTGCCTTCTCTACGCTTACAGCTATCACCCTGATGGTGTTCTACGTGTTCGCTTGTCAGTGCATGTCTACGCTCGCCGTATGCAAGCGTGAAACCGGATCGTGGGCGTGGACGGCGGGGATGTTTGGATACATGACCGCCCTGGCCTATCTTGCTTCGTTCATCACCTACCGATTAGGATCGCTATGGCTATGACACAGGACTACATCGCTCTTGCTCTCCTGGTAGTGGCAACTGCCTATATCTCATCGCGCCTGATAAGAACTTTCAAACCAAAAAAATCAGGGTGTGGTTGCGGCGGCTGTGGATGCAGCGGTAAAGAAAAGACTGCCGCTTAGCTTAGCTATATAGCCCCCTCTCTTTACAGAAACGCTCAATACATGCAGGCATAAGCCCCGCACACGAGCTCTTGTTGCGAAGCATTGACCTAAGCATGGTACTAGAAACCTCCACTCCACTGCCTGAAGTTAACGGAAGCATAGTTACTGCCCACCCATCAGGAACAGTTACCTGCGACACCCCTGGTCGAGGTGCGACTATAAACCGCGCTTCACGTTTCAGGGCATCAGCTTCCTTCCATGTATGTAGCTCTCCGAGAAGCTCCTCGCCTACTACCACGAAGACCTCTCGCGCAGGATCGTTACGAAAGTATCGAACAAGATCAATCGTTGCATACCCAACACGTTGGCCTGAGTGCAAGTCTGAAAGCACAACACGCGGGTCACCAGCAAAAGTCTCTGCTAACGCAATCGAGCACATCTCGTATCGAACGCTGGCTGGTGTGCTCGCCGGTTTATCAGGCCTATCACCGCTGGGGATAACAAGCACCTCATCAACTGCTGCGCTATTAAGAAGCGCTGCTATCGTTGCAAGGTGTCCGTTATGCAGCGGATCAAATGCCCCGCCGTAGAGGGCTGTTTTTTTTGTGGTACCTACAGAGCCATCTCCCGCAGTCACCGACGACCTCGCTTACTCTTTTTTTTCTTCCTCTCCTCCTTGCCCTTCCTTCCCTCACCTTGGGTTAAGGCTCGCAGCTCTTGTAGCTCTTTTTCAAAGCCATCGGACAGAATAGGAAATCTGCACCATGTTTTTGGATCTAAACTCTCATCATCGAGGTGAAACGATGGGGCAAAGCGCTCGCGCTTCCATTGATTTATGCTCCATAGGGTAAAAAACCTAACAACCCAGTGCGCCAGCTCTGCTTCCGAGTGCTCTCCCTTAAACTCTGCACAAACAACTTCAAAAACTTCACCAGGCAGCTGCTTATCACGAATTGCGTAGCGCTCAATAACATCCAGCACTCGATAGGGCATAAGGTCCCCTTCATCGGTCTGCTTTGCTTGTTGCGGTCTTAGTTCAGCCGTTGGGGCCTGTACATTTACAAGCTTCAGGGATGCAAAGCGCTTCATCCCTCGTGGTCCTTCTTTCTCAAGCCACTCAATCCACGTTCTAAGATACGCTTTATCTATTCCACCAAGCGGGCTTAAGCCTCCACTTGTATCGCCATCCATGGTTGCATATCCAACCGCTGCCTCACTACGATTACTTGTAGTAAGGAGAAGTGCGCGACGAAGATTTGCAATTAGCCAGATTGAAGGAGAACGTGTTCGAGTCTGGATATTTTGCAGCGCCAGGTCGTGCTTTTCCCACGAGAGTTTAACCTTTAAAGCTTGCGAGACGATCCGTTTGTATCCCTCTACAAGAGAGTCGATAGAGATATCAAAGAAAGTTGCTCCCACTTCACGTGCCAACGAGGTAGCAGCTTTGCGAGTCACATCTGAGCTATTTTCCGTAGCCTGATAGGCACACGCTAGAATCGATTCAATTATAGCTTTCTCACTGTGTGCGGACTCAACCCACGGTATGTAGGAGAGCTTCTTTGCAAATCCTGAAAAACCTAGCTCTGCAACAGCAGCGTGCACCATAAGCGCAACCAAGCACGTTGCAGCACTTGAATCTACCCCTCCGCTTAGCGAGACAACAAACCCTTCACTCCTGCTCTTTCGCATGTAGTCAAAGAGACCAAGACACACAGCGCGTGTGAACTCCTCGTGCTTGAGCGCTTGTGAACGCTCCCATGCAGGAACTTTATTCGTAGTGGTCTTTGCTGTCCGAAGTATCTTGCCGTGTGCTACGCGAATTACCCGCTCTCCGCCATTAAGGTGCGGACGAAAACTGCTCTGCCTCCTGCGCAGAAGACGTGAGCGGTTGATATCAATAACGGCAGAGAGCAGCTTTACATCTTCGTATGAAAACCGCTCACCTTGCGCAACTATCTCGCCGTGCGAACTAACGAGCAGATCCCCGTCATAGATAGCTCTTCCGGATTCACATCCAAGAAGATTTGAGTACAGGTAAGAAACCCCGAACGCTCGCGAGCCTTCGGCCACAAAACGCTTACGCACCTCATGTTTGCCAAACGCGAAGTGGCTTGCGCTCGGGTTTAGGATGACATCGACTCCGTGTTGCGATAGCGCAACCCCTGGACGATCTGCTACCCACGCATCTTCACATATCTCAAAACCGATTCTGATACCGTCGACCTCAAAGAAGATATCGCCTACAGGTATCTCTCTTCCTCCTACAACAACCGACGATACAACACCTTTGGGCCACGGCTTGAACCAACGCGGCTCGTAGTGAATTCCATCGCCTGCTAAGTGTTGCTTGGCAACAAAACCACAAAGCTTTCCGTTCACGGCAACTGCAGCGACATTGTACACCGCACCATGAACAAGGAGCGGTAACCCGAAATTACAGATAAGCCCGCTTGTTTGATCTACAAGCTCTTCAGTAACTTTAAGCGCCTCGGCAACTATCCCCGCTGAGTGAAATGCGTCTTCGCATCCGTACCCTGAGACTGCCAACTCTGGAAGGCAGAGGATCTGCGCTCCAACTTTACGTGCTCGCTCGATTGCTTGGCGAATATGCGAAGCGTTCCGATCCCACGCGAGCGGAGTCTGGTTGAGAGCAGCTGTGGCAACGAGAACTTTATCCATCTTGATTTCAAGGGTTAGGATAAACCACTTACATCAATGAATATATCGTCTTGGGAAGCTCAAACCTGGCTATTAAAGTTACACTACAGCTTACTATAAATCCGAGCGTAAGTAACTGATTTTAATTAACATTATGGTAGCGGTCATCACCGCCCTAGACAAACAAGGTTTAAAAGTCGTCATTAGGCTGTCGCGCAGCTATGCTAAGGCGCTCTGTATTTTTGATTGGTGCATTCTGCTTCCTTACTGCAGTATGCTCCGACCCTATGAATACCACTACAACAACCACCGAATCGAAGCTCATCGACGTTCAAGCCATCATCGCTCGATGCAAACTGGTGCTCCTTGATCCCAAGGGATGCTGGTCACAGATCGCTAGTGAGTCTAACTCGCCCGTTCACCTCCTCAAGACGATATACCTTCCTCTCTCTGTACTGGGCGCGATTTGTCTTATCGTTGGCTTATCCCTCTTTGGTATAACGGTTCCCTTATTGGGCACGTTCCGACCCGGATTTTCAGCACTCATCAGCCAAGCGCTTTTATATGTCGTTCTCGGTGTTGCTGCTCCATTTATTGTCAGCTTTATCTTTGAGAAACTTGCGCCCTACTTTGATGGTACTGCGCCGTTTAATAAATCCTTTAGCCTCATTGTTCACGCATCAATCCCCTCTCTCATAGGAGACTGCTTTATTCTCATTCCCGGGCTTAGGGCAGTTGGTGCTCTGGTTGGTAGCCTATACGGCCTCTACCTTCTCTACTGTGGTTTCAACTCGATGGTACAGTTGCCAGAGGGAAAGAGACTGCCATTTATAGCAACGGCTACAGTCGTTATTATCGTTGTGCAGACGATAATCGCCTTAATATTTGGATCTTTTGCACCGACTCCGGCTGGGTATTTGGCGCCGTAAAGAATCCCTCTGCGCTTTCTCAAGTAACACTGGACCGCGAAGGTTTATGGTTCGACAGGCTCACCACATGGGCTTCGCCAAAAAATATCCTGAGCCGCGGCCATACATTCCTTGGCGGACCTGGAAGGTCCGCGGTCCATGACAGCTTCGCCAAAATAGTAGAAGTGCCCACCGTAAGTCTCTAGCGGACCTGGAAGGTCCGCACTCCGCCCCTACTGCGCCTTCTGGCCAAAACCCCTTAACCCCTTCAACTCCATTGGTGCTCCCTCTCAAAAATAACTTGCATATAGCTCACAAAGTTGTTAGATATAACTAATGAAGTCGCAACACCTCAAAATAACGAGAGATTTCTCCAGAACATTAGAGGTGCGGTTACTCAACTGGCCTAAGCTAATTCAAATTATCATCGGACCACGGCAGGTGGGCAAAACCACCGGTGTAAAGCAGGTCTTTGAACAGTGGCAAGGTCCAAAACATTTTGCGACTGCGGATACCCCACTACCTCCAACCGCAGAATGGATCATACAACAATGGAATGTTGCACGGTCGACTCAAGACAATTCGCTCCTTGTTCTCGATGAGATTCAGAAGATCGACCGATGGAGCGAAGTCGTTAAAAAACTATTCGACGAAGACCGCGATGCCGGGAAGATAAGAGTTATTATCCTTGGTTCAGCCAGCCTCGATCTCACTCGAGGATTAAGCGATAGCTTGGTTGGTCGTTACGAAGTTATCCCCGTACCGCATTGGTCATTTTTTGAGTGCAACAAAGCTTTTGATTGGACCGCTGAGCAATACTTAATGTTTGGGGGTTACCCAGGTGCTGCACCACTGATCGAAGAACCGAATCGATGGCAAGACTACATTGCCAACAACATTATTAGTCCAGTCATTCATCGAGACATTCCTGCACTGCAAGACATAAGGAAGCCGGCCTTATTTCGACAGGTATTTGAACTCGCTTTAAGTTACCCGGCTCAAGAAATATCTTTCCAGAAAATTCTAGGGCAACTTCAAGAGTCTGGAAACGCTTCCACTATAAAACACTACCTAGAAGTTCTTTCCCAGGCATTCCTCATTAAGACTCTAGAGAAGTATTCAACACGCCCCCTATCAACGAAAACGTCCTCACCTAAAATTATACCTTTATGCCCTGCATTGATAGGCGCGATAGCTGGCCCAGCAAAAATTAATAACGATAGAGAGTGGCGCGGGCGCGTTCTTGAATCTTGCGTTGGTGCACAGCTACTACGTGCCCGTGGAAAGCTATCCTACTGGCGGGAAGGAAGGCACGAAGTCGACTTTGTACTTGAGCGAAATAATCAGGTTATCGCTTTTGAAGTAAAATCAAATGCAAAGAAACCGGTGAGTGGACTCAACGCTTTCATTTCCAATTTTAAAAATGCATTGGCGGTTCAGCTAGACCAGCAAACAGCTTTCAGGTTTTTGGCTTCACCTGACGTTGATACATTTATCGACAATGAGCTATTGAAGGGATTAACGCCGCAGTGAGTGGGCACAGAGCGATCCCCTCCCTCCCCCTACTGCGCCTTCTCCTGTGCCGATAGGAAGACCCCCTATCAGCCAGGCAGTTACCACCACAGGTTCGAATCGCCCAACCCTCTCACGTACCAAGGAAGCTCCTTTGTCGCGAGATCCCGACACCCTGTAGCATACACGTCGTTGAGATCTACTACGGCGATATTCTCAATGAGTGCGGGAGTCTCCTCGTTGGCCGGTACAATGTTGATGCCGTGAATCTCGTACTCTCTGAGTAGGGCAACTACATTGGCTGCCTTACTGAGTGCGTCGAAAGGAGCTTCATCACCAAGGAGTTTCCATGCTGGTTGAAGGTAGATAGTCGTGAGGGACGGGTTAACACTTAGAGCGTTACGAACGCGCCACGTAACGCAGCTATCGTTGGTAACGCCAATGAGGGTGAAGAACTGATGCCTTCGCGCCAGGTTGAGGAAGATGGTGGTACACGCGATAGCCGCTAGCATGCATGCTTTTGGTCGCTCCCCAATCATGTGAGCGATTCTACCGAATCCAATACCGGCTAAGACTGCAAAGATAGGGAGCATGAAGATTCCGCGGGTTCGGGGTGGTTCTGGATACGGACTCGTGAACCCGTACATGAATGCGGTGAAAACCAAGCACGCAAAAACAATGAAAGCTCCGTTGAATTTCCGGCTCTGATGGAGAGCGCCCTTCGATGCGTTGATCGTGATAAGCACGGCTATCGTTCCAACGATCACACCCACTCGGGTTACCGCGTCAACATACGGCCCATAGGCATAGTGACAATCCTTCTTCATGTATGCGAAGGATACGAGATAGTCAAACCCGTGCCCCAGGCGGTCGGAGAATGTAAGGGGATGGGCCGGCAGACTTGATTGGCTGAACAGAGCATTGCGAAGCTCCTCGTTCAGGAGACCTGGCAGCGCAGTAAAAAATCCCACAACGGCGATAATTCCAAAACAATGCAAGAGTGGAGATCTGTTCTCTCTATGGAGGCAGAATATCAGGTATGGGCTCAGAATGACCGGAAACACCAAGCCTCCGAACACATAAAAGCTTAGCCCAGCTACTATTCCGACGACTGTGGAGACGACCTTGCAACGTTGAAAACGTTCGTTTAGTACGAGACCAGAGAGCAGTACGTGCAAGAGCAGGAGGTGAAGCACTCCCTGAGGGTTTACGTAGCCTATGAGAGAGAAATTCCAAGCATATGATGACGCTCCGTAAGCTATTGTGGAAAATAGCGCCACCAAAGATCCAAACCACATGCGCGCCCAGATAAAAACAAGCAGCACTGAGGTGAATACGGTAAGCATCCCAGATAGCTTCCAGACCCAAACATGCTCGCCCCACAACAACATCGGCAGCGCTTGAATCATCTGAGCGAACATCGTGTTGAAGACGTACACTCCCCCAGATAGCGGATTGAATGAAAATCGTTCAGCGACGACCCGTTTGCCCAGTTCAAAGAATCCCCATTCGTCGCCAATAAACGAGTATCGGGGATGATTAAGCTCCGAAAGGTATGGGATCGAGGCCACCAAGACAAAGACGATTGCCCAGCCAAATAGTTGCCCTTCGCGGAGTTTTTTCATAACGAATCGTATGAAGGACCTCATCAACACTGGACCGCGAAGGTTCATGGTTCGACAAGCTCACCACAAGTGCTTCGCCAAAACATTACAAGTTCCACCGCCTTTTTCTAGCGGACCTGGAAGGTCCGCGGTCCGTCCCTACTGCGCCTTCTCCTCCGCCGATTGCTCAGCCACCTGCACAACAGCATCATCCCAGCCGCCACCGAGCGCTTTAAAGACCGATACGAGTGCGGTTATGAGGTTTGTCTCGCTCTCAGAGAGTTGAAGCTGCGCTGCGAGAAGTGCGCGCTGTGAATCGAGTACCGGGAGCAGATCCACAAGTCCGTTTTCATACTGAGTGCGCGATATTTCGACTGCTTTGGCGCTGTTTTCAACGCTCGTACGCAAAAGGTCGCGCCGCTGACGAGCTGAACTGAATTGCTCAAGGGCGTTCTCAGTATCTTCAAGCGCCAGGAGCACGGTCTGCTCAAACGTAGCTAACGCTGCCTGGGCCGCAGCCTCAGATTCGTCAACCGATGCTAGCACCCTTCCTATGTTGAATGCCGGCCACGAGATAGACGGCGTGATCGCATATGCATCGTTTTCACCTGACGTCAGGCTCGACACAGTTTGCGCTTGCAGTGAGACTGAACCGGCAAATGTAATCTTTGGAAACAAATTACCCTCAGCAACACCGATAGTAGCTGTTGCAGCCGCTAACTGCCTCTCAGCAGCCCTAACATCGGGACGACGCCGCAAGAGATCTGCCGGATTGCCGATAGTTATTGGTCCGGCGTATGAAGGAAGCGGCTTCCGCTGGGCAAGCTGCGCAACGAGCTCCTGCGGCTGACGACCGGTTAGAACAGCTAGCCGATACATAGCGGCACGTGCACCAGCCTCAAGTGGTGGGATGGTAGCCTGCGTATTTGCCAACTGCGACTTAGCTCGCACCACATCAAACTCCGTTGTCTGCCCTCCCTTAAAGAGCGCTTCAGCTATGGTGACTACTTGCTCTTGGGTTCGGGCATTTTCTTTAGCTACGGCAATTTCCAACTGCGCACCGCGAAGCTGGAAATACGTTTTAGCTACCTCACCTATCAAGATTCGCAACGCATCCTGCAACGAGGCGACACTAGCTTCGGTCTCAGCGCCTGCTGCTTCATACCCTCTTCTCACGCGACCAAATATGTCGAGCTCCCACACGGCATCAAATCCGGTTGAGTAGTACTCGTTAGTGATGTGCGTCTGTCCACCTCCCAAAGCGCCGCCCGCAAACGTAGAGGTCGGGAAATATGTTCGATTAAACGAGCCGCTCGAAGTAATAGTAGGAAAGAGGTCGAGTAGTGCCTGACTCTTGAGCGCTCGCGACTGATTGACTCGCGCAACTGCTCCACGAATATCGTTGTTGTCTTTAACTCCATCAAATATAAGCTGCTCAAGCTCTGCATCTTTAAAGCTTGTCCACCATCGATCAACTACAGCATCCTTGGATGCCTCAACTCCTGCTTGCCCAGTAAAGCTCTCGGGCATCTGGACTTCAGGTGTTACATAATCAGGACCAACGGCACAGCCAGCGAGAGCTGTTGCAAATAGTAGTGCGAGCGAAACCTGCTTCATAAGTGTATTGATTTAAAATGCCGCCACTACATTACCCCGAGAATCGTTTTCAGGATAGTTCTCGTTATGGACCGTATCTTCCTGTTTTTTCGGTCGCGATATCAACACGTATAAGACTGGAACAACGAACAGAGTAAACACTGTCCCGATAATCATCCCCGTAACGAGGGTAATCCCGATACTATTGCGCGCTCCAGCACCCGCGCCACTAGCCAGTATCAGCGGAAAGTGCCCTACTACCGTTGCTACTGTAGTCATTAAAATCGGTCGAAGACGGGTCTTAGCGGCAGCTAACACTGCTTCAACCTTGTCTTTTCCAGTCACTTCTTGGAATCGGTTCGCGAACTCAACGATCAGGATACCGTTCTTTGCTATCAGCCCAACGAGGGTTACAAGTCCTACCTGCGAGTAGATGTTAAGTGTTGTTGCGCCTAAAAACACAAATATAAGCGCTCCAGCAAGAGCAAGTGGAACCGACCCAAGAAGAATAACTAATGGATCTATAAAGCTTTCAAATTGTGCAGCCAAAACGAGAAAAATTACCACAACGGCAAGAAGTATCGACGTAGTCATAGTCGATGTCTCTTTGCGCAATTGCCGAGACTCTCCCGCGTAATCGATGACATACCCTGGAGGTAGTATCTCTTTTGCCTTCTTTTCAAGCTCAGTAAGAGCATCGTTAATACTGATACCTGGGGGAATCGCGCCTTGAATCTTTGCTGAATTAAGTTGCTGGAAGCGATTCAACTGGCGAGGCTGTACGGAATCTCTTAGTGATGCAACTGTTGAAAGAGGCATGAGCTTCCCTTGAGGTCCGCGTACATAAAAAGAGAGGAGCTGATCAGGATTTAACCGATCCTCTCGCTTTACTTGAGGAATGACCTTGTAGCTTCGGCCTTGTATCGAGAATCGATTAACGTAATTTCCACCTACGAACGCTGATATATCTTCTCCGATATCTGAGAGCGACACACCCATCGAGTTGGCCTTATCACGGTCTATTACGATCTCACTTTGAGGAAGATCGAATTTTAGATCAGTATCGGCATACATGAATTTTCCGCTCTGAAACGCTGCCCCGACAAGCTGCTGCGCGTAGCCAACAACCTCTCGCGGCTCCTGCGTTGAGGAGATTACAAGCTCTACTGGAAAGTCACTCCCTCCTGGAAGCGGTGCAGGGGATGAAACAATAACCTGAGCTCCCGTCACCGAAGAGAACTTACCCCACGCCTCTGGCTCAAGCTCAGCGACAGTTCGACTACGCTCTGCCCACGGTTTAACCACCATTCCGGAAAAACCAAATCCAGGGGACGTTAGCTGGAAGGACCCTTTGTATTCAGGGAAGGAGCGGTACACGGCCTGCACTTGCTCCGTTGAAAAAGTCATCTGTTCAAGCGTTGCGTTTGGCGCTCCTTGGACGATGCCAAATAGAACTCCCTGATCTTCGCGAGGCGCAAGCTCCTTAGTTGAAAAGAGATAAAGCGGGAACAGAAACAAGATGATGAAAAATGCCGCTGTAACAACAAACGGCGCAATTCGCAGAGTAGATCGAAGAAGCTCAACGTACCTGTCCCGAAGGATGTCGATAACTCGATTAACCTTCTCTTGAAATCCTCCCTCCTTAGATCCTGGTTTCACCAGTTTTGATGCCATCATAGGCGAAAGGGTAAGAGCAACTATCCCCGAAATCACCACTGCTCCGGCTAAGGTAAATGCGAATTCTTTAAACAGCACTCCTGTTAAGCCGCCTTGAATACCGATGGGAGCATAAACCGCCGCTAACGTGATGGTCATAGCGATAGTCGGACCAACGAGCTCGCGCGCCCCCCGTATGGCCGCAGCTACTGGCTGCATTCCCTCACGCACGTGACGCTCGACATTTTCAAGCATCACGATCGCATCATCAACTACGAGACCAACCGCCAACACTATCGCAAGCAGCGTAAGCAGATTGATCGTAAAACCACACGCAACCATGACAATCGTCGCCCCTACAAGAGAGAGCGGAATAGCGACAACTGGAACGAGCACAGAGCGTAACGATCCAAGAAATAGAAAAATAACAACTATGACGATCAGAATGGTTTCTGAGAGCGTTGTTAGAACCTCGCGAATGGCCCCCTTAATGTAATCAGTGGCATCATAGGGGACAGTTAGTCCAATTCCTGAGGGAAGGTTCTGCTTAATGCGAGGCAGGACATCACGCACAGCCTGAACAACATCAAGGGAATTTGCATTGGGAAGTACCCATACACCCATGAACGTTGCCGCTTCACCACTAAAGCGTACATCTTCGTCGTAGTTCTCTGCTCCTAAAACTACATCAGCTATCTCCTCGAGCCGAACAACCGAACGCTCACTCTGCTTTACTACGAGCTTTTTAAACTCAGCTACACTTTGCAGATCCGTGTTAGCCACAAGATTGACTGAAACAAGTCCGCCCTTGGTGCTTCCAACTGCCGATAAGAAATTGTTCTTAGATAGAGCCGTCTTTACATCCGTTGCACTAATCCCAAGCGCGGCCATCTTGTCTGGCTTAAGCCAGATGCGCATCGCAAAGAGCCTTCCTCCTAATATCTCTGCCTTCTGAACCCCCGCAACTGCTGATATCTGCGGCTGAACAACCCTTGTCAGATAATCGGTAAGTTGATTCTGCTTCATATCACCGCTTGAGGTGAATCCGATGTACATAGAGGCGAACCGATTGTCAGCGCTCTCTATCTCAATAATGGGAGCCTCAGCCTCTGGTGGCAAATCTCCACGCACCTGTGCAACCTTGGCTTGAATCTGGGTTAAAGCAGCATTTACGTCGAAGTTAAGCCGTAGATGTGCGCTTATCTGGCTCAATCCCTGTTTACTGGCTGATTCGATGTAATCGATTCCGTCGGCGCTGGCGATCACTCTTTCAAGAGGAGTTGAGATATAGCCACGCACAAGATCCGCAGGCGCACCAATATAGGCTGTCTTAATAACTACAACAGCGCTGTCACTACGCGGGTACTGTCGAACTGTAAGATTCTGAATTGCTTGATATCCAGCAATCAAGATCAGTACGTTAACGCAGATCGCAAGGACCGGTCGCTTGATAAAGATATCGGTGAACCTCATAGCGCTTTATGTATCCTCTACAGAGGGTTTTTCAGACGCAGGGAGCTGCTTGGTGTTGTTGATAGCTACAGCTGCACCCGGTCGCAAGTTGAACGCTCCGGACGTGGCTACTTCGTCGCCCGACTTCAGACCAGTCGTGATAGCAGCCATATCACCGCGACGCTCGCCAATCTGCACTATCTGCTGGCGCACTGTGATGGAAACTGCTCCTCCCTCTCCCTGGGTGCGCTCAACTACAAAGATAGAGTCACCGAAGGGCGCGTAACTGATGCTTGAGGTGGGAACAACGAACACTTGTCGTGACTCTCCCAACTCAAAGCGAGCTGACCCAAACATCCCGGGAGTCAGCTCTTCAGTTGGGTTGGGGATCGTCGCCTGTACATCGATAGTCCGCAACGCCTCATTGACATTTGGATTTGATGCTGTGACTTTCCCCTTAAATTGGCGGCCCGGAAAGGCATCAACCGTAACAACAACTTCGTGGCGTTCGCTCTTAAGCAACGGAGCTACTTGCTGAGGAAGAGAGAAATTAAAGTAGATTGGATCCAGGGAATAGAGCGGAACGATTTGAGAGCCAGAAGTAACGTACTGTCCTACGTTCACCGACCGGATTCCTGCTCGGCCAGAAAAGGGTGCCAAGATAGTCTTTCGCTCAATGGCTGCCTTTATTGACTGCGCTTCAGACTCGTCCTGCCTAACACGCGATTGAGCCTGCTCTAGGGTTGCTAAAGAAAGGGCGCTCTGGGTTTTTAATGAATTAGCCCGTGCAAGATTCTGTCGCGACAACTCAACTCGGGCGAGAGCGCCCTTAAGATTTGCCTGCTCGACTGCACTATCAAGCTCTAGTAGCACCTGCCCCTTCTCTACCCGCGAACCCGACTCAAACCCAACCCGCACCACGTTTCCGGATTCCTGCACACTCAGGGTTGCTCCACTTAATGATGCTAACGACCCAACGGCAGAGTACGACTGTCGCCATTGTTGTTGCGAAACGACCGCTGTCGTAATCGCTACGGGAGGCATCTGATGGCTGCTGTGCTCACGAATGGCCTGCCAGATCTGGCAGCCTTTTACACCTGCAAGCGCTACCCCAACGCTGAGCATGATTGCGGCAGCTTTGCGGATTTGTCTCTTCATGGTGGCTTTTTTAATGACGTTATTTTGACCGACAGACTATATAATTATTTGGAAATGGTGGCAAACGGCAGTCAACCTGACGCCCACAAACCCCCTAGAAGCATTTGGTTTCCATTAGGTACAGCCTACGGCTGTTCTTTACTCTTGACTTTATATTCATATATTCCGATATTTGAATGTCTGTAGGTTTGGACTAAGGAGAAGCGCAATGCCTCAACAAGCCCTAGTGGCACAACAGCTAGCCGACATACTGTCGGTCATAGCGCATCCACACCGCATTCGAATAATTGAGGAGCTAGGCCGAGAAAGTTGCGATGTTCACACCCTTGCCGAGAAGCTAAAGTTACGCCAATCAACAGTATCTCAACACCTCGCCCAGCTTCGCTCAAAAGGAATCGCCGTTGCAACCCGAGATGGGAGAACGATGCGATATGCGTTGACACGCTCCTGGCTTGCACGGTGGCTTGTTGATGGGGTTCAGCTTCTAGAGCTTAAAAATAGCCACTCGGCAAAGGTTATGGAAGCTGCTAGAGCTGTTCGAAAGATCTGGAGAAGCAGGGCGAAAAATGACTAGTAAGCAAGAGCAACGGGGAGAGATAGAAACAGCGTTACGGGTACTACGCATCCTTCACGGGGAGGGGCATGACGTAGCGGTTATCATTATATATGCGCTTGCTGTAGGTCTATGCTCTCTAGCTATCCCTGTGGGCGTACAGGCTGTGGTTAACTCGGTTGCCTTTGGCGTAATCCTACAGCCGTTGGTTGTAGTCACGTGCCTTGTAGGAGGAGTACTACTCTTCTCGGGAATTCTCCGAGTACTTCAATTACTCACAGTAGAGATCCTACAACGACGCTTAATAGTGCGGCTCTCTCTTAGCCTCGCCGGAAGAATACCTCACATTGAATTCCAGCAATTTCAGACTAAATTTGGTCCTGAGTACGTACTCCGTTTTCTTGAGGCATTCTCAGCGCAGAAAAACGTAGCCAACCTGCTGCTCGATGGAATAGGCCTATTCTTTCAAGTGGCGGTTGGAGTGGTAATTGTGTCGTTCTACCATCCCTTCTTCCTAGCATACTCAATAGTACTCACAGCATGCCTTATCTTTGTAATACTGCCGCTGGGGTTCGGCGCAGTACGCACGGCGGTCAAGGAGTCTGACGCAAAATACGACGTGGCTACGTGGCTACAGGACTTGGCACGGGTTCCGATTCTTTTTAAATCAGACAGGGGAGACGCATTTGCACTTGAAAGAGCAGACCAACTAGTGAGCAACTATGTGTCATGGAGAGCTGCGCACTTTCACGTATTGCTTCGACAAGTTATTGGCTCTGTAACTCTTCAAGTAGTTGCAAGCTCACTCCTGCTCGGTCTTGGTGGTTGGCTTGTGATCAAGCAACAACTTACCCTTGGTCAACTTGTAGCAGCGGAAATTATCGTTGGAGCAGTGCTAGCAGGAGTTGCAAAACTTGGTCGCTATCTCGATAAATTTTATGAGCTGTGCGCCTCTGTTGCCAAACTGGATGCCCTGTTTGACGTTCCGTACGAAAAGCAATCTGGCGCCTTCTTCTCACCAAGCGGCGATCCCGCTCGCCTTCAGGTCACAAGCCTCGCAATCCAGCAGCCATCTGACTCGAGGCCGATCCTCTCAGATGTTTCATTCACGATTGAACCAGGCCAAAAGGTGGCGATTTGGGGGGCAAACGGCTCCGGTAAGAGTGCCCTGGCTAACTGCATTTACCGAATATCAACACCTAAGTCTGGACGAATAGAGGTTGATGAGCACGATGTTAGAGAGATTCACCCGCTTGAGCTACGAAGCGAGATTGCACTCGTTCGAGGGATCGAACTTTTCCACGGCACAATCCTTGAGAACCTAACCTTATCAAAGAAAGAGCTTCCTTCAAGCCGCGTAAGAGATGCGCTCATGATGGCGGGAGTCGCAGATGACATATACGCTCTCCCCGCTGGTCTGCATACAGTGCTCAAAGGACACGCAGAGCCTCTCTCTCGCGGTCAGGCAGCTCGCCTCGTAATCGCACGCGCAATCCTTATGGAGCCTCGACTTATGATAATTGATGGAGTTTTGGATGGTATCGATGAATCTACCATCGGCACCCTATTAGCAGAGCTTATAGGCCCCCGAGCCCCTTGGTCACTGCTCGTTTTGACTCACGAGAGTGACCTTATTAATCACTTTCCTAGAGCATATACTATCGAAGATGGTAAACTACGCGATGCTTCAGCGAGGCACGGCTAACTATGAAACCAGAGGATACCAATCCATTTGCCACAGATTACACCTACCAAAGCGTGGAGGAGTTGAGCTCTTCGTCACGAGTGACGCTTGATTCTCCCAAGACCGTTCGTTATCACTCCAGCATCCGCATCGGCGGAACACTCGTTCTAGCAGCGATTGCTGTTCTCATAATCGTCATGGTTCTAGTTCCTTGGGTCCAGAATATTCAAGGATTCGGTAGCGTAATCGCATACTCCCCCGATGAGCGGCAGCAGAACCTTACAGCCCCTGTGGATGGGCAAATTAAGGAGTGGTTTATTCAAGAGGGCAGTCGGGTAAAGAAGGGACAAAGTATCGTCGATGTTGCAGACATCGACCCTGATATTATATCCAGGCTCGAACGGGAACGAGCAGCTGGCCAGCTTAAATTCGACGCAGCGCAGAATGCGGTTGACACTTCCCGCAAAAACATGGAGCGACAAAAAACTCTTGTTGGTGCAGGCTTAAGCTCCCAACGCGCTGCTGAGTTAGCAGAGCTTGAATACGCAAAGTACCTCTCTGAGGTTTCTTCTGCCTCAGCAGAACTTGCCCGCATTGAAACGAAGCTTGCTCGTCAAGCGTCACAATCAATAGTTGCGCCTCGCGACGGTATCGTGCAGCGAATATTTGCGCCTCAAGGCGGGGTCATGGTCAAAGCCGGACAAACCCTTGCTCTTATCGTGCCCCAAACAGCCAATCGCTCAGTAGAGCTCACAGTAACTGGCAACGACGCTCCCCTTTTATCAGTTGGGCGTCGAGTTCGCCTGCAATTTGAGGGGTGGCCGGCGGTGCAGTTTGCCGGATGGCCCTCGGTTGCCATAGGCACCTTCGGTGGAAAAATTGCTGTTATTGATCCAGGTGCAGACGAGAACGGGCGCGTGCGTATTATTGTTTTCCCTGATGAAGGCGAAGAGTGGCCCGATGCACACTACCTCCGTCAAGGTGTGCGAGTTATCGGATGGGTCCTCCTTGATACTGTTACGCTAGGATGGGAGATGTGGCGCCAATTTAACGGCTTCCCACCTTCTGTGCAGAAGAACCAAGAGGTGACAACGCGCAAAGAGGATTTTAAATGAAGCTGGTGAGTACTCGAGATAAGACTCGCGCATACTTCAAAAACAGCCCGTGGCTGTCTTGTCTTGTAGTCGGGAGCAGTCTCTTTTGTACTGAATTGCCCTGCGTACATGCACAGGAGCAAGGCACCGCATCACCAAAACAAACCGTAGAAAGAAATGTGGGGCTAAGAGCCCAAAGCACCTTACTTCTTAATCTCGACGACGTTATTAACGCCACGTTACGCCACCATCCAGCCTTAAAAGCAGAGATGCAAGAGCGCGTAGCAGCAGATGGTGCGCTACTCTCAGCAGAAGGAGCTTTCGACCCAAGCATCAAGAGTGACGTGTTCTCTACAGCAACGGGCGGCTATTCGGGCGACTACGGATCCGCTTACGTTGAGCAGCCACTACAGTTCTACGGCAGTAAGGTGGTGGCAGGATATAGGCTCGGTCGAGGTGTATTCCCCACCTATGAAAACTACTACGAGACCAACTCCGGTGGAGAGCTGGGAGCAGGTGTTGAAGTTCCGCTGTTGAGGGACGGACCGATAGACCGACGACGCGCTGCAATCGGACAATCAATCTCTGGTCAAACAATCGCTGATTCAACAATTGAGCAACGCAAAATTGAGCTTGCCCGAGCTGCGGCCCTTACCTACTGGGACTGGACTGCTGCACGCAATAAGGCTCTTGTATATAAGCGACTACTGCAAGTTGCAGACGAGCGCGATCGCCAGATAACTGAACGGGTAAAACGCGGCGACCTGCCTGATTTTGACCGCATCGATAACCAAAGAGCCGTGCTTCAACGTAAGGCGCAGCTCCTCTCTGCAGAGCGAGCTGTTAAGAATGCTGAATTTAACCTTGCTCTCTTCTACCGTGATGACAAGGGTCAGCCCAGAACAATTGAATCATTTGAGGCGCTCTCTCAAATTCCACTCCCGCTCTTTGTTCCTGATTCGTCAGTGGAGGCACCGATCGCTGAGGCTGTGAGCGCGCGGCCTGAGTTTAAAAACATCTCGGCTCAACGAGAGCAGAATGAGCTTGAACTTAAGCTTGCCAGAAACCAGATCCTTCCCCGACTAGATCTACGAGTGTTCTCTGCAAACGATGTAGGGTCCGGCGAAGTTCGGCGAGAAGAGCCCGAACTTAAAGCTGGAGTGCGAATCGAGATCCCCCTTGCAACGCGCACTCAGGAAGGTCGAATAGCACTCTTTGAGGCGCGCCAACAGAAGCTAGCCTTCACTGAAACGTTTCTCAAAGAACGCATCCGTGCTGATGTACAAGATGCACTCAATGCTCTCGATATAGCTCGACTACGGGTTGATGTTGTAAAACGCGAAGTAGAGGCCTCTGAAGATCTCGCTAAAGGGGAGCTCAAACGATTTGAGCTTGGCGATAGCAATCTAATCTTTGTTAACCTGCGAGAACAGAATGCTGCCGATGCACAAGTAAGAGAGATCGAAACACTTCAGGATTATCAGAAGGCTTTTGTGGCGTTTGAGGCAACTTTGGCTAGGATTGCCTCGCCTGGGAAGTAATCTGCTCTCAAGAAGACTGCTGTGCCCATCTGTTTTAATCGCTTGGAAGCTGTCAGGTTTAACAACAAACTATCTGTAGTTTGTAAACTCAAGAGCTGCAGAGCTTAGCGAAAGCAACGCTCATTTGATATCCTTACGGAAGCGCCTAGCAAAGTACTCCTCGTGAGATAGATGTATGGCAAAGCTTCTGCAGTTAGATACGGCGACCTATAACGACATCAAACACACCCTCCCCCATGGATGGGGTGATCTCTTTCGTGCGAAGGAAGGTGAGCCGAAGGCAGATCTTGGGTTTACCCGACAATTGTTTGAGTCTCCGTCCAACAAAACCGCCCACGGAGAGATTTGGACCAAGGTACCGAAAGACGGCTGCCAAACATTAAAAGTGATGGCTGGTCAGTTTGAAATCGAATGCACACACCATGCTCTTGAAGTGTTCAAAAACGGACATAAGCTGTGGATTACTCCAGATCACAAGATAACGCTCAACGCAGGAGATATCTTTACCCTAAGCGCACCATCCGATGCCGTTTATTTTGTAAAAAGTCATGCAGGTACGATTCAGAAATCCCCTACTCCGATGCCAGAGCTAAAACCTGTACCGATTCTCCCCTTTTCTCGAGAGCCCAGCCGGCACTCAGCCACAGCCACTCCCGCCGAAGCGCGCTCTTCAAGAGGGTATGCTCGGTCAAAGGCCGGCTAGCCTTCAAAGCACGCTTAGTGGTGCATTCTCTTCTTTTAGATTGATCCCTATCTTCTCGGGCGCTATAAATCCACGAGCAGCGTATGTGACCTGGTGCTAAACACACTAACACTGCCGTGACAGAGATGCTAATTTCGGCACCTCAGCTGAAAGTTATCGCAACATAAAAGGAAAGTATGAAAGCTCTTCGCTATGGTTCGATTGAAGCAGGCGGCACCAAGTTTATATGCGCTGTAGGCTCTAGCCCCACAGACATTGGAGAGCGCGTTCGAATTCCAACAACAACACCGCAAGAAACGCTCGGCGCCTGTATTAATTTTTTCAGAGCAGAAGCGCAGAAAGGCACACTTGCAGGGATCGGCGTAGCTTGCTTTGGTCCCCTCAATCTAAATCCCAAATCTCCAACGTTTGGCTCTATTACCAAAACGCCAAAGGCTGGTTGGTCAGACACGCCGTGTAAGAAGATACTAGAAGAAGCCCTTCACGTGCCGGTAGCGATAGACACTGATGTAAATGGAGCAGCAATTGCAGAGCACCTGTGGGGTGCGGCACAAGATGTTGAAAGCGTTCTCTACATAACCATCGGTACCGGTATTGGTGGTGGCATGCTGGTGAATGGCAAACCAATACACGGACTTGTACATCCTGAAATGGGCCACATAAGGCTACAGCGACATCCGCAAGACACCTTTGAAGGGCTGTGCTCTTTTCACAAAGATTGCTTTGAAGGGCTAGCATCCGGCCCCGCTGTACAGGCGCGTTGGCAGACAGACCCAAAAAATCTCCCACCAGATCATCTTGCCTGGGAGATCGAAGCTCATTACATCGCAGAGGCTCTTGCAACTTATATCTGTGTGCTATCCCCTGAAAGGATAGTCATCGGAGGTGGCATTGCAAATCAGGATTTCATATTCCCAATGATTCGCAAAAAGGTCCAGGAGAAGCTAAATGGGTATGTAGTGTCCGCACAGATTCTCGACGCGATCGATTCATATGTCGTGCCTCCCGGATTAGAGGGAGATGCTGGAGTACTTGGCGGAATTGCTCTCATTGCTTCTACTAGTTTGTAGTAAAACTCTGCCATATCAACGTCCTTGCCCATAGTCCGGCTGAGTATGTGGCTCGTGGAGTAGCTTATACGGCGGCCACAACGACTTCCATTATTGATGTGGCACCTATCACCATTCCCTACCACCCACTAATCCTCACGAAAAGCGATATTTATGCCCCAATGAGTAAAAAGGAATGAGACAGCAAGGGTCCTAGCGAATAACTATCTATTCTGAGAAACTCGCTGAAGGTAGATAGAGGCGTATACGAGCGTTAGTTATTGAGGACTTGTGGCTGTTTTACTCCGAAGCATCTTTGGTTTTCTAGCTATCTTGCTAGGTGTGTTAGTTGCCCATCGTAGCCAGCTCATGCTGAGCACCATGCCTGAGACGGTGCGCTCGCTCCTCGAGCGACTACGTCAGATTAAGCCGCTACTCTATTTGCCTGCCACCTTTCCGCTTGCAATAGCAAGCATGACTGTCGGGGTAGCCTGCTTGGCTTTCAAACGTTTCTCTTCTCTACCACCTGCGACTAACACTACCAATTCCAGTTTTACATACTCACGAACCTTAATTCTACTTCTGAGCTTACTCGCTCTGTTTTCGCTAGGGGCCTATGCGACTCTCGAATACTTTGAAATTCTAAACAGAGCTTGGGTTACGAGTATGTTTATGGTGCTTCTACTTGGTACGGTGGCACTTGCACTTTGGCATGATAAACAAACCGGCAGGGAACTTCGATTAGATATAGCGCCCTGGGAAATTTGCATTCTGGCCTTGATTGTGGTCGCCCTGATTTTCTACTACCTGCATGGACTCGATTCCTGGAAGTTCGCTTTTATCGGTGATGAATACGGTTTTTTTTGGTTTGCGGAGCGCTTAATTCCACGCTCCTGGTCTGAATCATACCTACTGGAAGCGTCTGGGTGCTTTGAGTTCTTCCCAATGTTTACGTCATGGTGGCAAGCATGTTTCATGAGGTTCTTCGGGGCAACAAATGTATCCTGGCGAGCATCAATGGTCGTCATTACCGCACTCTCGGCACCGGCCTTCTATCTTTTCCTCAAAGGAGCTTTTGCGAAACTCGGCGATAAAGCATGGGGACCTGCATTGGCCGGTACGTTTGCCCTATATCTTTCGGAATTTACGGTCGTGTGGGCGCGCATCGGTAAGCCGCACGCTGTATTTCTTACACCGGTAGTCTTTGCTGCCGCATTTATGATGCGTGCTATGAACGAAGCAGCTCTCACGTTTCTTGTACTCGCCGGATTCAGCGCAGGGCTTGGCATGTTCATGAGCTCCTTGGGTCCCGTAATAGCTTTTGGGACCTGCATCATTATCTTAGTGGTATGGAGGTGGCCTTTGTCAGGACAGTATAGGAGGTCTTGGCTCCAACAGTTCGTTGCGCCTAGTTTGATCGTCGGTGGTACATTTGTGATATCTGCCGGACCCATCCTCGTGCAGAGAGACTACTGGAGTAACATGTTGTTCGTGAACCTGGCATCGCAAGAGGCAATGAGCAACCTCCATCTCTTTATCCCTAAATTAGTAGCCTCAACCTTTCTTCCACTGTATTTCAAAACATCTGCACACTTCCTATCGGGCAATGTCGTTGATCCCCTCTCAGCCGCTCTATGCATTGCAGGTTTTGCTGGCGTTCTATACGTGGGCTGGCGACCGGTTCTCGTTGCAATCCTGATTCACGGAATGATCGCTTACTTAGTTGGAGCAAAGAGCCAGTATCCATACCCGCCGCCTACAAGAATGCAGTTAGCGATGTTTCCTATCGCTATTATGACAGGAGCCGGATTTGCATCGATCCCCTGGCGAAAAGCTAGACATACTGCCGCCGCTCTGCTGTGTTTAATCGCGTGGATTGGCTCATATTCTTGGGTCAAGCTTGAGAACTACAACCCCTATCAAGCACGGCTACACCCCTACATGGCATTCCTCAAAACCATGCAAGAGTTCCCTCTACCAGGAAAGAAATTTGTTTTGGTGCTCCCCCATGACGTACACCCGTACATATTAGTGCACCTGAATAAAACATATAACAAAACATTCCCTCTCTTTTTTGTGGATGCAGGAGCCGATCCAATTCCGATTGTACGGGACACTATGAAGAACGCACCCGGGCAAGTAGTTGTGCTGCTACCAGATACACTCCAGCATTTACGCTCTAAAATTGAAAGCTCACAAGAAGGGCCTGTTGATGTATCACTAGTGAATATTTCAACGCCCGCGACCCGGAATGAGCCTCTGTCGAGTTACCTGACGGGCGCGTTTCTGCCAATTATCGAATTTTTTGAAGGCACGGGTGGAACAGAGTTGTAGCAGTCGACCACTCACTCCTATCTGTCTTTTTTGCTCACTCTTAACGCCGCTAAAAAATGGAGCCTTCTTCCAAAAATGGCGTCTAGTGGCTGAGGATACAAACCCAAATCTTCCTTCCATTCAACGACCTCAAGCTGCGCTTCCTTGAAGACTTGTTGCCAGTCAGATTTTGAGAGGTAATTTTGAGGTATCTGAACGCCAAACCTTGCATTGCCCACATCATCCATAAATGAGAGCACTCGATGATCAAAACGCGACTCGCAAAGATGATCCTTTATTACGATCAAATTCTTAGAGATCCTGCGCGCCTCAGCCAGGAGCTGTGAGATGGTAAGAGTATGATGCAACACGTCGACGAAAAGAGTGGCGTCACATGAGTTATCCTCAAAAGGCAAGCTTATTCCATCGTAGACAGTCACTGGAATGTACTCTACATCCCGCTTCATGACATCAACCCCCTGAATCGAAACATCTGAACGGGTATTCATGACTGTTCGTGCTATGAGTCCATTTCCTGAACCTACATCTATGACCTGCGCTTCTCGAGGGAGCATCTGCGATATATGGTGCGCTAGTATTCGCACCCGTCGGGGGAATATAGACAGACCATGAATCCACGCTTTCGCTCTGCTTATCATCATCAAACCTTCATCTGATACTATGAGGGCCTTGTTGCTACGTCATTAAGACCGCGTGAAAAAATTAGCCTCGTCGGAAGTACTTCCATGAGACCGCTGCAAAAGGACAGTTTTGTCACGCGCTTTTAGCATAGAGGAGCTTCTATCAAGTAACTAGGCCCCACTAGGGGACTCTTGTTACCTCCCTTTTGAAGAGATACCATCAATGATAGATTTGCCTTTAACTAGGTCCAGAACATAGCTCGAAGCACTCTGATATGGATAAGTTTCGTGAAGCATAACACACCCCCTCAAACGGACGAAGAGCTTAGCATTCTTATGCCGTGCCTGAATGAGGCAGAGACCCTCGCCAACTGCATCCAGGAAGCTCAACGATTTCTTTCTACCTCAGGCATAAAGGGCGAGGTAGTAATCGCTGACAACGGTTCTTCTGATGGCTCAGTTGAATTAGCCGAGTCATTAGGGGCACGAGTAGTGCGTGTTTCTGTGCGGGGGTATGGAGCTGCTCTTTACTTCGGTTCCTTGGCGTGCCGAGGAAACTACATCATAATGGCCGATTCGGATGGCAGTTATGATTTGGAGCATCTGGCTTCTTTTGTTGAGCAGCTTCGCCTGGGCAAAGATCTAGTCATGGGAAATCGGTTCCGCGGCGAAATAAAGCCCGGAGCCATGCCGTGGAAAAATCGCTACATAGGAAATCCCACGTTAAGTTTTATCGGTCGCCTCTTGTTTGGCTCCCGCCTGGGGGACTTCCACTGTGGAATTCGTGGCTATCGTCGAGATGCGTTCATGAAGCTAAATCTCCGTACTACAGGGATGGAATTCGCTTCTGAAATGGCGATAAAAGCTCAGGTGATGGGCTTAAACATCGTAGAAGTGCCGACCATACTTCGCCCAGACGGTCGATCTCGACCACCGCACTTGCGTCCATGGAGAGATGGGTGGCGACACCTACGGTTCATGCTGCTGTTTAGCCCGAGCTGGCTTTTTGTATATCCGGGGATCGCCGTTACCGTAATCTTCACCATCGTTGCTGGTCTTGTAACAGCACCGGTCGGTGAGCTTCTGGGAGAATGTGTGCGCATTCGCGCCATCATCCTAAGCTGCGCCCTGGTCTTAGCTGGTGTACAATCGTCGATCTTTGGTGGATTTCTCCTCGTATTTTCAATGGTAGAGGGGCTTCGCCCACAGCGTGCTTCGTTTATGAGAATCTTTGATTTTATAAACCTCGAAGTTGGTCTTATTCTCGGGGGACTGGTGTTTTCTGCTGGGGTAGTGGGAATTATTTTAAATATAGTAGCTCAAGGAAGTAGTGCATTATGCGACTCCCTCCTCGTTGCGATGGTTCCATCGGTTATGATGATGGTACTGGGCTTTCAGGTGGTAGTCTCTAGCTTCTTCTTTAGTGTGCTGGGGATGGGATTGCGACGAGTGCCTCATCCCTTCGAGGAAATTGCTGACGGACGGTAGGCACGTGAGAGATAAGCACAGAGCTGAGGACCATACGGAGCTTCTTGGAACGAACATGAGCTTCCGTCTGTTCTCCCTTTTGGTTGCGATGATTACGACTCTAGGAGCGGGCGCAACAGGCGCCGTAGTCTTGCATGATGATGCCTCCGGCTATGGAGCCTTAGCAGCAATCGCACCTCTAGTCTCTTGGTTGGGGCATCTCGGATTAAAGCTCTGCTCCTATGAGCGCAATCTTCTCCACCTTGCAAATGCTTGCGTGTCAGCCCCCCTGATACTCCTCCTAATACTTGAACTGACAAGAACTCGTGGACTTTCCGATAAAGCCAAGCTCTACAGCGCAGCACTATTTCTTGTGCAGGGACAGATGTGCCTTCTTACGGGCTACTCTTCCCTAGGAGTTATTTTCTATGGTGCTGCGCTAGCTTGTGCGTGGTCAATGTTGCTTGTACCGACATCGAACCTTCACTCTACAAACAGAGCGCGCTACACCGACCTGATGCTCTACTGTATTCCATTTACTCTCCTTCTTTTCACCCGATTTTACGCGCTCAATCGGATCCCGCCGTATTTTGAGGGAGAGCTCTCGCCGTACATGCTAGGCGCAACTAATGTCAAAGGTATTTTACTTGCAAATGCTGGAATAGACGGTCCGTGGGCACCTCTCGGATTTTTGTACTACATCCCTATGTACCTCTCGATCAAGGTCTTTGGCCCAACGCTTCTTGCTGTGCGTATTAGTTCCGTCTTCGTCAACATCCTAACGTTCTTCTTAGCATTCCTCCTCAGTTTTAGGATGGGAGGACGATGGGCTTCATTTTTTACCGGGCTATTCATGGCTCTTGAGTCGTTGCAGATCGGTTGGGGACGTACCGATATCCACCCACATGGAGCAACAACTTGGGTGGCGCTCTTGATTTGTTTAATACTGCTAGAAGCTACGCGGGACATGCAACGGTTCTCGCGCGGATTATACTGGTGGCCGATAGCAGCCCTGATGGGATTAAGTTGGCACCAATACCCTTCCGGCCAATCTGCCGTGTTTATCCCATTTATCTTCATGGGCTTGCAGCTCCTGCTACTAAAAAAGATAAGCATCCACCAATTATTACTTCCTGCCGCGGCCATGCTTGTAGGCGCCGGCTTATGGGTGACTGGAGGTCCCTTAAGCTCCTTGGCTGCGGGGCAGAGTGCCGGATTTTTTCATTATTTCGAGATGTTAGGGCCAAGACTCTTTCAATCTTCGGATGCTCAGAGCTTGACTGACTCCGTGACGACCCACTGCTTACACGTGGCACACAACCTATACATAGCTATACACGGGGTCTTTATCTCTCTGGTGAAAATATTTCATCAGGATATCCTACAAGAGATCCCAGGGGTGCCTGTACGATCAGTCAACTGGAGCGTAGCTGCACTATTGGCATTATCCCTCGTCTGGTTCGTGAAAGAGCGGTTTTCAAATACACAACTCATATTGTGGTCGTGGGTAGTATGCGCGCTTATACCCGCCATCTTTTCGGCGGATGCTTTTCCAAAGAGATCTTCGAATCTTTTTGTGGCTCTAATTCTCCTCTCGTCAATTTCCTTCTCGGCATTCGTCAACGCGCTTACTGCTAGACCACGAATTTTTCTCCTGTCGGTAGTGTGCTTACTTGTTTGTGGGTGGACCGCGATTACAACCCATCAATGGTTCGGCTCTACGAGCGCCTACGGCGTTTCACTAGAGGAACGCGTTGCTACAGTGATCCGAACCGCGGCCAGGGGTCCTGACGTACTTTTTGTGAGTTGTGGCAGTGACGATTCGAGTTGTCCCGGCAAACTCTCTTTCCTTCTGAGCTTTTTCAACAACTCTGCAGACACCTCCTCTTTTAGATACTTTCTTCCCAACGATATTCCCGCTAACCGATTGGTCGATGCGAAAAGTGATGCCGCGCCCTTAAATAAGCCCAACGCCTGGTATAATGCATGGGGGGGCTCTACTGTAACGGATAGTGAGTCCAGTTGGCTTCAGGCGAGATATATCGGCTACGTAATCCAAAGAGACACGCGTGCGAAAATAGAATCTTTCTCAGAAGAGGTGCAAGCCATCTATCCATCTGCTGTAATCTATCCTGTAACAAACAATAACGTCTCTCGGGGTTACATTGTGGTAGTCATAGATAAAAGTGCTGACTCTTGAATAGAGAAAGAAACATGAAGAATGTACTAGTTGGAACACTAATCTCTCTTACGACTTTACTCATGCTATTTTGTGGATTTGAGATCCTTGCTCGGACCGTACTGCCTCCGCAAACCATAGTTCAGGTGAACACCTCTCCTCGTGAAACGGCAAAGGGGGACCGCCGCGCGCTGCGAGCCGATGATGGCCACCTGGATACACTGATGGACTGGAGTGGACATCATGGAGTTCGCCTCCATCCTAACGTCTCTGCAACCATCGTAAATCACACACTGAGCCGAAGAGATGTACTGATTGAGACAAATTCTTTCGGGTTGAGGGGACTCGAACTGGGGCCCAAACAACCAAACGAGTACAGAATCTTGGTTATGGGAGATTCGATAACTTTTGGTGACTATGTGAGCGCTGAAGAGACTATCACCGCCCATCTTGAGACGCTGCTTAACATAGATCCGGGATCCGGCAAGAGATTTATTGTGATCAACGGGGGCCTTCCCGGAGCAAATGGAAGTGACGAGTACTACCACTATCTCGAGATAAAGGATGCAGTAGATGCTGATATCGTTCTAGTCGGAATGTATCTTAACGATGCCAACAACTCCAAGGATTTCTATGCCAAGAGATTGATATTTCCATTTGATAGAAGTCGTTTTTTATCTTGGGGTGCCACCCGGTTAGCGATGCTTGATCAGCGATACTTTAAAATTAGTGAAACCCCCGACGTAGTCGGAGAGGAGTGGCGCGAGGAGTTTAGAGCGGGGCGTCACTTGCAAACTGGTGACATGCGGAGAGACCCAGCGGCGTTTGATTATGAAATCTACAATGCCGCTTTGGACTTCGGTCTTGGTTGGAATATAAAGGCATGGGAATCTTTGACCAAAATGACCGAAAGCTTTAGGGATGTAGTTCAGCAAGAGGGTCGCAAATTCGGAGTTTTTCTACTCCCCATCCACATTCAAGTAGAGGGAGAAGTAGAAAATTACTTCCCCCAGGAGCAATTTACCAAGATGTGTCGATCCTTGCGAATCAAGTGTCTTGATCTACAACCTGAGCTCAAAAAGGAACGGGAAAAGGTCTCTTCATCACCGAGTTGGTATTATGACCATTGTCACATGAAATCTGAAGGGAATCTCGCTACAGCACAGATCGTCAAAATGTGGCTCGCCGGGTGGTGACCCTTCTTTACCTGCCCAACTCCCACCGAACGACCTTGCCGGAGTGTCGTTCTAGTACCGTTACCGTAGCGTTTTCCACAGACACTCCGGTTGGACTCTGCAATCGACGCGCGATTCGCCCTACCAAAACATCATTCACATCGTACAAGAGCACTGAACCACTAATAGGATCTACCACAAAGAGCCCAACCCCTTCAGAGAATGCGAGATGCGCCTCTTTTAATCCACCTGAAATCCAGCCAGGGACTGATAGAATCTTAGAAACTGACCCATCAGAATCAAACTTCTGCACCCGATCGTTTCCGGAGTCGAGTACATAGACAGCACCGTCGTCGGTGGCAGCGACACCAACAGGATCAATGAACTCCCCTGGCTTACCACCGCGCTTACCGAACGTACGTAGAAATGATCCGTCTTCCGAATATACAACGACTCGCCCACCCCCGGAATCAACTACGTAAACCTCGCCTCCCTTAACAGCGATGGCTCGCGGACCAAAGAGCCCTTGCTCGGTGCCCCATTCGATCAGGAACCGCCCGTCCGGTGCAAACTTCTGGACCCGCCCGTTCCAAGTATCCATCACGTAGACATTTCCCTGGCTATCAAGATCTATCCCCCGCGGTTCGTTAAACTGCCACGGTTCAGTACCCTTTCCACCAAATGAAAAAAGAGGCTCTCCTTGTGGACCAAACTTACTAAGTGTGTGCGACGCGATATCAACTATGTACGTTTCATTGAGTGAGTTAACTGCTATCGCCATGGCTTCGCTAAGGGATGTGCCAAAGCCACCTCGCTCCGAAACATTTGGAAGATCTGGCACCTGATTGATAGAGAGAGCAGCCTTGTCACTCTCTATCCTACTGTCCGAATCCAAGATGACAGGGATCCCCTCTTCAGAGGGAGAGTCTGAATAACGTGGGCTTCGAGCACGAACGTAGAGATATAACTCTACGGTCACCAAGACTACTGAGAGAAAAGCTGCGGCCAGTATTTTAAAACGATTAACTGCTTTTGATGAGCCCTGAACGCGGGGTGCTACGTACTCTGACGTTGCTAGAGATGAAAGCTGGCTCGCCTTGAAAGCTTTGTGCCAGTTAGCCATTGATTGTTCAAATGATGCCTGCGGCTGTGAAAGCCCTACACCGAAGGCAGAGCAAATAACCCCACCAAGCTGCCAAAGAAAGACCGCTGCAAATACAAACAGCTCCGGATAGATCGGCATCAAATAACGCGGAAACTTCACCTGGAATCCAGCCGTCACAGCAAAAAGCGTGATAATCCACCCTGCAAGGATCCACTCTCCAGGATTAAAGTTTCTACGCTGCCGAATGATAGCTGCCACGCAGCCGCCCCCAACAGCAACAGCAAGCGGTATACCCATCGTATAGAAAAACATCTGAGCCAACGGATAGAGATATGGCGTGGTATGCTCATACTGAATGGTATAGGGAGGTCGCCACTTTCCTTGAACCATATCAGTCTGCTCTCTGGTGTGCTGTAGGAAGGTCTGAAAATCAAGGAGAGCGAAAGGTTCGACTATAGCAAAGGTTATAAATCCAATAGCGCCAATCCCTACCCCTCTTAGCACACACAACAAAAGATGCTGTTTCCACGAGCCACTTCTCGGCGAGAGGAGCAACGCCAGAGCAAGAGATGGTATGAGGAACACTGAGCTAATTTTCGTCGCTGTTGCCAAACCAAAGAGCACACCACAGACGCCAAGGCTAATCCGCGAGCCCGTCTTACTATATCGTACTAGCGCAAAAAGCAGCCCTAAACACAGCGTTGATAAAAGAATATCTGACGTGAAAAACCGCGAAAGCTGGATATGAAACGTGTTAAACGCCAAGAGCGATGCAGCTACTAAAGCTATCCCCACCGATTGATAGATCTCTCTCGAAAGAAAATAAGTGAGCGCTATCCCAAGCAGTCCACCGACTACACAGATGGTTCGTCCAATTATAAAAAGATTGTCGTAAGAGAAGAGTGCCGGGTTAAAGAGGGTTGCAAACTTAGCTGTAAACCACAGCAGGTAGTAGGAAAGACTTCCGTAGGCGAATGAGCGCGGATTCATCCCATGATCGCTCAGATCCATAGTTACCATAATCATGTGCCGCTCGTCTGGGTGGTATGTCAACCCGTGCTTTAGTGCGGAGAAGCGTAGGAGCGCGCCAGCAAGCAAGATGCCTGTGAGTAAAACGATAGAGAGATCTCGTAAAAATATGCGTCGAAGCATGGTGACAAGCGTACTATAATCACTTGCGCTTGGCAGTAGGAAACGACCACAACATACCATCGCATTACACCCACTTGCTAGCTGTTGCTGCTTCAAGAGTCATCTGGTACGACTACCTTCATGACTACAGCTTTTGTAGAGAGTCTCAAGTATCTGAGGAATTGAAATTGAATTCTCCTGACGACTCAGTCACACAAGATAGTTGCGGATGGATGGCTGTATTGCGGTGGGCTCCTGCTTTGGTGCTTCTACTATGGATGCTCTTCACAGCTAGAGCCTTC
This sequence comes from Bdellovibrionota bacterium, assembly GCA_044360195.1. Classification (GTDB taxonomy): domain Bacteria; phylum Bdellovibrionota_C; class UBA2361; order UBA2361; family OMII01; genus OMII01. The sequence goes on along the minus strand of JBIKKT010000016.1, from coordinate 5,668 downwards.
ATCTCTATCTATGACGGTAAACATTCATACGAAGTTGCATCTCGGTGGATCTTTAAGAATATCGAGCCAGGAGCTCGGATTCTCCAGGGCCATTGGGATGATACCCTTCCTGTGCACTTGCCAGACACACAGCCGGTCCGCTATCAGCGCGAGGGACGACAGTGGGAGCTTGGTCTGTATGAGCCGGATTCGCCTGAAAAACTCAAACGCTTAGCATCGCAACTATCAGAAGGTGACTACATCATCTTTCCGACACAACGGCTACACGGGTCTTTAATGAAAGTTCCTGAGGAATATCCTCTTACCTATCGATTCTACCAGCTTCTTTTTGCTGAACAGCTTGGATACGAGCTTGTCTTTACCTACAAAAAAGAGCCTTCGCTCTTTGGCTTTACATTCGATGACGACTTAGCTGATGAAAGTTTGTCGGTTTACGATCACCCAAAAGTTACAATCTTCCGCAATACCGGTCGGCTTTCTGCCGACGAAATCCAAAAACGGATTAAAGATCCTCAGCACCTCGGCTCCGGCTTAAGCCGAGAACAGATTATGCGGACCGATGTCTCTACTCGAAAGTAATGTTTAAGAAAATCTCCCTATCGAACAGCCAGCGGCATCGCGCCTGAAACTTTAGAAAGCCCAGGAACGGCAGCAATGGAGGCTGACCATCGAATTCGATACGTGCCCGGGCGGAGTTTTTCGAAGGTGAACCTGCGACCCTTGCCACTTCGTCTCAAGGTTTCAATAACTTTCGTCCCGTTTCGGAGCCGTTGAAGAATCACAGAATAGCGTGAAGCATTTTGAACGACGGGAAGCTCTATGGTTATTCTTTTACCCCGCTGCATGCGCTTAATTGTCGGTGAGGCTATGTTTGTGTAGAAATCCCGCTCCACGCAATCAACCGTACCATCGAAGTCCGTGTCTACATCCGCGACGTTACATCCGCACACCCCATAGTACGACTTGAGAGATGCTGAGGGGCAGGCCATCGAACTTTGGTCGACGCTGCCCGTTACCGTCGCTATAGCGCTCATCGTTGAGCGAGTTTTGCCGGAGACCCGCACTCTATAGGTTGCCGTCTGACCATTTAGGGCAACGACCTCCAGTGTGCTAGCGTTTGCGCCCTTGATAGGGAACCAACCCTGGACATCCGGAAGCGAGTGCTCCCACTGATACCGGACCCCTTCACCGTAAGCAGACACTGAAAGTACCACGCTGGAACCACTAGCGACCGAGGCAGAAACGGGCTGCGAGGTTATAACAGGAGCTGCTTCAAAGAGAGGCACAACAGGACGCTCACAGTCCAAGCATCCGTTGTGGTCAGCATTTCCCATAAACGACGCCCAGTTGTTAACTGCACTGGACGCGGGACCTGATGTGGAAAATGCATAGATTGAGAATCTCTTTTTCCAGGATTCATTTATCGGCTTCGAGGGGGCACGATCCCGAAGAGACCCAGCAACAATATCTAGTAACCCATCGTTATCAATATCGGCGACGCTCGGAGAGAAGAATTCATTGATAATCTCTGCGGAGAACACACGATTTTCTGTGTAGTTTGATTCACTCGTTAAAGCGACTACTCCGCGAGTTGCGTCTCCATAATAATACGACCCGCTTGAATTAAAGAGGGCGTCATTCTCTCCGTCTCCCGTGACATCTACAAAGATTGCTGGAGACTGTGGGTTTATCGTTGTAAACGCAGGCCCGGCCGAGCCAACGCGCACACCAGCTCTGAACTGGTGCAGCTGAGCACGAGACCCCCAGTAGCTACCTGCCAACCCAAAAACTGAGAGGGCACGCTCTCCCTTAAATCGTCCCAAGGTCAACCCACCAGCGTAGGTCCCACAAAACAGAGACGTGGAGCTGCTGCAGCTAGGATCTGAGATATCAACAGAGAACTCAGATAGTGAAGGAGTACTACCTGTAAAGCGCACATGCTGTACGCGAGATAGATTATCACCGGTTGGATAAATCGGAATAGATAGCTCATGAACACCATCACGGTCAGCATCCAGCGCTACCGGAGAGCCGAACAAAACTCCAACAGTCGAAGGAATTCCAGACGGCACAAAATCGAACTGGTTCCAATTGACGATCGTGGTTGCTACGCGGTTACTCTCAATCTGACCTGCAGACCCTTCGGGGTAGGAATTGGTAGTTACTGCAACCTCTAAATCGTCATCGCTATCAAAATTACCAACAACCGGATTCGGCCCAATCTGTAGCTGCCCTGAAAATCCCCCGCCACTCGGAGCAGGGATTCGAACACGTCCCATCGTTGTACCATCATCGCTCACGATCTGTACTGTCTGCGCTTCAAGGCCGCCGTAGGGGATGCTCTGGATGATTATCTCTTTTCGTCCATCGTGATTCAGATCGCTTACGACAAAGCCCTTGTTTAGGCCATCAAGAACGAGAGGGAATCCTTCACGAACCTCTCCTTGAGAATTCAAAACAGTTACAACTTGCACATCCCATGCTTCGGCCGTCGGCCACAAACGATACGGTCGAAAACTCTCCACCACCACGATCTCCTGAGAGCCATCACCATCGAGATCGGTAACAATAATTGGCCATGGAGAAAATTGATTAATGCTAAAATTGACCTGAACGGGATGCGTATTAAGCGCGAAAGTGCGGACTAAAGATCCGCGTTGGTTGAAAATCAAAATCTCATTTGGTTTGGGAGCTTGGGATTTTCGCCAGACGAGGATCTCTTTAGTGCCATCTCCGTCAATGTCTGCAACAGCAGGATGAAGGACCCAGTTTTCCTGACAGGAATATCCCCAATTCGTATGACCACACTCAGCGTTAACCCGTATTGGAAATCCAGGTTTAAGTTTAGGATCGACCCTAATCTCGCCCACAAGTAACGAGTCTTCGCCACCTGCCGTGCCAAGTCTTACGCGCACTTTAAGCTTATAGGTAGAAGTAGCTGCGGGAAGTCGAATAGACCCTGAAAGAGTCGAAAGAGAAGCTACAGCACCATCGGAGCGCCACGGACCTTCATTAATTGAATACTCGATGACTAAAGATGTTGCAGACGCATCGCCGAATCGACGAATAGAAACGGGGAGAGCGTCGTGAATATTTACCACGTCGGCCTCAGCCGGGCTTGTTAGCTCAAATCGTTGCACACTAACACTGCTTAAGTCAGTGAGCGTCTCTCCAGCCGGAGACCTTGCAACGAGCCTAACCGTGTGACCCCCCTGTGACATTGTGGAGGTATCAAAGGTGGTGACGAAGCTCTGAGCAGGCGAAGTACCTGTGGCAACGGTCTGCCACGGTGCGGTATTGAGTCGGTTTATCAGTGTTTCGGACGTCCGTGCGAGGGAGTATGACCAACCCACCGGCACTCGTAGAGAAACCTCTGCGAGCTGTGCCGCTGTTGAGATCTCTTCAATTGCGACGGCTCCTTGAGGCGCTTGATATGCAGTAAGTGCATCAATCGCGCCCGAACCAATATCGTTCAGTATGTAGTCAGAGGTGAGAAGAGAGCGGGAGGCACCTGACTTAATCGCTGCTTTAATCTGGTCGGGATTCCACGTTGGGTGTCCCTGCTGGAGAAGTGCTGCAAGCCCCGCAACGTGCGGAGTAGCCATAGAAGTTCCACTGAGGGCAACATGTTGAGAATCCATACAGAGGCGACCGCTTGTGGAAAAAGCGTGCTCAGAGCTTAACGCAGCGCAGATCGAGACACCCGGAGCAACTACATCAGGCTTAGAAAGAGAGTACGTAGTGCTACCTTCCTTAAAGAGAACTGGTCCACGCGAGGAGAATGATGCAAGGTACCTCTCAGAAGAGAAAGCACCGACCGTAATTGCTCGACGCGACGAGCCGGGGCTGCTGATAGTTCTTTCATTAGGCCCCTCATTTCCCGCCGCTACAACAGCTACAACCCCAAGCGACATCGCTCTATCAAGCGCCAGTGAAGCTGCATCGTTTGGGTCTCCGTTATAACTGCCAAGACTTAGACTGATTACGTCGAGGTGGTCACTGACATTTCCATCTCCGTTCGGGTCAGCGCTGCGTTCAATAGCAGCGATAATATCGCTAAACGACCCGCTCCCATACCTAGAGAGCACTTTATAGGCGTACAGCGTTGCATCAGGGGCCATACCAGGATGCATTCCCTGACCGGCAGCTATCGCTGCACAGTGGGTACCGTGTCCGTGGTCATCAAAGGGATCGGTGTCGTTATTCGTAAAATCATACCCACCAGCTACCTTAGAACAACGCCCATCGCTGATGTTTGAAGTTCGAGTACATCCACCGAGGTCCGGATGGGTGTAATCAATTCCTGTATCGAGGATGCCGATGCGCACCCCCCGTCCAGTCAGAGGAACTCCCGAAGCAGAAGAAAGCCGCCAAAGATCAGGTGCCTTGGTAAGAGGAACCGATTCGCTAAGAGTAGTGTGCACCTCTTTATCCTCAAAAACTGAGAGAACTTCACCGGGTAACAGCTGCTGCGCCTCCTCGAGGGTGACGCTTTTGTTTACAACAAGAGCATTCATCGTGATTGAGAAAGAGCGGTTTACAATAACCTGCTTCGAAGAAAGACGCTGCCTGACCGAGGAGTGTGAACGCTTTAACGTTGATGCCTGCATCGCCCCAGTATGCAGAGCCCGTGCAGACCACCGACTAGTGCGGGAACTTGAAGTCTCTGTACGCTGCGTTGCCATGACTTCGGCCACCGAAGGGTCTTTAAGCTGGATAATCGTTCGCGTTGCAGTATTAGGTCGTGGTTGATCTCCTCCTTGGCTTATCGCAAGAGGCATGGGATCGGGGGCCTGATTTTGAGCTAGTGCACCCTGAGAGAATACGAGTGCAAGAATAGAGAGCAAAGCGAAGACGCAACGAGTAACCACGTAAATAGAGAGATGCGGGTTCTGCATACACAAGCTCTGAAGTAAAACAGATTGTAATGCGTTCGTAGCTCTTAGTCTAAAAAACCTGGGTCAAAGTTCCTATCCCCAACCGTATCCCTAGCAATACGGTCTACCAACGTAAGGTGATCGCACGTGTTCGTTTACGCTCTCATGTGTCATCTGCTCAAAGCCCCGCAAGAGGGTTGGATTGTCGGGCACCATAAGATTTCTCTTCTTCCGTAAGAAAAGGTGCGGGGCGCACCTTTTTCAGTATACGAACGAGTGAATTAAGCAGCTTGAGGTTGCACTATCTACCGCCGCCAGGGCGGGCTAAAGCCCGCGGTCGTGCGCCCTTTACTGGGAACGCGGGCCTTCCGGCCCGCTAGAAGTGCGTTTGCTACACGTACAAGCGAAGCAGAAGCTTCGCGGTCCCAGTTTCGTGCACCTAACTGGGAGCGCGGGCCTTCCGGCCCGCTAGAAGTGCGTTTGCTACACGTACAAGCGAAGCAGAAGCTTCGCGGTCCCGGTTTCGTGTGCCTAACTGGGAGCGCGGGCCTTCCTGCCCGCTAGATGCACGGTTGCCACACACACAAGCGAAGCGGAAGCTTCGCGGTCCCGGTTTCGTGTGCCTAACTGGGAGCGCGGGCCTTCCGGCCCGCTAGATGCACGGTTGCCATACACACAAGCGAAGCGGAAGCTTCGCGGTCCCAGTTTCGTGCACCTAACTGGGAGCGCGGGCCTTCCGGCCCGCTAGAAGTGCGTTTGCTACACGTACAAGCGAAGCAGAAGCTTCGCGG
>JBIKKT010000050.1:0-21278 GCA_044360195.1 Bdellovibrionota bacterium | reverse complement strand
ATAGGAACAACGGCAGCGTCTTTAAAGTCACTCTCAAGCGCACCCACAAACTCGCGCCCCATTTGAGCGGCAGCACCGTCAGTTGGATAGATCTCACCGTAACTACCACCACGCGCTCGCTTAGAGCCAAACCACCTCTTACTGTATTCAGCTCTAGCAGTGTGTGAACCACTGCCTGCAGGGTACACATTCCCGATATCAGCGACGACGCTCTCGGGGTACTCGTACAAGACAAACGAGTCGTATCGCTTGCGAACGCGGAGAAAAGACGGTGGCGTCCACGAGTGCGGCTGCACAACGTAACGAACACCCACTATTCGGTACGTGGCAGGATCGTTACTTTCAAATAAAAACATCACATCGGCAGCCAAGCTCATGGAGTGGAAAAGCATCCCCAGGGTGGGTATCCCCTCAATCTCGAGTCGGTAAAAGAGTGGCATGGAGGGGGATATCTCAAATGGTGAATCAGCAGCCTTCCCCGCGAAGACCCACCCTCGCGGTGCTGAGCGCAGCTCATCGATTAATGAATCCACGTCCTGCTGCATCTGCCCCGAGAGTTGCGCGTTAGTAATCCAACCGTGAGCCTGTGTAAAACGTGCGTGCCGTTCATATAGAACGGGCCCAAGGGCTATGAGGAAGAGCGCGACAACAACCTCAAGCCAGATCTTTAATGAAAGCAAGCGCTCAATAAAGGTAGCCGCAAGTAGGAGCCCTACAAGCTGCACCCCAACTATCATGCGATGCAAATGCATCGCGTTAAAAACTGGTAGCGAAAAAAGACCGGTTACTCCCCACACCTCAAGGCCGCACAACAACGAAAACAGGATACCAAACGAGAGCAACAAGATAGCAGCGCGCACACGAGCAAAGGGGCGCGATCGTGCAACAAGATCACACACACATACAACAATTCCCCCTGCAACCATAAGCGAGATGCTCGGGAAACGAGAATTATCGAATAGTGCTCCGTGAAGGAGATTTGTGATACTCCACTCAATACCGTGCGACAAAAACTTCCAGGTTGGCTCATGGACGCTACGATGAATGTACGGTGCATCAAGTATCAGCGTTATCCATTGGTGAGAAGTAATGCAGATACCTCCAACAACAAGAGTACCAAGGCGCTTGCTCAGCGTTACTAACGGGGACAACCCTCGAGCAGAGCCTGCTACTCCTCGCGGCCCACACGCTGCAATCGAGACGACTGCACACCCTGTGACAACTGCTAACAGGTATGCGCACAAAAGATGCGAGCCACAACTAAGGAAGATAAACGCAAACGCCATCCCCACATTACGACCGGTCCTTAGGAAATCGATAACAAAGGCCAGAGCAGGCGCCAGAAACACCACACCCCACAGTTGGGTTATCAGTCCAAGGGTGCCCCAACTGTAGTTCTCCATCCCCATACCGTGCGATTTAGTTTCTGAGAGAAGGATCGACAGAAGACCCACGCACGCCGAAGGCCAAGACGAGAACCCGAGCTTGCGAGCTAAGAGGTACACCGACCACGGCAGTAGGCACGCCAGAAGCGTTGTAAAAGCGATAAGAATTGCCCAGATCGGAATAACTTCACCGAGCGCCTTATAGGTCGCAAACATTATAAGATGCGGCAGGCTCTGATAGACGCGAAAGAGCGGATAACCGAAGGGAGTAGCATCAAACCAGAAATCGAAGATACTACCACCTGTTACGGCAGCCTCCTTCATCTGCTGCAAGATGCCCCCATGAAGAGCGAGATCATTGAACTGATTCGGGCCTGCACCAAACTCCGGCAAGAATGCCCACAACGCACACAGGCTAGCCGCGGTCAGGAGCCCGTACGGTCCATACATTCGAAAGAGGCGGATCAATCTGTGTAGAATCATGGCAGGACTAGCGCGCGAGAAATCATCGCAAAGAGATTAGAGCAGCTATTACCGCGGGGGCAATAGAAGAAGGGATGACGATTAACCCTCCCCTCAGGAGCTCCAGAAAATATCCCCTTCCGCCCTCTCATCAACGTGGTAACATGCTCCGGTTATGACAACCTCAGATGAACTTTCACGCCGAGACGCCCTTGCTGAGCAAGGCGGTGGTCCAGAACGGATAAGTAAACAACACGCCGCAGGCAAGATGACAGCCCGCGAGCGCATCAATACGCTCCTTGACCCTCATTCTTTCTCGGAAGTAGATAAATTCGTAACGCACCGCTCTAGCAATTTCGGTCTTGCTGACAAACGCTACCTTGGAGACGGGGTAGTAACCGGCACAGGAACCGTACACGGCCGACCGGTGTGCGTATTCGCTCAAGACTTTACCGTTTTTGGTGGCTCCCTCGCGGCGATGCACGCCAAAAAGATCGTTAAGATTATGGATCTCGCCGAGCGCATCGGCTGCCCGATTATTGGGCTCAATGATTCTGGTGGAGCACGGATTCAAGAAGGCGTTGAGAGCCTTGGGGGATATGCGGACATATTCCTACGCAACACCCTACTTTCTGGTGTTGTACCACAGCTCTCTCTCATCCTTGGGCCGTGTGCCGGTGGTGCTGTGTACTCACCTGCGATTACTGACTTCGTCCTTATGGTGAAGGGTCAGAGCCATATGTTCATCACGGGCCCTGATGTGATTAAAACAGTCACTAAGGAGGAAGTTACAAAGGAAATATTAGGCGGGGCAGATACGCACTGTGCAATAAGTGGTGTGGCGCACCTTGAATCGCAGGATGATCCGAGCTGCATCCTCCTGTGTAGAGAACTCTTAAGTTACCTGCCACAGAACAACCTTGAGCGTGCTGCGCGTATCCTCTCTGGTGATCTCACAGACCGCGAAGATCCTGAACTCGATGCACTGGTTCCGCCACAGCCAAATATCCCCTACGACATAAAGCGTTTAATTCGCTCTATTGCCGACTCGGGTGTATTCTTTGAAATTCAACCCGCGCATGCCCCGAACATCGTGGTAGGATTTGTGCGGCTCAACGGGCATTCAATAGGCATCGTCGCCAACCAACCGAGCGCCCTCGCTGGCTGCCTCGATATACACGCAAGTACGAAAGCTGCTCGCTTTGTGCGCTTCTGCGATGCCTTTAACATCCCGCTCCTTACCTTAGTTGACGTGCCCGGATTTCTTCCTGGAGTACAGCAAGAACACGGAGGCATAATTCGTCACGGAGCAAAGCTGCTGTATGCGTTTGCCGAGGCAACGGTGCCTAAGGTAACCGTCATCACACGCAAGGCATACGGTGGGGCGTACGATGTCATGAGCTCAAAACACATCCGCGCCGATATGAACTTTGCGTACCCGACGGCTGAGATAGCGGTCATGGGCTCCGACGGCGCTGTAAGCATCATCTTTAAGAAAGAGCTCGATGAAGCAGCAGAACGCGGAGAGTATGAGGCTACACGACAAAGGCTCGTAGCTGAGTACCGTGAAAAGTTTGCAAATCCGTGGGAGTCTGCTGAACTCGGATTTATAGACAAAGTCATCCGCCCACGCGAGACGAGGTCGCACGTTATTAAGGCGTTCGAACTACTCTCGAACAAGAGACAGAGTAATCCAAAGAAGAAACATGGAAATATCCCGCTCTAGAAAAGTATCACTATCGTCTGAATGATTTCATCTGTATGACATCACCCGGCATTACCACTCTGTACCCCCCACTCCCACCAGCGTCCGCGGACCGCGAGGTGCCGTTTATTGTCTCTACACCACCTTTAGATTCAATCGATCCTCAGACGGTAGCGGCAATCGCTTTAGCTCTTAACCAGTTATTACCTGCTGGAGACCTGAGCGCATCCGCAACGGGAGTGTTGACCTGCTCCTCGTCGTCACCTGAGAGCGCATGGGTCGTTACAGCTAGAATTGAGGCAGTATCGCGGAGTTGTTTATGAGCACCTACATCGTGAACGTAAACGGTGAGTCTTATTCCGTTGCCCTCAAGGAGCGTCGTGGTACAACGCTGACCATTCTCGTTGATGGACGGGAATACTCAGTATCAGTTGCGCCTAAACCAACCGTCTCGGCTTTTGTTTCTAGTGACGCAACGAGTCCTGCATTGAATCAGGCAGCACCCCTATCAGGAAAAGCTACAGCTAGCACCTCAGCAGAACTTCTAGCGCCTATCCCCGGAATTGTCTCAGACCTCAAAGTAGCAGAGGGTCAACAGGTGAGTGCGGGCGAGACTGTGGTTGTCCTCGAGGCGATGAAGATGGAGAACCCAATCAAGGCGCACCGCTCAGGTCGCATCACGCGAATCCACGTCAAACGCGGAGATGAGGTGGCACACGGGGCTCCGCTTGTGTCTATTGAGGAGTAGTTGTTGTTAGTGGTCATGACCCACAACCTCTTATTTTTGTCGTACAAACCCCTCCTAATAAATTTTAACAAACCAACACCCCTTTCGCTATTCTTCATTGGGGAGTACTGATCGCGCAGGAGTAATCATATGCTGCTGACGCCCGATCGACCGCGCACTGTTGACCCCTTCCCTCCCGAGGCTTCGCTGCCGCATTTACACGAGCCACACTCGCTGTATGTGCGAGTTTTTACGGTATGGGAAAGAATTAGAGATCGCTCTTATCTCTCGATTAAAGAGTTTCTCACTACAGAGGAAGAAGAATATCTCCCGAATTACGACAAGTTAGTGCAGCTTATCGATGATGCACACTACGACCGCAGCGACTTCGGACGGTGGATCTTTCAACAGGCTGCTTTACTGCTCTCAGAGGTCCCAGCCAGCGCATCGGCTACTGACAACATCGGGTGGTCTCACGCGGCGTCGCACCTCCTGCGAGGCAGCGCTCTGCACCCTCGCCCGCATCGCTCGCTACTCGATGATGCCGATCTAGCCCCATGTGCCGAACAGCTTATGGGACGCGCTGTTGAATTCTGTGAACGTTCAGGGTCGCTCGGTACCACAGCAGTTACCCTCAATGGCATCATCGCGAGCAACCTGCGCCAGTGGGAGAAAACCGGGGATATCTCCTCATTTTATTTCAGACCCGCTTGCCTCCGATCGGCTTATTTTCTCAAACTGCTTGCAGAGGCCACCAAACACGAAGCTCAAAGTGCTACCACATTATTAACCGGAGTGACTCCATCAACTGCACGAGCCACAACAGAACGGTTCTGCCTCTGTGAAACACCGGCCGATTTTTTAGAGTGGGCGCTCCTCTCAAAAAAAACTATCCCCCTCCGTCATCTGGCAACCAAACTAGAGACGACCCTGAGAATCCACCGCACATCGGCTGGCTCTCCTATACCCTTACCGCAGATTACTGCCGATTTGTTCGCCTCAACAACGCTTGAACCAACACGGGAATTTAGACCCGGAGTATTTATCGATGTATTCGGTACCTTGATTCAAAACGGTGCTCCGAACCAGCCTCTGGTTGATGTGATGCAGACACTAATCAGAAGCGCCCCAACCCGACCGGTCTTCTTGGTGAGCGATAGCGATCCAGATGATGTTGAAGCCGCACTCTCTAGCTTGCCGCGTCCCCATCCACCGGTGGTAGCCAAATCTAGCCTTGAGGGCAGCGAATTAGAGTGCCTTATAGATAACGACGAACCTGATCCTCAAGGGCTATGTGCTCGGCGCTACCTCACACCGCAGGAGGCGGTTAAGCACGAATTCGATTAACAAGATTAACAAACTATTACTTATTCACCCGCAGCGTCATGTGAGTCTCTAGATAGATATTGTTGTATTTTGCTCCCATCTTATCGATCTCAGCCTCACTCTTGCCCGCCAGCTCCTCTTTGAAATAAGAGTTTTGTATCTGCCTATGGTTGAGCACTTCCAGATCAACTCGATAATAATATCCAAGCAGCGAAGTGCGAAGCCCCTGCTCTCTACAACTGTCATTGTACTTCTTATCGAAGAGCCTCATCCCATCGACGGTAATAGGCCGGCGATGAGTCGGATCGTTTAGAAAATGGTCATGTCGTGGGTGCGGAACCCGTACATCGACAAGGGCTCCATTCATGCATACCCGGTAAAGCTCCTGCAAACAGGTAAAATACCCCTCGCCAAGATGCTCAAGTACATGATGAGCGATCACCTGATCAACACAGCTATCCTCAAGAGGCCACGGCGCCTTCTCGATATCAAAACAGAGGTCCGGTTTGGTTAGTGGGTCAAAATCAACGTTAAGAAAACCAGGAAAACTTCCGCCGCCACTACCAATATTCAAACGCATAGCCATAGCTGCCTCAAACAGACTCCTTTAATTGGAAACGTGGAAAGTTTAAGGCACAGAAGTCTTGTGGCGCAAGGAGTCCAAATCGGTACCACAAATTAGAACGAAAGCATTCTTTACACTATTTTATTTCGCCACTTCCGCCTTGCTGCTATCCTTCTGAAAGTTTCTCGCCCAAATTGAAGCGACTCTGGGGAAGCGCGGCAAAGGCTTCCCGTAGCGAGAGAGTGGAGGTTGGATTGATATTTGATTTTTGGTGCGGGGAAAAACCGGACGTGTATCCGCGACTCGACTGAGACCTCGGCGCGAGCTCGGTCGAGCGCTCGCCGAAGTCTGAGATACATGGAGGATTTTTCCGCGTGCCAAAATTCGAAGAGCAGCCCAACATCCGCTTTCGCAGCAGGGAGGGGTTTTGCCGCGATTCCCTAAGGTATGTCACTCCACCGTTTACTATCGTGCAGCCTCTGGGCAGCTTCCGTTACAACAACACTCTTCCTGTTTTGGGTGAGTTCAACTTTTGGGCACCTCTCATACGAATACGAGTCAGAACCCGCTTACTATGAGATGCTAGCGGACGCCTTTTTGCACGGCCAGCTAAACCTCAAAGAAGAACCTTCAGAGAATCTGCTACAGTCAGAGAACCCGTACGACCCCTGGCAAAGAGGAACTCCACAGGATTACCTGTGGGATGCCTCTTTGTACAAGGGAAAGTACTTCCTCTATTTCGGTGCTGTGCCCGCGCTCCTTTTTTTTCTACCGTGCAAAGTTTTACTCGGGTTTTATCCAACCGATAATCTAGTCATCGCTCTAGTTTCGTTGGCGACTATTGGAGTTCTTGTAGCTACCTGCCAGCGCGTAGCTACAAAGCTTCTCCGCAGCCCGCCTGCAGGCCACCTTGCGCTGTGGCCCCTACATTGCATCTGCCTCGAGTCTTGTTCTCCAACTTGGTGGAGCCGTGTGGGTAGTGGCGGCTGTAAGCGCTTTATTTTTTCAGGTGCTGGCGCTCTATTGTCTCCTGCGCGCTATAACCGCGTCGGCGAAGAACGGCGAGGCCTACACCATGTGGTGGACGGCGCTTGCGGGGTGCGCTGTTGCCGCAGCGGTAGGTTGTCGTCCTACTCACCTTATCATGGTGCCGGTTTGTGCGTTTATACTAATCGGCGCCAAGCTTTGCACAACGAACACCAGACAAGCAGCGCTACATGTAGCAGCGTTCGCTGGACCGATTGCACTCGGATGCGCACTTCTTGGTTGGTACAACCACGCTCGCTTCGGTGACATACTAGAGTTTGGCCAAAGGTATCAGCTCGGTGTGGCGGATTTTACCAGCACGCCGTTGTGCTCGCTCGAGCGAGCAATTCGCGCCCCCGTGCTGGTTGCGATTCAGAGCTGGTACCTACTCTTTCAACCCTTTTACCTTACAACTGACTACCCCTTCCTCGATTTTAATCGTATCGAGCATCTAAATCTCCCTTGGCAGCCCCCCGATTATTTAGGAAGCGACCCCATCACCGGGCTGTTCTCTGTTTCACCCCTACTCATACCGGGACTCTTTGCTACGGCTCTCGTTCTGCGCCGGGGTTCTCGCGTTACTCAGCTCTACTGTGGTGGATGTCTAGTTATCGCCGCTGTCGCATTGGCCTATCTCCACACGTGCGCCTTCGCTGCTGCCCGCTTTCTATTTGAGATCCTATCAGTGCTGCTGATAGCTACCCTGCCTGCCCTGTGGCATGCCTGTTCAACGAACTCACCTGCTGGCAACCGCTCTGCAGGACGAGTAGCGTGGCAAATTGTTACCGCAGCGGGATTAGCTCTGGGGCTGTGTATCGGTATAGCAGGAAGCCTTGGCGGCCACTTCAACAAGGGTCAAGATACTCTATCATTGTTTCAAAGGCTGCTTGGCATGCCGGAAACAGAGATCTTCCCATCCCGCTCTTACGCAGCGCCGGAGAGCGCACAATGGAGCAGCGGGGATGAGCAGATGAAATACGAATTCTCAAATCCACTCTTGCCGTAAGTGAGGGGCTTGCGAGAGGTTGCATCAACTACGCTACAACCAGCCTCCTCGGCGATACACTGACCAGCGGCTGTATCCCACTCCATCGTGCGACCAAAACGCACATAGATATCAGCTAGACCTTCAGCAACGCGACAGAACTTGATAGCGGATCCGCATACGAGCGTCTCAGCGATAGGATAATTTTTCAGAAAACTTCTCTCTTGCTCTGAGAGGTGAGAACGACTAGTTGCAGCAACGAAATTTTTGCGGACCCGATTTGGCGCAACCTTGAGCCTGTCTTTACCAACAGCTCTTATCACTCCCTGCCCCTGAACGGCGATGAAGACTTCGCCGCTTACAGGAATCCCCACTACACCTATAACTGGTCTACCATCCGAGATTAGAGCGATGTTTACGGAGAACTCTCCGGTCCTGTTAATGAATTCCTTGGTACCATCAAGTGGGTCAACGAGCCAAAAGAGGGGTTCGGAGCGAGAATCTGGCTCAAATGACTCCTCACAGATGACCGGTACGCCGCTTGCCTCGAGCACCCTCTCGATGATCTCCGCTGATACAAGATCAGCCTCAGATACGGGGCTACCATCAGCTTTGGTAGACGATTCAAATGACGGGCGGTTGTATATATCGATAACGGCCCTTGCAGCGCGCTGTGCTAGCTTAATCAAGCCTTCTCCGCCGCCGACCTCAGCGAATACCCTCTTCCACTCTTGATTCAGCGTTGGCCCCTTCGATGTGTGATTTTGAGAGTCTGACATTCCTTTATGGTACCCACTTGCCATTTCTATGTCGACACGACGCATCTTAGGCTGATATTCTTAGACGCTAATAGTCTGAATCATAACGATCTTGGTGGTTGGTATCCCTATGGCCGGAACAGTTTTGCTCGAGTTTTCACAAGACGGTCAGGTCGCATTACTCACACTGGGAAGCCCCGAGGAAAAGGCCATCACCTTAACCCCAACACGTCTGCAATCGTTTATCGCAGCCCTTGATGAAGTGAAGAAGCGTAAGCCCAAGGGGCTCGTTGTGCGCTCGCCATCGGTAGACTCGTTCTGCGTTGGAGCGGATATCACGTTAATTCAGAGCGTTACCGATCCTGCTCACGGCGCAGCTCTAGCCGCAGAGGGTCAGGCTGCCTACGACCTCCTTGAAGATCTACCATGTACCACAGTGGCTGCGATCGGCGGGCCTTGCGTTGGAGGTGGATGTGAGATGGTCCTGGCGTGCGACTACCGCATCATCACTGATAGCTCCTCGAGTACAATCGGACTCCCTGAAACTAAACTTGGAATACTACCTGGATTTGGTGGCACCTATCGATTGCCCCGCGTTGTAGGGCTCCCCAAAGCACTGGATATCATCCTTGCGGGAAAAACATTACGTGCTACTCAAGCCCTCAAGGCAGCCCTCGTTGACGAAGTGACTCGACCAGAGCAGCTCTTCGCCCGGGCCGAAGAGATCGCCCGCGGCGTAAAGGTACCTAAGAAACGAAAACTTCCCCTCATTGATCGAATCCTCTCTTCAAACGGCGCAACTCGTTCATTCCTAGCCAATCGCGCCCACAAGGCTCTGTTGCAACAAACTAAAGGGTTCTATCCTGCTCCACCGCGAGCGTTGGATATTACAGTTAGCGGCTTAGGGAGAGGTCGAAAGAGCGCTCTCGAGCGTGAGGCCAAAGCGCTTGGCGAGATGATTGTGACTAAAGAGAGCAAAGCGCTCGTCCACCTTTTCTTTCTTACCGAGGCATCAAAAGGTATCGGAAAAGGCGCACGCAAGACTATCGAGGGCCTACCTGCTCTCATTGTTGGTGCTGGCACGATGGGCGCTGGAGTTGCAGGCACACTTGCGAAGAACAACCACTCGGTTATCGTAAAAGATACAACTGACGCCGCACTTACTCGTGGTCGTGAACACGTTAAGAAAGAGCTCTCGAAGCAGCGCCATCTCTCTTCGCTTGATCGTGGAGCCATCGCAACCCGCATCGACTGGCTGCAATTTCCAAGTCCAACGATTGCGCGCACCGGGATCGTGGTTGAGGCTGTCTTTGAAAATATGGATCTTAAGAAAAAGATCTTTAGCGACCTCGCGCAGCGCGTTTCTCCCGACTGCATCCTCGCTACAAACACCTCATCACTCTCAGTCACTGAGATGGCGAGCGCAGTTCCTGGAGCACACCGCTTTATCGGAATGCACTTCTTTAATCCGGTTGAGAAGATGCCCCTTGTAGAGATCATCCGTGGCAGAGACACGAGTGATGAGACGATCTCTAAGGTAGCAGCGCTTGCAACTGAGATGGGTAAATTCCCAATCGTTGTACGCGATGTTCCGGGGTTTCTTATAAACCGCATCCTTATCCCCTACCTCAATGAAGCAGTCTTTCTCCTTCAAGAGGGACACTCAGTCGAAGCGATAGACGATGCTGCGCTGCAATTTGGAATGCCGATGGGCCCAATCCGACTCCTTGATGAAGTGGGTCTCGACGTAGCAGCGCACGTGTCAAAAGTTATGGTAGGTGGGTACGGGCCGCGCATGTCAGTTCCTAACTTCGCCGAGACCCTGCAAGCGCTGGGGCGTAAGGGTCGCAAAACAAACTCTGGCTTTTATGACTATTCCGGTAAAAAGAGCACCCCATGGGGAGGTTTGCAACAGGCGCTCGCCCTCCCATCAGCTCCAACCAAGGCTCTCTCACGAGACGAAATTACTGAGCGACTCATCTTCCACCTCGTTAACGAAGCAATGAAGTGTCTCGCCGAAGGGGTAGCTGGAAACGACCGCGAGGCCGCCAAAAAACAGGTCGACCTCGGAACGGTAATGGGGATAGGTTTTCCACCATTTAGAGGCGGGGTCGTCTACTACGCGGAAAACTTTGGCATGGATCGAATTCAGGAGAAGCTAAGAGGTTTGGAAGCGCAGTACGGGGAACGGTACAAGCCGTTCTAAATTCCCTACGCCGCTTTGCGAACTCCCACCTGCCAACGCTTATAGAAGCTCTCAAGAGCGCCAGGATACGCCTGCTCTACTTTATCGATAACGAGGCCAAGCACACACTGTTGCTCCTCAAGGAGCGTTGCTGGATTTGGCAGCTGAGCGATGATGGCGAATGCTAATTCTTTTTCGTGGATCAGATATCGTGCGGCTTGAGAAAATCGTACTGCCAGGTCGTTAATATCGAATACCACATTGTGTTCAATCGCTGACTGAAAACCGCTTGCAAGCTCTCGGATAATCCGATGCACTATCTGGGGAGAGACCTCTCCTGGGTAGTTAGTAATACCGAAACACCACCCATCGATCTCGATCTGAAACACTTCATCGTAACGATTCTTTACCGGAAACATATCTCTCCTTGGTCTCTAGCTCTTCATTATATCTGACTACGTCGCCGTAACATCCGTTGGGTCAAAAATTATCGCCGGAATGTCTTTGTACCTGTTTGAAACTGATCGGGGGATTTCGAAATTGTGCTTCTGAGAATCTTCCTCTTTGAGCTTATCAACTTCGTTGAGCTGCTCCTCCGCCTGCTGCTCCTCTTGCTCCTTCTCAAGGTCTTTCACCGACTTAGCTAGAAGCTCATTCATCATATGGGCGAGGGCCATTACACGGATATCGTCCATAACCTTCTCCGGGGCACTTGGGCTTAGCGAAGACGGTAACTTTGTGAGCAGCTTAAGCTTAGGAAATTCAGAGGCGAGGACCCGAATTAGACTCACCCGAATATCATCAAGCTCTGAGGGTTCAAATCCCAACCGTTTTAAGTTAGCACCGAGAGCTTGAGAGGCAACCCAGACCCACGATGGTGGAGCAACTTCTGGTGCACGCAACACCTCTTGGCCACGCTGCTGAGCCCCATTTTGTGGACCGGAGGGATCCCTAAACTGCGGAGCGTCATCGTTGGTGGCAACAAACTGCGGAGCGCTGATTGAAGGCGCTACCTCAAGCGGTGCCATTCCGGGGGCTGCAAGCGCTACTGATTCCTCAACCGCAACCATGCGCGGGGCGTCTGCTGTTTTAAGTTGCTGCGTATCCTCTGCTGTCCGCCCAGCAAGCTGTGCTCCTTCCCGCTCTGCATCGCGTGATTCACCACTAGCACCTTCACGATTCTCCGAGCGCAACGTTGAAAAAAGGGACGCGAACCGCTTATCAAGCAGAGTCCCAACGTTGGATTTCAGCACTGGCATCGCACGCTGCTGGAGCGCCTGCTTGGTGGTCCAGAGCATGTCGTCTTGCTTAGCACTTTGATCGTGCCCATGCCCGTGCCCATGCGCGTGGTGTTTGTCCCGCTCTACCGCCATACGTTAACTAGTCATCCAAGCTCTCAAAATGCCTGCACTGGAACCTACTTTCTCACTCTGATAGTAGTCTGCAGTTGTAGGAGTTATGCTTCAGGTGTCTGGATGTGTTTCGTTGGGGCACTAACTACACCGCTAGTACGCTGATCTTACTATATTTTTACCCTACCACCCAACCAAATGTCCGGTACTAACTCGGGCGAAGCTGGAAGCTTCGGGGTCCGGGGAGGGGTTAAGCGCTTCTAGAACCCGGCGCAAAGTAGGCATTCGACGTGGCTTGTTTTCTGCTCCGAGAGCGAAGTACGGAACGCGGTTCATGCCGTTTGATATTAGGTAGCGATTATTCTCAGCGAGGAGCGCATCTCCACGCTCTCTGACACACTTTGAAAGCGCTTTGGCCTCGCTCTCCTGTGCGCTAAAAAGCTCGTCTATTGTCTCACGTCTACAAGACGCTAGCGGGATATCGCTGGTCGCAAGGTTCTCTACCACCCAGGCAGGATCCCCCACATCGGCGGCACACAGAATATACTTCGCAGCACTAAACTCACACGCGGTGCTGTTAAGGATCACTGGCCGCCACCGCAGCGAGACGTTTAGGTTTTGCGTGGCAGCAACCAGCTCACGCGGCCGAAAATCGGCCGCCGCGCGCTGAAACACTGGACAGAATGGATTTACAAAGAGGTTCACCTCTTGACTAGCCGGTGCCCCACTCAGTGGGGACACCGTGCTACAGCCTACCGTTGAAAAACCTAAAAAGCCTAGCCAAATAGATCGCGCAACGGACAGGGCCATTTATTGAACTTTGACAACTGTCTCTGCAACGCAATCGCAACCGGTCTCGCCCTTTTTATACGATTTCTCATCATGGTCTATGACCTGACAAACGCCCTTCACTTCGGTTGATACTGAACCACTGGCGCCCGTCGCGCCTGTCGCGCCTGCTATCGCTCTTCCAAATACGTTACCCAAACCATTCCCAAACCTAGCAGCATCGACACTGCCATCCGAGCATGAGCCATCGCACGTAACTGACTCAACCTCTGGTGTTGGCGCTGGGCCTACAGTAGGCGGCTCTTCGGCACCCGGAGTTGGTGCGGCAGGATTAGCGGGTGGTTTCTTCAGAGTCATGGTGTACTTGCAGCCATTAGACTTACATTCACATTCGCAAGTGGTCACCTTCTGCCGATTAACAGTTCGCGTTTTGCATTTCTTTTTGCAAATCCCGGCACACGCGTTCGTATTTCTACAGTACCCGTTACCTTTGTTAGGATCTTTGGTATCATCTTCATAAACACAGCTCCCTGTGGCTGAGTTATTACCACCACCGCTGGAGGGAGGAGCAACCCTCTGAGCATTCGTTACCTGAACATTGAAAAACAAAACCAACGCTAATATCCCAGCTAGTGATTTGACCATATCTCCCCTCTTTTAATGTACAAGACCGAAAACCGTCCCGTGCTTCCCCAAGACCATCCACACACAAATCAGACACCCACCATGTGTAATAAGGCACTTAGCGGCGCTTTTGACCAGCAAAACACAAAATATAGAAGCACCCTAAGGGACTTAGCAGATAGGATGTATTATGAGCGCCGAAAGGCACAGATTTTTCCGACGAATGTCACTATTTCTTGTTACGGCGGTGGTTGGGCTACCTCAAGGTGACTCTGGCTTTCAGCCCATTGGCTACAACTCAGTGGCACTGGTCGGTTTTGAAACCTCCGCAAATACTCAGGTCAACCCGTGGGCAATCATAAGAAACGAAGCTACAAAAGAAGAAGAGATATTCGAGCTGGGTGATTCAGTATTTAGCACAGGAAAGCTCATTCGCATAAGTAAAGGTGGGGTTGAGATCATGAGCCCGGAAGCAAGCCTCTTGCGCCTATCGCTTTCAGGGCAGGAGTTCGCAACCGAAGATGAGGCTTTCAAGGACATAGAGGGCAACGACCTCTATGGAGACTCTGCAAACGTTGAGGCCCAGCCTGCTATCACAGCGTCGGCGTTTCCAAATATTTTTTCAGCCGCTATGGTTATTCAAGGAGCGCTTGCGAATCAGGGCTCCTTTCATTCTGAGACCGTAGCAGGCCAGAAACGGTACGGGGTGCGCTATGAGCAGATCCCTTCCGGCTCACTATTCGATACTTTTGGGGTAAAGCCTGGGGATTTCGTTTACGCAATCAACCGCAGAGAGATAGTCAGAGAGAGCGACATATTTGACGTAGACAATTACATTCTGGAAAACAACCAACGCGCGATATCACTTCGCGTCGTACGAGATGGTCGACAGATTATTCTTAGGACGCTGCTTAGTAATTAGAAGACAATCACTCTCGGTAGCGAAAAACGCCACAAGTCTCTACCCTTGCCACCACATAAAGATCGACGTAATCTTAACCACTCACCACCTCGGGGTGTAGCTCAGCCCGGCTAGAGCGCACGGTTCGGGACCGTGCGGTCGAAGGATAAAATCCTTTCACCCCGATACCCCTTATCTCGTAAAGAGGCTCCTGTGAAAGTACTTAAATTTGGCGGCTCATCTCTCGGCACCCCGGAACGGGTAGCATCGGTGGTATCAATCGTAACTGATACATCACGTTACCCAACAGGCGTTATCAAAGCTGTCGTTGTTTCAGCCTTCCAAGGGGTAACAGATGCCCTACTCTCGCTCGCATCTCAAGCGGAACGACGCGAAGAGCGCTGGAACGAGGGGTTGAAGGCGCTTGAGAAGAGACACCTCGACGCAGTTCACGCGCTCACACCTGCCACCGACCGCGGAGCGACATTGGCAGCTGTTAAGGCGATGAGCAACGAACTAGGAGATCTCCTGCACGGAGTAGCACTCGTTGGCGAATGTAGCCCACGCGTGCGCGATGCGATAGCGAGCTTTGGAGAGCGCTTCTCTGCACTTATCGTTTCTAAGGCGTTCGCTGCACAGGGACACGAGGTAGGGCTACTCGATGCTCGCGAAGTCATCTGTACCGACGAAAACTTCGGAAACGCGCGCGTCGATAAGAGTCGCTCCTACAACGCAATAAAGAGCTACTTCAACGCTAACGCTGCGTTACAGATAGCAACTGGCTTCATTGCATCATCCCCTTCAGGCTCAACAACGACCCTCGGTCGCGGGGGCTCTGACTACACAGCCTCAATACTTGGCGCCGCTTTAGGCGTCTCTGAGATAGAGATCTGGACTGATGTTGACGGCATGTTGACAGCCGACCCACGCAAGGTTTCAAAAGCCTTTCCGATCCCAGAGGTCACTTTTGAAGAAGCGCTTGAGCTGTGCCACTTTGGCGCCAAGGTTATCTATCCGCCAACTATTCAACCGGCGATTGAAACAAAGATACCGATCCTCATCAAGAATACCCTTAATCCCTCTAGCGTTGGTACCCGCATCAGCGCCGACGCCACACGCCACCCGTTTGCCATAACGGGGATTAGTTCGGTGTCGCAACTTGCACTCATCCGGCTTGAAGGAAGCGGCATGGTTGGTGTGTCCGGCACAGCTATGCGTTTCTTTCGCGCCCTCGCATCGCGCACCATAAACGTTATCTTGATAACGCAAGCATCATCAGAACACACTATCTGCTGCGCGATTGAAGCATCATCCGTGACAGCAGCACGCGAGGCAACTCACGATGAGTTCCACCATGAGATAACTTCAGGGCTCATCGCTCCTTTAGTAGTTGAGGACGGAGTGACTATCGTCTCAGTCGTCGGTGAACGGATGAGAAACACGCCAGGCATGGCGGGACGAGTGTTCGGAGCACTCGGTTCTAACGGCGTGAACGTGATAGCGATCGCACAGGGGTCTTCGGAACTGAATATCTCGGCCGTAATACAGGAGCAGGATGAAGCAAAGGCGCTCAATACACTGCACGATGAATTCTTCTTCACCAGCTCAAAGACTATCAATCTGTGGGTGCTTGGGACGGGGCTCGTAGGCTCAACATTACTGCGGCAACTTGAGGCTCAGGCTACAACCGTGCGCGAGACCCTCGGGATCGATATCGCTCTGCGTGGAGTTGCCAACAGCCGCTCGATGCAGCTTGCTGACGGAGTAAGTACCTCGCTCTCATTTACTGCACCACTCGACAGCGCAACGTGCCCTGCATTTACCCTTGAGAGCTTCATAGAACACATCGTTGCATCGAATCTACCCCATTCTGTGTTTGTTGATTGTACGGCGTCTGCTGACATTCCTCCCCACTACCTGCGTCTCTTCCAACGCAGTGTTGCAGTTGTGACCCCCAACAAACGTGGACCTGCAAGCGCGCTCTCTGAGTACCGCACCCTTGTAGAGGCATCCCGCTCGCGACGCACACCGTTTCTTTACGAGACATGCGTTGGTGCAGCCCTTCCCGTCATCAGTACCCTACGCGATCTGATTACCAGTGGTGATTCCGTACACCGCATCGAGGCTATCCTCTCAGGCACCATGAGCTACATCTTCAATCGCGTAGCTCTGGGAGCGCGCTTCAGTGAAGCTGTGCGCGAAGCAAAGGAGCGCGGCTACACTGAACCCGATCCGCGCGACGATCTCTCGGGAGCTGATGTTGCTCGCAAGGTGCTTATCCTAGCTCGTGAGGCCGGGATAGCACTCGAGTCAAAAGACGTCTCGCTTACCTCTATCCTACCGGCTGCGGCTTTGTCGCTCTCGGTTGATGATTTTATGAAGAACCTTGAGCTGCTCGACACTTCGATTGCGCCAGCAATATCAGCGGCGAATGAGAATAAGCAGCGGCTCTTTTTTGCAGCAACGATAGATTGCAAGACACAGATGGCAGAAATAGGTATCAAAGCTGTTGGATTGGACCACCCATTCTGCTCTCTTCAGGGAAGCGACAACATAGTGTCGTTTACTACCGCTCGTTATACCCCTCAGCCGCTCGTAGTAAAGGGTCCGGGTGCAGGGGCTGAGGTGACTGCGGCTGGAGTGTTTGCTGATATCGTGCGAGTGGCGCGGTAGCTCTGTTAGTGCATCCGATCGCGCAGCATCTCAAGGGCCTGTTGCGGAAGGACCGATGTTACAAGATCAAGCAGCTCTTGGTACGCAGTGCGTAACTCCCCAACCTGTTCAGCATGGTTATGCTTCCACGCATCCGGGAGGTCGGACCGACTCTCCTCGGCCTCGAGGTACCGAACCAGCGTTTCAAGTTGATCAAGAACAGCGATAATATCCTCTGAGTCTTTAGCAATCTGCGCTAGCGGCGTGTGTACCCCCGCGTACATCTTGCGTGCAACCAACTCAGATACAACCTGCTCGATGCTCTCAAATAGCGACCAGTCTATAGTTCCCTTGCTCATACATATCGGGTCGCCACAGAACGCTTAAAGGATGACGATTGGAAGCTCAATAGTGGCGGCACGAGCAAAACAGCAGCGAGCATTTGGGATTACGAGAAACTCGTAGGGCGCCGAAGCAGCGGCTACTTTCGTAGCAGAAAGAGCGGCTACCACATACTTCCCATGGGCAATTCATACAAACGTGCTCTCCACCTCCAAAACGTAAAGGGGGCTTGAGCATGGAGCTGATAAGACCTACGCTTCTTACTTCAGCGAAGGCGGGGAAACTATGGGAAGCAGCTCAAACGAGGGGAAACAGTGGATATACGACTTCATTCGGAGCCTTAAGCGCGAGGTTCGTACTATCCTCGACATTGGACCGGGACAGGGCACTTATCAAACACTTATGTCGCCGCTTGTTCCGCAGGCTCGCTGGACTGGAGTCGAGATATTCCAGCTATACATCGATTACTTCAAACTTCGCGAGCGCTACAACGAGGTAATCAACCAAGACATCCGAACCTTTGTGCCGCATGAGACCTACGATATCATCTTCGCAGGCGACGTGCTTGAGCACATGACGAAAGAGGAAGCGATAGCCGTGGTACAAGGATTGATGCCATTTTGTTCGTATCTGATTATCTCCATACCAATAGTCAAGTGGGAGCAGCCAGCCTTTAACGGTAATCCGTTCGAAGAACACATTAAGGACGATTGGTCTCACAGCGAGGTTATGTCAGCATTCCAAAACATCGAGCAACACTATGCAGGAGAGAAGATCGGCGCCTATGTGGTTCGGGGAAAGGTGCTCTAGAATGGGGCCCAACGATTCTTCCTTTTGTTTGTAGCTTTTTCCAGCCGATTTAACTCACAGGCAGAGCTTCCTCTTTAGCTTGCCCTATGTTCCGACACCACCTCGCTCAAAAGACAAGGCGGTGCCTCTTACTATACTTCATGCTAGAGTAACTTGATGAACCAGGTAACAGCTTTTGCCCCAGCAACCGTTGCTAACGTAGGGTGCGCCTTTGATGTTGTGGGCTTCGCTCTCAATTCCCCTGGTGACACAGTCACCGTCGAACGCAACAACATACCAGGTCTTAGTATCGCTGAGATTCATGGCGATAACGGGCGCCTACCCACTGAACCAACTAAAAACAGCGCAACGGTTGCAGCGCAGGCGCTCCTCTCTGCATACCTTCACTCGCAGCAAAAAAGTGACTCCACCGAGGGATTCTCATTCCGTATCTCAAAGGGCCTTCCAATAGGCAGTGGGCTAGGCTCTAGCTCTGCTAGCTCTGCCGCAGCGGTAGTTGCACTTAATGAGCTTCTTGGCTCTCCGTTTTCTCGGCAGGAGCTTGTCCGATTCGCTATGGAGGGAGAGCGCGTAGCGTGTGGCTCTGCGCATGCTGATAATGTAGCCCCTGCAATTCTGGGTGGTTTCGTTCTTATTAGAAGCTACAACCCGCTCGAGGTTATTCAACTTCCGACTCCATCGGTGTGGGCTGCTGTAGTTACGCCACTAATTGAGCTTAAGACCGCTGATGCGCGGCGAATCCTGCGCCGCTCAATTGAGCTCTCACAGGCTGTTGCTCAGTGGGGAAATGTAGCGGGACTTATCGCCGGTATCTTTTCCGATAACCACCCACTTATCGGCCGTTCCCTTGAAGACCACATCATCGAACCTGAGCGCTCTCAACTCATCCCTGGTTTCCGTGAGGTAAAAGAGGCAGCGCTCGCCTCGGGCGCGCTTGGATGCTCGATATCAGGCGCTGGTCCATCGATCTTTACCCTCACATCCGACGAAGCAACTGCTAACAGCGCGGCTCTAGCGATGCAGCGTCAGTTTGCATCGCTAGGAATTGATTCGACTTGTGCCCTATCGCCGATTAACTCTGTAGGCGCTACAATTATCTCGAAATCCTAGGTACACGATGGCATTGTATTCAACCACATCCCCTAACCTTCACGCCTTATGGCGTGAAGCAGTTTTGTCAGGAATTGCTCCAGACGGCGGGCTCTTTCTGCCGCGTACGCTGCGGCTTCTTGACCCAGATTCACTGCCGCATCTTGCAACTCTTCCCTTTCATGAACTCGCCTACACCCTCGTATCGCTATTTCTCAAGGACGAGGTCCCGGCATCAACGTTACGTTCAATGTGCGAGGAGAGCTTCTCTTTTCCGATCACGCTCGTATCGCTTACGCCAGACACGTCAATACTGGAGCTGTTTCACGGGCCCACCTGTGCATTTAAAGACTTTGGCGCCCGCTTTATGGCGCGCCTCTTCCGTTACTTTACTATGCAAACAGCTCATGAGCCGCTCACAGTCCTGGTTGCAACCTCCGGTGATACTGGAAGCGCAGTAGCGAATGCATTTTTTGACCCCTCGCCAGATGCCCCGATCAAAGTCGTAATCCTATTTCCCAAGGGAAAAGTTAGCCTCGTTCAAGAGAAACAGATGACCACACTGGGTCACAACGTACGTGCATTTGAGGTGGATGGAACGTTTGACGACTGCCAACGGCTGGTGAAGCAAGCCCTTGCAGATTCGCGCCTCACCGCTCGGATGCGTTTAACCTCTGCCAACTCAATCAACATAGCGCGCCTCCTGCCGCAGATGTTCTATTACGTTTGGGCGGCTCTACAAGCAACTGATAGAGGTGCTCCCTTCTTTGTTGTTCCAAGCGGAAATCTTGGTAACCTAACAGGTGGCGTGCTTGCAGCTCGCATCGGGATACAAACAGCAGGTTTCCTCGCAGCGTGCAATCAAAACGATATCTATCCGCACTTCCTCTCTACGGGGCTCTTTAATCCCCGCCCTTCTAGCGAGACCCTGTCAAACGCGATGGATGTTGGAAATCCAAGCAACTTCCCTCGCCTCCAGCACCTTACTCAAGGCACCAATATCGAAGTGTACGGAGCGGGAGTATCAGATACTGAAACGCTTACTACTATTCGCTCTGTGTTTGAAAGCACAGGCTACGTGCTCGACCCGCATACCGCAGTTGGAGTGGCAGCCCTCAACTCATTCCGCGAGCGCTCAAAGAAAGAGTACCCTCGCGCTGTCGTTCTAGCGACTGCACATCCAGCCAAGTTCGCACCCACGGTGAAGCGCGCTATCGGTTGCGAGCCAGAGCTACCACCACAGCTAGCAGAGGCCCTCAATCGTTCGTCACACAAGGTTCCGCTCTCTGTGCGGTATGAGGAGCTGGTGGGGGTCTTATAGGGAGCTGGTTCTGTGCCCGCCCGATCCTGTACCCGGGCTACAGCATCAGCGGATGAAAAACAGCCGAAAAAACGGCCGAAAAAAGGCCGCCTCCAACTCCCTCGATGATATAAATATGACAAAAACGAGCCCCTGAAACGGCTCTGTAGATACACGTATCCGTAGCGAACCGGAGATCGCAAAAATCTGCTAACCGGAGAATCTAGCGCCCAAGCGCGTTGGCGAGCTTCGGCATAGAGGGTGGATACAACCCAGGGGGATACGGTACCGTAAC
>JBIKKT010000094.1:0-6341 GCA_044360195.1 Bdellovibrionota bacterium | reverse complement strand
AACTCTTCACTCAGGAAGAAGAGGAAGAAGGGGAAGAGGATGAAAATCTAGAGGAAGAAGACGAAGACGAGGACGAGGACGACATTGACCTCGACGATGAAGACTACGACGACGAGGATTACGACGAGGAGGAGGAGGAGGAAGGAGAAGAAAAAGAAGAAGAGGACGACTAGTGTTATGACTAGTCCCTCCTAGGGTTTTCGGCCCGAGATTTGTTCAATTTATGCCGCGTACCAACACTTCTAGCGGGTGTTGGTGCGCGTAGTATTCTGGTTCTCAGGCGTGGGGTTTCTAGTGCCCACATTTCTTAGGGACCCCTAGGAATTTGCCAGAATAGCCCTGCTATCCCGGACATCTGCCATCCCATCATCGGGTAATTTGAACCAGTTCTGGCACTGATATATCTGTAGCATCACCTCCACCGGGTAGTCAGGTCGCCCTCCCCAGCTCAGCAATATCACGCGACAGCGTGGTTATACCTCTTCTCCCTAGTGAGTGCGTTCTCCCTGGTGATTGTGGTGATTACAACCTCCCGAGGCCCAGTTACTCTGGAACCAGCCGATACTCGCGCAAGGAGTCCAAGGGGTGACGCCTAAGAGCTTTTTCAACATCAGCGCGAGTAACGGCCTTGATACGACCTACGATCTCAGACAAGGGCGTAGTGCATCGCCGATAGTTGTACTCTAAACCAAGCGCCATAAGCCGTCCCATCGGAAGCTCTCCGTCCAGCACGACGCGTGACATAACTTTTGCTTTTGCGCGCTCAAGGTCAGCGTCAGTAAATTCAAGCGGTGTGGAAACGACACTGCGAGCGATAGCTACAACCTCATCAAGCCGCTCCGCTGAGGTGCTCAGATATACGCTCAAACAACCCGTACCGTCCCGTTCATCGCTGTCAGCGCTGGCATACTCAGCCAATCCGTTGTCTACAAGCGCCCAGTAGAGGCGCGACCCAGATGAGTCCCCGAGCATATTTGATAACAACGTCATAGCGTACCGGTCCTCATCCTGAGCACTAACGCCAGGAGCAAGCAGCACAGCATGTGATTGAGCAAGCGCCTTGCGGGTGTAGGTAATTACCGCCGACTCACACGTGTGCGTGGGAGTTTCCCGTGAGACTTCGTAACGCTTCCATCCTCCACATAACTTCTCAGCATCCCGCAACAGGCGATCCCATGAGAAGTTTCCAGTAGCCGCAAGCACTACATTAGAGGGTGAATACCTGCGGTCGAAGTACTCCTTCATCTGCGTTCGGGAGAGAGCCGAGATAGACTCATGGCTCCCCAACACTGAGTTTCCGGCAGTATGCAAACCGAAAAAATCTTTAAAAGCCCTCTCAAAGAGGTAGAAGTGAGGCCGGTCCTGATAGAGGGCGATCTCCTCTAATATTACCTTTTTCTCCATATCAAACTCGCCCGGATCGAGAGCGGGCCGCAACATATCAGAGAGCAACTCTTGCATCTTGCTAAAATTCTCAGGGATTACCGCCGCGTAGTAGACCGTATTCTCCTCAGAAGTGAAGGCATTCGCTTGGGCCCCGAGGTTTCCGAGCTCTAGGTTTATATCGATCGCTGAGCGCGTCGCCGTGCCCTTAAACATCATATGCTCAAGGAAGTGAGACACCCCTGACTCAGCGCCAGTTTCATCTCGTGCGCCGGTCTTTACAAAGAAACCGACCGCCGAACTGACGCTTGCAGGCGAGACCTCACCGAGTACCGTCAATCCGTTATCAAGAACCTCTCGTTTTACCTCGTGCGCCATTTTTTTATCCTCCAGTTACCTCATTCGGCACAGCAAGCGGTGCCGGGCCAAGCGTCAGCACCGTGGCAGGGGTGCATGGATGCTGCTCCATAAATTCATTTACACTCGCCACATCCACCTTATCGATCTCGCCGTTAATCTCCTGCAGCGAGCGCACGCGCTTCATCAACCACCAATCGTTAGCGTTTGACGCAGCCCGAGAGCCCGGTGACTCTTCACCCATAACAAGCGCCGACTTCAGGTTCGTCTTTGCGCGCTCGACTTCCTCGGTCGTAACCGTCCCCTTCAACTGAGAACACTCCTTAACCAGCAGATCAAGGCTCTCCTGCGCGCGCTCAGGCGTAGTGCCTACGTATGCTGTCACTGTTCCGTATGAAGCATTAGAGGATTGTCGCGCATAAACCGAGTAACACAACCCCCGCTTCTCTCGCAGCTCCATAAAGAGCCGACCAAACATAGACGCACCAAGTACGCTGATAGCTATCTTACCTGCATAGTAGCTCGGGTCGCCGAAACGAACCGATGGCGCTGCCATCGCGATCTGCACCTGAGCAGAATCACTATCAATGTGATGGTATGCAAACGGCGAAGTTCCGCCAAACTGTGGTATCGCACACGATGCGCCGCGCCACTCGCCGAACCGTTGCGTGATACACTCAATCACCGCTGCGGCATCAACTTTTCCTGCGATAGAGAGTATGGCGCGCTCCGGGCTACAGTACCGCTTATGAAGAGCCTGAAGGGTCTCTACTGTGGTTGCCTCAAGCCCAGCTAGCTCCCCTAGTGAGGACCTGTTGTAGGGGGCGGGGCAGTACCGAGCGGTAAGCTCAACAAGCGCTCGACGCGCTGGATTGTCCGCTAGCGAAGCCAGGTCCTGGACCATAACGCTTCGGATTGGCGCAATCTCTCGCTCTGGGAGGTGCGGACGCAGAACGATATGGGAAACCAATTCAAGAGCCCGTGCAAGCTTATCCGCTACCATTGAGCCACTGAAAGCGAGTCTATCTGACCCAGCGCCCTCGCCGTGCCGGATGCCACTCTCCTCAAAAGCCTCCGAGATACCTCGAGAGTCAAATGGACCGGCTCCCCTCCCCATAAGGTCCACCAGCATAACGGTTGCACCAACCGTTTCAGGATCATCACACAGATACCCACCCGGTATCACCAGGTCGTATGAGGCAGATTCAACGTGCGACATCTCTTCGATGAGCACCATCAGTCCATTCGATAGTTCGTGTTTTGTTATCATCTCCCCTCTCCCTCCGCCACTAACTGCGCCAGAGTCACCTGCGAGGGCTCTGCTCCACCTGAGAAACATTCATACATCCGCTTAAGCTCCTGACCGAGAAACATCGCTGTGCGCTTCTTAAAAACAGCTTCCTGGATATCACCTACAGAGATCGCCGCCGGGTCGCGCACGAGCAGGAGCGGCATCTCACGCCCATCTCCGCGCATCACGATCCCTGCCCGTTGCAAACCGTCAAGACACGGCTTCAATATGACCGAACTGCACCCAAGCCGCTCAGCAATCTCAATCTCATTAGGAGCATGCTCTCCAGCCTTAAACGCTCGCGCAACAAGCGATAGCGCTTGAACTGCTAAGATCATGGCACCATCTCCGCTTGACATTAGGGTGCGCTTCCAGAATTTGCCCGTGCGCGGGAGATGCTGACTTTGAAAGCATACCTCTGCTCCAAACAATACAATCGTCCACGAGATGTATAGCCAAAAGAGAAATATTGGAACGATTGAGATCGTTTCGTAGACGCGCTCATACGAGGCGAACCGAACTAAATACAAAGCGAAATAGTGCTTGGCGAAACCGAACAGGAGCGATGCCATAAAGGCCCCAAAGGCAGCGGGCACGACCTTCACCGGAGCTTTTGGAACCAGATAGTATAGCGCAAGAAACGCCAGAAAATCGATCAAGAAAGGCACAG
Source organism: Bdellovibrionota bacterium (assembly GCA_044360195.1). Lineage (GTDB taxonomy): Bacteria > Bdellovibrionota_C > UBA2361 > UBA2361 > OMII01 > OMII01. The sequence continues at coordinate 2,640 of JBIKKT010000094.1, read as the reverse complement.
CATCACGATAGAGTGTGGACACTATTGCAATATCAGCAAAGAGTGGCTCAACTTTTGTGCTCGTGTAGTAACCGGATACAGCGAAGAATGGTATCAGCACGATGATAGCGCAGAAGATCGCAAGGCGATCGGTAATCGGCCGAGGTTCATACACCTGCCACACCTCATTAAGCGTGTACTCGATGGAGTTCAAAAGTAGTAGAGATGTAACGACCAGCGTGGCTAGAACTACCACGTTGAGAGTTCTCATATTCTCGGCAAATTGCTGAATGTAAGGGATGAGCGGATGCAATTGCGACGACCCCGGCATGAACTGTTTAAAGATGAACTGCTGAATATCAGCCATACTATCTGGGGTCTGAAGAAAAGCCGCCACGATACCGAAGCAAAGGGCAGTGAGTGGGATAAGCGACAAGAGGGAGGTATAGGCGAGCGCTGCCGCTTTCGAGAACCCGTTGTCCCAGTAGAATCGGTCACAGGCAGAGATAATCACACGCGCTAGCCACGAAAGCTCAAGAAACGAAGCCCGCACCTGCTCTTTGACCGGGATGAGGGAATAGCTGTTGGAAGAAGTGTCACTCATAGACGAATCAATCATCTGCACATTGTGTAGCTAAAGTATTGAAACCTCAAGACCAAGAATTTACAATCATTAGAGTCAAATCAGGATGCTTCGTAAGGCTGGCACTACCATGAATGTAACGTGTTTTCACTGCTCCACCGCCGTAACCGACCACCACAACGAAGCTCAAACTAAGGTTGGCTTCCGCGATACCTGCGCTCGCTGCTCAACAGACCTGCATGTGTGCAGGAATTGCTCCTTCTACGACGAGGGCGCCCACCACGAGTGCCGCGAGAGCTCTGCTGAGTACGTCCGTGATAAAGAGCGCGCAAACCTGTGCGAGTATTTCCGGCCAAAGTCTGCAACCGCTTCTGCCCAGAGCGACACAAAAGCAGCAGCTCTTAATGCTCTTGATGACCTGTTCAAGAAGTAGCTACTCCTGTTGAGCTTCAATCTCTCCCTTTACGACAATCTCTCCGTTCTCATTTATCCCAAGCTTATCCATTTTGTACTTCAAAATTCTGCGGCTTATACCAAGCAGCTCCGCCGCTTTAGTCTGAACGTAGCTAGCTCGCCGCAGCGCCTTTACGATCATCTCGGTTTCAAAACGACGCTCAGCCTCTTCAAATCCACCGCCTGGAGTATCTAACGCAGCAGCACATGCGGGGTCATCACCCAGAGCCCTCACCTTGCGAGGGAGGTCAGCAAGCTGAACCGCATCGTTGCCTGAAAGTGCCATCAGGGACTCAACCACATTCTCAAGCTCGCGCACGTTCCCTGGCCAGCTGTAGCCCATCAACCGGTCAAGTGCGTCGGGCTGTATTGAGAGAGCTCGTCTATCGTAGCGCTCCTGAAGCTTCGCTATAAAATGCTCAACAAGGAATGGTACATCTTCTGAGCGGTCGCGCAGTGCAGGCATCGTCAAGTTAATCACATTGATTCTGTAGTAGAGGTCCTGCCTAAAAGACTTTGTTCGCACCAGCTCTTCAAGATTTTTGTTAGTGGCGGTTACCACCCGTACGTTCACTTTAACTGGCTTAGACCGCCCGACGCGAAAGAACTCCTGCTCTTGAAGGAAACGCAGGAGTTTCACCTGAACAGCCAGGCTTAACTCACCGATCTCATCAAGAAAAAGTGTGCCTCCATCTGCCAACTCAAATTGCCCAATCCGCCTATCAACTGCGTGCGTAAACGCCCCCTTCTCGTGACCAAAAAGTTCAGACTCGATCAACGTTTCTGGAATTGCAGCGCAGTTCAGAGCAATGAATGGTCCGTGCACCCGTTGCGACCGTTCGTGGATCTGACGTGCAACGAGTTCTTTTCCTGTACCTGATTCTCCAGTAATGAGTACTGTTGAGTCGCGACCAGCAACCTGATCTATCTGCTGAAACAGTCGGGCCATACCGACGCTGCGTCCAACCATCGGCCCGAAGTCTCCGCTCGGCAATGCACGCCGAACAGATGCAGACCGGATGCTCTCATCGGCTGCCGGTCGGGGTTCAGCCAACTTGGATTCCTTGACTAGTTCGAGCATCAGTGTTGTCAGCTCGGTAGCATCACACGGCTTTGCGATGAAATCCTGCGCCCCACTCTTCATCGCCCTGACCGCGTTTGGGACTGTGACGTCAGCCGTCAGCACAACAACAGGAGTGTTAGTAGCGTGGGTACGGAGTTGCTGAAGCACCTCAAAGCCGTCGCCAGATGAAATGCCGATATCGAGCAAGACAAGGTCAGGTTTATTCTCAGCGACTGCCGATAGCACATCGCTCCCATCAGTGACCGTCTCAACACGGAAATCCTTTGAGAGCAACGCCGCTAGGGCCTCGCGACCGGCCGCCTCGTCATCGACTATTAGAATTGAGCGTTGCGGGTTTGATGTCATTAAGGGCATTTGAAGCTAAAACCAGACAACCCCGAACGGTACACCCGAGGCCGCTTCAATAGGATGCCTGCGCCTTACCCATCGGCGCGCTTGGAACACCGGTGACCGGTGCTTTGTGTAGCAATCTCTTGTTGGTTTGGCCGGGGAGCGCGAGGGCGTGTTTAACTGCCCAATAAAACGCAATAACATCATTGGG
>JBIKKT010000015.1:0-64664 GCA_044360195.1 Bdellovibrionota bacterium | reverse complement strand
CTAAGCTATGTTTAGAGCTGCTCTGATGTGTATAACGAGCACGAATCAGTTTATGCTGGGCACCTCTCTTGCCGGCCTTTTTTGTAGCGTACTTATTAAGTTATACGATAGCACCGCTCATAGACCCCACTTGATCATTTTAATACTTTCCCGCCTATACGGGCTCCTCGGTTGCGATTGAGTTCGTTAACAGATATCGGTTGATGGTCGGTGCTACGCTCTTTGCGGGTTTGATGTTTGTTTCCCTGATGTTCTCCGCGAGCTGCTCGCAGTCATCGGTCGGACAGTCTGTTACCGAGGTCAGTAAAGACAGCCAGATTATTGCCGAGTTGCAGAGTACGAGTGATACGGTAAAGAGAGATGTATGCAGGTCGGTAGAGACGCTGGTGCTCCGGCGTAATCGCATGTCGAGGTGTATGTCGCCCAATCTGATTATCCGCGGGTGGTCCTCGGACGATTCGGGTGTTTATTACTCTGCCATGGCGCTGCGTCCGGGGGAAGCAGCGCAGTTCGACGGTTCAACCTACACCAATCCATAAGGAATATGCCGGGTATCAAGAGCCATCTATGGTGCAAGAAGCGCTCAAAGCCGCTCATGGAGAACCAAGCATTATCCAACCTCGCCGAGCTGGTAGACCCGGAGGGGAGTCGATGCCTTTGTGGCTCTCCGGTCGGAGGAGTTAGCAAGGAACGAGTGAGGAGAAGGAGGAGAAGGAGGAGCCTCCCCCCTCCACCTCGCTTAGCTTCAATATATACCTCATCCCAACATCTCTCATAGCATCCCGCCTCCCTACCATAGTACACTGAGGACGAAAATTTTGATCGAGGATGCTATGGCTGGAGTTCTTATATTTGGTGGTAGTGGTGGAATCGGTTCTGCAATAGCTCAAACACTGCGCGATAAGGGCGTGTCGACATTTCTCGTAGGGCGCGACGAGATGCGATTAGCCGAGACCGCCTCTATCGTCGGCGCTTCGGGATATGCAACAGCTAACGCAACTGTTCTCGCCGAGGTTGAGGGCTCCTTTGCCCAAGCAACCACGAGATTAGGCACGATCACCGGCGTGGCGCACTGCGTTGGTTCCATCCTCTTAAAACCAGCCCACCTTACGAGTGAGGCCGAATTCTCTTCCGTTATCAATCAGAACCTTACATCAGCTTTCTTGGTGGTGAGGACCGCTGCACGAACGATGACCGCCGGTGGCTCCGTCCTTCTCTTCTCCTCCGCAGCGGCACGGATCGGACTGGCGAATCACGAAGCCATTGCAGCCGCGAAGGCGGGAATAATCGGCCTCACTCTCTCTGCTGCGGCAACCTACGCAGGTCGTGGACTTAGGGTTAATTGCATCGCTCCAGGTCTTGTAAAAACCCAGATGAGCGAAAAGATAACATCGAATCCCTCGGCAGAGTCATTCTCTCGGGCTCTCCACCCCCTTGGCAGGCTCGGTGTTGCAGATGATATCAAAGGACTCGCCTCCATCCTCCTGACGGATGAGGGATCTTGGATTACTGGACAGGTGTTCGGAGCAGATGGAGGTCTAAGCTCTGTCAAAACCAAAATTGACGGCTAGAACACCTTGGTGGGAAGGCCTTCCGTTTGCTGACCAGGAGAGGAGCATGGCCTGTGAGCGCCTGGTTAGTTCTGGTGGCGGCGGCGGTGCTGGGTCCTTTCCCCGCCACGTAATATGCGAGTAGCCGTTCAGCGTATACTGGATAATCGATAAACCTCATCCGAAAGTTATAAGTCGCTAGAGGAGCAGAAGAAGTGTGGGGCCTAAATATGGGTAGCGCTTCACTCACGAGTAGGTGTTTCTTTACCTCGTCTTAAAGCGCGTTGCGGGTCAGGTTAAAGAGACTGGGAAGTTGAAGCACCTCGTGTCGGAATCTCAATCCGAGTGATTGGATGCCCTACATGTAAGCAAAACCGCTCGATGTTAGCTGCGGTTAGAACTACCGTAGCTGTATTCTCAAGGGGATGGTTCTGCATCTGCTCTGCAGGTTCAATTGAGGCATCGAGATACCCTACCACACGCCCGCCCGAATCATTCATCAGCGCAAAGAGGCACACTGAACCTGGGGTGATTCCCAGCAGCGCTTGCAACTCCTCTGGTGATGCAAAGCAAAGGCCCTTAATGCCTAGCTGCTTACCGAGCTCTTTCAGGTTTACCCGAGTCTCTCCGCGAACACAGACAAGAAGATAGCGAGAACGCTTTTCATCGCGAAGAAAGAGGTTCTTAGTGTCGCTGCCGGGGATCTCTTCAGTAAGCTTGCCGACGTCTGCGGTCGTAAAGACAGCGGGGTGCGTAAAATGAGAATGCTCGATCTCAAGCTCGGTTAAGAGCGAGAGGACTCTCTGCTGTTGATTGCCCATAATTCGTCATGCTACTGCAAGAAGGTGGTTGGTGCTAGTGAGCGATGAGCTCGGTTCCTCGGGTCTTCGCTGGTCTGCGGTGCTCCGGAGGAGCCTTTGGACAGGTTAATATGAACAACTAAAGGGCCTAGTCATAAAACCGCCCCTTCCCGCACACCCAGCTAAAGTCATATACTCCCTAGGTGAACCCAAGCCTGTATCAAATCAACACCAAAGTTCTTCTTAGCGAACTTGGCACTCACGCTGTGCTGGATGATATTCCAGATAGCCTCCTTGATGAGGTAGCAGCGCTGCGCTTTGATTGGGTCTGGCTTTTGGGTGTTTGGTCACTGGGCGAGGCAGGCAGAAACATATCGCGGTCCAACAAAGATTGGCACGAGGAGTATCGAGGGGCACTACCCGATCTCACCGAAAGCGATATCTGTGGCTCTCCTTTTGCTGTAGCCGGGTATCACGTTACTCCTGAGCTTGGTGGAGAGCTTGCGCTTGCACGGCTAAGGAAGCGGCTTGCTGCTCGGGGAGTTCGTTTACTTCTTGATTTTGTTCCCAATCATGTAGCCCTGGATCATCCGTGGGTTAAATCCAATCCAAATTTTTTTATTACGGGAACAGAAGCAGACCTTGAGCAGCAGCCTGGTAACTATGTTCGTCTTCCAGGTGGTGAGATCTTAGCACACGGCCGCGACCCGTACTTTCCTGGTTGGCCGGACACCTTGCAGCTTAACTATTTTAACCCGGCACTCAGAGAGCAGATGATTGCAGAGCTTCAACGTGTTGCATCACAGTGCGACGGTGTGCGGTGTGATATGGCGATGCTTCTTGAGCCTGAGGTTTTTGCGCGCACATGGGCTGGACGAAACGGCAGCTTCGATCCGAAGATCCCACACTTTTGGCCAGAGGCGATAGAGCGCGTGAAGGCAACACATCCAGAATTTCTTTTTATGGCTGAAGTGTATTGGGACTACGAATACAAGCTGCAGCAGCACGGCTTTGATTACACCTACGATAAGGCTCTCTACGATCGTTTGGTCGAGTCAAGTGCCCAGAGCGTTCGCTCCCACCTTGCAGCTCCCCTCACCTACCAACGCAAAATGGTGCGCTTCCTTGAAAATCACGACGAGCCTCGTATCGCTTCGCGGGTAAGTACCGACCACAGTGAAGCTATGGCGCTCGTTTCGTACCTCACGCCCGGTCTGCGCTTCTTTCACCGTGGGCAGTTCGAGGGCCACAAGGTCCGTATTCCGGTTCACCTAAGGCGCGGACCAAAGGAGCAAGACAACCCAGAGCTTCTAGCCTTCTACAACACCCTCTTACCTATCGTGCAATCAGACATTGCTAAAGAGGGAGAGTGGACCTTGCTTACGCCGCGACATGCCTGGGAGGGAAATCCTAGTAACGATAGTTTTGTAGCCTTCTTCCTGACCCTCCGCAATAACTGGCTCCTTGTTGTGGTTAACCTGGCGCCGTACCGCAGTCAGTGTCGGGTCTCGCTTCCTTTAACCCTCGTGGCGGAAGAAAACGTGCGCTTAGTGGACTTACTCACTCACGCACAGTACGAGCGCAGCATGGAGGAGATTACCGGCGCGGGGCTGTTTATCGAGTGCGATGGATATAAGGGCCACATATTTTCTTCATCATGAGCACCTCGCCAAGTTTGGCCTGTTGAGATGTAAACTTTACTCCCGTTGCGCTAAGGTGAGAGCCCGTTGCGAGTCGACCTCTTGAGGTGGCGATATAGTGTTGTGCTTGGGCAGCATGATCACAAATCGAGTGCGCTGAGAGCTTAGATCGAGAGAGAGGGAGCCATTGTGATCCGCCATAATGTTCTTTGAGATGCTCAATCCCAAGCCGGTGCCCTTTCCGGGAGGCTTAGTCGTGAAGAACGGGGTCATGATATTCTCTGCGATGTTTGGAGGGACCCCTGGGCCCGAGTCTAAAACCGCGATCTCATAGGCCACGCCGGTATCACTAACCTCAACACGGATCCACTGCTCGACAAGTTCGCTGATTGCATCATAAGCGTTGTTCACAAGGTTAAGGATGACCTGTGAGATTTGTGATGGTCGGCACTCAACGGTCCATGTATCTGGAATGTTCGTAACTGAGACCTGAATGCCGCGCCCCAAAAGTTTCGCGTTGCTGAGCTCCAGGGTCTCCCGAAGCAATCTGTTCAACGACGCTTTCTGAAAGTGGTCGTGGGAGGAATCTCGCGAGAACCCCTGGAGAGCGCCCACTATAGATGACATTCGTTGTACAGCTGAGTCTACCTTGCTGAGCTGTGAATGGAGTTGCTCTGGTGTGAGTGGCCCGTACTGAGAAAGCCGCTTGAGGATATGATTGATGAGCGTAAGGTTGTGAAGTGGATTGTTGAGCTCGTGGGCAACCCCCGCCGCCATCTCTCCGAGCGTCGCCATCTTTGACGCGTTAGCGAGTCCTGCTAGGTGCTGACGAGCTGCTTGTTCGGCACGAGAACGAGCTACTGCGCCTCCGAGTTGAACCGAAAGGAATGTGAAGAATTGCCTCATGTTCTCGTTGTCCGAGATAGTGCGGGCCGTGAAGAATTCCAGGATGGCGACGATTTCGTTGTTAACAACGACTGGAACTCCGACGCCGGTCAAATTGTCGAGACTTGCCACTCCAATGCGCCGAGAAGGGGTGAGCCCGCTCTGCATGTTTTGAACCCATACAACATCTTGCGTTCGCCATACCCTCCCGGGGAGCTCTTCGAGGCACGAGAGAGCCGAGGAAAGAGAGGCGCCCTCAAAGGCTCCAAATTGGTCTGGATCTCGGTTGGTGCTAACCTTGCCCGAGACGAGCTGCCCCTTGTAAGACTCGGAAACTAAAAACACGTGACCAAATTCCCAATCAAGGAAGTCGCAGACTGGGGAGAGCGCTGCACGATAAATGTCTAGCTCAGTCTCGCTCCTCTCGGTAGTGAGCGCTATCGAGAGAAGGAGTTTCGCGACACCATGGTCCCACTCGAGCTGCACTTTCGCTTCGCGCAGTTTCTGTTGATCGGTGCGCTGACTTTGCATGTACATGAGGAAGTCAAAGATGGGGTCGCTGACCTCGAAGTCCGCAATAGTCAGCCCTAATCGTGAGATATCGGAGAGCGAGGTGATGAGGGGTTTCAGAGCGAAAAGGTAGGTAGGAGGAGAAGCATTTGTTGCTACCATATGCCCTCGAAACTTGATGTCTCGATTCTCGACGGATTCAAGAATCACCAGCTCGCCATTGAGAGCTAACGGGGGAACGGGCCCTCGGAGTCCACCTGGCTGCACAACTGAAAAACCATCTTGATAATGCCCACCAATTGCGAGCTCCGGATAGAGCTTCCGCAGAGAGCGACCAAGTGCTAGGAACGCCCCGCTCGCGTCGGTAGTGTACGAGAAGGGATACAGTTCATCGAACGCACATTGATCGGCGGATAGTATCATACAGAGTGAAGTGACACCTCAAACTCATCATGGTCTGAGCGAGCACCCTTCGGAATGTGCACTATCGATATCCTCTCGCCATATCGCTCGGCTAATCCCTCCAAAAGACCTACCACCATCGGCCCCAGCCCCTCGCGTTGAGAATAATAGTGAACAACCATGCTTTGAGCGTCACGGGCATCAACCCGAAATCGGGGAGGAGAGAGTTTTGGCATCATAGCTCCCATGTGGCCGTGCATCCGATTCAGATTTGTCAGGCATGAATGGAAGTCAGTTCCAAAGAGTTGCATGAGCTCGCCGTAGCCTTGAGTTGCCGTATACGTGATCCAATACTTCCCATATCGACGAAGTACTTCCTCGGCAGGGAGGTTTAATCGTTTCGAAACCAAATCTACGAGCTTGTAGGTGAGGGAGTCGTCATAGGGGCACAGTGCTTCAAAACCGCCTGAATCGATCTCCGCGTCACGGCTTATAGCTTCCCACAGGTCAGTACCTGCCATAGCCAACACCATGTCTCGGATTCCTTCATTGACTAACCCGTACATACAGCCCCTCCCTTTAGGTTGCTCCTCACAAAGGAGTATAGGTCATACAGCTCATAGTATCATCCAATTAGCGGGAATATACAGCCACAAAAGTGGAATTTGACCTTGGGCACCACCGCCTCCCCGCCTTGTTGCGCAGGGCGACATGATGTGCATCATAAAAAAAGCCCAGAAATTCAGCCCAAACGTCAGAATGGCTCTTTGGCTTAACCTAGAATCGAGTGGGTAACACGCGGTATCATCCGGATGTGAAGGTGCTTTGACCCCCGACACGCAATTAATGCTTGTTGTTCTGAACCTAGCTCACTACCGTCGGCAGTAACCAGTGGTGCTTCCTCACCATCTTTTTACTCACACGACATACCAGTTAGTAGACCTCCTCACAAACACGCGCTACGATCGAAGCTCTAGAGAGTTAACCGGCCCTAGGCCTTTTATTGAATGCGATGGATACGAAGGTCACATCTTTACTCCCAATTTATGAGCACATCGGCCCGATAACCGACCTTCTTGAAAGACACACAACGCTCATTTTGCAAGCGCCTCCTGGCACAGGAAAGACAACGGTACTTCCACTTGCACTGCTCAATGCACCGTGGATGGCAGGCAAGCGTTGCCTGATGCTTCAGCCAAGACGCCTCGCAGCCAAGAGCGTGGCTACCCGCATGTCGGAGATGCTAGGTGAACCCGTCGGCAAAACCGTTGGCTACCAGATGCGACTTGAGCGCGTTGCATCGGCTGCGACCCGCCTTGAGATCATCACTGAGGGGATTCTCGCCAAACGAATTATCTCTGACCCGGAACTTAAGGGCGTAGGAGCAATAATATTTGACGAATTTCACGAGCGGAGTATCCACGCAGATATCGGTCTTGCACTGGCGAGGGAGATTGCAGAAACGTTTCGACCTGACCTGCGACTGGTGGTGATGTCTGCCACACTCTCCGATGCGAGCGTCCTTGACAATCTCTCCGGCGCTGCTCGGTATGAGTTTTCGGGTACCACCTTCCCCGTTACCGTGCGCTACATGCCCGGCGAGAGTCGTCTTCCGATTTGGGATCGGGTAGCAGCCGCCACCCTCTCGGCTTTGAACCAGCACGAGGGAGATGCGTTAGTTTTTTTGCCAGGCCTCTATGAGATTCAACGTACCGAGGCCCTGCTCACTCAGAGCAGAATGAACGGGACAGTAATCTTGCCGCTCTATGGCGATCTCTCTCCAACCGAGCAGGAGCGCGCCATGCTACCGGATACGAGTGGGAGGAGGAAGGTTGTACTCTCAACCAATATCGCAGAGACAAGCGTTACCATTGAAGGGGTCCGCATCATAATCGACTCAGGGCTTCACAAGGTATCCCGCAGCGACTCAATCGGTACCATGTCGCTTAAGACAGAGCGTATTAGCCGCGATTCAAGCGATCAGCGCGCGGGTCGCGCCGGCAGAACAGCGCCTGGCGTCTGCATACGGCTTTGGAGTGAGCAAGAACACCAGGCGCTACGCCCATTCAGAGAGCCTGAGGTGCTGCGGGTAGACCTGGCCCCTGCCCTCTTAGACCTAGCCGCGTGGGGGGTAACAAAACCGGCCGAGTTCTCATGGATTACTAAGCCCTCACAAGTTGCGATCGCTGCTGCGCAATCACTGCTGTTAACTGTCGGTGCGGTGTCTGGTGGTGGCGCGATTACCTCAGAGGGGAGGCAGCTTGCAGAGCTTGGCACTCACCCTGTTTTGGGTAAACTCGCCCTCTCAGCTCGAGCTCTAGGGCTAGAGGCTGTCGCAGCGCGGCTACTAGCTATAATAGAAGAGCGGGACGTAGTTGACTCAGGCGCTGACATTGCAAAACGCCTTGCGCTTATCGAAGGTGCAAGGAGCAGCAATCCTCGCCTGCAACGCATCCATGCGCTCGCTGAGCGCTGGTTGCGTCGTATTGAGAAGATTCCTCGCAACCAGCGGGTCACCAGCGACCGCGACCTACTAACCGACGACAACCACGTTGGATTTCTTCTCGCACAGGCCTTTCCACTATCCGTTGCAAAACGGCGGGGCGCCAACTCTCCCCGTTATCTAGTAGCTTCAGGCCAGGGTGCTACGCTTAAGGAGGGTGACCCACTGGCCGCTTCTGAATACCTTGTGGTGATTGAGCAGAAGGAGGGTGTCGGAGATGCAAAGATTGGTCTGGCCGCGCGGCTTGACTCTAGGCTCTTTGAGGGCCCGTTGCGATCGCTTGTATCGGATGAATTAGCTGTTAGCTTCGATGACCACCGCGGAGCCCTGGTTGCATCCAAACGGCGCATGCTTGGCACGGTTGTCATCTCTGAACAACCGAATCAGCAGTTGGAGCCTGAACAAGAGCTTGAAGGGTTACTCAGTTGGCTAAAAACAAAAGAAGGGTTCTCGCGCCTGCCGTTCTCAGAGGAAGTCACCCGTCTTAGGCAGCGTGTACTCTTTGCGCAATGCGCGCTTGGCTGTGAAGGCTTCCCGGAGCTCTCTGATGCGGAGTTGATGAGAGGCGTAGATCTCTGGCTGCAGCCTTTTCTGCGCGCGCCGTATCGCTTGCGTTCGATTACAACAAGTATTGTCTCTGAAGCAGTATTGGCCCTCCTTACATATCCGCAGCAACGTGAGCTAGCGAGCGTCGCCCCGGAATCTTACAAGCTTCCTTCCGGGAAGGTTCGCCACCTTGATTATTCGCAACCTAATGAGGTTATACTTGCTGCTACCATTCAGGAACTCTTTGGTGTAGCGGAGGCTCCCCGTCTTGGAAAGACTCAAGTCCCCATGACGGTCCACCTCCTCTCTCCTGCGCGACGGCCCGTGCAGGTCACAAAAGACCTCGCAAGCTTTTGGCGCAACAGCTATCCAGAGGTGCGCAAGGAGTTACGCGGAAGGTACCCTAAGCATAGGTGGCCAGAGGATCCTCTTCACCTGGAAGGCTGACGGCTTCCGGGGTTAGCTTGTATTACCCCACTAAGCCTGAACACGCATGACGCAACTTTCTCAGCCCTCTACCGATTAACAGCCATCATCGGTCTATTAACTTTTGGAGGTCTTTATGAATACCGTGTTCACCGTCACCACACTTTTTTCGCTGCTGTTAGGCTTTGCCCGCTCCCCAATGGGCTTTGACCTGGAACGCACGGTCTCAAAGTCAGAGATGCAGCTAGCCTTAGCTGCTTTTGAGCTAGATGGTCCGGGGATGACCAAGCAGGAGGCTGAGTTTGCGCGCGCAGCGCTGTTCAACACTCGCCGTTCCTTGAGCGCCGAGGCGCAGTCTACCGCTGACCTGTGGCTCGCTCGATCAACGAGCGCACTAAGTGGAAAGGCTATAAATCTTCGTAGGGTTGAGGCATTTCGCCTTACCTCTGAGTGGCTGCGTGGTGTGCGCGGAAACCGCAGATTATCGAAAGAGGACGCAGACTTTCTACTCTCCATCCTCGGCTCCAAGCCAAACCCAGTCCGCTCCTATGAGTTATCTCAGTGGGCATCACGTACACCTTTATCGACAGAGGCTAAGGTCGCACTCAATCGCTGGATCGCTCGGGGCACCCCAGACAATGGAGGTATCGCGGCGGTGAAGGCGCTTACCACAGCCGTCGAGGGGCTTCAGTGGATGAGCGAGTCCGATTTCCCGATCGGTGTGGTATGTTTTCCGAAGAACCCGCTATGGCCGTTTACTAAGGCGCAGATGCAGAAGCAGATCGGGGAGCTCCCAGCGGTGCCGGGGTCTGTTAGGTCAATCGCTCAGCTTTTTGGGTGGGTTTCAAGAGCGTTAGACAGCACCGACGCACAGGAGCGAGCGCGCGCTAAACGTTTTGACTCCCTGCGTAGCATCCTTGAGGATAATTTGAAGTCACTACGCGCCTACACATTCGGTGAGATCGACCAGGACCTCTTAATCCTTGGAGAAACTAAGGAGGGGAGGATCTGCGGTATCGTTTCCAGGGTTGTGGAAACGTAGGGTACTTTCACCGCCCAGCTACAGCTTGTGGTTGGCTAGGTAGTTTTGAGAGAGCTCTGAGAGGCTGCTATCAGCCGCTCAGAGCTCCGCAAGAACGGAAGAGGAGGCGTACTGTATTCTCTGCTCTTTCTGCGCCTTGCGTGCACCTCGACCTACAGCGTACCACCTAGCCGCGCACCCTCTCCCGGAGTAACCGAGACCTGTTTCAAAAGAGAGAGCAGCTCTTGAAGCTTATTCCGGTCTAACGCATTCATCTGCCGCTTGTGGCACTCCTCAACCGGACCTTTCAATTCACCAAGCACGCTACTCCCCTTCGCCGTGAGGGTAACTTTCACCATTCGCCGGTCTACTTCGCTCCTGTGTCTATCGACGTACCCAAGCCGTTCAAGCCGGTCGAGCAGGCGTGTCATATCGGGCACCTCCGCAATAAGGCGCTGAGCGATATCGCCGCACGACAACCCCTGAACGCCAAAGGGCTCAAGAGCGCGTAAGATGTTGTATGTTGCATTAGTAAGTTCGTATGAGCGAAAGAGGCGGTTAAGCTCACCCTCTAATCTGCTTGCGGTCCGTACCAGGGAGAGAAACGCCTCATGTTCAAGGGGTCCTGCGCCCGACTGCTCGACCGTGTATACCTCGGTTCTCTTCTCACTTCCTGTAGCATCTGTTGTAGCCATACGCGGTTGTCCCCTGCTCTGTTGTGTCGATCCGTTCCATACCGATATACCCTACCCCGAATGCCGGTGGGGAGAAGTTGGCTCATAGAGCGCGAAGTAAATATGCAGACAGAGCCGTATGTGATATACCCGGCCTCATGTCGTCGTCGTGTAACTATTCTGCTGTGATTACCCTGCTGGCCCGGCGCGTCTTTGCGGCCGTCACACTGCTCACAGTATCCATATTTCCAGCAGGATGTGGCCTCGGTTCGTTTGGCATGGGAGGCTCGCTTGAGCCTGAAGTTGAGCGCGACCCAACCGAGCTTAGCCAAGAGACCACTACCCTTCTTAGCTCGATAGGTTTAGGGACAGAGGCTCCAAATCTTGAGGCACTTGAGGAAAGCACTGAGCTCAAAAATGCCAGTTCAAACGAAGGACGAGCTCTTGCGCTTAGCGAGCTGTGGTACCGTCATGGCGCTAAGCTGCACGTTATCTCGCCCGCAGGTTCGCTTGCCGCGTACCTCCGGTCGGCTGATATCGCGCTTGAAGCACTCCTTGATGATGGATGTTCCTCCGCGTTTAATAGTCACTGCACACTACTTAACATTAAGTACTCGGAGGCGACCCGGGCTGTAGTTGACGCGCTCCAAATTGACTCATGGAAAGCACCAGATCTGTCGCGAACCAGATATTCCCTTATGGTAAAGGGTGGTAACGGACCACTCTTTCTCTCTGACTGGGAACTTTCGTTTGCTAAGCACACCTCAGCCGCGGGCGCCAATACACGACGCGCCGGTGTTGGGCTTGCTGCCTCTGGGTGCCGCATCTTTACCCTTTCGCAGGACGATGTCGGTGTGTGTAGCCCGCTAACCTTTGTACTCTCATTCTCGCCGTTAAAGACACGCGATAAGGTGGACGCTATCCTCTCAGTCTACGACGCTTACCAGCGCGAGGTTGTCGCCGTGAAGGGACGTGACCTTCCGCTGGCAGCAGACTTTGGCTCTGCCACCTCTACGCTTTCGCTCTCTCCTCAAGAGGACGTCGCCGCTCCGCCTCATCTTAACTGCCTGAGTGTTCCGTCTGCTGCTACTACCTCGGTTATCGCTCTTGGAACGGCCAAGTCCCTCGAGCGCTACCGCGATACGATAGGCCAACTCCTGTCCGATTCAACTATCCGTTCACGTTTCTCTTTCTGCTTTTTTGAGTCAAGTGGGCAGGCCGCAATTGACCTCTCAATCGATCTTCAGGAGGTTATTTCGCCAAAGCAGCTAGCCTCTACACCCGGCGCAGTTGCACTTCTTTCGTTGGACGACTCTGGCCGCAAGATAATTCCGCGAGCAATACATTCGGTTGGCGCTGGGAGCTCACGGCTAAAAGTGTCTGGTGTGGTTGCTGTTCAGCCTCAGGCATCTGGCACAAAAGAGCTCGAGAGGTTACGAAAGCTGCTTAAGAGTAAGAGAATCCCCCTGAGCGTTGCTTCTGAGGAGCGCTCGGCAGATTCCCTCCGAAAGCTCCGTCAGGAGCTGCGTGCATCGCTGCTAAAGTTGCCAGCTCCAGATTCTTTCAAGGCACCTAGTATCAGGTCATCAGATAGTACCCCGCCGAGCGGACCAGGTGACCAGCCCGATGAGGATCTTGAGGTGTCTTCGGTGCTTTGATGCCCGGTTGACCTTAACGAAATATGGTGGTTACTGGAACCCGCGGTTGATGATACACTAGTGAGTTGTATGGATACTGGCTTGATCGTATCGATTTTGCGCGCGAACGTCCCGACGCTTGAATTAGCATACCTTTTTGGATCGCAGTTTGCGGGTACAGCAACAGACAACAGCGATGTTGACGTTGCGATCAGAGCAGGCTCTAGGCTGGCATTTGATGAGCGTGTTCGCATCGCGGGTGCATTATCGGATGGGCTCAAGAAAGAGGTTGACTTGGTTGACCTGTGGGATGCGAACGACACCGTTAAGATGCAGGTCATCGACAAGGGTGGATTACTGCACGCGGCATCCCCCCAAAGGGTTGCTGAATTTGAGATGTATGCACTGTCAGACTATATACGGCTGAATGAGCTTAGACGGGGCATCCTTGAAGATTTCTATTCTGGGGGTTCGTAGGCGGTGGTTGTAGACGATATAGTTATCAATAAATGCGCTTCGATTGAACGGTGTTTAAACCGTATCCACGAGGTCGTCCAAGCAGATCCCGAAGTGATACTCTCTGACCTCACAAAGCAGGACGCTGTCATGCTCAATCTTCAGCGTGCTTGCGAGGTGTTACTAGATTTAGCAACACACCTTATCCGCGCCCATCGACTAGGGGTACCACGCAGTAGTCGCGAAACGTTGGACCTATTAGCTAACGCTGGATATATCGATGCGGACCTTAGTGGTCGACTTAAAAAGATGGTCGGCTTCCGAAACCTAGCCGTACATGAATATCAGACGCTCGATCTACAAATCGTCACTTCCATAATTAAGGACCGCCTCGGTGACTTTAGAGAGTTTGTTGCGGTTATTAAGAAGTTGTGAGAAGAGCCTTCGTTGGTTTTTACCCCTATACCGTCGGCTGGTCGCCGTCGTCTAGCTCATCAACTTCAAATACCTCTGTCGCAAGTGGCTGCGCTGCGCCGTCAACCCCGCGAAGTGCTCGCTCCATCTTCTGCGTTCTACGAAACGTATCATCTATTGAGCGTGATGCCGTGCCGAGTTGCTTCTGGACTTTGGCCAATACTAGGGCGAAGCGCCCGAATTCGTTTCTTACCTCGCCTAGCACGCGGCGTATCTCACCCGATCGCTGCTCAATAGCAAGCGTCTGGAACCCAACTGCCAGGCTGGTTAGGATCGCCGACAGCGTTGCGGGGCCGGTAACGATCACGCGATATTCCCTTTGCAGACGCTCCTGAAATCCTGGTTCCCGCAGTACCTCTGCATACAGCCCTTCAGTTGCAAGAAACATCAAGGCAAAGTTTGTGGTTACTGGTGGTACGATGTATTTAGAGGATATCTCTGCAGCCGAATCCTCAAGTCGCCTGAGCAATGCGCGGCGTGCACTCTCAAGCGCTTCGCGGTCGCTTATCTCAGACGCAGCTACCATGCGCTCGTAGTCTTCTCTCGGGAATTTTGCATCGATCGGTATAAACGTCTCGCTGGCACCGGGCTCTGCTTGCGAAGGCAGCCTCACTGCAAACTCAACCCGCTCACCGTTACCTTGCGGACTAAATTCGCGGCAGTACTGTTGAGGCGCGAGCATATCAGAGAGGATCAACTCGAGCTGGGTTTCACCAAATATGCCACGTGATTTTACATTACCCAGCACACGATTGAGGCTCCCAACCCCTTGGGCCAAGTTCTGCATCTCTCCCAGCCCTCGCTGCACTGAGGCAAGATGTTCGCTTACCTGCCGAAATGATTCACCAAGGCGCCGCTCGAGCGTGCTCTGTAGCTTCTCGTCTACCGTTGAGCGCATCTGCTCTAGTTTTGTTTCATTTGATACCTGTAGGTCTCGAATCCGCTGGTCGAGTATACCCCGCATCAGTTCAAGCTTTCCGTCAATTACCGTGCGTAGCTCCTCACGCCACTGACCTCCTTCACGGGCCTGGTCGGACGCCTCGCGTCTGAGCCTCTGCTCCATCAAGAAGATTTGAGAGATTAGGATGATTCCTAGGACGAGAATGAGAGTGGCAATTTCCATATACGACGACATCACCCCTGCTATCGGCAAAACACCTACAGAGCTTTAGCTCTGCACTTTCTAGTGAGTACATTACCCCACTTTCCAGTTCGCGAGCCTCATCCCGGTCCTATGCTTGACGCCCCTCCGGGCAGTTAATGCCCAAGTGCCTACAGCAGGGTAGTGGTTGTTAGTTGGTTTGCTCCTTGCAACATGGATTGAAAGACCTGATATCCGGAGCGCCTATAGGTATGAAAAAAGTAAAGAACTTTGTACTCGCTATCGGCTGTAGTTTAGTTGTGGCACTGCCTTCGTCTGGCTCGTCGCAGGAGGCCTGCACAATTGATGAGGTGGAGGCAGCTCTTGAGCAGCTATCATGCTTTTCTGACGGAAAGTACATCTCAATCCAGACTGCTGCTGACTTTGTGGTGAATCGCTGTGATGATGAGTTTGATGAGGAATCATGCCGGCGCTGCTTCCGTCGCGCCTCGGCCCGAATTCTTCCAGGCCTTAAGGCTCTTGGTCGAGCTGGCCTGATTGAGCGAGAGCTGTGGCGTGCACTGCGGCCTGAACTTAGGGCGGCCGAGGAGGAGACCTGCTACTTCCCTGAGGATTCACCGCCGGAGGAACCTCCCATCATGGATACCCCGGTCCCACCAACGCCCCAAGAGTCGGGTCCGTCGCAGCGGTCGCCAGGGAATTCAGGGCGGCCTCCAAAGCGACCGGGCAGATAAAAACAAGCTTCGCTATCTCGTGATGGGGCCGCTTTGCAGCTCTCGCAGCAGCTCATTAGCGTCCAAGCTCTGAGTGTACATCTGAAGGGCACCGTCGGCTGCGCGGGGCCAGCGATCTCGGGGCTTATCCCAGTAGAGCTCAACGCCGTTTCCATCGGGATCCTTCAGGTAGAGGGCTTCGCTGACCCCGTGGTCAACGACACCCTCTACCTTAACGCCTGCGCGATTCAATCTCTGCAAGGCGTCAGCTAGGTCGCGACGAGACGGATACAAGATTGCAGTATGGTAAGGACCCGTTGAAGTTTCATGCGGCGGGACATCTCCTTCACTCTCCCAAGTATTAAGGCCAATATGATGATGGTACCCACCAACTGCTAAAAAGGCCGCAGTCTTACCGAACCTCTGCGTTACATCAAAGCCAAGAATGCCAGAATAGAAACCGATTGACCGGTCGAGGTCTGTTACTTTTAAGTGCACGTGGCCAATTCGAACCTCTGGTGAGATCGGGAGACATTTACCCTGTTCCATCGTCTTTTCTCCTTGTTCCAAGATTCAGCGCACGATACGTTGAATGTATATGAAACAGATCATAGCCTCTATGCTTACCCTCATACTTCTTTCCGGCTGCGTAGCCGAACGGAGCGGTAGCATGCCTCAGTTGACCGCAACCGAGGTGTCTCTAAAAGAGAACAACTACAAAGTTCTCAAGGCCGGAGCGCGGGGCAAGAGCGTCGGATTTTACCTTCTAGGGCTTATACCGATCGTCTCACCGAACTATGCTGACGCTAAGTCGGACCTCTACACCTCCGTAGGCCACAAACTAGAAGGGCGCTCGGTTGCTCTTGCAAACCAAACGCAGGACTCGTCGAGCATATATCTAATTCTCTTCTCCATTCCGAAGATCGTCATCACAGCCGATATTGTAGAGTTCACCGAGCCGAGTAGTGATGAAGCGTAGCTTTATAATAAAGCTGTGAGCTCTACGATTCCTCGGTAACCATACGGGCCTTCTGAATTAAGCCTTTTAACAGTAAAGCACTCTCTACCGCTGTGCAGTGCGCAGCAACTCTATCCGGCAGAGGAGCACCGGAAGGGGTTTCAAATGTAAACGAGAGCGGACACCCGCGCTTAACTAAAAATATCGCCTCCGGCCATCCATGCGGCTCATCAGGTTCAGGCTCATGAAAGATCCATCCAGGCTCGCGTGGTGCGTGGTCATCAATAAGCGCTGAATCTTGAGGCTGGAAGTGCTTAGAAACACCCCGTAAAATGCCGCGAGCGACGTGGGGCTCATCGTTTCCTGTGTTTATCTCATAGAGGTAGAATTTATTGACCTCCCAATCCTCGTGCAGCGAGAGGAATAGATCGGGCGGGGGCCTATCTTCAATCCAGCGGGCGTGGGCAGTAACCTCTGCACTAACCCGCAGGAAGTAATCTCTGTTTAGATCGAGCCCAAGGTGATTGTCTCTCACCCCCAATGAGAGGCCTGTCGGATTAAGCGCGGGACAGATACGCCAGTTAAGCTCTGCAGTAAAAAGCCCACTTTCTAGCAGCTGCATGACTGCCAGCGGACCGGCTGGCTCATCACCGTGTATTCCGGCTGAGATATATACGGTTGGTCCCCTCCCCGCCTTCTCCCACGCCAAGAGCGGTCCCGCAGGAGTGGTAGCAAGAACCTTCGGCTGCAGGCCCTGAGAGGTAGCCAGGTCCGCCCAGCGCTCCGTAAAATGGAGCCAGTTAAAATTCACAGGATTCGTTGAGTCCATCGTCGGCTACAGTCTTACCACAGATGGCTTCGGTAATTGAACTGCTTAGAGTGCCCAAGGTCGGACTCGAACCGACACGACCTTTCGATCCCGGGATTTTAAGAAGCTTGTGCGAACTGATTCCAGCCTCGTTTCAACTACCTACAAGCGCACTCCCTCAATGAGAACAGAGTGAGAATAGTCCGATGTAAATGCTTGTTCTCACTTGCTGCTCTTTTTGAGTTCGCAGGGTGAGAATGTAGTTTAGGCACTCTGAGGAAGCAAGAAAATCACGAGCTGAGAATAGGATGAGAACGTTCCAGCTAGTCTTGAGGAGCCAAGAAGTAAATCGATACCAATGGAAGTCGAGCTTTATCCTCGTCTGTCAGCTTCGGGTAAAATTCTTGCCACAAATTGATAAAGCGACTCAAGTCTATCAACTCCACATGAACGTGAGAACCTCGGGCTGTTGAACGACAGTCTGGAGTGAAACCACCCGTAGAGACGAAAATGCCAACGTCTCCGTCTTTCTGAAGTAATCCCATTAACTGTCGCACCTCATCGACTCGTGCCGTCGAGTCTCGATGCTTGATTTGGACTTTGATCCGAGGCGTCTGAGTACCGAGTGGATCTCGATATGCAACGATATCAACACCACCATCCTTGCCCGTCGGAGCCACAAACGGAGTGTAGTAGCCCATCCCTCGCAACAATGCTGCCACGAGGTCTTGAAACTCGTAGGCGTTCAATCGATCAATGAAGCCTTCGATTTGATCGTATGCGAGCTGCTCGGTTTGCTCCAGCGCCTTGTTTGTATCGACAATCGCTTGCTCTTCAGCAGACGACTCCTCTTCGGTTTGAACTTGCTCTACTTCACGAGGGAGACTTGCCTTCCATATTGCGTATGCCGCTGCTGCCTTCGAATAAAGAGAGTCCTCCCCTAGCGCAATCGCTGCTTCGCCCTCAGGAGTAAGGAACCACGAACCCTTTTTCTTAATAAGGAACCCAGCTTTGACGCAAGCAATAGTCTCGAAATGAAGAATCGACTCCCATCGAACATAGCCACTCTTTGAATAACGCTCCCGTGCCCAGCTATCCAAATCAAGACGTCGACCAACAGCATCGATTGCTTCACGACCACGCATCTGACCACCATTCTCTTTAAGAATAGTAAGCGCAGTAAAAATTGCTTTCTTACCGACTTGCTTGGATCTAGGGAGGTCTTCGTTGAATGGTGCCATGTGAGGACCTTAACAGCCAAAGCCGTATTTCTCAACCGCCACTATGGGTCATTAACCCTATAGATAATGGGTCATTTCTGATTATCTGCATCATCGGTTCGTCTCTCACCGATGAGGATCTTCCGTATACCCGAATGCGATAAAGCAACGCCGAGCTCCTTTCTTAAGAGGTCGCTAATCATTCTGTAAGCCAACCCCTCTTTTCGCTTCGCCCGCATGAAGATGATGCATCTCTGCTGGAGCTCGTCCTCTACTAGCTGGTTCTCAGAATTAACTCGATATCCAAAGGGTATCTTCCCACCCTGATAACGGTTCTCGTCTCGCATCTGCTTCTTTGCCTCAGAGATGCGCTCCCTAATTCTGCTCCGCTCTTGCTCTGCCACAGCCGAAAGAATCGTAAAGACTAGCTTGCCGATACCATTACAGACATCTCCCCCAAGATCGATGAAATGCAGTGCTACCCCCTTGTTCTTGAGGGCTTCCAAAGTGTTCAAAGCATCTCTGGCATTTCGGAACATACGATCCAACTTAGCTGCGATGACCACGTCACCAGAGCGCACCTCCTCTAGGAGCTGCTTTCCCATAGGTCTATCACTTAGGGGTATGGATCCAGAGATTCCACGGTCTCTCAGCCATCGGTTTACAGAGAGGTTGTGCAAGTTCGCATAAGCCTCAAGCTGCTGCTCCTGAACTTCTATAGAGAGCCCATCCTCAGCCTGTCTTGAGGTACTTACCCTTAGGTATGCGAAAACATTCATATCTTAACCCCTTAAAACTACGAGATTTTCGTATTTCTCAAACACTGTCACTATTTTGTGGACAATGTAAACAAACCCTGTTACTATTATAGTATAGAAACTGGTCGTCACGTTTACAAGTAAACTTAACGGCAAGTTTTCAAGCTTGGTATGTGCATGAACAATAGTTTGTGCACTAACCCCTTAATTAAACAATACATACAGCACGTTAGCCCTAACGCTCTGTATTTTTTAAAGGTTAATAATATGGTTAAGAAAACGATTAATTCAAAGAGAGATCGAGTACGAAATCAGGTGCTTCAGTACTTGATTGACCGATCCCTTGAGGTTGGAGCCGACAATATGCCGACGTCTAGCCAACAAGAAGGAATACAGATCCCTCTACGATTTTTCAGAGGGTTTACTCGGGATAAAATAATTGAGGTGTGCAACGAGATTAGCGAGAGCCAAAGTACTCCCTTTCTCATAACTCACGAATGGTCAGATGAGCTGCGTCGAAGAGATCACACAATCGTCACGTACCTTGTAGATTTATCCCTAAAGACCTCCGTAGCAGCCCTTGTGGGTTGCCATGTGCTTGGCAATTGGTCTGCCTTCTCCTCTTTCGGCCTCTTCGTTGCGGAGGTAGTCGAAGTCAATCCAAAGCCTTTCATAGATCTCTACCCGCCGGCAGAGCCAGAGCTCTACCTCAAGGTAAAATTCTACAGAGACGGGCATGGTCGACTTGTTGAACCTACGGAGCATTGCGGGGTTGCCTGCGACCGATACATGCTTTCCATGATGCTCGGACGACTGACCCAAGAACAGTTGGCCACGCTCAAGGGAATAATGGCTGAGGGTAATCTTGACAATCTCGGGCATCATGCAGTGCTCGTCAGATCGTCCTAACTAAAAGCCACTAGGTAAGGAATGCGTTACCAATCGGGGAGAGCTGATTTGAAGACACCTAAAATGGATCCATAGAACAGCGAGTTTATCGGAACGCTTCCTTACCATCACGCCGAACTCTCTTGCGACCCCGTAGTGAGACTGAGGAGACAGACCATTCCAAATAGCCGGCCCTAATATGTAATTGAAAAATCTGCCTCCATAAACGAGGCGAGCTTTAAAATTGTATAAATAGAGTACAGAAACTCGACTCAGCCACTAATAAAGCACTGAGCTGAGTTTCGAAAATAGCGACCCAATAAGATCTTGCAGTCATACTTCCATTGACTCCCCTAAGTCGCACACCTGTCCAAGTGCCCAAAGTAAGATGGAACTTTCACGGCGTAGAACGACCACAGGTGGCTTTAATAATGAAAATGCGATCCATCACGATGCGAGCAATCCCTACACTTGGAACTCGCAAAGCACTCGAAGTCGTTGTGTTGGCTTTGATGATGCTTGCCGCTAGGACACCAGCGAGCTGCACTTACGAGGAGACCGCCCAACCGCCCTCGCTCTCAAAAGGAGCTACGTGCAAACACAAAGTATCGATGAGCTATACGCACATCATCATCTTCGCCTTTGATGGGCGAAGTGTATCTCAAAACTACCGCACACTATGAAAGTCATTAAAAGATTTGAAAACAGGCCCTACAAACAGAACTCAAACTAAACCACGAGCGAAGCTCGTCATCGTGAGAATCACGATGCTTCTGAGATCTCTTTTCAGATTAGAACCCTTATAAATAGCTATACAGTGTAGATACAAAATAAAAGTCATTAAGGAAGAAAAACCGATGTCTATAAAGAAGCCTAAATTCACTCAGCTAAGACTCTTATTAGAACCTCAATGGATTGAAGATCTGAACACGCTCGCACAATCCAGACGCATCACACGGCTAGCCCTTATCAGAATGTTTCTCAAAGCCAAGATTGATGAAGAGCTTCTTAGTCTCGACGCCTTCCTTCAACAGCAGGAATCACTGAAAGCCACGAAACTAAAGCTCGATAAATATCTTCATGAGCGTGACTACTAGCACGGGGTATCACCTTTAATGTGAACGAGGATCTATGTCGAAAACCACAAAACAAGAAGCTGCTAGAAAGCTGTCAGAGACAAAACCCAAGGCACTCTACATACATGAGATCGAACGAGCATTGGAAATATCCAAGAAGCAACGATTGCGAGCCAAGGTTATAAGAGAGCTTGATTTAGCGATCAAAGATTATCGAGACGTTCTAGTTATTATTGTGGAGCAGTGAGTAACGTGTTGATTGAATGCCCGACTAGCCTTACAGAGAAAAGATCAGAGATGGCCCTAATGAAGTTCAAACAGTTCCATAAACGAGAAGCCCCCCTTAGTGAAGATGCTTACAGTCCATCTCTCTCAAAGCTCTTCGACATTAACCAAGATGGTATGGAGATCCACATCAACATAGTTCTCACCAAGCATGAGCAACACCTACAGGTCGTGCAATTTCTCTATCGAGTAGCTGAAGAATTGACGGCCATTGAGAAAGCCCTTCGTGTTTAGTGAATGGCGTCCCCACTCTCGGTGTCACACTAATGGATCAACGTTACAGGTGCTTTAGAGCCGCCCGTATATCTTTAAGGCTTCCAAACCTCTCAGCCTCCATCTCAAGAATGGCCCCAAGGTGAATCTCTGCAGTCTTGAGCTCCGCCTCCAGATGTTTACCTTCCCGAAGCTCAATCCCATGACGAGCTGCCATCGCACGTGTCTCTTGGTCAAACGTAGAGTTTGTCCAGGCAACTCTTTGAGGCATCCTTCTCCTGAGATTGGTAGATAGCACATCTCTACGATATACATCGGGAGCCTCCTCTAAATCTCGAACGGCCCGAGCGGTCTGCTGAGTTAGGCAACTAGAGTGCTTGCATTGCACGTATACGAGGTCACTCAAACCCACAATCAACAAATCGGCTCCTCCGTCATTAGTCAGCGGGCCTAGAACCGTAAGCAACCCCTTACGCCTGTAGATTAGCGCAATCAAGGCCTCGAATTGGTGGGGAGAAAGCCTATCGACATCTCCCAACGTTTTCACAATGGCTAGACTCTTTCCTTGTCGAATCGAGGATTCCGCAGCATTTTCACCCTGAACTTTATCTGCTACCTCGCTCGTGCTGATCTCAACGCTTTCCCTTGGGATCAAGAAATCTTTTGCTAGCTCCCGCTTTTCAAGCAGTAACTTATCCAGAGTCTGATCGAAAGAAATGACCTCGCCCGCAGGATCTGTGATTATAAAATAATACACATGAACATCTTTCTTCTGTCCAATTCTATAAGCTCGGTCGGTGGCTTGAGCCTCCTTCGCTGGATTCCACCACCGCTGATAATGAATCACGTGGTTCGCACCAACTATCGTAAGCCCTACTCCCGCCACCTTTGGCGAAAGGATTAGAATGTTAAAACCTTCCTTTGCCTCAAAGTCGTCTATCGCCTGTTGCCGACGCTCAGAAACTCGTGTTCGTTCCACTATTGAGGAACCACTGATAATCTCAATTTTAAGCCCAAAATAAACTCCAAGAACTTCAGCAAGCATTGTCTGCAGGTCGACATACTCGGTAAAGATCAGCACCTTCTCCTTCTTCGATCGAATATCTTCCAGAGTCTTTATTAAGGCTTCAAGTTTGGGACTCTCTCCGACTAGAGACTTGATGTCATCGACGGGTTGCGGTCTTTCTAATAGACGAGGATGAAGATACAGCTTCTTCAGTGAGTCAATCAGGGTAAAGTGATGAACATCAGACATGCTCTCCTTGAACTGCTGAACGATATCAAGGTGCATTCTTTTAAAGGATTCAGGCATGGGACAGGTGATGCGATGTTCGATCTTTGAGGGAAGCTCCGTTTTCAGTTGGCTTTCCTTATCTCTCCGCATTACAAAGGCATCTGGTCTGTCATAATACAGAGCCTCACGCAGCTCTCGGGTGAGAACCTTTTTTTCCTCGATTGACTTATTAGCAACATCCTTCTCGAATCTTTCATAAAAACCTTTTGCAGAGCCCAACAACGACCCAGGGTGCATAAAATCAACAAGATTCCACAAATCCAGCAATCTATTTTCAACAGGAGTACCCGTTGCCACAATTCGGAAGTGAGCCTTGAGCGCTTTAAGAGCGTCCGACTTCTGGTTCTGAATCTTAAACTCCTGCGCTTCATCTGTCACAATAATAGACCATGGCACTTTCGCTAGGCTATGTTGGTAGTTCTTGACCGTGTCGTAGTTCGTTATCACGATTCGATTCTCACGAATTCGATCGAGATCCAGCCTCTGTTTGCCGTCTTTCGTCTCCCTGCCCATCTTCTTTGAATCAAGGCTATACTGTCTTAGCGTCGAACCGTACAAAGTTACAGACGGAGAAAAGATATCATGATCAAAGAACCCCTCCATTTCCGTCTGCCAGTTCTTCAAAAGAATAATAGGAGCTACAATCAATATCGGCTCGTATGGTGGGATATCTTCTCCCAGGCCCTTCCTATATCCAGACTCAATGCACCAGGCCAAAAATGTGAGCACCTGGAGCGTCTTTCCAAGGCCCATATCATCGGCTAGAAGACAACCCCGTCTCCGCAACCGATTGCGGAAGAGGTTTTGAAGCCACAGCACTCCCTCATACTGGTGCGATTTCAGCTGAAAAGACTCGGTCTCCCCCCTTTTGTTAACCCTTGTGCTCCGGAGGCTTTTTGGTATCTGTGGCTGGTTCCATAGAGACTCAATACTATCCAAAGACCCCTCGGAGTAACTTGTTTGATCGAAATTCTGATGAATATCCAAAACCTGACAGTCTCGGGCTTCCTGCTTAATATCGATTCCACCAGCCTTGCGTCGGTCTAATCTCTTTTCAATCTCTTTAATCTGCTCCACTAGAGCATCGTTGATGAGCACATTGCTACTTCCGAAGCGAACCTGCGCCGAATCCTGCGCCTGCGCCTCTGCAACTTGCCGAGCGAAACTCCTGAACTCTTTGAAGGACATCGGAATCTCGACATTTTCATCAGAAAACACCTTTAGTATTAAAGGCTTCTCCGCAGCTGCTGCGAGCCCAACATCCTCCTCCGATACGCCCTCCCAACACCGACTCTCTGTATTCAACAGAAGTTGAGAGCGTTCCGGGACGGAACAAATACCCTTTACTCTTGGAGCAAAATCAACAAGCTCAATCAGATCTCGATTTACGCCGTCGGAAAAACACTCAATAACA
The DNA here is from genome assembly GCA_044360195.1 of Bdellovibrionota bacterium. Taxonomy (GTDB): domain Bacteria; phylum Bdellovibrionota_C; class UBA2361; order UBA2361; family OMII01; genus OMII01. The sequence goes on along the minus strand of JBIKKT010000015.1, from coordinate 40,411 downwards.
TTGGCAAGGACGGCATCCCTCGTAGCACCACCGACCATCCGATATTTCTGCATATCTGACAGAATTGCAGAGATCTCTTCTGAGATGAGAACTCTGACCCGATGACCATCATCCGTCGGCAGATCGTAAATTCTTTGAACCTCTCCAAGTCGAAAGAACTCATGTCTCATTCTCTCAGAAGACACTCCCTCGAATCCTGGAAATAAAGACACGAATCCGTTTGATTCAAGAGAGAGTTCAACCTTAACTTTCTGAGGAATCACGATTCCCTCTCGGTCCAAGTAGGAATCCAGCCCTTCGCTGCCCATCAACTCCTTTATCCGAGATATACAGCGCAGAGAGGCCTCTTTATCCTTCTCGTTCTGACTGAGGCTATTAAACGAATCTACAATCTCAACAATGTCAAAGTTAGTCGGAGACAAACGGTATGCTCGGTCTCCCCTAATCAAAAATGGTCCAAACCTCACAGGAAACGAGTGCAGCTTTCCAAGCATGAACTCATACGATAGACGAAACCCATTCGAACCGATTACTCCTGAACCACGAACGTGAATCGAAAAGGGAGCCCATGGTACCAACTTTTCTATGAAGTCGACTCCGACCTCAGCAAGGTGCTTTAGGTTCACGTAATCAAGATGAAGCCCTTGATTGTCCAGCCTAAGAAGGTCTTCCTGAAGCAGAAAGTCGAGTGACTGCGCCAAAAGCTGGCCTTGACTAGTCGTCGAACCCAGTTTCCGCCAATCCGCTCTGTTGCTCAAATCGATACTGCGATCTGAGCCCATGTAACATATGTGCAGTCCATTATCTGAAGCTATCAGGTGAAGATCTTCAGCTAGCAAAGCAATCAAGAAACGAGAATCACCACTCTTAGCCACGTCGCACTCCATATCGAGACAGGATCTGTCGAGCATTCGCCTGCCAATCCTTGACACTTCTTGTAATTCTTTCAGAAACCTTTGCCTGATTTTTCAGGCTACGAAATGAAACGTCCTTAGCCCAAAAATCGGGAACTAATTCCAAGAAGTCATTTTTAGTGTAAATGTAGCAGGCGTTTCCGACTTCACTGAATTCCACGACAACAACTCGACCAAAATCGAGAATAAATGAACTCGAGGAATTCGCACCATCAAGACGGCCGTACGAACGGCCCTTCTCTTCCATCTCTCGCAGCCGAACCGAATGATCTCTAATATCCTCTTTCGATATTAGAGCACGAGAGCGAGCAACTTTATCAACGTACTGGAGCCAAAATGCTTTTCTGCCGTGTTTATCCTGTTTATCTCCAAGTAGGAGCTTAAAAAAGAAATCAATATCCTCTCTCGATAACCACTGAATAACTCTGTTCGTTGCAGCGTCCTCTATTCCCGTCCACTTTTCTATTCGAGGGTCACCCAGCCCGTGTTTTTCGAGAAGGAAATCGATTAGAATCTCCTGAACGAACTCACTTCGTTCAGCCTTTCTGCTCGTAATAATTTCCGATATAGCCTCGTTAAAGGCCTCTCTCCGAACCAGATTTGACCCCAGAAACCCATCCAATGCATAACGGAGGCGCTCGTCCGGTATCGTCTCGTAGCGACCCGCCATGCGAATTGCTAACTCACCGGCAAAACGAGAAGAAAAATCGGTAACTGTATCCGCACTAAAACCGAAGCCATCGAGAGTCTGCTCGGGAAACGCAAACTCCTCATAAGCTCGCTTGGCTAATAGCTGAGGCGCCTTCTCCCCCACCAAACACTCTATTGAATCAAGCCAAGATCTTATTACGGCCCTTGAATTAGCCTTATCTTGGATTGCATCGATGAGCAGCGAATTAAATGTGCTATCTATTGAAAGCTCACCAAACCTCTGGTGATAGCAGTACATCAACCCTCGCAGTGAGGACACTGTCAGAGGTATACTCCTCTCTGCAACTAAGTGCTGAAATTGCGGATCGCTCACTATTTCGGGCACCCAATAAAATCTTTTACAGTCCCTAGCTGACATCTTGGCACTATCTGCACTAGATTTAAGCTCTCTCCATCGTGTTACGGTAGCTGCTTCGTCTAGGACTACGATTTCAGTAGATACCGAACTCCCAAGCGACTTGGTTAAAGCAGCCAACTTGGGACAAGCGAGCGATTGGTCGTCAAAAGGAACATGATCGTTAGGGGCATTTGAAATGGTAAGAAAATCAAGCTCCCGAACTGCACGTAAGAATTCAGGCAGCATCGTAGCATTGTCTGATGAATATCGTCGTGATCCGAACATCAACGATCCTTATCCGCTTGAGCTTCCTCGCTCGATTTCATTCGTATCTTAAATTTCACCGTACGACATCTTTTCCGTACTGACTCCTCTGATTCGGCACTGTGTTCGCATTCTATAGGACCTCGCCCCCCAAAAAGTGATTTCTTTTTGAATAGCTCTGTCGCCTCTGAGCCTTTGTGAAGATTGAAAATAAATTTCATTACGGCACTGGCTCGCTCTTGGCTTAGATCCCAATTGTAGTACTCGTTGGTAGCATCCCTCTTGAGCTTTGGATCCGAGTGCCCTTCAACATTCACAAAACTGACATCATCTTTGAATACCATGTAAGCATCGAGCAAAGCCGGGATAAATTTTTGCAGGAAGTCATTTGCACTTGAGTTCAATTGGTTATTACCAACCTCAAATTGTAGTTTGTCCTCCGGCACTATGACGATGAGAGTGTATTTGCCTTCGTTTTTGAAATCGATGCCCTCGATGTGAGCTGCTTTAAAATTTTCAACCAGCTGCTCCTTCATAAGCTCGGTCTTGCTTTGCGCCGCCTTCACCTCATCCTGCTTACTTCCGAGATAGTGCACCAAAAGCAGAACGAATATGACCATCAAGGAGGTCATCATATCCGTCAACGAGCTGTTGAGTGACGAGTGAACATCACTCATGTTGACGCCCCTTTAGAGCGAGAAGCCAGATCAACCAAATCCTCTAGACTCTCACTAAGGTCCTGAACTGTTCCCCCCAGCTTAGAAGTGGCGTTGGTTAGATGTTCGTCGAATTGGCTCAATGTATCCTGAAGGCTACTCTTAACCTTCGAAGAGTAGTTTTCTATGCTCGACGTAACCTGCATCAAAACAGAACTCAAGCTGCGATCCAATTCTCGAACAACACTTTCGTATTTGGTGACGATCTCCGCCTGACTATCAATGACGCTTCTGAGATTGTTGGCATTCTTATCCACAAGAGACACCAAATCAGTCGCCTTGTCTTGAGTTCCCTCAAGGCTCTTCAATGCATTGTTCAGAATCGACATACCGTCCTTCACTGAAGAAGACGCTGAGCCCATGCCATCTAGCGTGGCAGCGCCCTCACTTATGGCCTCCCTAAAAATATTCAACGCATCATTCAGGCTAACTCTCGCATCTGCTATCGCCTGCGCATTTAGCGTTTGTTGCTCAAGCACCGAAATAATCTGATCAGTAGCCTTAGTAGTAAATTCAGAACTCTTTTCCATGAGCGTCTGAGCCGTAGATGATACAGATGAAGACGATTGGTTAAGACTTGACTGAAACTGCTCTATCATGACCCGCATTAAAGATGCCAACTCATCATTTCGTCTTGCCATTTCGGCACTTTGCTCTGAGAAGCCAGCTTTTAATTGCTGAATCATCGATGCTACCGACGCACCGAGTGTTGTCGAGGACTCTGATGCGGCATTTTGAAGTTTATCAATCACCATCTCCATAGTGGTCGCAAGCCTTGCCAAGTGTTCCTGACCAGTCGACGATTGTTTTGAAATAGCAGCATCAAGACTTTCCAACACCTCTGACATCTTTTCCTGAGATGCCTTACTCTGACTATTCATTACATTAAGCGTTTCCGCAGTTCTCGCTAAAGTCGACTCCAAACTTTTGAACTCGGAATTTGTAGAGCCCATTAGAGCACCCTTAAACTCAGACACCACTTGTGCTAGCGAGTCAGTGATGCTCTCGGACTTTTGCCTACGCAGTTCTTCGACAGCCTCTGCCACCTTTTGAAAGTGGGGCCCCATGCTCTCACTAAAACTCTCTTTCAGATGACCGGACAAATCAGTTCCAAACTGTCGAAAGGCTATCGATTGCTCACTGATGTCTCTTTGAATTAGCTGAAGGATATGCTCTGCAGGGCGACGAGATAACTTTCGATTAAGTGCTCGTATAAATCCATGAACGCTTTCCGAGATGAGACTCTCCCTTCTCTTCTCTACAAAGGTGAAGATCACGGCCAAACCGAGAGCGCAGATGGACGAAATGAACTTGCCCGACAGACTAGTAACAAGCGTCTCTACTCCGACTATCTTGCCTGCCTCCCCTCCATCTAACTTAATCCCAGAAAGACCGTACAAAATGGCAACGAATGTGAGAAGCAATCCAACACTTGTCAGAATTCCCGGATATGCAGCATAAAACGACAAATTAATTCGCCCACCTAGGAGTGCTTCCTTTGAGAAGTAATCATCCGCTTGGCCCGTATTAAAAATAAATTCCTGGCGCTCATCACGGTGCACGAGAAGTGTTTCGTCGAATTCCCCCCATGCATCAGCAACTAGCTTCTCATCCTGCATTAGAAGGCGTAGTTCCTCTAGCCCTACTCCGTCTAGAGGTCTGTTAATTGGCTGTATCTCGCCTATCTTTCTCGTAAGCCGCTTGAGCGTGGTTATAATTGGATGGGATAAATAAAAGAGCCGAAAAAGGAAAATAAAAGTAGTGACAAAAAGAACGAAGCAGCCTACCCATAAAAAGAGAGGGGCCTCGATTCCCAACACGGAACAGCCCTTCGTGAACTCACCTCTGCTCAGAAAACCCAAGCACTGTCCTGTCGTATCCACCGTCAATCCTCTTTCAAACCAGCTCTCACAAGGTAACGACGATGCGGATTTTCTCTACAGATGAAGAAATATCCGCTTTGAATAAGCCGAGAGCCCGATATCCATGGTCAACAAATATCCCCAAAAGCACGGAATTGCGACCAGTTAACTCAACTTTATAGAGGTCAGCTGCCCCATGGCAAGCTGTAAACGTCGCTCAAGATCAGGTCGGAATTCAAATCACGTGCAATCCTAGTGCACGTTGGTGCAAGGCCCATCCACGGCCTCTATAGAGTTCCGCATACCTTGGTCCGGGTATGCAGGTTGAACGTCGCAATGGCGTGTCGTAGCGAGAGCAGAGGGCGTCGAGGCTTATTGACGTCGTTGAGGGGCTAGCCGCTTTGCAGATGCGACTACAGCTCCGCCTCTTGCGGATTGCCCCTTATCGACTAACGACCTTTGAACATACTCTCATCGGCCAGTCCCAGGACGAACAACACCTCACCACTTGGACGTGGACTTCAAGGCACGCCTCCTCTTAAACTACTCCCCATGGCGAACGCACAAACCCATGAACCCCTTAGTCAACTTCGAGGCGATTCGGGGTCCCTTGAGGTATCTTGTTAGTGACGTCACAGCTAAACATCTTTTCACGACTCTCCCGCCATAGGCGCCATCGCTGTTCTCGATGAGAGAGCGCATATTGAGCAGTCGATAAATCCACACGACTTCCGTCGCAATGCATCAGATCGTATTCTCTCAGCCACAGTAGCGAGCGGTGCCCGGACCTCAAAAGCCAAACCTCATGGCAACCATCGTTAGACTCCCTCAGAGTCTCGTTGAACATTCGGTCAAAGACAAACGGACTCTGCACTGCCACATCATGATTCTCTATCAAGAGAAGCCCAATCCCTCCTCCTCCGTGATAGCTAACCGACCTCCCCAGCTTTTCAACCTTTTTAGCAAAGGCTTTCTGATACATTTTAATGAGCTCCGACGAGCTATACCGATTCTCGGATGAAGCGACGTACTCAAGAGAAGTCTTACCTTCTAGCAGTGGGTCTAGACAAACCGATAACTCGATACTTCCGCACCGGAGCCTAGTAGCCTTGTATGGCTCACAGTTAACTGTGGTATCTTCTACACGTCGTAAGAATGAATGAATACCACCGATAATGTCGTCAAAGCATCCTTGCAGCTTCTTTCGATTAGCAACCGCCTTCATACTCACAAACACTACCAAACCTGGATGACAGGGAAAGTCCGCTTGGACCAGAACTGACTCCAACTCCTTAAAACCCTCATCAAGCTCACGCTTTGGAGAAGCACCAGAGTGAAACATATCGAAGGAGGTGTGTTCGACATGAACGGCGACCCTGCCAACTTCATATATCGCCTCTATCCGCTGGTTTGCAGGTGTGGCGCTATCATCTTCGGGAACCAGCTTTAACTCGAAGGGCAGATCGAAGGCGCCTGCATAGTGGCGGATAAACCGATCAACCACCATTCGATCTATCTTCATGTCATTTCTGGTTAGAGCGGTAGACAACAGACTCCACAAATGGTCCTACACCGACAACGATTGCGACTCTTTTTCAGCCTTACGCTTTCTAGAAACCGACTTTTTTGAATTAAGACCAAGGTTAGATCCTATACGATCAAGCAAGACCGAGGCAGGCTCATCGGAAGCATCTTGCTCAACCAATAAGCCAGAAAATGCTTTACTAAGAATGCTACTACTCGTCCGGTCAAGGATTCGAAACGCCCCACTCACAGCCTTTTCGCCAAGCCTAGCCTTTTCCAGAAAGTCCTCGATAATTTGTATAATCAGATTTTGCTCTTCAATCGGCGGAACTGGACACGGAGCCTTACGAATTGCATCCATCCCCACGTTACCCTGATTTACGTTTCCCGTTTCTCCATCGAAGAAAATATTTCGATACCATTCCGAACTAAGCCACATTTGCAAGAAGCCTGGCAAAACCGAAGCCTTCGTCCTCAATCTCCCAACTCGCTGATTGAGAAACAGGCGCTTATCACAGTGACCAACCCGACAAACAAAACCATAGTCTCGCTTGTATTTAGTGCCAGTCAAAGAGATGAGCAGGTCGTTTTCTCTAACTTCATATCTAGCAAACTCGTTTGCGTCCTCATCTTTAATGAAGACTGGAGACGTCACCAGATCGACGGCTCCACTCTTAACATTCCCAATCCGCAACACCTGGTTCTTGCCGTGATCAATAAAGCGAGTACTTTTGAAAGCATTTCCTCCCTGGGAATCGGCAACATTTTCAAGCAAGTCCCACGACCATCCCGTGGGTAGCATGGGAAGCTCAAACCTCTCAAATCCACTGGGCGGTAAAGCCGTGTACCCTACATTGTGCCTGTGGGATTGGGTAAGCTTTCCTGAAACCGCATCAGCAAGCACCGACTGCCGAAAGCGTTTCAATATCGTCGGTATTTTCTCAAGTCGCTGCTTACATGATTCTACCTTGGGCAAGAGTTTATCAAGCTTTGCGACTATGCGTTTTTGTTCATTGAGGGGTGGTAGTGGTAATGGTATTCGCTTGATATCGTTTGACGACAAGTGCCCGACCGTTGTACTTGAGGTCGCCTTCTGGATTGCAGATAGGTAACCTTGTAGTGCCAGTCGTAGAAACGCAGCATCAACAAAGTCAGTTCTTGGTAAAATTCGACAAACCCGCTGATTAAGTAGAGCTTGTCCCCCCTGCCAGCGTACGCAAGTAAAATTGCCATCCATACCGACAAGAATATCACCGTCATTAACTAGATACGCTTCATCAAATGATCCGTCAAATAAAGTTTCGGTCTTTGATCGTTGCAGATCCCTTATTCTGATCAAAGGGATCCCCTTGTCCTTGCTGAACTTTGACGATGAAAATGCGAAGCCATTTTGTACTGTCGCCACTAAGCCCAACTCAACTCTCTGCCAAGATAGGTGCTTTGCTAGAAGTCCAACTTCGCTTTGAAATATTTCCTCAAAGGGTACTACCAAAGTCATGCTCTTGCCTCTCCATTTTCCCCCTCAAGAGAAGCAATAATCTCCCTAAGATCATCCACCACTGCCTCAAGCTCAGTAATAGCTTCTGTCGCCAAGTCCTGCGGTGGTGGTAAATCATCATCATCTTCAAGCGACTCATCTTTAAGCCATGTAATATCAAGCTTGTAATTTCGCTCTTTGATCTGATCTATCGTGAACTTTCTGAACCTGCCCTCCTCACCAAGGTCTTTACGCTTTGATGAGCCATCAGGTGAAGAGCCGTAGCATTTTTCAAATTCTTCAAAGTGCTGAAGCGTCAGGGGTCTGTCCTTCTTGGTAATGCCTGGAATATTTGCTCGACAGTCATATATCCAGACGTTCTCAGTCTTCTTTCCTTTCTGTAAAAAGACCACATTTGCCTTCACGCCTTGTGAATATGGGGTGAAGGTTCCTCGTGGAAGTCGAAGGATCGTATGCACGTCACAATCTTCCATCACGATCTTGAAGACCTCCCCTGCTTTATCTTCAAAGAGACAGTTATCAGGGAGAACGATTGCAGCACGACCACCAGGTTTTAAGATGGCAATGATATGCTGAACAAAGTTAAGCTGCTTACTGCTTGTCTCAACCGTAAAGTCTTGACGCTCAGGGGCTTGATTAGCTCCCTTGGTACCGAAAGGAGGGTTAGAAAGAATGAGATCGTATCTTTCCCCTCTATCGGGTTCATAAATGCTATCTCCGAGATAGATCGTCGGTTCGATACCATGAAGATAGAGGTTCATCAGAGTAAGTCTTCGAGGTCGTGCTACAAGCTCCTGCCCAAAGTAAGTTTTGGTGCGAATGCGCTTGGTGACATCACGATCAAAGGCACCTTTAAATTTCTCGTTGAGCCACTCATAGGCACAGATCAAGAAACCGCCAGTTCCACAGGCAGGGTCACAGATGGTGAAATCTCTTGATGTCGTTGGATCTGGCTTTAAGACATTAACGATTGATTGAATGAGAGGCCTTGGAGTGAAGTATTGCCCTGCTCCCTTCTTCCCCTCACTTGCAGCTTTCTCAAGCAGCCCCTCAAAGGCAGCACCTTTGACATCCACATCCATAGCAGCCCAATCTTCCTCATCAATGAGATTGACGAGCTTCTTTAGATTGACTGGGTTATTGAATCGAGGCATCGCCTGACTAAAAATCTCACCCAAGAGACCCTTGGCTTCTCGCAGTGTGCGCAATATTTCTCCATAATGATCAACAAGATCCGTCCCAGAGAGAACTTTCAGGCTATTCCAATCGCATACTCTCGTCTCTCCAGTCTTCTGAACCTTGTATGAAGGGATCTCAATCCCCTTCTCCTCAGCCATCTTGAGGAACAGCAGGTACGTTAGCTGCTCGATATAGTCCCCGTAATCAACGCCGTCATGTCGCAGAGTGTGACAAAAGCCCCATAATTTATTTACTACATCAGCCATCGAGAACTCCTGACACTATGCTGCCAACTTAAAATTTATCTCTTCAATCAGTGAAGAGAGCTGAACACCGAAGACCTTTTGAGCTTTCCGGAGACCTCCGTGGTCTGCGAGAACGGGGATCTCGTTAAAATCATCCTCTGAGAGGGAGAGGTTTCTAACAAGGTGCTCTTCAATGTACTGAAGCCACTTGCTTTGATCATCTGTAAACTTACCATTGAAGATAGCACTCTCAGAACGCAAAGTCGCCATAACCGACCTTACCCTTTCCTCTGCAGTTAAGAGTGGTCGGTTTTCTTCAGCGCCCCTCTTCACGATTGAAATGATATCGGCGAGAGCCTTGTGATTAACGATTTCATGTGCCTTCTGAAGATCGGACTCAGGAAAGCCACCAAGTGTGAGCTTCTCACGCAACTCTGATAGTGCCTTCACGCTCCACTTCTTTGGTCTCTCAAGAACTATCTGCAACGCTTCTATCTCGTTCTTAGTCTCAACCACGAACCTTCTAAATGCGACGAGGTAGTCTTCAGGCTTCAGGCTCTTGTCGCCTACCTTGAAGAGTTTGCGTGAGGTAACCGTGTCTTCAACCCCAGGGGCTACGATGAAGGTTCTTATTGCACGTTTGTACGAAGTCAGTTCCTCTTGAAAGCCTGGGTCTCTGAGGACCCGCATGGTTCCAGTAAAATCATCCTTTAGGCGCCTCTGTAGCTCAGAAGCAAACGCCCCGACATCACCATTTGGAATGAACTTTGAGAACTGCTGATATGCATCGCCTGACATATCACGCTCAATGCGGCGCAATCGCTTTACCAGGACCTTGCTAAAATACTCTCGGTCCACATTCTGGTAGATGTTCTCAATAACTTGCTTCGTCTCCACGCTCTGTACCTCTGGTCGTGGAATCTCGAAGTCCGTGACATCCCGAAAGTAATCAATCAAAGAACCGTCGAAACAATCGAATATAGTAAAGTGAGTTTTTGACGGTGCCAGGTCTTTACAGAGCCTGGTTCCCCGACCAAGCATCTGCACCCATAAAATACGAGACTTCACAGGTCTCATGAAGACAATGAACTCTAACGATGGAATATCAACGCCTGTAGTGAGCATATCTACTGTCACAACCACTTTCGGATTGGGTCGATTCCGAAATTCCCGAATGCGCTTGAGAGGTCGATCCACGTTAGCGTTTCCAGTGATCTTCATCACGAAATCATCACCTTGATTAAAGACCTTTCTGCACAGACGAACTAACTGATCGGCATGGGATGTGTGTTGAAGATCGTTTGCTGCGAAGATTAGAATCTTAGGAAAGCGCCCAAATTTCTCGTTATGCTCGTGGGCATATTTGGCAACTTCCTTGATAATTTTTTCGTTGCTATCGGGTGCGGTGATATCACGTTCAATTTTAGACGCATCAAACTCACGCTCATCTTCAAGAAGATGATACTGCTTTGTCCCCTTGCCCGTATCAACAAACTCGACCTCCTCGCCCTCTTTTAAGAAGACACCGTTCATCCGCACTCCCGAAGAGATCGCAACGGCTTCGTAATCGACAAGGTATCCATCGGCGATAGCTTGCTCGGTGGTGTACTCGTAAACGACCTCTTCAAATAGTGAAAGGGTATGTTTCGCTGGTGTTGCAGTAAGACCTATCTTCACCGCATCGAAGTGATTGAGTACTTTCCTCCAGACCCCCTCCTCTTGAGCCGTGTAGCCACGGTGACATTCGTCAGCGATGATTACGTCAAATGCATGGATCGGAATGTCTAACTTATCGACATCATCTTCATAGTCTGGATCCGATGCACCTTGAGAAAATGCCCCCTCACGACCAAAGAGATTTATAGCCATTCGTTGGATGGTCGATACATACACGAAGGTATGTTTAGCCTGGGGCTGCGTTAAATAATCCTCTGGTAACACCTGTGGATCAAAAGCCGCTTTCTTGCTGTCCTCCTCGTCCTCTAAGTCCTCACGCCGAAATCGCTGAGAATAGATCTCATATTCCTGATTAAACTTGTTCCCCCGAGGCGTATCGAAAGTATGAAATGCAAGCGAGCTCTGAGCTGCCAGGGCTCTTCGATCTACCAAAAATAGAATCCGCCTCGCAAACTTTGAAGCAAGAAGACGGTAGCAGAGAGAAACCGTGGTAAAGGTCTTGCCTGTTCCTGTTGCCATTGCTACCAACATATTTCGCCTACCACCGGAGAGAGAATTCTCGACGGCTGTTATTGCGTCACGCTGGTAGGGGCGTAATCTTGGAAACTCGACTGGGTTGCCTACCAGGTCGAGTGCTGCCTGCGTTCTATTCGTATTCCACATCTCTTCGAGAGCATCAGGAGAATGGAAACGAGATAGCTCACGAGAGAGAAACTTCGGATCACGAACATCTGCAAACCAGATGACCTCCCCGTTAGTGCTGTAGATAAAAGGAGCCTTGTACTTACTGAACTGCGTTGAGCTTGCCCCGCTCCCATAGTGAGGCACTGGCTGAGCAACTCCCTCCGAATAACGCTTGGCTTGTTCAAGGACATTACCTGGAGAGACGGAAACCTTCTTCGCCTCGATTATGCCGAGCAGTTTACCCTTGATGAAGAGAGCGTAATCAGCAGGTCCATTTGAAGTTGGGAACTCCTCAACTGCAACTTGATGCAAGGTGTCAGTGGAGAGATCTGACGAGTACGGGATGATCTTCCAAGCGGGCTTCATCCCCTTGAGCTTGGTATCAATCCGACTCTTTCTTGTGCGCCACTCGCTCTCTGACATTTTTCCTCAGATAATTGGGTCAACTAGTGAGAATGACCGAAGCATTTGAGTTTACTGACAGTTTTGCTGGACGTCCAGCTTCAAACGAACAGGTAATTCACGCAGTGAGACACCCTCGAATGCCAGGGGATTGGTCAATGAGCCCATTCCCGAGGAGAACATTCACTTCGAGGTGCTCCCTGGACCGTAAATCTGGGGCTTAGCGCAACCATCAGTCGTCAGGACCTCGGTATCATGCCCCGAATTTATAGCCTGCAAGTCACTATTAAGCTGGATTATACGAGTTTCACCTGATTTAACCTTCCTAGGCTTCGATTCTGCCTTGCCAGCCAACGCCTCAGCCCTATGCAGCACCTCTAGGTGAGAGTAATGCCTTTCCAGCATCGCTATGGACGTTCCCATATTCTTCGCCAGGGTATGCAGGTCGAGTTTGTTGTAGATAATCTGAAAAGTCGCATAGGTATGCCGCAGTGAGTAGAGGGAGCGCCTTGCTCCGCTTACGTCATTGAGCAGCTCAGCCTTCTCCATCATGATTCTGAACGCACCGTGAAAGTCCTTCGGCACAGAGCCGTCACGACATCGAAATACAGGCTCATCGATATCGAGCATCTGCCCTAGGTGTCGCTCTTTGAGATGTGCAAATCGGTCCTTGATGCGAACTAGGTACTTTCTGACGCTATGACGACAGACGATGGTACGCTTACCTGTCTTTCCCTTTTCAAGGGCGATTACGATGAACTTCTGTCCATTCATGGTCGTCTCAGAGATGTGCTTCCATTTGAGGTTCTTGGTCTCTGTGCCGTGCCGCAAGCCTGTATTCGCCAGAAAGAGCACATAGTCTCGCATCAGCTCTCGAATCATGAGCGTCTGGTTCTTAACGCCTCCCTGAGGGCTGTCTTTAGTTGTTAGCTTCACGTACTCACGCATAAACCTATAGAGCTTTTGATATTCGTGCAGCTCAAAGTAAGGTCGTCGCTCCCCTCTCTTTCCATCGTTTCTGAAAGAAATCGCTTGCGACTGGTGCATCCAGCCCTTCTCGATGGCTGTCTTAAACACCTTTGTCAGTGCGACGTTTGCGAGATTTACCGTTGATTGCTTTGCCTTTCGACCTAGTTTGCGGGTGCGCTCTTGATCGTACTCGACAAGGTCTTGATAGGTGATGTTGCCGATATACTTATTTCCAAAGAACTGTTTGAAGCGATTGATTACACGGATGTAGTCTTCGTAGGTCTTCTTACCAGTGCCAGCATCGATGTCAGCCTGGAGCTGTTTGGTGACGTAATCAGCGACGTATGAGAACCGTTTCGTATCAATGTCGATGTTGTTCTTGATTAGCTCGACCCGTACATCGAACTGTCGTTGAGCGATTTGCTTCGCTTTTTCGAGGTCGGTGACCTTGGTACTGAACTTCTTCCATTTGCCCGTCTTGGGGTTCTTGAATCGTGCATACCAGCACTCTGTATTGCTGCCATCTCGCTTATAGAGAACGACAGCCCCCTCACACACATGATGTAACGTAGCTTCAGTCATCTTAGTTCGCTCCTTCTCGATGAGAACATCGGAGTTATTTGTGCGAACCTTAATGAGAATGAGTGAGAATGATGGTTAGTTGATCGTCTGTACGTCGGGACGGTTCAGTGAGAATGAAACCAGTAGCACGAGCCTTAAAAGAAAGTGACCGTAAGTGATTGATTAGACTGCCCAAGGTCGGACTTGAACCGACACGGGATTTCTCCCCCAGGATTTTAAGTCCTGTATGTCTACCATTTCATCACTCGGGCATACGTTCAGTCACTTTCTTTTAAGTCCCGTATGTCTACCATTTCATCACTCGGGCAAATGTATCACGCCCCTGCAAAAAACCCGCCGGAGCCTTGGCGTAGGAGGGTCATCACTCGGGCAAATGTATCGCGCCCCTGCAAAAACCCGCCGGAGCCTTGGCGTAGGAGGGTCATCACTCGGGCATATGTATCGCGCCCCTGCAAAAACCCGCCGGAGCCTTGGCGTAGGAGGGTCATCACTCGGGCGTGTGTTGAACTTGCGAAGGCTACCACTATTAGCGCTTCCAAAAAAGAGGGTTAGCGTTGTATGGACCGCTTACTTTAGTTCGCCCCCATTCGTAAGCTGCCGAGATAAAACGAACGAAAGATCGCCGTCCATATTTTTGGCTAACTCGCCTTCTTCTCGACTTCCGGGGGTAGTACAACCTTGATATGAGCCTCGCGCAGCGCCTTCTCGCTTGGAAGACTTGGGGCTCCCATCATCAGATCCTCTACACTCTGCGCCATCGGGAACGCAATAACGTCACGTATTGCCTGCTCCTGAGCAAGTAGCATCACGATGCGATCGATTCCGGGCGCAAAGCCGCCGTGCGGGGGAGCGCCAAATTTGAAGGCTTTAATCATACCACCAAACTTCTCGTCGACGTCAGCCTTCGAGTATCCAGCGATCTCAAAAGCCTTGTACATGATATCGGGCTGGTGGTTTCGAATGGCTCCACTTGAAAGCTCGTAACCGTTACATACGATGTCGTATTGGTAAGCCTTAATCTCGTAGGGGTCCTGCTCACAGAGCGCCTTCATGCCGCCCTGTGGCATCGAGAAAGGGTTGTGGCTGAATACAATGCCCTTTGCATCTTCATCCCACTCATACATTGGGTAGTCGTACACCCAACAGAAATGGTATCCGCCAGTGAGGAGCTTAAAGTCCTCGCCAAACTTGTTACGCATACGTCCAAGGTGTGGCAGCACCTTCTTGGAATCACCTGCGCCGAAAAACACCACCTGACCAGGTTGAAGCTGAAGCAGCGCTGTAAGCTTCTCCTGTTCACTCGGCCCAAAAAACTTAGCGATAGAGCCGCGCCAACCACTCTCTTCGATTATTAAGTAAGCAAGCCCCTGGCCGCTCCACTTCTTGAAGAGTTCAATCGTATCATCGAAATACTTACGCGGCGGTGTCTCCATCTTTGGAAGCGCGATAGCGTGGATAGCGCCATTAGAGGCGAGAACGTTCTTAAAGACCTGAAACTCTGTGCCTACAAAGGCTTCAGAGACGTTCTTGATTCGCAGCGGATTTCTAAGGTCCGGCTTATCTGAGCCAAACTGCGCCATAGAATCGTCGTACCGAATGCGCAGGAACGGTGCCGGGGTAACTGGTTCCTTGGCGAAGGCCTGAAAAAGCTCGCTTAGTAGCTTCTCACCAACCTTAAAGACATCTTCTTGCTCAACAAAGCTCATCTCGATATCGCACTGATAGAACTCTCCTGGAGAGCGGTCAGCACGGGGATCTTCGTCGCGAAAACAAGGCGCTATCTGAAAGTAACGATCGAAACCAGAGACCATCAAGAGCTGCTTAAACTGCTGAGGGGCCTGAGGCAGCGCAAAGAACTTCCCTGGGTGAAAACGAGACGGCACAAGAAAGTCTCGCGCTCCTTCGGGTGAGCTACTAGTAAGGATTGGTGTCTGAAACTCATTAAAACCCATCCCGTGCATTAGCTCACGGATCTTTCGTATTACATTCGACCGCAAGAGTATGTTCTCATGAACCTTCTCGCGGCGAAGATCGAGAAAGCGATAGGTGAGTCTAGTCGGCTCAGGGGCTTTATCATCTTCAGCAATCTGAAATGGAAGTACGTCCGCTACGCTCTGAACGATAAGCTCCTCGCAGTGCACCTCTATTTCACCCGTCTCAATCTTTTGGTTAACCATCGCTGCGTCACGCAACTTCACGATTCCAGTGACCGTTATAACTGACTCGACGCGCACTGATTGTATGAGGTCTAACCCCTTATCGTTAAACACAACCTGCGTCTGGCCGTAATTATCGCGAAGATCAACGAAAACCACGCCGCCGTGGTCACGCTTTCGAAGAATCCACCCAGACAAAGTAACTTTATCGCCAGCATGGGCGGATCTTAACTCATTGCAGGTGTGGGAACGGTAAGCGCTAAGCAGAAAGGATGGCGCCGTTGAGGCACAACACGATGGAGATGACGAAGATGACATGCTGGGAAACCTCTCGGAAACACTCTCTAATTAGGAAAGATATACAACTTTTCCCTAGGGTCGTCACCCTGCTGAAACCCTTCCGGTGATGCCCTTTCAGGCAAGATGAGCAAATAATGCCAATTTTTCTACTTTTGGAGAGTCACTCAAGGGGGTGCGGCATCGAAATAGTAAGGACACGAAATTGATAGGATTGGGTAGTCGAGGCTCAAACACTGAAAGCTTCTCGTTGGGAAGGGGCAATAAACCTTTCGACCGAGCAGCTGCACTAAGGGCAACTAAAGGTTTTTTAGATTTTTTTCGATTGAATTCTTCGTAGGATTTTCCCCGCCTTTATGTGCAGCTCTCACCCAAGCTTCAACCTAAGAAGACCTTACTAAGAGCTGCTTAGCTTCTTCCATAAAAACATTGTGTGCCTAGCAGGTCAGCGGTGGAACCCCGCCTCTACGAGGGATCGAGGGAAAACAGTGACATAGTGCGGTTCAGCCCCTCAAACTTCAGGTCTGCCCTACCCGCCCTCTGGTCACCCTCAGCAACCTCAAGGGAGCCTACGGTGCACATCTCTAGCTTTGCGCAGAACTCAGCAAGGGCGCCTGCATAGCTTTTGAAGGCTCTTATGCGTTGGTAGGTAGCCCCCTCTCCCTGTACATCACCTGACTCCTTAAAACGCTCAACTAAGAGGCATCCAGTGCTTATAATCTGTGTTGCGGGTGCTCCCTGTAAGACAGCAAACCCATCGGATGAGGTTCGCAGTCGCTCTGGGTGAACTTCGTCGCCCGGGTCAGCCTTGAAGGCTGCGTACACCGCGCTCAGGTCGCCAAGGCCATGTCTTGCCCTTAGAAGCAAGGCCAAATGCTCAGGGCTTTCGCAACTTAACTTAAAATAGGCAGATTCGCTGGGTTCGGTACCGAGTACACCGGTAGAGGTTTTGGACCCGCTCTCTTCAGAGCCCGATAAGCCGCCTAAAAGCGCTCTCAACATTGTATAACCCCCCGAAAAAACCCGCGACAAACCGAACACCGACCGCTCAGTTGAGCCTAACGGTGCTGTGTATATATCTTCTGATGTCTCACTCTGATGGAGTGGTGCGGACTGAAGCGCATTATCTGAACGCTTAGGTCCCCAGGGGTGAGCCGGCGCAAAACAAGACAATCGCGTTGTTTTGGTTGGGTGTGAGGCCCCGGGCAGCCTCAGCTATCTCCTTAACTCTACTATTCCCCGCGCAATACTGCTTGCTGCCTGTAAGCCCTTTGATTCAGGCGGGAGGTTCTTCATCGCCAGGTACTCAGAGCGCGAAAGAAGATGCTCTAGGGCTGCCTTTAAGCGCGATGGAAAATGAGGCTGAGTTTCCTCAACTACTAGAGCTTTCCCCTGTGCTACTAGAACTTGAGCGTTGTCGCTTTGATGAGTACCTGTCTGAAAGGGGTATGGCACAAAGAGCGCTGGGCGATTGACGCAGCCGATCTCAGCAACCGAACTTGCACCGGCGCGACTTATGATCACATCTGCCCACTCGTAGGCACCGGCCATGTCATCGATAAACGGCACTACGCTGGCGTTTACCCCTTCTGCCCGGTAGGAGTTAACAACCAGGTCCATCTGATCGCCCCGACACTGATGCACAACTTCGATACCACGCTCCTTCACAACGGGAGCGACCGTCGATACCGCCTCATCTAGACCGCGAGCACCCTGCGAGCCACCAAGGATTAGGAGCCGCTTGGGGGCATCGTCACGCACCGAGGTTGCATCGACCCCAACTAACTCTTGACGTACGGGGTGTCCAGTTACAACCACCTGCGCCCGCCCCTTGATAACCGTATTGGAAAAAACCACCGATATCCTATCAGCGAAATAAGAAAGCACCCTATTTGCTAACCCAGGATGAAGCTCCGCTTCATGGATCCAGGTGGGAATACCGAGGAGACGCGCCAGCACGACCGGCAGAACGGATGCGTACCCACCAACACCAACAACAACGTCAGGCCGAAATCGGCGGAAGAGTGAAAACAGCTGTACGGCTGCAACTGGTAGCCTAAAGGCAAACTGCAGCACTCCTTTTATACCCCGGTTCTTTACCCCAGAGAGCCGCACCACGTGCCGAGGATAGCCGTTACCGATGATAAGCTTCTCCTCGAGGGGGCGCCCTGACCCGATGAACTCAATCGCTGATAGAGGCTCAATTGAGCGCACTGCTCGAACAATATGCAACGCGGGAATGATATGACCGCCTGTGCCTGAAGCTGCAACTAAAAGCCGTATCGGCTTGCGGGCGACAACGGGAGGTTGGTCAGAGCTTGCTGGCTGCGCGGATAGCACTTCGTTCATGGCAAACCTAGAGTAAATCCCCGCGATCCCCCTCGCGCTTCACAGCGAGCAGAAGGCCAACTACTCCCATACATGAGATAAGGCTCGACCCTCCGTAACCAACAAGTGGGAGCACCATTCCTTTCGTAGGAAGAAGGCCGATTACTACACCCACATTTAACAGCGCAGGAGCTACCATAATCATCGTCAAGCCGACCGCCATAGCAAAGAGAAACGAATCATGACGAACTCCCTTTGCTAAGAGCAAGCCCCGCCACAAGACAACAAGGAAGCCGGCAATGACACACAAACCACCGATAAACCCCAGCTCCTCAGAGATAACAGCGAAGATAAAGTCAGTGTGTGCGGCAGGAAGGAAAAAGAGCTTCTGTTGACTACTTCCCAAGCCCACGCCTGTTAATTGCCCCGTACCGACAGCTATCAGTGACTGAATTAACTGATACCCTTTACCGGAAGTATCAGAGAAGGGAGAGAGAAAGCTCACCACGCGCATCATCCGATACGGAGAGATCCAAACTAAGATGGCGGCAGCAACGCACACCCCAAGCGAACAGAGCGCCATGTGAGAAAGCCGCACCCCACACGCGAGCGCCATGGCAAGGGTAACGGTCACTATCACCGCAGAGGATCCAAAATCAGGCTGTAAAAGCAAGAGACCAGCTACCATTGCAACCATCGAGAAGGGTTTTATGATCCCGTCTACGAACGAGCGTACGCGGTGCTCCTGGCGGGTGAAGAACCCAGCCATAAAGACCACCATCAACACCTTTACAAATTCAGCCGGCTGAAATCGAACCGGCCCAAACTTCACCCAGCGAGACGCCCCGCCTGCTCTATCGGCTATACCTGGAGTGAGGGGCAAGAGAAGCAACAAGAGTGACGCCACAAGCAGGTAGGGTGAGATCTTTCTTAGGAACCCAAGTGGAACCCGACTCACAACGATCATAAACACAAAACCTATAATCGCAGACAGACCCTGGCGCTTGGCGTAGTAGAGAGAGTCTCCCAACTTCTCTTGCGAGACTATTCCTGTTGTGGAATAGACCATTACCAAACCAAAACCAACGAGCAAGAGAACCGTCGCTACGAGAACAAGGTCTAGCGGAGACGGTGCCCGTAGATGATTGAAGCGGCTGACGTTTAGGGTTGAGGAATAATCCATAGGGGTAATTATGTTTTATCGTGAGGTTTTCGGGTAGGCAGAAAATGGCTTCTGAGAGAGCTGGAGGTCGAAAAAAAATCCCTCCTCTAAACTGCTACTCCCTTGTCCTGAAGCGCTCTATGGGCAACTATCACGACATGTCTTCTGAAGTGACAACCAACCCCGTTGGCAACGGCGCAGCTTACAACGACCCTACTTACAACGACCCGGGCGGTATCCACTACGAGCTCCTGGGCACAGATGGGCCAACGTTGGTCCTTCTGCACGGGTGGATGCACTCCCTTGAAGACCTACGTCAGCTTGGCGAGAACCTATCAGGGAGCTATCGGGTTATTTTGGTTGATATTCCAGGATTTGGCCGCTCCCCTCTTCCACCCGCTGCCTCAGATGACGGTGGTGGTTGGGGCACCCCAGAATTCGCAAAAGCGGTGCACGAGCTCCTCTTAAAGCTTGGCGTTGAGCAGTGCACTCTGATTGGTCACTCCCTTGGTGGGCGAGTCTCTGTGCGACTAGCAGCCACGTACCCAGAGGCGGTGACCGCCCTTGTTCTTATTGGTACACCAGGGCTCCCCTACAACCGACCCCTAAAGCAGGAGCTCCGTTCGCGCTGGATAAAGGGGCTGGTCAGTGTCGCAAAGCGGATCGATTCCTTAACCGGCTCGCGCTTTTTTCCTCACTACCTAGCGCCGCGCTTCGGCTCGCGTGATTATCAGGCCGCAGGGAAGCTGCGAAAGACACTTGTAAAGCTGGTTAACGAGGACCTGACATCGCAGGCGAGCACTATAAAGGCTCCGGCGCTTTTACTATGGGGAGAGGATGATGCTCAAGCGCCGGTTGCCATAGGATACAGGTATCAGCAACTTCTTCAGGGCTCAAAGTTAGTAGTGCTCCCTGCTCGTGGCCACGAGCCTTTTAGAGATGTAGGCTCTCACCTCCTAGCAACCCATATCGAACATTTTCTCTCTGAGATAGGAGTCGGCGGTGCTAAATAAGTTCTCGTGTATTCTGCTCGTCGCGTTTTCTGTTGCCTTTGCTGGTCGGCGGCTGCTTTCGTATCTGAGATATTTCCAGCAAGAGGAATACAACCAGCGGCGGTTTGTAGCCTGGATTAAACGTCACAACGCAGTCGATACGCGGGGTACGATTGCGCTCGTAGTAAGCCTTATGGTGGGCCTACTCTTTGCTGTTCCCTGGGCTATCTTTCTCTCTACCGCACTGTGCTGCGCTGCCTTGCTCGCCGTTTCTTTTTTTTACGAGGAGGATCCGCGCAGATCAGGAAAGCTCAAGCTTAACATGACCGAGAGAGCTAAGAAGATTCACCTTGCAAGTTGGGCTCTGTTACTCCTGATCGTTACCCCCATAGCTCTCCTCATGATTACCTTTACATGGTCAGCCGTTCTGCTGTACGCCCTCACTGCGCTGTTCGCTATCGTAATCGTGCAGACACCTCCGCTTCTCCTTATCGCTTCTAACAATCTGCTTGCTCCTCTAGAAAGGCGCATTCAAGATTTCTACTACAGAGACGCGAAGCGAGTTTTAGCTGAGGTTGACCCCTTTATAATCGGCATAACTGGCTCGTACGGAAAGACAGGCGCCAAAGCTGCGCTCGCGGACCTGCTTAGCCGGTGCGTCGGGCCAACTTTCTGGCCACGGAAAAGTATCAATACCGTGATGGGCATCACGCGCACTATTCGCGAGGAGCTAAAGCCCTATCACAAGCTCGCCGTGATTGAGATGGGCGCCTACAACATCGGCTCAATCTCGCGGCTGTGCGAATTTACCCCACCCAAGGCAGCGTTGGTTACAGCTGTTGGCATCATGCACCTCGAACGTTTCGGCTCTGAGGAGAACGTCTATAAAGCTAAATCGGAGATCGCTCAAGGTTTACCAGATGATGGGATCCTGGTGTGTAACGGCGATAGTCCTGGCGCGCGTCGGATGGCGCGTCAATACGATAGAGCCACCACGCTCCTCTATGGCTTAGACTTAGGATGTGGGCACCTCGACTGCCATGCAACTGACCTCTCATTTGATGAACAGGGGTCTACCTTCACGATAAACTGGAACGGTCACTCTTTTGCCGCGAGAACACCCCTTCTCGGCCGACCTGCGGTATCTAATATCCTGGGTGCATTCACGTTAGCGTGTGCTCTCGGTGCTGATCCTGAATATGCGGTTGCCTGCATCGCTTCGCTTGAACCAGTAGACAATAGGCTTGTGCTTGATAAGTCCGCCGGGGTCTCGTTTCTGCGTGACGCATACAACTCAAACCCAACCGGGTTTGCCTCAGCCCTTGAGGTTCTCGATGCGGTAAAAGCTACACGGCGGATACTAATGACCCCTGGGATGATCGAACTCGGCGAGAAGCAGTACGAGGAGAATCGACGTGTTGCAGCTCTCGCAGCAGCGGTGTGTGATGTGGTTATCGTTGTTGGAAAGGCAAATCGTGATGCACTTCTTGCTGGACTACAGGATGCTGATTACAACAGGGATAATATCCGGGTCGTCTCAACTCGCGACGAGGCTTTTCAGGTCCTTTCCGAGATGCAGGCGCGAGGTGACCTCGTGCTGCTTGAGAACGACCTCCCGGACCTGCACGAAAACAAGGTGAGGTTTTAAGCAGCATGAATGTAAAGCCAAAAATCCGCATTGCTGTTCTCTTTGGTGGTCGCTCAGTTGAGCACGAGATCTCGGTTATCTCAGCGCTCCAGTTAATGCTCGCTATCGATACCGAACGCTATGAAGTTACTCCTGTGTATATTGCACCGAATGGAGTCTGGTACACCGGAAGGGAGCTTCTCGAACGCTCGTTCTACAAGAACGTTCCCGCTGCCCTAGGAACACTGCAAGAGGTAACCCTGCTGCCGCGGCCGGGAGTTGGTGGGCTTACCCTCGTCGGTCGGCCAACCGGATCGTTACTCTCCACCCTGATGGGTGAGCCAGCTCAAAATATAATCCCCATCGACTGCATCCTTCCCGTATTCCACGGCCAGTACGGTGAAGATGGATGCATGCAGGGGCTCTTTGAGTTAGCGGGGATCCCCTACACAGGCAGTAACGTCACCTCATCGGCAATAACGATGAATAAGTACATCTGCAAGATGTACCTGCAGGCGCACGGAGTGCCTGTTCTCCCTGCTCTTGTGATTCTCCGCGATGATGCCCGCGAGGGAATTAGCGAGGTATGTCGTTGGGTAGTCGAGCAGGAGCATTTCACGACATTTCCGCTTTTTGTGAAGCCATGCAACTTGGGTTCTAGTATCGGAGTGTCACGGGTGTCGTCGGTCGAGGAGCTTCCGGCCGCACTGGCTAAGGTGTTTCGATACGACACGGCCGCTTTGATAGAGCCGTGCGTTACCGAAATCATGGAGGTGAATGTCTCAGTTCGCTCGGTAGATGGCCATGCTGAAGCCTCTGTGGTTGAGATACCAGTGTCACAGTCGGGAGTTCTCTCCTACGAAGAGAAGTATCTACGAGACGGCGGAAAGAAGAGCGGTCAATCGCAAGGTATGGCAAGCCTCACAAGAGTAATCGACCCCAAAGACCTTGATAGCTCAATCCGAGATGCCGTTATCAGATACGGGCAACACTCGTTCTCTCTGCTTGGATGCTCAGGTGTGGCGCGACTTGATTTTATCGTAGACCTCGCCTCAGGACAGGTTTTCTTTAACGAGTTAAACGCCTTTCCAGGGTCATGCGCGTTCTACCTGTGGGCTAAGTCGGACCCTCGCGTTTTGTATACGAAACTGATCGATGATATGATAGCTAGCGCGTTTACGTCGTTTGCAAACAACGCCTCGCTCGAGCGAAATATCGGCCTTAAGGCACTCAAGTAGCGGGCTCCTTCCTTAAGAGATGCAGGGCCTGTAAAGTGTCTGCATGCTCAAGTTGGCACTACATAGAAACCGCGTTGATATCTCTGTGTTACCGCCGTCGTATCCGCCCCTATTGAAGCACGTACTCCGAATATTATCGCACCGAAGAGCAGCCCGACCGGGTCTGCGAATCCCAGGAAGTAGATCCTTCGTATCCCTCTCAATAGTGGAAGAGAAGAAGGCTCTTATCCCTTTTGCGCTATCATCGGACCACCGCCGCCTCCTCTGCTACACTGCCCGGTTTGCAAACGGCGATGTTGCTTTGCTGCTAATCGCCGGTCGCTCGATGAGCCGCATCTGCTTCGACGGCGTTTTGGGTAACGCATTCACGGCCCTGCATCTCGAAACCGCCGAACGTGGCCCTCTGACGGAACATCGACTGACCGAGTTCTCACCTGACAGAAAACCAGTAGAGGCGCTGGCGTGCCGACTCTCTCTTATCGCCATTAAGGCCTTCATAATGCGTCCAACAGACAGATCCGAAGGTGAGCTACCTACCCTTAACTACACTCGGGTATCTCTCGAGGGGTGGTCTGATGAGCAGAGGCCCTTACCAACCTGCACCTTCAAAAGTAGTCGGGACAACCTCGACGTTTTGGTGAAGATCGCCTGGGGGCGTCGAAACCGAGATTCAGAGACAGTCAACGTTACAACACCGCTAGCAAGCCTCGCGGGAGCTGGAGCGGCGATGGTTGCAAACGTGGGGTAGATTGTGGAGACCATCGATAGATCGGGCGTGGTACTCTATAGGCCGTTGATGGCTCGTGTTTGTTTGGCACCGGATCTGTCTGAGTTGTTCGGAATCAGACGTCTGGTTTCTTTATCTGCTTTCCTTGCTCACTCGGAGCATTTATTTTATGTGTAGTGGACTTGGTGGCCCATTTTTTTTGAGCAAAGATATCCGTTCTCATGAGCGCACTTTCTTCTAACACTACTCTACAATGCAACATTGATGCAGAGACGCCCTCGTTTCTCGAGGGTGTGTGCGGCCTCCTGGGATCATTGGTAAAACCGAGCGCTCCGAGCCAGCATGGTTACACTGCTTCGCGTAGCATAACGGAGTGCAATCGATTTCACGTCACTCCGGATGCGCCCTTAGGTCCCATCCACTATTCCTGCGATGCTAATGCGCTCTACGTTTACACTGCGCGATATGCAAACGGCGACCTCGGAGTGATAGCGATAGTCGGAGAATACGCCCGCTACGTTATTGAGTGCGGGGAACTTGGAAGGGACTACCAGGGCTTACTCGCTAGAACGGATTACTGCGGTGAGATCCTGAGTCACACGCTTACTCAAGTGGTCACGCCAGCCGTTACAAGCAGTCTCGTTGAATCGGTCATCTCCTTCGAGAACTCTACGAACCTTAGATACTTCTTCTCCCCTCAGGTTACAGAGCCCGGTCTGGTAACTACACCCTTAAGTATACTACGAGTGAAGCTCTCGGGTTTTCCGATGCGGCCTGCTCCCGTGTGCACCCTCCTCTCTTCGTACAATAGTAGTGACATTATTCTCACGGTTGGTCGCAGCGTGGAGGATCCTCGGTCCTACGCGGTCAACTTGACCTCCCCTCGCCCGAGCGTGCCACTTCGGTATAGAAGTTAATTATGCCGCATCAAAGCCTGCATTGCGTACCGATCGGTGTTATTCGCACTGGCTTAGCCCTTAAGTTTGATGCGCCCCGGCAGGCCGATCGCGCTCCTTCGGACACGCATACAATTGAACTCTTTCCGGGAAACCACTTCGAGGAAGCGCTTAAGGACCTTGCGGGATTCGAGAGGGTCTGGATTATCTGGTGGTTTGACCGTAATCCAAATTGGCGGCCGATGGTGCGTACGCCACGTGGAAACACCCACCGCAGGGGTGTATTTGCAACTCGCTCTCCTCACAGGCCAAACCCAATTGGTATCACCTCAGTGCCACTTATAGCCATTGATGGACTGAACCTAGTTGTTGGTAGCACCGACCTCCTCGATGGTACAGCTATACTTGATATTAAGCCCTATATTAGCGCGGTTGATTCCTATCCCAACCAAAGACAGGGGTGGCTCGACGAAGTCCAACATGAAGAGCACACGCCCGGTTACCTCGTTCGGCTAAGCGCGGTTGCTGAGCAGCAGTTTGCTTGGCTTACCTCAACCTGGGCTATCGACCTCTTCCCACGCATACACGAGATATTATCGCGCTCTCCTCAGCCCAGCAGACGCAACCGGATAACTGCACCCAAGCAGGGCGAGCAGCGCTTAAGCAGCGGGAGTTGGCGGATCTATTTCACCGTTTCAGACCTGGTAGTAGATATCGTACGTATCGCGCCGGGGTTTCCGGCTTCACTCCTAGAAAGGGAAGGACGAGAGGTTATCCCTCACTACCAAGCTCAACTAGCTTTTGAAGCCTTGTGGCCCACGCTGGCTCCGTAATGCGATCGGACCCACAACCCGATAAGTCCGCCCCTTGCATTCTCCCAGACCCATCGCAGGTCCGATATTGACTCGCGCGGCCTCTGAGAAAACGCGCGGGTGTGCGCCGCTCGGCACGCGCTTAACAGCATTGGCAGAAAGTTCTTCCCTAAGGAATCTTTAGGTGCACGCTTAAAACAAAGCGGCCACTAAGACCTCAGAAACAATCTGGTCTTAGTGGCCGCTTTGCGTTCTCGAGGTCCGACGCCGTTACCTGGCGCCGTCTACCACCTACTCAGCCTGCTTGCGCAAGAAAGTTGGGATCTCGAATTTCTCTTCATCCTCTGATGTTGAGAGAACAGAGAGCTTCTTAAGCTTGATAACCTCAGATGACCCTGCCGCCACTTGCTTGCGAGCAAATGATGGAACGTCCAAAGATGAGGTATGAAGACCGATGCTTTGGTTGATACCTGTAGCTACTGGAGTAACCGTAACGGTTGTATCATCAGTTGCCTTGTCGCCGAAGCCGGTAGCGATAACGGTAACGCGAACCTTATCTTCGAGGTTAGGATCGATAACCATACCCCAGATAATATTTGCATCCTCGTGCGCCTCTGAGTGGATAAGCTCAGCAGCCTCGTTAACCTCTTGGAGGGTAACATCAGGCGAAGCAGTAACGTTGATAAGAACTCCACGTGCGCCGTGGATTGAGATATCCTCAAGGAGCGGAGACGAGATAGCCTTCTCAGCAGCCTCAAGAGCGCGGTTATCGCCGCTTGATTCGCCAGTACCCATCATCGCCATGCCCATCTCAGACATAACAGCGCGAACGTCTGCAAAGTCTACGTTAACAAGGCCTTCGCAGATGATTAGATCGCTGATTCCCTTTACTGCCTGGTAAAGTACATCGTCTGCCTTTCGGAATGTATCAAGTAACGAGGTGTTACGACCGGCTATCGAAAGGAGGCGCTGATTGGGAATAGTGATGAGAGTATCAGCGTGCTTACGGAGCTCCTCGATACCCCTTTCAGCATTGCGCATACGGCGCTTACCCTCAAAGAGGAAGGGTTTAGTTACAACGCCTACAGTGAGACAACCGAGGCTCTTAGCAACTTCAGCTACAACAGAGGCACCGTAGGTTCCAGTTCCACCACCCATACCAGCGGTGATGAATACCATATCCGCGCCGTCAAGCGCTTTTCGGATTCCCTCAACGCTCTCACGAGCGGCAGCGCGACCAACCTCAGGGTCAGCGCCTGCGCCGAGCCCCTTGGTAACGTCGTCGCCAAGTCTAATCTTGTTAACCGGAAGAGCAGATGACAGTGCCTGCGCGTCGGTGTTAGCAGCGAAGAACTCAACGCCGTTAAGACCACTACGGATCATGTTGTTGACTGCGTTTAACCCGCCGCCACCAATTCCAAACACCTTGATATTAGCGCCGCTGTTCTCTAGCATCTTCTTTGCTGACTCGTTCATGCTCATCGCTCCCTGTTTACTTCCTTCAAAATCAAATCGTAGCTGCTGATCGACTGAATCGCTCTCACTCATACCGTGCTCCGCCCGACCCCACCCTGGCTTCACCCCGAGTGAATGATCCCAACTTCGCACAACTGCTCAAGCACCACCTGAGAAAACATCCGCCCGAAATCGCCATTACTCGGCACAACCCTCAACCACGCATTATTGCCCTTTAGGTGGAAAAGTAAAGCCTTACCAAACGTGTTTTCATTCGAGGATAAATTTTCCTCAAAATAAAACCGTATCCGTCTTAAAAGTGCTCCGCAAACCACCCAACTACCCGCTTAACGGCCTGCCGCAGGGGACCTCGAGTGTTACTATCCCGATGTGAGCCGGCGTAGTTGGCGCCGTGAAGAACGAGCCCCACACCGACACCGTACTCCAACCCCTTGGTAAGCTCAGTTAGCCCGCCCACACCCGCAGGGGCACCAACCCGAACGGGAAGGTTAAAGACCCTCTCAGCTACAGTTGAGATCCCAGCCAGCCGTGCACCGCCACCAGTGATGACAACGCCGCTTGTGAGCATATCCTCGCAACCCGCCTTTATTATTTCACGCTGTATAAGAGCAAAGATCTCAGTAACGCGTGGCTCGATTATCTCAGCCAGCACCAACCGAGAGAGCACCCTGGCAGCTCGACCGCCAACAGAAGGAACCTCAAGGGTGTCGTCTTTACTAACCCCAGCCGCTACCGCGGTCCCGTACTCGCACTTAATTTTCTCCGCTGCCGCAAGCGGGGTTCGAAGCCCTGCTGCTATGTCGTTTGTAATATGGTTTCCACCAATAGCAAGAACAGAGGTAAATTTGAGAGCGCCGTTGTTGTACACGGCGATACTGCTCGTACCGGCACCAATATCAACGAGACACACCCCAAGCTCCTGCTCCTCTTGCGAAAGCACCGAGCGGCCCGCAGCGATCGGTGCTGCCACAATATCCTGCACAACGAGACCGCACCGGTTAGCGCACTTTACGATGTTTTGAGCACTCGCTATGGCACCAGTTATGATGTGAACCCTGGCCTCTAAACGGGTACCCGATATCCCGATCGGGTCGCGAACTCCGTCCTGCTCATCGATAACAAATTCCTGAGGAATAACGTGCAGAATCTCGCGATCTAGGGGAACAGCCACGGCCTTTGCCGCCTCTATTACTCTCTCTATATCAACGTGCGATACTTCCTTATTTTTGATTCCAACGATACCGTGACTGTTCTGCGAGCGCAGATGACTCCCAGAGATGGTGGCGAACACCTGGCCAATTTCACACCCAGCCATCGTCTCAGCCTGAGCGATGGCCTTGCCGATCGCAGACACCGTACCCTCGATGTTGACGACAACGCCTTTTCGGAGGCCGCGCGATGGACTAGTGCCAACACCAACTATATCAATAGCACCGTCAGTTCGTCGTTCACCGACGACCACCTTTATGGATGATGTGCCTATATCAAGACCAGCAATTAACGATACGGGGGAAGCCATGCACCTCTACAGCGAAAAAGCTAAAGGAACAACCAGTCGACAGAGTAAACACAGTTTGTAAAGACTGCAAGTGGTTTTAAGTGATTTAAAGTATCGCACCCTACAGAGTCAAGGGCACGTACCAATTACCGAGAACGGCCCTTCGAGGGCGGCGGTGTCTCCTTCGCCGCTTTAAAGGTAACGATACCCACCTTAGAAAACGCTAAGTCTACCTTCTCGATCTCCCCTAGCCGCTCAGCAAGCTTCGGCAGAAGTGCCCGCGCCCGCTGGGCCTGATCGCGTAGCGTGCTTGTATCCCGAGAGGCACTGATGATTATCGGAAACGAGAACCCCTTGAATAGCGCCTGCATATCGCCCTTGCTTGAAAAAACCAGCTCAGTTAATGCGCGACCGATTACCTCCTCGAGAGTTGTTGTTGCCAAACTGGCTATAGCAAGCTGGGCACGCGCCACATCTGGCGAATTAACACGTGATGCCAGTCCATTTACACGCACAATGTTGGGGACGTGGAAACGCTTCACTCCTTGCCAATCCTCGCGCTCAAGCGGGGAGAGGAAAGTTCCATCCTCAGCGATGAGCCACGACTCAGAATCAACAACAGCCACAAAGCGCGCCCGCCTCTCTTTAACCGAGAGAACAAAACACCCCCAACTCTCAGTCACACTATCCCCGCACCCCTCGATCACCACAGACTCAACCCACGGATTAATCGACAAACGCGAACGAATGTTTTCTTTGTTAGACATCCACCACGGGACCGATCGGTCGCTCGGCAAGAGAGCCTCCACCACTGCGCGCGGGAGGTGCTCAAGCCCCTCGATACGGATATCTTTACTCTGAACGAAGTCCCCGATAGCAGCCTTGGTCTGATGCGCCCGCGCTACATAGAACTCCGGCCTGTCAAGGATGTGAATAGCAATAACAGTTGCGGCAACAAGAAGTGTGAACACTATACGCATGGCTGCAGTATAACCCTTCACATTAGATTGCGGGAGGGGAAGATTTTATCACAACCACATCCGAATCTCAGGGTGAAGCTCTACACCACCGAATTCTTGGGCCTTCGCCTGGCATAACGTTACAAGTTGACACACGTCGCTTGCTGTTGCCATACGCTCAGGGTTTACTATCCAATTTGCGTGCAGCTCCGAGAGAACAGCACCACCAACCCGAGCGCCCTTTAGCCCAGCCTGCTCCAACAACCTCCCTGTGGCTAGTTCAGGAGAGGGATTCTTAAAGACGGACCCTGCGGAAGGAAGCGTTAGCGGTTGCCTCATCCTTCTCTCAGCCAGGTTGTGTGCTAAGGCGGTGCTGATTTTTTCTCGATCACCAGGCACCAGCTTAAGTCGAGCAGAGGTTATAAAAAACTCGCTAGCTAGCCCAGATGAACGGTACCGCCAGGGAAGCTCTTCTCGGGAAAACCGCACCACTTCGCCGTTTGGAGTAACCCCTTCCACGAACACCACCCTTTCACCAAGCTCGGCGCCGTGGGCGCCAGCATTCATAAAGAGCGCACCACCACAGGTTGCTGGAATTCCCGCTGCAAACTCCAGACCGGAGAAGCCCTCCGTAGAGAGCTTACGCGCTAAGCTCATGAGCGAAACGGCTCCGCCAACATCAAATGCCCCTTCACCTACATTGCTAACTCTACGCAGGTCGCCTGAAAGCTTGACAACAAAGCCCGGCACGCCGGCGTCACTGATCAGAACGTTACTACCGTTACCGAGGATTCGCGCGGGCACGGCACTCTGCCCGACTACCTGCCTTACCACGCAGAGCTCTTTGAGGGAGTTTACCGTCACAAGCGCATCTAAAGCTCCACCGATTCCGAAGGTGCATAGGTCGCTTCCTAACACCCCGCGACGAATAGCCGCTGAGAGCTCAGACTGGAGGGTCCGAACGACTCCATCTACTACGTTCGTGTTGTACGCTACTGCACTTTGAGACATGAGCGCCCTTTCACTCTTGCTGGATCCCTATTCGCCTACGGCACGGGCAGTGCTGCTCTCACCTTGAGGAGCACTAGCCAACGCAGCAAGTATTTTCTCTGGAAGCTGACCCACAGAACCGGCGCCCAGCGTTACAATAACATCCCCCGCCTCTGCGCGTGAAACGAGGATCGCCGGCCCCTCCTCAATCGCACCGATACAGGCCTTATGGCTGTGCTCCACAGCGCGACAAAGATTCTCTGAGGTTATGCCCGGAATGGGCTGCTCACTTGCAGCATATATGTCTGCAAACATCACCACGTCAGCATCCTTAAAACAGGTCAGGAGCTCGTTCCAGCACCCTTCGGTACGCGTGTAGCGGTGCGGCTGAAAGAGAACAATCAGCCTGTTTAGGGTCGAAGCAAGGCACTCTCGCAGCGCCCTCAGAGTGGCACGAATCTCGGTTGGATGGTGCCCGTAATCATTTACGACGGTGACCCCTCGACATTGCCCCACCACCTCAAGTCGCCGCTTGACGCCACCAAAAGAACTTAGCGCCTCTCGGATTACCTCAACCGTTATGCCGCACTCTATCCCGACAGCAATTGCAGCAAGCGAATTCTGCACTAGATGGCGCCCTAGCATCGGAAGCATAAATGTCCCGAGCTGCGCCCCACGGTAAACTACGCCGAACTCCATGCCGCTCGGGGAACCCTTGATACTAACCGCTCGGAGATCTGCTTCAACCGAGAATCCATACGTTACAATCCTGCGACGACAATCGAGCGCCATACGCTTAACCGTTGGGTCATCGATACACAAAACAGCAAGGCCGTAAAAAGGGATTGAATCTACGAATTTTACAAACGAATCCTCTAAATCTTTTCGGGAGCGGTACGCATTTAAGTGCTCGTCATCGATGTTGGTGACGATCGCAATAGTGGGCTTAAGGAGGAGAAAGCTACGATCGCTTTCATCTGTCTCTGCAACGAGAAATTCCCCCTTACCCAAACGACCTCCGGTGCCAAGCGACTTCACCTGACCACCGATTACAACCGTCGGGTCAAATTTTGCAGCGTCTAGGATCGCCGCGGTCATGCTTGTCGTAGTAGTCTTGCCGTGCGAGCCAGCCACCCCGACGCCGTACTTCATGCGCATCAATTCAGCTAGCACCTCAGCCCGCCTAACCACCGGTAGCTTTCGTCGTTTTGCCTCGCGCATCTCAGGATTGCTCTGCGTCACCGCTGATGAGTACACCACAAGCGAGGCAGCGGAGGGTACGTTCTCTGCTCGGTGGCCGACTGAAACTTCGGCTCCCAACGAAACGAGCCGTTGGCACACCTCAGTCATCTTAAGGTCAGAACCAGAGACGCGGAACCCCGAAGAAAGGAGTATCTCAGCGAGACCCGACATACCCGAGCCCCCTATGCCGATAAAGTGGAAGTGAAGTGCTGGGTTGTACATAGTGCGCTAGAATAAACGGTTGGGCGGTAGGCCCATGGGACCATACACTATAGGTATCGATTTCGCAGCACTTGACAGCCGGCGCCCGGTAATTTTTCCGACTTCACGGGTCTCTGACAGATACCACCAACTTGTGCTCGTCTGCGACTGGTCCTAGGGGCACCAGATCGGCTATAACCGGGACGGGAACCATTGTGGGCATAAATCTTTCAGAAATCATCGTTATCGGCATCGTAGCGCTCCTGCTCTTTGGACCAGAGCAGCTTCCTGCCTTGGCTAGGCAGCTTGGAAAGATAACTGGCGAGGTGCGCAAGGGCTCAAACGCCCTTCGGCGGGAATTCTACAACACCGTCTACCCCCCAGACCTGGCTGACGAAATTAAGGCGGGGAGTCGGATCATCCGCGACCTGAAAACCGAGGTGCTATCTCCCCCGCTAGGATCGGCTGGTACCACCTCTCGGCAAAGAGCTGAGCGCGCACCCGATAGCCCTGACAAGAAACCACAAGACCCTACTTTGAGCGACACCCCAGACCGCTCTGGGCTCGGGCCTGCTTCGGTAGGAGAGCTCACAGATGACGTCCGGTAACACTCCTGAACACAACGTCATGGGCCTCATGGATCACCTGCGCGAGCTGCGTAAGCGACTTCTCTTTTCGGCCATCTTTGTTACCCTTGGTGGCTTTGCGGCGTATTACTACGCAACTGAGATCTTCTTCGTGTTGTGTGCGCCCTACTACCAGGCCTTTGCCGATAGTCCCCTTATCGGCACCTCACCGACAGAGGCATGGGTGCTTAAACTGAAGGTGTCGATCTTTGCTGGCTGCCTCCTTACATCACCTCTTCTTTTCCATCAGCTCTGGCTCTTCATAGCCCCTGGTCTCTACGAGAGTGAGCGGCGCTACGTTATCCCGTTTGTACTTTTAAGTTCAATTCTCTTCTGCGGCGGCGCGTGGTTTTGTTACGACGCCGTTTTGCCCGTTACGCTGTCGTTTTTCTTCAACGAGTTTGCCTCAATTAACATCTCACCCACTATCAAGCTCGCCGACCACCTCTCGATGACGATAACGCTTCTTGTCGCTTTTGGGCTAGTTTTTGAGCTTCCTCTGCTGACACTTTTCCTGACCCGAATGGGGGTGATCGACCACCTCTTTTTACTGAGATATTTTAAACACGCAATCGTCGTAATATTTATTACTGCAGCAGTGCTTACCCCACCTGATGTTATCACGCAGTTCCTTATGGCGGGTCCTCTTATTGTGCTGTACGTGATCAGCGTAGCAATAGCCTATCTTGCATCACCGTCTCGGACGAATGTTGAAGCGCATCAAACGATTACAGAGAAGCAGCTAGATCAAACAAGCACTACGCGCTAGTCTGTTAAGGCTCTTTTAAAATCAGTCGCTATCCTTCACTAACGGCTACCAATCGATAGGTGCGCTCTATGACACCCGCTGCTCCCCAAGACTCGGACTCAACAACTGATAAAGTTGCAAGCACGGAGAGCAGCACCCCTCGCAGCTCGATTCCGTTCCCGGGTAGCAAGCACCAGCCATTTCCTCTTGAGCACGATTACACCTGGATTACTGCGGTCGAGGCAGCTTCTTCTACTCTCACGGTCCCGCCGGTTTTGCAGACTCTCGTTAGAAATTCATGGAACGGTATCTTTACCACACACGACTTTATCCATCACGCAGGTTTCACTGGATGGAACTCCCGCTGTCTCTTGCGTGCTGCAGACATGCAAGCAAATGCCGAAAAGGTAACCATCAAGGAGATTACGCAAGCAATCGATCGCCTCGGGGTTAGGATGGCGGCTACCGTGGCTGCAATCAATTTCACCTGCTATCAGCTTCTACTGCTCAAACCACCACAAGCGCTCTGGACACCGCTCTTTAAAGAGATGATGACCGAGATAGAAGTCGGCTTTCAATTCGGCGCGCAGGCCGATGGGTTGGGCGGCGAAGGCGGGATGTTAATGGGCTTTGCGCGCTGCGCAGGCCTGGCTGTCTTACTAGCAAAATATCCGCGCGAATATGCAGAATGGCACGCATCAACGCAGGGTGTTGATACACGGCGCTCAGCTCTCGTAACGTTTGGCTGCGAGCCCTATCAGGTCGGAAGCGCGCTGCTACAGCAGCTAGGTTTTGGCCCCGAAGCAGCCATAGGAAGCGCTCTTGGAACAGGGGACCTCCGGTACGATGTCGCTCAGCAGAACGACCGCCTCATCCGCTGGAGAGCAGCGCACCATTGGATTCGAACTCTACTACGCGGCTCGTGCGCACCGAACGACCCCCAGGCGCGCTCTGCCTTTCCAAAACTTATTCCCCCTTCCGAATCGCAACCTCTACCCGCTCAATTGGAATCGCTCTACAGCCTGATTGCGCTAATCCGTCGCAACGGCTCGCAGTGGTTGTGGCACCTACCAGCTAGCTCGTACGACGACTCAGCAAATCTCGTAGTCGAGAGAAAAATGGCAGAACCAACAAGTTACAAAACAAAGAGCGGACTCTTCATCGACAAGAGAGATATTTCACAAAAATAAAAATTGTTTTATTGACGCAAACGTCGTCTTACAGCATGATGGGTATAGGACGTTACATGTTCTGGGAAAAAGCCTTCAAATCCCTCCCCATGTACTTAGCTTCCCGAAAGGCTGATTTTTAGGACGGTAACGTCGACCGAACCTGGGGCACCTACTTGGAAACAAGTAGGTGCCATTTTTATTTACTCACTCACCCCATCACACAACCCAAACCCTTTCATCCGCCGCGGTAAGCTGTTACGAATCGTTAAAGACAACCGAATACTCACGTTACGCTTTGCGCCTATGAAATCTGGTCCCACCGCCATCACCGTTACCGTTGCCGTTAAGGCTAGCTCGCTAGCAGAGAAGATCTCTGGGTCGGTACTAGGAGACCCTCTGCTCTCCATCAGCGCCGTGACGGCACTTGAGAAGCCTATGCCGAACTCTCTGACCTTCGTTCGAACTACATCTCAGAGCCACCTTGCCCAGGCCATACAGGGATGCACTGCTCAGGCAATACTTGTCCCTCGGGAGCTTGCTTCTCCCGAGATGGTCCCAAGCGAATCCGCACTAATCCTAGTAGACGACCCGTATAGGGCCTTCCTTAATCTGTTGCCGGTGTTTTATCCACCCCACGAGCACCCCCGCGCTATACACCCCTCAGCCACAATAGATCCGAGCGCTCAGATTGGGTCTAATGTTGCCATCGGGGCGCACTGCTCAATCGGGCCGGATGTAGTGGTCGGTGATAACGCTATACTGCACCCAGGGGTTCACCTCTATCGCGCGGCTCAGGTCGGTAAAAATGTAACGCTCCATTGTGGGGTATCCGTCCGCGAGGAGTGCGTGATCGGGGAAAATTCAACCATCCACAACAATTCAGTCATCGGTGCCGATGGATTCGGGTACATACCCGACCCAAAGGTTGGCCTGAGAAAGGTTCCCCAGGTTGGAATCGTGACTATCGGCAAGAACGTAGAAATTGGAGCCAATACTTGCATCGACCGGGGAGCCTTCGGCTCTACCACGATCGGGGACAACACAAAGATCGACAACCTTGTTCAGATTGGACACAACGCCACCATCGGAAAGTTCTGTATAATCTGTGGCCAGGTTGGTATCGCGGGAAGCACGACGATCGGAGACAACGTGGTGTTGGCAGGAGGCTCAGGTATCGCCGATCATTTGAGCATCTGCTCGAACGCGCGCGTCGGCGGTCGCTCTGGAGTTACTCGAGATATCACCACACCGGGCGATTATTTGGGCTTTCCGGCTGAAAGGGCTACAACGTGGCGCAGGATGCAGGTCGCTATACGGCGCCTCAGTGCCGGGCGAAAAGCTAAGAGCTAGCCACTACGTGACCTGAGTGAATAAGTCGCTCCTCTCCAGCTACGATGATGACAAGAGCACCACTGGCGTGAATTCCAGCATAGGTACCACTGACTGTACTGTGTGGCGTAACCTCTATTGAAAGCTGAGTTTGCCCGCTCTCGTAGCACGAAAGAGCATCCCAGCGACTCTGAAACGCACCAAATCCAGCCCCCTTCGAAAACTCACGATGAACATCGAGTAAATGCCGAGCCAAACTGTGGGTGACTCCGACGAAAGACGGCACTCGGTCGGTAGCAACGAGAGCTGCAAGTGCAGTTGAGTGAGCAACATCCGCTGGGGCGCAGGAAAGATTTAATCCAAGCCCTACAAGCAGAACACGCTTACCAGAAAGCTCTTGTACCTCTATCAGCACACCCCCTACTTTTTGGATCGCTTGTGCTTTGTTGACTACGATGTCGTTAGGCCACTTTAGAGCCACAGCAGCGCCAAACTCTCGCAGCGCATGCGCCACACCAACACCGACAGCAAGGGAATATCCAGAAAGGTGAGCAACCGGGAGGCTGGTTGCGAAGAGAAAGGTCCCCATAAAGGCCCCCTCCTGTGAAACCCACGATCGCCCTTGCCTGCCGCGTCCAGCGGTTTGGCTGCGAGCAACCACAAGTCCAGCACACGTATCCCCTTCCCCCTCGCACACATCACTTACCCTTTCGCGAGCAACGTCCATCGTTGATGATACCTCATCGTACAACGACGAAAACGCGTAACCAGGAAGTTGCAGGTCACTAGCAGGCAGCAATTCGAGAGGTCCTCATCGAGATATCAACATTGGGCGCCTGGGTTGTGAGGGCGCCTGCAGAAGCGGCATCAACGCCAAGGGTTGAGATAAAACTGAGACGAGCTGATGTGACTCCACCTGAAACCTCAACCAGAGGACGCTCTGAGGGCGAAGCTATGAACGCTTCAGTGACCACCGCTACGGCTTCTCTCACACGCTCGTCAGGGAAATTATCTAGCATTACAACACTCGGTTTAAACTCAAGCGCAATCCGCAACTCCTCGAGATCGCGCACTTCGACCTCCCACGGCATATATAGGGGCTTTTTCTTCACTATATCTGCCAGAGCCCCGCGCATGCCCTGGGGATGCGCATCGATGTGATTATTCTTAACCAGAACCATGTCGCCCAATGACCCGCGGTGGTTGCGCGCACCACCTATGCGGGTTGCGTACTTATCCAGCGTCCTAAAGCCGGGCATCGTTTTGCGCGTGTCTAGTACCGAAAGAGTACTCGCTGCGGATGACACAAACCGATGAGTGAAGGTGGCAACACCCGATATCCTCTGCAAGAAATTAAGCGCTGTACGTTCAAGCGCAAGAAGGTCGCGCGAGGAGCCCTCCACTACTGCAAGGATATCATCAGCCGCTGCGATACTCCCCTCCTCCATCCGCCGACTAAAAACGGCATCAAAGCGCCCTTCTTCGATGATGACCGAAACAATATCGAGCCCACATACCACAAGCTCCTCGCGGGCGAGGATCCGCGCATGCGAGCGATCGCCACAAGGAACAGTCAGACTGGCCGTTACATCGCCAGCAGAGAGGTCCTCTTCCAGGGCAAGAGCAACGATTTTACGAACCAGAGGGTTTATAATAAGAGACATTTAGCGCTCCATTACGACCTGATAGCTGTGACGCGCTAAAACGCGGATCGCCGCTGCAGCTGGAACTGCTAAAAATATCCCAAGCAGGCCAAAGAGCTGTCCGCCTGCAAAAAGCGCCAGGATAATAACGAGGGGCGAAAGACCAAGGGACCCACCTAGGATGCGCGGTGTAACAACCATTCCCTCGATAGCCTGAACCACTGCAAAAACTATCCAGACATACACAACGTGCGTAAGGTCTCCAAAGGTTACCAAGGCCATAAGGGAACTTAGAATGATACCCACCAGAAAACCCGCGTATGGTATCAGGTTGCCAAATCCAGTTATCGCAGCAAGAAGGAGCCACAGGTCAACCCCAACCACCCACAGACCGAGTGAGTACAGCACAAAAAGCACAGTACATACGATAAATTGACCGCGCACAAACGCCGAAACGTACCCGTCGATCTCCCCGCAGACCTTTGCAACCCGCGTCCTACGAGTTATTGGAAACAGATTAAGGATACAACGGTGTAGAACCGGCATATCAACTGCGAGGTAGTACACAATAAAGGGCAAGAGCGCGATATTAATTAGGGTAAGGATCTGCGAATAACCCGTTAGAAGAGTCGAACCAGCGGTGCTTACGATCTTCTTAATCGTGTCGCCGCTTACATCTGACAGCAGGAGCGGTAATCCGGAGAGCAGCTCTGAAATAGACGTGCTCTCTTTCATCCCCTCAGGAAGTACATTCTGAAGGTAGCGAAGAACCGGGCCGAGCCGCTCGCGACCGATTGTAATATAATTCTGAAGATTCTCTGTAAGCTTTCGAAACTCATCGATTAACGACGGAACTGCGGTCACAAGCAATACCGCAATCAGCCCAACAAAGGCCCCTAAGACTACAAAGAAGGATATCGCGCGACTAAGGCCTTGCCTCTCAAGTTTCCGCAACAGGGGATCTATTGCATAAGCTAGAAAGTACCCAAGCACGAGGAGTACCACGAGCTCTTTAAGCTGCGCTGCAAGCCAGAGCGCCCCAACGAAGAGCGAGGTTGTTGTCACCCACAGCGGGGGTAGTGCACTCTCTTTTGCGATCATATTCACCTTACGTAAACATTAGCACCGGTCGTCCGAAGAGCTGCTCTACCTCCTCGCACAGCGCTTCAGATGGATTAACGCACACCGGTGCATTCCGTGCATCACGTAAAACAACCGAGATATCACCACTATCCAGTGCCAAACGAACCTTGACGGGACAATTACCGGTATGCTTCTGAAAAATGGATTGCACCCGCGGTAGGTGACCCTCAAAATCGTCCCGGCCGGTTAATACAAGCACTCCTTGCGTGGCACTACGATCACGAAGCTGAATCAGCGATTCAATTTTTTCCACTATCAGGGCACAGCGCTCATCCGTTACATCTGCGCGCCCAGATATAAGCACTGGATCATCAGCAACAATTACGTTCTGTACCTGACGATAGGTATCTGGCCACACAATCGAATCAACCGTTCCAAGCCAATCCTCAAGCGCAAAGGTAGCGTACCGGTCGCCCTTTTTGGTGTTCTTTAACTTGAGCGCAGTGATTACGCCACCGACACGCACCTCTTTGATTCGCTGAATCTTAACGTCTGCGGTGGTGAGAGCACCGAGGCGCTTAAGGTCTCCCTTGAATTTCTCGAGCGGATGTCCCGAGATGTAGAACCCTAACGCCTCGCGTTCGTACGCTAACTTCTGATTGACGGGCCATTCGGGCACAGAAACGGCCCTTTTTGGCACAACTGGACGCGAGGTTTCAGCACCGAAAAGCGAAAATTGATTTGGATCAACACTCTTCTGAGAAGAGAACACCCGCAGCAGGTCTTCGATTCGATCGAACATAGCGCGGCGTGGAGCCTTAGAAAAATCAAAGCCACCGCTCTTCACCAGATTCTCTACCACACGTCGGTTCACAGCCGAGAGATCAACACGAGAAACGAAATCATCAAGGTCAACGAACTCGCCCTGCTCACGCGCTTTTAGAATCGCCTCAACCGCCTTACCACCAGTACCCTTCACGGCCTCCATACCGAAGAGGATCTTTGGCCCACGCACAGCGAATCCGGCGCGGCTTTCATTGACGTTGGGTGGGAGAACCTTGATGCCCTGCTTCCGGCACTCATTAAAATTCTTGAAGGTCTTGTCACTATCCTCCATGTCGTGCGTCATAAGCGCCGCCATGAACTCAACACCGTAGTGCGCCTTGAGGTAGCCGGTTTGGAAAGAGATCTGGGCATAGGCGGCCGTGTGAGAACGGTTAAAGCCGTACCTCGCAAAGGTCTCCATCTGCATAAATATCTCATCGGCAAGTTTGCGCTCGATGCCGCGCTGCACAGCACCCTCAACAAAGCGGGTCTTCTGCCGTGACATCTCCTCTGGGTCTTTCTTACCCATTGCTTTTCGGAGTATGTCGGCTTCACCAAGAGAGTACCCAGAGAGAGTACGTGCTAGCTGCATGATCTGCTCTTGGTAGAGGATAACGCCGTAGGTGTCCGAGAGGATCTCTTTCATCAGAGGATGCAGATACACTATCGGTTCGCGACCGTGCTTGCGCTCGATGTATCTATCAACCATCCCCGCATCAAGAGGCCCAGGCCGATAGAGCGCAAGGATAGCCACGATATCATCGAAGCAGCTAGGCTTTAGA
The DNA here is from genome assembly GCA_044360195.1 of Bdellovibrionota bacterium. Classification (GTDB taxonomy): domain Bacteria; phylum Bdellovibrionota_C; class UBA2361; order UBA2361; family OMII01; genus OMII01. The sequence continues at coordinate 38 of JBIKKT010000015.1, read as the reverse complement.
CGCACCACCATCTCGGTGATACCACTCGACTCAAGCTG
>JBIKKT010000093.1:0-6396 GCA_044360195.1 Bdellovibrionota bacterium | reverse complement strand
CAAGGTCAATCCATGGGAGTGGCTCTCCGATGTGCTCGTAAGACTTAACGTTCGTTCAGACGATACTGCTGTTAGCCTCCTGCCGATCAATTGGAAAAAGAAACCTGTCAGCTAGAGGACGGACACATCGGTGTCACTCGCGCTCGCGCAAGTAATAGTAAGAGCCGAATAGCTTCGATAATCGCTGTACTACCGCGTGCTCCAGAGCTTCGCGGATCATAGAGGTAATGCGTTGGACGATGCCGATGAATATACTCGTCTACCTGCGACAGGAAGCTTTTCTCATGAGAGGTGGTCTCCTGCACTACTTGCACAGGTGAGAGATATTCAGTCGCAGACTGAAAAAGCTCTTTATACTCAAGCAACTCCCACCCCTTTGCACCGCTTGCAATGAGAAGCTTTGTAGCTCGCCGACGATGCGCTCGGTAAAGCAACCGGTTACGCACTGAAAACGGCACGCAAATCAGGTATGCAAGAAAAAAAAGAGGTGCCGTGAATACATGCATCACCCCTTATGTACTATATGTGCCAGTCTATTAGACCTACTGCCCACGGAACACCTCAGAGAAATCAATGTGAGCCGAGCAGAAAGGTCTCCAGATCGATTCGTCGATGCTAAGCGGATCAACCCACCAATCCTCAAAATCACGCCCGAAAGATAGCACATTCCTGACAACAAGTTGGTATCCACGCTCTGTAAGAAACTGGCGCGAACGGTTCATGTACTCTGCGCCACTCAAGTGAAAGTCATGCTCATATGTGATGACAGAGAATCGATATGAGTCAAATGGTATCTGACACAGAGCAGTATAAGTATTTTCGGCGGGCTCTATATCCACTGAGAGATAATCAACCTGTGGCTGAAACCTCTGTTCTCGGAACAAGGTGGCATAATCAAGTGTAGTAGCATCAGCGCAGAGGCATCGATTTTTTCGAGTTTGGTTATAGATATCAACCAGTGAGCGGTCAAACTCAATCGACACCCCCTGCCATCCAAATGTATGCTCTAGAAGAAAGGTGTTATTTGACTCAATTGGATGAGCACCCCCAATTTCACAGTATACGCCATGTGACTTGCGCTGCAGCATCGCGAGCACAAAGAGATCCTGACCAGCTTGGGAGAAATAGGTCTTACCGTCTAGCGTGCGCTGATACTTATCCGGTGTTTCTTTACTCATAAAGAATTACGCCACTCCTTATTATCCTTATTACTAACCTCACCTTGCTAGCCAGCCCTGCCTGGCTCACCTCTAATATTGCACCACGAGTTTAGCGATCCGGGCGGTTCCCCACACCCCGTTACTAAGGTGGGCGGATTGGGATAGCTTCCGCCAAAAACCTCATCAGGATCCTCTACTGTCTCGTCGACGGTGAAGGTGTTCTTCTTAACAACTAGCTTTACTTCCGCATTTGCAGCATGCCCTCGAATCGGAAGGGCCACAAAAGACGAAACCATAATAATGGCAAGCAATTTTCTCATAGCTCTCCCTCTAATGTTATGATTGACCTACTAACGGCCCTCCACTTCTCAGCGACTGGCGCAGATACCCCGGGACATCGCACATGTACGGCTTGTCAAGTCTACTCGCTCTATCAGAGCGAGCGCTCAACAGTCACAACAAGATAAAGGTAACTGCCCATACACAGTCCAATCTCCGGCGGAGCCGCTCTATGATACGAATGAACGGCTGGTGTGCATAGCCCAAACTTAGCTCCCTGTTTTTGCTCCTCTTAGACCCCTTAAAAGCCGTATGGTGGAGCTACAAGCTGCTCGTCTCCAAGCTCATTTCACCCAATTTCATCTCAATCTCCTCAGACGCCGGAGACCCTGTTTCAGCTAATCACCGGGAATCAACTACTTAAGAAAAACTGATTGTTTGTCCTATCCATTATCCATCTAAAGTAAGGTATCAGTAGCGGACTTATAAAAGTTAACGGGATACTAGTGGCCTAGCCTCGCAACCTCTCCCGTAAGCGCCCGTAACTAAGCCCCCCCGTAAAAACCAGTGCCGCTGACCCGAACCTCGAGCGCCTGGATAAATTTAGTTTTTCTGACGTCCGTGAGCCCAGGAGATTGGCGTCAACTCTGATGGCGTCTTGTCGCCTAGGGAGCGTAGTACATCGGTGAGATAGTCTTGGATATTAATACCGTTCATCTTGCAGGTGCACACAAGCGAGTTAAAGAATGGATAAGAAGATCGATTAATTCCCAAGTTATATCAGCAATCTAGGCAGTTAGGATCGGTTGTATTAGCTGGGGAGTGCTGGGCAGAGAGACGTAATAAGCAGGCAGGTGTGCCGAAGTGGTGTGATTATCGGTTTTTTAAATGGGGATGGAGGATTTTCTTGCAGCATTGCAGGGCCTCTCTGCCGCCAATTGCCCGAATTTCGGCCAAGAGGCTTCCCGTAAGCTAGACCTCCCCATTCCCGTCTCGATGGAAGCGGAAATTAGAAGTCCCCTGGCGCCGGGTCAAAGGAGTCGTAGGAGGGGAGTTCATCGACATTGTGGTGAGCCTGTCGAACCATAGCCTCGGTAGTGTCGATGAACTTAAGGAGAGGAGGAGGTGCTTGGAAGTCTGGGATGCCTTGAGCCTTCATGATGTCCTTGATTGAGTGCTCGTCTTGGATGAAGGCGATAATACGCATCTGTGCTTTGCATTTGCCTTCGACCCGAGCTCGACTCGACTGAGCTCGTCGAAGTCAGGCCGAGGGTGGGCACTCTAAGGGGTCTATTTCGTACATGCGCTTTATGCAGGCGGCCCAACTGCTCTTACGGAACTCGACTCGACTGAGACCTCGGCGCGAGCTCGGTCGAGCGCTCGCCGAAGTCTCTTCGATAGTCGCTCTCGGTTTCTTCATCTGGAGGAGTAGCGAGCTTAGCGCGCTCACCACGACGCCTACAGGAGTACCGTCCGTAGTACCTGGTGATGGATTCGTAGGTCTTCGGAATATGAACTGAAAGCGCTGCCAAAAACTCAAGCGCGTCAAACTCATGAGCCGCGCCGTCCTTAGTGGTGTAGGTAACGATGTCATCTTGTATTGAGAGTTTCTCAAGAGAGAGGGGCGAACGCTCTATGTAGCGAGCGACGAACTGCTCGCTTTCTTTGTCGTGGAATGGGTTCCGCCTTCGCCGGAGGCTACGGCGGACAAGCACCCCAGGCAATACTGCGAGAGAATTTGTGCTATGTCATCGTCAGTGATGAGCTCTCGCTTATGGAGCTCGGCGAGTACCCGTTCAGCGAAGGCTTGTTCGATAGCTTTGAGGTCTACCTCAGTGAATCTGCAGAAGGTACCGTCTTTCCAGTAGCCATCTGCCAAGAGTCCGTGAAGGTGAGGATGATAGTTGAGCGCCTCGCCTGCCGTCTGCACCGTAAAGATAGCTGCGAGTTCACGCTCGTCGATTCCGAGTACCTGAGACAGAGCGCCCCATGCAGCGCGAAAGAGGATGGTATTGAGTTTGCGGTCGTACTTAAAGAAGGCCCGCAAGCGTTTGGGGATGGTGAAGACGGTGTGGCGGACTTCGGCGAGCTCAGTCGAGCCGTGGGGGACGTTCTCGATGACTTCGTTGTAGATATGCTTCCGACTTCGCCAAGGCTTCGTCGGACAAGCTGCGAACTTCACCGCTCGCTTAGCTCCACAAGAAGGGCACACCCCCCTACGTTTGCATGGTTCGACAGGCTCACCACAGAAGAGAATGCGATAAGGAGCGAGTGCTTGCAGCCATCGCAATACACGCGGGCAGCTCCGTGAGCGAGGATTCCGCAGTTAAGATATTCGTCGAAGGTCTTTAACACCGCATCGCGTAAGCACCCATACTGGTGCTGGAATCGCTCCTCCCACTGGAACTGTAGGTCTTCCCTGGAGTGGTACACAATCTGGTAGAGCACCGAGGCTTCCGGTGTTCTTCTCCTGTAGTGTTGGAGCTTCTGCTTTGCTTTGTCCCACGTGTAGCGCCTGAGCATGCAGGCTGATTCGGGGAAAAGGGGACGCTACCCTTTTTTCTTTGTGTGATAAACTGGATTATTGCGAAGATATAAGGGTTTAGAGAGGCACCTATTATGAAAAAGCGCGCTAATACTAAATCCACCTACGAAAAAGAGATGGAGAATCCAAAGTTTCGAAAGCTCTTTCAGAAAGAGTAAGGCGAACTTGTACTTTCTGAACTCATTCTCGCAATGATGGCAGAAGATAACGTTTCTGTGAGAAAACTGGCGAAGCAAATAGGGGTAGCGCCTTCTGTCGTTCAAAGTGTTCGTTCTGGGAAACACAAGAACATGACTCTTAAGACCTTTATAAAGATGATTGCAGCCCTTGGAGGAGAGATCGCAGTAAAAAGGGGCGGGGCTTATGCGCCGCTGAAGTTGGCTGCTTAAGGTCTCGCCAAGATCAATCCACCGCTGTTGCAATCCGTCTTGAGCTTCCGAGGGAGCTTGTCGAAGGGCACCTAAGGGCTGTTCCTAATTATTCATCTCAGCCACAGCGCGCAGCCATTCCACGTCAACCAAACAGCGAGAATCGTGAGGGGCTAAAACTGAGCATTCCACCGACGCAAGAAGAGGAAGAATGGGAAGTAAGTCGATAGATATGACGGATTCAGTTGTGTCATAGGGCCTCTCACCATTGCTTCTATAGATCTGCAAGTCATTGGATTTATGTGTACTTATTCAGAGGTTTCATAGCTCTAACCCCTCTTTTTAGCTCAAAAAGCGGGCTTCTATTACACCGTTCTAAGAAGCTTGATTTCATAACCGGGCGCGGTAGATTCCAACCTATGTTGTTCTCGTCTCTGAATCTCTCACCGCGCCGCAAGGCTCACCATCAGGCTCAAGCGGCAGTAGATGACCTAGAGGCAGCTGGGATACAGGCTGACGCGCGTATGCAGCGGCAGTTCTCGCTCACCAGTGGTCGGGGTCAGCGCATGCTTATGCAGCGCGAGCGGGGGCTGTCAGCCGGTGATCTTAAGCGCAAAATACTCGGAGTAGACCGATGCTGACAAAGGGCCAGACATCGTCTTTTTATGCAGCGCACGTGAACACGGCAGTGGCACTTGCCTCTCTATCGCTGCTCTGTGCCCCTTCTGTTACTGCGGCGGAAGCTATGCAGAATCCTCGCATCAGCAAGCAGATGGGGGTCGCAGAGCTTCGAGAGCTGCTTGCAGATGCCCGGCTTGAATACAGGGAACGATTAACCGCCGCTAAAGATCTGTGGCTCTCTTCTGAGGCACCTGAGCTGCTGCGACGCACCGCTTTTCAGGGGCTACTCACCCTTGCTCAGGAGCTAGATAGCTCTCTTCCTGAACTACGCAAAGTAAAAGATGAACTGCTCGGCCACATCAAGCGTAGCTCAAGTACGCTCATTTCAGCACCTGAGACTCCGCAAGAGCTTAGAGCCCTGATGCTGCGAGAGGTCGGGTTGTTGTATCAATCAGGTGGGCGTGAGGGGGTTGATAACTTACTGCAGCTCTATCGCAGTCGCACTACCGTCTTGTGGCTGCGCGATCCACGCATGCAGGCTTTTTTACTTCTCACCTGCGCGCGTGCGGGGCTGACGGAAGTTTTTAGCGAATGTAAAGCCCTAGCTGTGCGGCAGAGCGGGGCGCCTGACCTTCGCAAGGCTGCTATACTATCGCTAGTAGAGTGTGCAGACCCAGAGGCGCTCTCACTACTAGAGAAGGTGGCCGGTAATCTATCAGAGTCGTACCAGCTACGAACCGCGGCTGTGCGTGCGGTTGCTGCACTTGAAAGTGATTCTTTGCGCCAGCTGCTTCTGCGGTGCACACGAGAGATTCCAAAAATCGGTGAAATTGAGCTCGATCATCAGGAATTCCTTGGCGTGGTTTTTCAGTACCTTGCAGAGACCCCCATCGACGAGGAGACGCGCTCGTTTCTGGCTAGCACTACAGAGCGATTTATCGAGGGCAGCGGCCCTGATTATCGACTCTTGCTCTTACGCGCTGCCTGGAGTGACACCGCAGCGTTACCGCGAGTTACAGAACTAGCTATCTCCTGCGCGGACGCCTCTTATCAAGGGCTCTTTTTCAAAGCGGTTTGTGCTGGTGGCGATAAAGAGCATCTGCAACGTGTTCTGCGTGAAGGTTCAGTTGTGGTATCGCCCGCATTTCCAGCTGGCCTGGAACTTCTTACCATTAGCCAAGCCGATGCAGTCAGGCCAGAACTAAGAGCAGCGCTTCGGCTTGCGCCACATCAGAGCATCGCAAAGCTTCTAAGTGCACTTAATGACCAGGAGTCGGTTGCCGTTTTGCGGGGACTATTATCGATTCAACCGCACCGGACTTAATTGGCAAGGGCGCTTCTTTTCAGCACCACTCGACGCTAGGCACTCTTTGAATGCTCTGGGAGCGCTTAACGGGAAGGCAGCTATTCGCAAGGAGTCGCG
>JBIKKT010000014.1:0-66383 GCA_044360195.1 Bdellovibrionota bacterium | reverse complement strand
CCGCGCAGGAGCAACGGCACGGTACCGGGCGGGACCTCGACTACACTGTGCCCGGCACCTTCCGTTGCCACCTACACAGGACATTCGGGCAGGCAGGACAAAAGTTGCGCGCAAAGGGGAAAATAACAAAAAAAATATTACCGCGCGGTCTCTGAGAAAATGCGGGGGGGAAACGCGCGCGGGCGTGTGGTAGCCGCTCGTTGCAACTATTGCTCGACCGCGGTAGCGTAACCGCGTTTAGGTGGGTGTTGAAGCGATGGATAAAGCAGCGTGCGAATTTGGGTGCAGGGGTTCTAAGGATAAGATCGGTGTTCTCGTTGCTCAGCTCGGGACTCCTGATAAACCGACGCCATCGGCGCTGCGTCGATACTTGCGACAGTTTCTTTCAGACCGTCGGGTAATTGAGGTGAATCGCGTTTTGTGGTGGGTGTTGCTTAACTGCATCATTCTTGTGACGCGACCGCGTCGGTCCGCACGGCTCTACAAGCGGGTGTGGGATGATAAGGAGGGCTCCCCGTTGTTACGCATAACCCGTCGTCAGGCGGAAGGGTTGGCTGAGCGACTCCAGAAGCGCCATCGCAATATCGAAGTAGAGTTTGGGATGCGGTATGGCAATCCAAGTATAGAAAGTGCGCTCGATCGTTTGATTGAAAAAGGATGCTCAAAGATCCTGCTTTTCCCAATGTATCCGCAATATGCAGCCGCAACAACTGCGTCCACCTATGACGCGGTGTTTCCGCATCTGCTCAAGCGTAGGTGGGTGCCAACACTGCGAGTTGCAGAGCCCTACTTTGCGCACCCGCGATATGTTGAGGCCGTTGCAAAAGTTACCAATGATTTCATCGCTGGCCTCGGGTGGGAACCCGAGCGCGTGATCCTCTCGTATCACGGGGTACCTGAGAAATACGTTACGAAAGGTGACCCATACTGTTGTCAGTGCCTCGAGACAACAGCTGCGCTCCTTCCTAAGCTTTCCGTCAGCAAGGATAAGGTGATGCACACTTTTCAGTCGCGCTTTGGTCGCGATCCCTGGCTGCGACCGTATACAGATGAGACCTTTGAAGAGCTTGGGCACAGTGGAGTGACGAGCATTGTTGTAGCAGCTCCTGGCTTTCCCGCTGATTGTCTTGAGACGCTCGATGAATTAGGAAACGAAGGGCGTGAGCAGTTCGAGGAGGCGGGAGGCCATAACTATGCGGCGGCCCCGTGCATCAACGATCACCCGCTGTGGCTTGATGGCATGACAGCTATCGTTGAAGAGGAACTGGGAAGTTGGTTGTCGGGCGAAGCAAGAACTGCGAATGACTGCACGATAGTATGCCCTGTAAGGGGTGCCGCAGCGTGAAGAAAGCAGCAAAGGTACTTGTTAGCGTCCTAGTAAGTCTTGTCGCCTTGTTCATCGCTTTTCGCGGCGTTGAATTTAGTAAGATATGGCTCACTCTCAAATCTCTTTCCGTATGGCCGTTAATTCCTCTCACGCTCTTTTTGGCTTTGCACCTCGTTGTGCGGTCGCTTCGATGGCGTTACCTGTTACCTGCAACCGCAGAACATCCTCCCACGATACGGACTCTCTTTGATTCAATGATGTTGGGGGCCTTTGCATCGTTCATTCTCCCGCTGCGAGCGGGTGAGTTTGTTCGTCCACTCGTACTGACGAAGTGGTCTAGCTACTCGTTCTCAGCAGCTTTCGTCTCGGTGGTTATTGAGAGATTCTTTGACCTCTCGGCGGTGCTCCTAACCTTTGCGATGATTGTGCCCTTCTTACCGCACGTGCCGGATGAAGCTGTTAAAGGGGCATACGCGCTTGGAGTAATGGCGCTTGCATTAGTGGCATTTCTCGCCTGTAGCTCTCTTTTCCCCGTTTTTATCAGATCCACAGTAGAGCGCATGGCAGCATTTCTACCCGAGAAACTGGAGCGTCTTGTCGTTGGCTTCGTGCGTGATCTGATTGATGGAGCCGCAGTGGTAAAAACACCGAAGCGCTTGCTCGTAGTTGTTGTGCTGACAGCGATTGTCTGGGCAACAGCTTACCTTCAATTCTTTGCCATACTGCTGATGTTCCCAGGTCAGCCAACTTTACTTCTGAGTGCTGTCGTTGGAGTTTTTGTAGCTCTAGCGATAGCTATTCCATCAGCACCCGGATTTATTGGTGTTTTTCAAATCGGATGTGTTGCTGCATGTGCTCTCTTTCATTATCCCCTTGAGGTTTCGCAGGCATTCTCGTTAGTAGCTCACGCTATTTCGTACCTTTCAACGATGCTGATAGGAGCATTTCTGCTGGTGGTACACGGTTTGAATCTCGGACAGCTTCAGCGGCAGAGTTAGAGTCGTGTAGCATCAGCAGCAGTAGGTTCCCTGTGCTGCGTTAGGGGGGTGTCTCGGAATGAGCGCTATCCTCTCCCTGATGACAATTTTACGAGTGCTCAAGCCCCAGGTTTCTTCTACTAGCGTAAGGGGTGGTTTTCGTCTCGCCGGACGAGTAGCAGCAGCACTGTGCGCATGCGCTGCGCTCATGGAAGCTATAGCCTTTGGTGCGGCAACGGCACTGGTGCAACGGAATCTCCTTTACCATCCTCCGTCTGTGCAACAATTCGCCCATTCTGGAAACGATCAGGACCCGATCTTAGGTTGGCCTTCAAAACGTGCTTTGGCGCACGATTTTGACGAGCACGGGGCAAGGGTAGACCCGTTTTTTCCGCCTCCTCACGAGGTCTGCATCTCTGTTTACGGAGGTACGTTCGCGTATGGTGCTCAGGTTTCAGATGAGAAGACATGGAGTGCATTGCTATCGCAGCACCTTGGATGCAGAGTCGCAAATTACGGGGTCGCCGGATATGGGACGGATCAAGCGTACCTGAGATATTCAATTAATCGAGCTGATATCGCTCCCGTTGTAGTGCTCACCTTTTTCTCAGGTGATATAAGGAGAAATGTAAATCAATTTCGAAATCTGCTGTCTGCCAATACTGCGTTGCAGATGAAACCGCGCTTCGTTTTTGAGGAGGGATTGCTTACGTATGTTCCCCCTCCGCGAGTCTTACCGGAGCGAGCGACTGAGCTGATTCTTTCTCCTGGGCTGATTCTGCCCTACGAGTACTTTCTTCCTGGGGGAGTAAGTGGTGTCATTGAAGCTACATTTCCTTATACATTTGCGGTCGGCAAGCTTCTCCTGTCGCAACAGCTGCAGGCAAGGATGCATCGCAGGCCAGAGTGGCTCGAGTTTTACGATCCGTCGCATTCATCCAAGGCTCTGCAGGTGACGGTCGGTATAATCGAGCGCTTTGTTGTTGAGGCGAAGCAGCGTTCTCAGGAGCCGGTCATAGCTCTAGCGCCTGAACCATTTGAGGTTGTGTTAGGTGTTGCGCGTGGGCAGTTCGTGTACGAGTCTCTCAAGCGAGAGCTTTTATCCCGTGGTATTGAGGTGTTTGATGTGGGGGAAAGAATACTTGATTTAACACGAGATAAGAATCCCTGTTTTATCGCATCTGGGCCCGATTGTAGCGGGGTGCTCAGTGACGCAGGGCATCGGCTGTTTGCCTCAATAATTAGCGGGATGTTTCAGGGGCCGACTACAACGAAGATTGAACTTCTACAGGCATCCGCGGCGTCAGAGCGCGTTGGCTAATCTTGCGAGCGATGGATTAGTAAGCGCTTCTTTTTTTGCTCAAGTTTGATTAGCCGCTCTCTTTCGATTCGCTCTTTTGTGTCTGTGGTCACCTTTTGTCGAGACTGGGGAGCAATCACCTTGGTGGTTGCCGGAGTTGTTCGGATTCCTCCGAGCAGTAGTTGTTCGAAAGCCTTAAGGAGGTTTGCAAGGAACGTTATAAGCCGAGCAAAGACCCCTCCATGATAGCGGTAGTAGGGATTGGTAAAGATGCCGTTACGAGCACCTCGCTGAGCCTTAACATTTCTTGCGCTGAAAGCTTTGAGAACACGAGGAGGAAGTAGCCCACGAGCTGAAACTTGTTTTAAAGAATCAGATGAGGATCGCCCGCGTTTTTCGGAAGTGACGCGGTGAATGTTGTTGCCCGGGATCGATGCTTGCGAGAGATTTACAGAGCAATCGGAGAGTTGCTGAATCGGCTCTCTCAGGCCACGCAACTCCGAGAGGTCGAACGATTCAGCATTCGCCATGGGTTCGGTCTGCAGATTGTGGCCGCGGTCACTCATCGGTCTTTTACCCACCCTCTATCATACATAGTTATGGTTTTTCTTCTACAAGATGTGCACTAACAGGTGGCTGAGTGTTCCTGTTTTCAGCTACTTGAGTGTGCTCTCTTACTCAAGTCCGGTAGCCAAAAGGAGCCAACGGTGTTCGACGGCAGCTCCTGTGCGGCGGTCCGTCCCTATCTGTGACCAGCTCCGAGCTTTAAAGATAAAATGAATCAGACCGTCGTCCGCGCGCGCCCCTGGTGGCGGGTTGGGATCGCGTGCGCCCTGACTCACTGAGAGTTTTACAACGCTATCAAACGGGGTGCTTCCCGAGCGCTCCAGTATGGTAGCTCTGAGAAAGTTCCCTTCAGGAGAGAGTACTGCTTCAATAGTTGCGTCATCGGTCATGGCTTGGATCTCGCGCATGCTGAGTTTCTCCCAACCTTGGGCGCGTAGCTGCCCAAAAACCTGAACAGCGACTCGCCTCACAAATCCAGCGTATGTATTTGCCTTGGCGTTTAGCAGCGTAATGTCTCCGTCGGGTAAATGTGGGAGGTGGTCGCTAATCCCACCGTTTCCGAGAAACGCAGCACCTGAGCCAGGGGGGCGAGAGAACGCAGCATACTGTGAATCGGAAGGTTGAGTTCGTTCAACCGACCTCTGCTCCTTGTTTTGTGATGTGGTTGAGCCGAAACGCTGCTGGAGCGTTGCATCGTCAAGTTTGAGATCTTTTATTAGCGGAAGTGCTTGGCTCCCAGAAGGGGCGGGTAGGGAATCTGTGGCGTGAGCAGGTCGTGGTGCAGGCTGTTTCGACCTTCGAGCTGGGGAATCTGTGGGGTTAGTGGTGCTGCGGGTGGTTTCTTTTTCAGTTGAGGACTTGTGAGTATCGGGCGCACTCTCGCCCGGTTTTCCGCCCTCAGCCCCGTGTTTAATTTGCTCCCTTTCTGTTGTTGAATCCTTGTCAGCTAGTTTAAGGGTTTGGGGAGGCGGAGGTTTATTTGCCGTGTTGTTCGGCTGGGAAACGATCTGCGGCTCAGGCGCCGCGCGCTTTTGGATGACTGTTGGGGGTTCTATCGTTACTGTAACAACGGCAGGGCCGGCAGGTTTGGGTCTAGGTGAAAGCAGTGCTACCCCTAGGATTACGAGGTGAAGGAAGAGCGAGATAGCGAGCCCAAGATGTTGCCAAGGGTCGAGGGGGGTGGACTTGCCGATAGCCATGTGATGGCGTAAGGTTATCAGACGAACACGGTAAGTGACAGAGTTGCGATCTGCTCGTGTTGTACCTAATTGGAGTTATACCATGCTTAGCCCGTGGGAGATCGGCGTCATAGGAGTTGTAGTAGTGCTTTTGTTTGGCACAAAGAGGCTACCAGAGCTTGGATCTGGGTTGGGTAAGGCTATCAGTAACTTCAAGCGTTCCTACAAGGAAGGCACCGAACTGGACATCACCCCTAAGAACGACAAGCAGGAGTCCTCCACAAAGCAGGAAGGTTAGGTTAGTTAACCGAGAATACCCTGGCAGAGAAGTACTTAACCCTTGTGAGGTCGAGTAGATGATCTTCGCTGTTACCCCCTGATACAGATTCATTCAAAATGGCGATCGTGAACGGAACGGTCTCGCCTCCACCTATAGATGCGCTCCGTGCGTTGAGAGAATTTTGAAACTTTCTAACCGTTGTTAAGTTCAGGTCGGTAACGTTCTCTTTCGCAAGAGCCGAGTGAAGCTGGGCTCGAGAGGAGGCGAGCATCTCGCCGCGTCGATTAAAGACGAGCGCCTCAAGATTTACGCCTGATATCTTTGAGTTTGAAGTGTTGACGAGTTCTCCGCTAATAACCGCTAGAGACTCGTTGGATCGGGTCCGAACAAACCTGAGCGAGGCATTTTTGATTGCAAGCGAGCTTGGTGGGGTTTGCGATATGGGGCTCGAGATAATAGAGGTCGCTGCGGTCTCAATAAGCGCGCCAATCGACTGTGGGCTGAGTGTTGTAAGAGGGGTGAGTAGTAGCAATGAGCCGAGCGTAAGTAGTAGGGGTATTCCCATGACCATTAGGCTGCGATTGCGAGTAGAGAGCTTGTGCCATCCCCTTTGAAGAATGCCGCGTTGGGCCTCTAGGGCCTGATTAAATGTTTCGTCGTCGATGCGTTCAGGCTGAGCCTGTCTATTGTTAGTAGTAGTGGTAGCGGTTCGAGGCTCGTTCGCGTGCGTCGGCTTAGGTTGTGCTCGGGGTACCGGTTGCTGTGGTGTTGATAGCTGTTTGCTTGGAGGAGCTATTTCAAAACCTCCGCTGAAAAGCTTCTCTGTCACGCTTGCTCTGTTATCGATTGGTGCACTCTCCGCGAGTGGGGAGTTGGGAAGAGGAACGGCCTCGTCACTAACGAATGGCAGAGCTTCAAACATTCCGTCGAGCTCTTCACCTGATACCTCAAGCAGCGAGATTCCGGAGCGTGGCGTCATCGAGATTTCGTGCGCGGGCGTTTGATGTTGGGGCACAGAGAAGCTTAATGAGCGCTCGTCAGGGCCTTTGGTGCCGATTGAGAAGTCTGATGCTCGAACTGAGCTTTGAGGGTAGCCCATACGGTTTGAAGGGGCTCTTCTTTGCGCGGATTGAGGCACGTTTTCCGCCGAGCTTAAAGGGTTTTCTACCGTTCTTGTAGGTGTGGTGGTAAGCGCCACCGAGAAGATTGAGTCGCATTTTGAGCAGTGGAACTTTGGGCTGCTTGTACCCCGAAGCACCTGCTGCTCTACGGCGAACGACGTAAGACATTCGGGGCAGGTTATAACGGCTTCGGCAGCCCTGGGCGTCGGCTCCATCTGCTCAGTAGCGTTGAACTGCAGGGGAGCCTGACGGAGAGCTTCGGAGTACTTAAAAGCTGGCTTTGGGAGCATGGTGCCTGTACAAAAATAAACCTTGCTATGACCCTTAGTGTCTTACCCTCGTTGTTTTTGGATGCCGGAGCTACCCAGACAGCCTTAAAACTCTCACGAAAAAAGTGGTTTGTTAGGTAAGTATAAGGAACAACAGGAGATCGCACTAGAGTAAAAAAACATTAACCCTCGGTTTGTTTCCTGTCTCAAAAATTGTACCTTTGCTCCCTTATGTCTCACCCTCGTAAAACAACTGCACGGCAGCGCAATAATCGACCCCACCCCCACCAGCCTGAGCGACATCAACGCCCCCGCGAGGGCGGGATGGATCGTCCAAAAAACGCGGCGATAGGGGATTTTGTGATGGGGAGAAATTGCTTGGCGGAAGTGTTGAAACATTCTCCAGAGCGCATTCTCGAAGTGTATGTTGCAGAGGCGCGTGAGGAGGGTGGTCGCGGTGGAGTCGATCGGCGCGGGGAGCTGATTGATCAGTGTCGCGAGAGCGATATTCAGGTGCGGGCCGTGCCACGTAGGGAGTTAGATGCATTGGTGCATTCGGACTCGCATCAAGGGTTTGTGGCTCGCGTTCGCCCCCGCGAGGTTTTGCAGCTGGATGATCTTGTTGAGCTGGTGCGGGAGCAGCCTTTTGCGAGGATTCTTGCGCTTGATGGAGTGCTTGATCCGCAGAATAGCGGAGCTATTCTGCGCGCGGCTGAGTGCTTTGGAGTGGACGCTGTGATCTGGTCAAAGAATCGGGCAGCTCCAGTTGGTCCGGTTGTTTCTAAGGTGAGTGTTGGCGCAAGCGAATTGGTTCCCCTCTGCCCGGTTTCTAATCTGCATCGCGCTCTCGAGGCTCTTAAGGGGGCTGGGGCGTGGCTCGTTGGCGCTATGGTTACCCCAGAAGCGGCCTCGCTCGATAGCTTCGAGTTTCCTCAAAAGAGTGTCATCGTGATGGGGTCCGAGGGCGAGGGGGTGCAGCACCTTATTCAGGAGAGCCTCGATTTTCATGTTTATATTCCGATGTTGGGGGTGGTGTCATCTCTCAACGTGTCCCAGGCTACAACGGTTATGTTGCATGAGCTGGCAAAGCAGCATAGACAAACGCGAGAAGTTAAAGTAACTTAAACTATTCCGCGTATGGCAGATTTTGAACAGCACACATCTTTCTTCGAAGTCAGGCTCGATCTCTTCGATGGCCCTATAGATCTACTGCTGCATCTGGTGAAGAAGCGCGAGTTGCCGATCGAAAAGGTCTCTCTTTCTGAGGTTACTGCGCAGTATCTGGAGTGTATCCGAACCCTACGGTACTACGACGTGGAGATAGCGGCTGAGTACCTCGTCATCGCAGCTACGCTGCTCTCAGTTAAAGCTAGCGTTCTATTGAACGATCCTGTTGAGTTGGTGCCCGACGAGAACGGAGAACTGATCGATCCGCACGAACAGCTGCTATCGCGGCTGCGCGAGCTCGAAGCGTACCGCGCTGCCGCAGCGGACTTAGCGGCGCGTCCATGTCTCGGACACGACGTGTTCGCTGCTCCTGTGAAGGGTAGCAAGATTGACCCGTCGCTTATTCCGCTTGCTGATCACCAAGCTGAATTGTTGGTGCATGCTTTTCAAAAGGTTCTCACCAAGATGGGAGAGCGTGGGCGAACGCTTTCAATCACTATCGATTCAATGTCAGTTGTTGAGCGCATGCGATCGGTTGTCGATTCGTTGCGCAGCATTGGCGGTGAAGCAAGCTTCTCTGTTCTCTTGCAAAATGTCCCCGACCGAGCCAGCGCGATAGGGGTGTTCTGTGCTCTACTCGAGCTGTGTCGTCGTCGGATGATCTCCGTTGCACAGGATGGTCCTAAGACAGAGATAACGATTCGCCTAGTAGACCTGCAACAGAGCGCAGATCTTGCCGGTGGGCAGGATGAAGTGTCTGCTGGGCAGGTAACCGAGGTAGCTGCGTAGTACATTTGCTAGGGCGTGAGACAGATAACATAAACTGCTTAAGGATTGCTGTATGACCGAAGAGAACGTTGTTGAGCAGGAAGTTGTGGCAGAGTCTTCGACTGTAGAGGCTACTCCGTCTGGTGATACTCCGTCTGGTGATGCCGCGCCTGTTGTTGAGCTAACGGATGCTCAGGTAACTGGTCTGCTCGAGGCGTTGCTACTGGCAAGCGGCGAGCCGCTCTCGTTGGCGCGAATTCAAGAGGTGTCGAACATCCCTAAAGCGCGCATTAAAGAAGGAGCAGAGCGCCTCAAGCAACGGTACTCGGGCGAGGATTGTGGACTTGAGGTGGTTGTCGTAGCTGAGAAGTTACAACTCCGAACAAAGGCAATTTTTGCTGATCAGGTTCGTTCTCTGATGGCTGTTAAGCCGCGTAAGCTTTCGCAGGCAGCTCTCGAAACGTTGGCAGTGATTGCGTACCAACAGCCGGTTGTTAAGAGCGAGGTAGATAAGATTCGAGGGGTCGATGTTGCCCCGACGATCAAGACGCTCCTTGAGCGAAAGTTAATCAAGATACTGGGGTATCAAGCTTCAGTCGGGCAGCCAGCTCTCTACGGCACTACCGAGGATTTTCTGCAGGTTTTCGGATTGAGCTCGCTCTCTGCGTTGCCTGCTATGCGAGACCTTAAAGCGATAGCTCAGGAGCCGGGTGAGGCTCAGGCAGATGAGGATGGCGAGGCTTCTGTGGTTGAAGAGCCTGAGGTGCCGTTACAGGGCCAAGACTCTGTGGCGGTAGAGGTGCAGGCCGGGGAAGTGCCACTGCATAGCGTTGTTCAATAACGTCAAGTAAGCGCCCTAAACGGTCCTTTGCGGGGTGCTAGCGATAGGCCGCCGGCGCCCGCTTTGACGCATACCTACAGCTCAGGGTAGAGTGACGGGCTTCCCTAAGGATATTAAAGGGTTTGAGCTATGGCAGGCGTGCGTCTTCAAAAGTTTCTTGCAGAGTGTGGTGTTGGTTCCCGTCGAAAGATGGAGCAGTTCATGACAGAGGGGCGTGTCCGCGTCAATCAACAGGTCGTAACAGACCTGGGACGGCGGATAGATCCCGAGACCGATAAAGTAGAGGTTAACCGAAAGCCCGTTCACGCTGCCCCTAAGGGAATACTACTTCTTAATAAGCCACGTGGAGTGGTCTCTACATTGAGCGACCCTGAGGGTCGGCGCAGCGTAGCTGATTTTCTTACCAAGAAATACTCGTCGTACTTTCCGGTTGGTCGGCTCGATTGGGAGTCTACTGGGTTAATGGTGCTCACTAACGACGGTGAGATAGCTGAACGACTGATGCATCCGCGTTACGGATTTGAGCGTGTCTACCATGCGCGCGTTGAGGGTTCAGTTGGTGATACTGTGCTCAACAAAGTCGCGCGCGGAGTTCGACTCTCTGATGGCATGGTGAGAGCTACAGCGTCAGTTGTGAGCAATGATGCCAATACTACCTGGGTCGAGGTTACCCTTACAGAGGGACGAAACCGTGTTGTTCGCAGGCTTTTTGAAAAGGTCGGTCATCCCGTCATGAAGCTCAAGCGAGTAATCTATGGGCCGTTTAAGTTGGGACGACTTCAAGTCGGTCAGGTGCGAGCGCTAACTGACAAAGAGTATGAGCAGGCGCGTCGCAAGGTTTTGACCTTTAAGCCAGAGGACGTTGTCGTAGAAAGTCCTAAGGAGGTTAGTCCTCCTGTTGAGCGCGAGCGGCCGAATCGGCAAGTCTCTCGTCGTGAGCAACCCGAACAGCGCGGAAGGTTTGGTCGCAGTGGAGAGCGCGAACGTGAGCGTAGCGGTGGGCGCGGGGGACGATACAGCGAGCGACCTCGAACAGAGGGGCGCTCTAATAGTGAAATACGACCAGAGAGGAGGCCGGCAAGGCGCCCTTCTGGGCAGAGCCCCGAGGGTAGACCGGATAGGCCATTTGGGGGAAATCGTGCTCGTTTTAAGCGCAACCGTAAGGCACCGCAAGGTTCTTCAAAAGGGGGCTCTCGGGGTGGTTTCGGCGGTGGTGGTCGTAAGCGCTCGGATAATCGATAAAGTCGCTGAGTATCTTCATAACTTTACGGGGTTTGCTTGCTCTAACCGCAAGAGGCGTGTATTGTCTGCTACCTTGGACGTTCGTTCCAAGTCTCGGTGCGGGGTAGAGCAGCCCGGTTAGCTCGTCAGGCTCATAACCTGGAGGTCGTGGGTTCAAATCCCACCCCCGCTTCCATTTTTTCCCGCTCGGCGCTCTGGCCAAGGGGCCTGCAGCCCCTCTCGCCCCTGATCGGGGCTTCACCCCGCTGGTGCCTGAGCTTGCTTTGCTCGCTCTATTCGTATCGGCAGTGGTGATGTAGGGTGCCTGAGCTTGCTTTGCTCGCTCTATTCGTATCGGCAGTGGTGATGTAGGGTGCCTGAGCTTGCTTTGCTCGCTCTCGTCGTGAGTACTGCTCCTTATCTTCCTCCTTCTCTTCCTCTTGCACCTGCACCTGTCTCCTCATTCTTGTCCGGGATACGGCTCTAGTGCCTGAGCTTGCTTCGCTCGCTCTATTCGTATCGGCAGTGGTGATATGGGGTCCTGAGCTTGCTTCGCTCGCTCTCGTTGGGGCTCCCACCCGGCTAGGTTACACTAGCCCCGGGGCATTTTGATCTCTCGTTTATGAAGTTCCCCGTGAGATGGTTCTAGATCCTTGCGTGCGTAAGCCATCTCTCCGAGGTGCCCACATTCCGAGCGCGCACTGCACACCATATGAGTAGGCGAAAGAAGCTCGTCGAGCGCACGACGGTCCTGTTCGCTATGATATTCAAAGTATACTAATTTCATGCGGGGGATGAACTCTTTGAGAGCTAGTAATATTGGAACTTCACATCCTTCCGTATCGATCTTAAGTATGTCGATGTGCGTTACCCCATTACTACTCATCCATTCAGCGGGATTGTAGAGCTGCACCGTGTCGTAAGAATCGCTGTTGACGTAGCTTTTCCCAATTGAGGCTGTGCCAGAGTCGACTTGAGAGCGAAACAGATTGGCTTTCTTTGTTTCGCTATAAAAACCGGCGTTGAGGGGCGTTACGTGCGGATGGTGCGAGGCGTTCTTTTGAAGCAGTTCATACGTAGTTGGCGCAGGTTCAAACGAATATATTTTGGCCATAGGAAAGGCTAAAGCAAAACGCACAGAGGTCGCACCAACGTTTGCGCCCACATCAAAAATAACATCTGCAGAAGACACGAATGGAAAGAGGGGGTAGGATTTTCCCTCTAAGATCTCCTTAGTAGTTTGCCGCGAAGAGGGGGTGTCAAAGCATTCGACAGTAAACGATTCTCCATTACTAGCGAACATATAACAAAAGAAATTACTAGAGGTCATGCGATATTGTTGCATGGGTACGACTTGAAAAGTAAGGGAGTATTTTTATCGCGGACTACACATCTGACCGCTATCGTTGGCTGCGAGTGTTCTCAGCACAGGATCGCCACGGTACTACTTTTCCTTTTTGAGATGTCGATGGATTGAAAACTTGTTTGATTCCGCGCTAGGAAGTGAGTATGTTCTCTCAATTATGCCGTCTGGTAGTCCCACTTCACACATATCTCGGGAACCCTTAGATATCCCCGAGCCTGAAACCGCCCGTCAGATCGAACAACCATCATTGTTTGCTTCCCTTACTCCGCCGCAGCGGCCAGAGATGGGGGTTGTCGTCTCTCACTATCTTGTTAACAGCGAGGAGTATCCCCTGCTCACGATAGCGCAAGAACAGGACCTCGCTGCAAAGGTTCAAGCAGGAGACGAGCAAGCTCGTGAAACGATGATCCTCAGCAATCGACGTTTCGTAGTGAAGATAGCCCGAGAATTCGAGGGCTTTGGTTTGGACCTTGAGGATCTCCTTATGGCGGGTTCAAAGGGCCTTGTTAAAGCTGTCGGTAAGTTTAGACCCGGTAGTGCAAAGTTTTCGACCTACGGTTCGTGGTGGATTAAGCAGGCGATCAAGGACGCGCTCCTTAAAGAGGTGCCTACGGTTTCTCTTCCAGCGCAAAAGGTGTACGCCATTAGGCGTCTTGATAGGGCTTGTGAGTTCTTCAAGGCAGAGACTGGACGTCAGCCAACGGCAAAGGAGTTGGCGAAGGAAGTTAACTTAAAAGTCGATCAGGTAGAGAAACTCTTACGCATATCAAATGCGACCGTATCGCTCGATGGGGTATATGATCAGGACGGAAGTGGTCGTGCTTCCGGTGAAAGCGATGTTGCGCGAGTCGCTGACCCAAATGCTGAAGTACCCGGAAGCGCTTTGGCCGAGGCTGAATATCACGCGGTGGTAAGAGGCAAGCTGCAGGATTTAAGGCCGCGTGAGCGGGACGTGTTGATCGCTCGTTTTGGGCTTAACGGAGGCGCTCCTCAGACTTTGGAGACTATCGGTCAGCGGTATCACCTCACGCGCGAACGGATTAGACAGATAGAGGCCAAAGCCCTACGAAAGCTAAGGGGGCTAGTTGAGAAGGCAGAGAGCTATTAGCGCGTTGCTGGCGGTGGCGGTGGCGGTTGCGGTTTCGTAGGCCCGTCATAGCTGCGTTGGCCCCTGAGGAAGCGCCTACCGGTTGCTGTTCGAAATAGGTAGGAGAGAGCTCCAACGCAACCTGCGTAGCATACTGCTAGGTAGATGAAGAAAAATCCGATCTGTGTAGCGAGAGGTTCCCCGGAAAGGAGAGCTCTGAGTTGTTGCTTTTGCGGCATGACCTGCCCGGTGGTTGTGGTGGTGTGCAAGATTCGTTCTATCTTTCCCGAGCCGATGCGTCTCGCTTTACGAAGGATCGCAGATAATCCTCTGGTTGGATGATCCACTATCGCCTGTGGTTCAAATACAAGCGAAAATCCAGCAGCAGCGGCAGCACGGCAAAATGCGAAATCACCACCGGACGAGAGCTGCTCAGAGAAGCCCCCTGTTGCTTCAACTACAGCGCGTTTAACAAAGAGGTTCGCCGTTGCTCCAGCTCCCTTCTCTTGTACCCAGCGCTCTTGCTGAAGGAAGAATTTTCGATCGAAGCGATGGTCTATCGTGTTCTTACGAGAGGTGAAGTTGATAGCCCCAGCAACGAGGTCTGGTCCGGTTAAAAGTCGAGCCACGCCAGCATCAAGCCACTGGGGTTGTGGGGTGCAGTCTCCATCTGTAAAGGCCAGGATATCTCCCTGTGCGAGGCTAATCCCTTTATTCCGTGCGGCGTATGAACCACCGTAGGGCTGTTGGCACACGACTACTGAAAGTGAGCGCGCTATCTCGAGAGTGCCATCGGTTGACCCGTTGTCCGCTATGATTATCTCGTAGCGATCCTTGGGGTAGGTGAGGGATCGCAGGGCACCGACAACGCTTGGAAGGCGTAGTACTTCATTTTTAACCGGAACAATAATCGATACAAAAGGGAGCATATTCGAGCTTTTTAGGGTTTGGGTACCACTACCGTGCTGCTAGCTGGTCGTATCACGGTCCGCGGGGATTATCTACCCCCACCAGTAGCTCTCTGGGTTGGACAAGGCGCAAGGCAACGATATACACTTCCCGCGTCAACAGAGTCAGATGAGCGAGCAACACAATGACAGCCGCAGAGGTGTTACCAATGACAGAAGGAGTTGTAGAGAAACCCAAAAGGCGATTGCCGGCTAGTC
The DNA here is from genome assembly GCA_044360195.1 of Bdellovibrionota bacterium. Classification (GTDB taxonomy): domain Bacteria; phylum Bdellovibrionota_C; class UBA2361; order UBA2361; family OMII01; genus OMII01. Next base: position 51,748 of record JBIKKT010000014.1, on the reverse strand, counting down.
TACGCTTGATAGCTCGCCTCGTGCACACAATATACCTTCAGCGCATCAAGGGCTTTGCAGTCTCCGACATGCCGCATTTTGATACCGAGAGTACACCGTATTTTGTTAAAAGGCTCTCCAACGCGTCTACGTTCTTAGAGTACGGTGCTGGTGGTTCCTCTGTTCTTGCAGCGCGCATGGGGAAGAGTTTTGTGTCGGTAGATTCTGACCCATATTTTTTACGCGCTGTTCAGAAGAAGATACTCGATCTCGGTCTTGATGGCGGCGGCGCGAATCGGCATTTTAAATACATCAATATCGGACTGACCGAACGTTGGGGGGTGCCGGTGAGTACCCGTCTAACGCCCCGCCGGCTTGCAGCGTGGCGGGCTTATTTCAGTTCGCCTTGGCAGCAGGGTGATTTTCAACCCGATCTGATCCTTGTTGATGGCCGCTTCCGTGTGGGGTGTGCTCTTACTACGATCCTGCACCTTGCTGATAAAAACTCGTGGACGATTCTCTTTGATGATTACCAGGGCCGTCCGCACTACGCCGTGGTTGAGCAGTTTGCATCGCTTGAGGCGATGGTTGGTCGAATGGCCGTATTTACACCGAAGCAGGGTATCGACCTTAACGCGTTGCGTGAATGCCTTGACCAGCACGCATCTGATTGGCGATAGAAAGATTAGTAACTAACACCATGTGTTTTTGATTCTAGACGCACCGTGAAACAAGATCTTTCTGCACACGAGGCTTGCGATGTTGATGGTGATGTCGTGCGAACAAAGACGAGGAGCGTCCTTCGTACGTGGGTGCAGGGGATAGTTGGAGTCTTGAGCGCTGTCTTTGTGGTGATCGCAATTGTGCGCGATCGAGACGCGCTGTATCAGGCGCTTGAGCTGCCCCTTGCAGATGGACTAATTATTCTAGGGCTTCTGGTTGGCTATTTTGTGCTCTATGCGCAGAGATTTGTGCTTCTGATAGAGAAGCACTGCCGCTGCCGCCTTGGTCTTTTGACCTGGATACGGATGCTCGTCGTTGTTCGCTTTATGAACAATATGGCGCCACAGATGGGGAGTATCTATCGCGGCGTAACCCTAAAACGTGATTACGGTGTGTCGTACACCGATTACATATCAGCCAACCTCTTCTTTATTTGGACTGACACACTACTTAATTTTGTCATTGCCGCAGCCTTGCTCTGGTTCTTAGGAACAGAGCTTGAGTTAGGAGGTTTTCCTGCTGCAGTAGTGTTGGCCGGAGCGAGTGTTTGTATTCTGCTCGCTCCTCTGGTGGCGCACGTTGCTCTCACTCGAATACGTCATCCATCACGGATTTTGAAGAAGCTCTCGCAGGTAGCCGATGAGCTCGTGCGGGGGCTGCTTGACCCCGTGTATATGCTCTCCTACAACGGTATTGCCATCGTGTCGTTTCTGCTTATGGCGGGGGTGTTTAAGATACTGCTGGAGGGAATAGGAGCTCCGGTGCCGTTATCCACACTGGCCGTGTTTTATGCTCTCTACAGATTGACCTTTCACATAAACCTCACTCCTGGAAATATCGGAATACGGGAGATAGCGTACGGGCTGCTTTGTGCTCAGGCCCATATAGGGATGTCTAAGGGGCTTCTCATAGCAGCAGAGCTGCGGGTGCTTTCAATCGTTGTGCTTGTAACGGTCGGTGTTGCTGTTGCAAGTAGGCAGCTCCTAAGCGCTTGGCGCGGTGCTTTGGAGCGCGGACCTTCTAGGTCCGCCTAGGTACTTCGCAGGTCAGTGGAGGATGGTAAAGTAAGTTAAGAAAAGAGGCCCTTTAAAGACACGCTTTTACCGAGGGGGAATGTCTGTAGATTTCTTTGTGTCGTTGGCGAAAGATCTCATCGATGCGGTGGGCACATCAGCAGGACGCGTTGCTACTGACGCAGCGGTGCCTGACGGTATTGACGGGTAGCTCGTTGGATAGGCGCAGATGCCCTCTGTGCAAAGTATGGACCCGGGCGTGCGGCGTCAGTGGTGACCGAGCCTATTGTAGAGAAGTTCGTCTTCGCGCCGTTCTTGAAAGCATGCATGGCGGTCATTGAGAAACACTTCTCATTACTCTCTCGCGCCAGCTTTGGGATAACGGCTATTCAAGTCGGAGTTGTTGCGGCAGCTGGGATTGCGACCGCATACGCCCTCTATAAGTACTTTACACACCGCGAGGACCTGCTCGACACAAAGAATGTGACTTCTCGTCATAGCTCCACACAACTTTGTCCGGCTATCGCAACCCCGACCGGTCAAATACCCAGCCCTCTACGTTAGCGTTTGAGAGACAGCTACCCTCCTAGGAAATACCGAAGCATCTGCTTCCAGCTTATTAAGGAGCCCCGTATGAGAGAAGGAAAAGAAGAGAAACCACTCACTTTACCAACCCCTACTGCCGAAGTATCGAGAGAGTTCCCCTATCCCATGGGGTTAAGGCTTCCGGCTATCTTAGTACTCGGAGACTTACGAACCCGCCTACGCACCGAAGATGTCGTGAACCTTGAAGGAACGATCGAGCGAGACGTAGACACTATCATCTCTCAGACAGGCCCACTTCACTATAAACACGCCGCTCAGACGCTCCTCGCGGGGGAGTCTCAACCGTTATGGGGAAATGAGCGGGTCCTAAAAAAGCTCCTCCAGCCATTTGTCATGGATTGTCCGAAAGCACGGCTCCTTCCTCATAGCTCCACGGAAACTCGCGAGGCGATAGTCAAGATAGGTAAAGAGATTCAAGGATTACTCAACGAGAACCTCAAGGACCGAAACATCACAAGCCAATACGATGAGCACTACATGCGAACTCGCGACTACTATCGTTCTTTGATGTTGCATGTTAAGCAATCCTCTGCCTCGGATGAGAAAGACCTACGCGAAGCGATCTTCCTTGCGAGAGCCTGCGCGGATCCCGCGGATTTCAAAAACGTCCTCGCTGACATCGAGAGAGCTAAACCTGGAGAGTACTCCACGGTGGTCGATGACATCTATACCCGCTGTCCACACCTTGAGCCACACAGAGAGGCGCTTCAGACGCTCTTTACCTACCTCAACAAAGGAGCGCTCAATCCGCCCGCTCTCCAAAAGGTCGTTGCAGCGTTCGAATCGCTCCCTCAAGAGCCTCAGCAAGTGATCGCAAGGGAGTTCACCGCCTGGCTTCGATCGCAAGAGACCTTCTTCGCTTTTCACGACGGTTGCATACACGAGCACCAGGTAACGAGCATCAAAGAGCTTGAACAGGTAGAGAGAGCAACCGCCCGGTTGCGGTTACAGCCGGATTCTTCGCTAAGCCTTGATAGATATATGCTTATGAGCGTGCTCCGTCACGATACATCCCCCGGGTTCGCTCAGACAGCGGCCGCACTGAACGAGCTCAACGAGTCACCGTGGTACCGTCAGTATAACGCATGGCTTGAGCGGATCCGCACTAAGCCCATCAACCTCTACGATATATCGGAACAAACCGAATCAGGTGGGAGCGTGAGCGCGTCGGAGCAAATTCCTACCTCAAACGAGTCGGAGTTCGCCGAATATGGCGGCGCTCACAGCCTCGCCACTCAAGTTTTACGCCTCTCGCTCCACAAAGTGTGGCTCAGACACATTCGAGAGATCTGGCGTGAGCGAAACGAGCAGCGTCTCCCAAACGAGCGTGAGATCCGAGAGAGCCCTCTTTTCGTCCTGCTAGCTCAAGGTGACGCAGTCCGTGAAAAGCTATGGGTGGGTGTATTGACTGGTCGTAACCGCGGATAGCGGAATTATGTGGATGCACATCCTGCGTGCGGCCCTGCAGACCACTTCAGAGCATTTTCTTTCGCATCGAGGTTGTCCTCGGGCGAACCAGGTCGGAAAAGAGCTGTGCCAAACGTTTGAACGACGAGACACGTATTCTTCGGACATTCGCCAAACGGCTCGCGTACCTACCTCAATGTGAGACCCTTGTAACTACTAGGAGAACACTCTATGTCAGGAACTCATACCGAGCATTCTTCCCGCGGAGCCGCTGGAACCCCCCGAATCAACCCAGAGGCGGAAGCGCAACGGATTGAAAGACTGGGACTGGGCGACCTCATGAGCCGGGTAAAATACGTACCCTCGGAACAAGAGTGCCGCAGAATTCTTAACGTATCATCAGACGCATCCCTCGATGACGCACGCGCCCGATTCCGGGCTCTCTCCAGAGCGTTTCACCCTGATTCGACCTTAATGTCCGATAAAACGCGCGCAGCGGCGCTCTTCGCCGTGGTCCAACGCGCGTGGGAGGAGCTCGAGAAAAAACTGCAAGAACCGTCGCACTCGGGTGAACAGGACCGTCCGAATGAAAGACCGAGACCGAACACACGTCCTTCCCCTCAGGACGCACCCGAGAGCGACAACGGTGCACGAGACAGAGATGTAAATCTCGTCATGGCGCGGCTTCGGTCTGCTTCTCCTGAGGTGCTCTTTCTCTTGTGCGACTATCTTCGCAAGAATATTTTGCGAACTGCTCCAACAATTCTCATTCAACCTGAACGGTTTGTGGGGCGTGAAGGAGCATTGAATCGAGCCACGGCATCCGTCGCGATGTTTGATTTACTCAAAAACATTACCGTAGAGGCCTACTACCCACTCGCGGGTGCGATTGTGTCGGAGCTTGAGAGGTCGCTTGCCCCTTCCCTCGGCGTCAGAGATTGGACGTGGAGGGAAAATAAGGTGCACGCCTGGGCGGGCATGCTGGGACTACCTCTGGAGGGGGTCTCAGTGATTCGCACTACGGTCGTCGTGATTGCTCAGTGCGAGACAGAAAAAGGCACGATTCACATTCCATCCATACACGATGGTGCACTCTATCCCGAGCTTGAGCCGTGGATGTTTAGTGAGCACGTAAAGGTGCTTCAACGCATCAGTCCTACCCTCTGTAGCGGAGTCACCCGATTGACCGGCTCACAGGTTCCGATCGCCATCCTTGGACCACTCAACTCGGATTCCTATCTCAAAACCGTTGGGATCAGAGTATGCGCGAGCGGCGTGAGTCAACGGAGCGATACCCAAGGTCGCGAGATACGCGACATGTTCGATGGTATAGAGCTTCGACCGATGTACGGCAGAGGGACCTCACGAATAGTGTTCAATCCGGCTGTGGTTCGTTCTGTTACGGTGCACCTTGATGATGGGCGCCCCGAGCTTATCGTGGAGTATCACCCTGCTCCTGGCGAGCTCATACCCCCAGCAGCTCGGTACGACCTCTCCGCTCTGTCTCGAGGGGACAGGTCTGCGACATCGTTGTTCGGGGAGATGATTGTAGCGTCGAATACTCGTGACATCGGGGTCCGTGCAGCTCCACTGACGGTACATCACGACGGCACAACAGGACCGTAAGAGATGATGGAGAGCGATACATGAAAGGCACTCCGAGGATCTCGGCAATTGTAATATCCCAGAGACGGGGGTCCTCGGATGAGGGGTATATCCAGCACTTTTCTGTACTGGGGCTAGCGTATAAATGAAGAGGCAACTGAATATAGCGACAGCCCATAACATATCACTACAACAAGAGGATTCAGCGCGCGACCGATCCGGGCAGGAAGCGATTGGGTATACGTAAGAGTAGCCCTGCTACAGGGTAAATTCTCTTGATAGATGACCTGTTTTCTCCTAGGTTTCGAGGTTTCATTTCGAGTAGTACTAACAGACTATGCCAATCGACCCTATAACCTCCCGAGATACCCCAGAGAGCCGAATTGCCTTTTACTTGGCGAGTGCTGAGGCTCGCAAAAATGGTCAGCCCCTACCGAGGCCTCCGTGGGAAGCCGCGGAGGCACCCCACCGAGAGGAGCCTAAGCCTTGTCTCGGACGGGAGGAACAACTGGATTCCTTTTCGGCGTTGACGCTTCCCTCCAGGCCGAATGGAGAAGAGAAGAGGGCGAAAGGTATGGACCCGCGACCGCCCGGAAAAAGGGGGCCCTTATCCCCAAAAACGAGCACCGCCCCGCCTCCTACTCCTAGTCGGCCCACTGTGCAAATGAGCTCTCCATCTACCGCCGAAGATGTTGTGCTACCTACGCCTCCACAACCAGAGGCGCCGCAACCTCTCTTAAGCAAGAAGCTTGCAATTCAACCACCGTCCGCTTTGGGGCACATTTCTTCTAGCCTGGTTACAGTTCTTAGCGCTGACAAGGCGCGCGTCGTAGATAAGCTTTTTTTATGTGCTAGCGTACCCGCAGGCAGAGCTACGGGCTTGCGATTCATACAGTCAATAGCTTTCCATCTTGATGACCTCATCTCAAAGCGGGGGATTCCGGGTTCCGGATTCTTGCGGACCAAGTATGAAATCGGACAGCACTTCCTTCCAAATGGCACCCCCGCTGATGTGTTATCTGTAGCAGAACATGTGATTAGAGTCTTAGAAGCAGCTTCGGCGGAGCAGCTTGCGGCCCATGCAAAAGATGCAGAGGCGTACCTACTCCTTCATGTGAAGGGCCTCAATGAAGCGCTCTCTCTGAACCGGGGCGAGCGCCCAACTAAAGCAGAAAAACGTGGGAAATAGCCAGCTACGACTCACTACAGCGACTGAGTCTGCATCACGAATGTATTCTCCGGAAGATAATCAAAGCATGCTTCCTCCCGGATAGTCTGTAAAATCTGCAGATATCTACTCATACGCCCGGAAAGGTAGACTCTATGAGGAGCCAGCGGTGGCGTTCGCACACAAAAAGCTTGCGAGTTAGCCGCCTTGTCTAATCGCTTTGTGGTTCGCCAGGCTCTGTTTAGTTACCCGTGGTGAGGCGATTCCTTCGCCTCACTCACCCGCTGAACCGCAACGCTGTGAGGTATGGGTTAGAGCAATTCTCATAGGAGGAGGTACTTGCCCGAGTACACCAAGGCGACGTAGGAAAAAAGTCAGGAATCCCTTGAGACTTCATGATGTTCTTGATTGAGGGCTCGTCTTGGATAAAAGCGACTTGCACCCCGTAGCCTGTATGATCCTGAGAGAGAATCTGGGCCACCTTGTCGTCAGTGATAAGCTCTCGCTTGTGAAGCTGTGTGAGCACCCGTTCAGCGAAGGCTTCCTTGATTGCTTTCAGGTCTACCTCTGAAATGCGCGTGAATACGCCGCCATTCCAGTATCTATCCGCGAGTTCGCGTTCGTTTTCTCTACCCCTTCCCCGGTGCACAGAACGGGTAGCAAAGGACCTTCATCCGCTCTTCCCGTTTTAGGATGCTGACAACGTGGAGCAACTTTCCAAAACGGGCAGAGATCCTTGTCACCGCAGCGTCGACCACCTCCCGAGAAGGCGCTTCAAAGCCTACCTCGAAATCCCAGGCGCCGAAACATTCGAGAAAGACTGTAACTGTTGGCTCGGTTTTACAGAATTTGAAAAGCTCCGCTCGCAGGTTCGGGTGCAGAGTGCGAGCCTTTAATGTGACCGTGTAGACGCCCATCCCTAACACTGCGGCGTTTGGAAGATACACGAACCGTTCAATGACTCCGCGCGCCTTTAAGGAGGTGACTCTCTCGCTGACTGTCGAGTGGGGAAGCTCTAATTGGCGAGCGAGATCTCGGATTGAACTGTAGGTGTTGTTGAGCAGGCCAGAAAGGATCGCTCTATCGGTGTCATCGACCTCAACAACCTGCCCCTCGGACTCGAGGGTGATGAAACTCTCGTTTGCTCGGGCTGGGGCAAGGTATTTGGGGCTAAAAATAGAGAGAGCAGTTTGCACCTGAGTGGCGCTTGAGTGAAAAGAGGCTCCGTGTTCGCGACCCAGCTTTTCGAGCGCTCGCTGATACTCAAGGGGTGTTTTGCACACAAAAGAAGCGCAGTACCGGAAGCTTTCTGAAGAGTACCGAGCAAGCCAAGAGACCGAGTCGCTTGCTTTCAGCGTCGCGATCACCGCATCTTCTTGTGCCTGCACTGGGTTAAAGTAGAAGAGGAAAACCGAATAACCCAGTCGAAACACATTTACGAAGGGGTAGAACCGAATGTATCCGTTCTCCTCAAGTTTCGAGAGCGTTGCTCGGAGTGTCGAAACGCTTTTTCCTAGGCGCTCTGCGACCTCTTTAAGAGAAACTTCGCCATCAAGCTTTACCGCATCGATGACGGCTGCCTCAAATTCGGAAAGACTCTTTGATCTCACGATACTCCTCGGAGCGACATTCATAAGCTACCGCACACGTCGCGGCGTAGCAACTAACGCAAGCTGCTCACCGAGCTCCCCCACATCTCGTGCTAGTGCCTGAGATGTCGGGTGGGGGTCCGCAGAGAGTTCCTGGACAGCAACGTCTTGCAGGGCTTTGGCGAGCTGATTCGTTGAGGTGATCCCCTCTGTGGTTCCCCGCCCAGGACCGGCGGTCTTTTTGATGGCGCTGCGCACTACCGATGTAAAGCATTTCTTGTAGTCAGAGCAATCCTCACGCTCCGCCTCGCCCGGCGCCACCAGGTTCTCTACGGCAGTGAGGATTACTCGCTGCGCTCTCTGTGACACTCCTTCTCGACCGAGGAGCTCGATGAACGAGTAGCTTGCGCCTGAAGTTGCTTGTAGCTCCTCAAGAGCTCCACGTGCGGGCGTGCTCTCTGGTAGAGGACTCAACGTCTCGCTGACGCGCACGTGAAGGATCATGGGGAGCGCTAAAAACGCTTTCAGGTTTGCTCCCGGTTGAAGTTCTGCCGTGTAGACGAATGACGAATCACATGAATACGCGGGGGCGGGGCTTGAGAGGGTAACACCCAACTCCTCCAGTCGTTGTCGCTGCTCTTTACTGAGAGGATCTCGTGTTGTGATCCAGATAGACTGCGCTCTTCCGTGGTACATCCCTTGTTCATCAGTTTGCGGAACTGCCGACATCAAGAGGGGGCCACACATTTTTTTATCTGAAGGGGTTCATTAGTATTGATGCTCATATCTTCATCTCAATGGTTAAAACTAATCAGCTTTAGCTAGCCCTAGTCCTTTGCATATCTGCTCGAGGCCGTAGGAGGTAATTACGGTTGATACCCCGGCAATGAGGCTATTCCAGCTCCAGAAGCTTGAGTTGCTGCCAAAGATCGAACAGAACACCGCAGCGGATCCCGCTACTGCGAGGGCTCCACCGAGTGTTTGGACCGCTCGACTGAAGAAAGAGCGGCTTGAGGCCCTGCCGCTTGCTGCTGCAATGCCGGTGGCACACAGCGCTCCTGCCTCAAGCCCAAGTTGGGCCTTCATCCGTGCAGCATCTGCTTTATCCATGACTTCAACCATCTCGGCAGTCTTTGCAGGAGAGGCTGAGGTTGATTGGGCAGGAGAGACTAATTTCTCTTTAAGGCCGGCGTACGGCTTAACTCCTTGCCAAATCGATTGGTCACAGAATTTCTCAAACAATCCTCTATCGAGTTCCGCGAATGCCTGAAGGGCACCGTGGAGGGCGCTCTCGGGCGAGAAATCGCGAATAGCGCGAAACACCCGTTGTGCATCTTCGGTTTTGCCTTGCTCCATGAGCTCCTTGACGACCTTCGCAACGACTTGAGGAAGCTCCTTCTCAACAACCGCAGGGCGCACGCCATCGAGCGCTGATGAGTTGATGATCGTAAGCGCATCAGAGCTGCTGCCGTGCACCAGCGCGCGCTCTACCTGAGACATGTTGGTGTTGCTCTGCGCTGCGCTTGTGTCAGCTCCCTGCGCCTCAGGTAGAAGCGGGGCCTGTAACAGTGACAGAGCCAGCGCAGCAGTGGCGGTCGATGGTGAAGGGCACATGGTGTTTTTCATAGTGGGTCTCCTTACGACCTATGCTACGGGCTTCGCGGTGCTAACCAACGGTAGGTGGGGGTTTTACGCGTTTGTCCAAACGCTGGGCTGTTCGTGGGACAATTGCCTGATCGGGTTTACTAGCGAGCGCGAGCTGTCCAAGGTGTTGATAAGAATACATTCCTTCAAGGAGACTTTATGTTTAGTGATGATAAGGGACAGCAAATTAACCGTGTGACGTTAGCTGATTGTAGGGTGTCTTGAGCGGTGCCTTTCGAGGAAAATGCCCGATTTCATACCGCAGGCAGAGATTGATCGCCTCAAAGCAGAGCGAATTGGGTCGGTGAACACCAGAATGCCGACAGATACTGGGCTATCCGGACTCAGTGCCCCAAGCAGATTTAGGTAAGCGTGTGCCCATGGCCCGGTCTCGTGTCGCTGCCTTAGGGTTAGGGTCGGTGGTAAAAGGGATAGCAGGTGTCTTTTGTTCTCTCCTCCCTCTTCATAACATCAACGACCTCAAGCAGCTTTCCAAATTGCTTGGTGAGTAAGTTGATAGTTGCATCAACAGACGAGCGATCCGGAGATTCTAGCCCGATCTCAAAATCCCAAGTACCGAAGCACTCAAGAAGCACGGTGATTAGGGGATGGTGACGACAGAACTCGAAGAACTCCTTCCTGACATCTGGGTGCAGCGAGCGTGCTTTTATGAGGGCCCTGTAAACATCGAGCCCAACTGCAGAGATGTTCGGCAGGTATGTGAAGCGCTCAAGAATGCCTGATTGCTTGAAGAAATTGACCCGTTCATGGACGGTTGAGTGCGCAACATCAAGCTGTCGGGCGAGATCGCGGATCGAAGAGTAGCGATGGTGAAGAAGTCCAGAGAGAATCAGGTTGTCGCGCTCGTCGATCTGCACGACAGGGCCCTCGGCCTTCACCGATACCGAGCCAAGATCAATCTTTTCAGGTAGTAGATGTTTAGGATTGAAGAGGGTGAGATTAATCTGCATCTGGGTGGCGCTAGAGTGAAGACACGCGCCATGCTGCGCTCCAAGTTCAGAGATAATCGTGCTGTAGTGCAGGGGACTTCTGCACACAAATGAGGCGCAGTACTTGTGCAGGTCAGATGAGAACCTCGCGAACCATGATACGTGGCTGTGCTCCTTGAGCGAGCGAAACAGGGCTTCTTCCTGCGCGGCCACTGGGGTAAAGTACAGGCGGAACAACGAGTACCCCAGTCGGTGGACGTTCACTAACGGGTAAAATCGGATGACTTCGCGCTCTTCAAGATCGGCGACTGCGGCTCTCACCGTTGAGACACTTTTCCCCAGCTTCTCTGCGACCTGTTTGAGTGGAATATCCGCGTCCAGCTTCAGGGCACATAGTAAGCCAGCCTCGAAATGAGAGATTTTCATAGATCCTGCCCATGTCCTAGGGGCGCGAATGGGCCCCGGTAAGTCGTCGAGCTGTGAAGCCTGGATCTTTATGATTTGGGGCGCTTTTGACCGGGCTAGACGAGGACCTCCTTTTGGGCAGCCTCTTTGCTATCCTGGGTGAAGAAACGATACAGGGCGTATGCGGCAGCAATCCCTGTGGCCGCTACAACTCCAACCTGTAGCGCGGTTATTCCCGAGATCGCCAGAGAGAGAACCGAGGAGTAGTTCTCAATAACAGCCATACACCCCTTCATGATGGGCGCAGAGAGAAGCCTCTCAACAAGAGGCTCTGCCACTGCCGAAGCTGCGCGACCTGGCCCGTACTTTGCGAGGAGTCCATCAGCGCCCACCAAGCGCGCGAACGCCTCGATGCCATCGGGTACCGCAACATCTGCAGCAACGCCTCCAGCAGTTCCGCTCGCCGCATGCACCAGCTCTTTAGCAACTGCAACGGGGGATATCTCAGGATCGAGTAACTTATGAATCGAGGGAACCACTAGATCCGACATCGAGTGCGGTGCAGCAGTAATTTCACGAGCGGCAGTAGTGGAAAATATCGAAGGCATAATCGCTTCCTTTTATTTTTTAGGCAGTTACTGCGGCCTGAGCCATCTTGGGTGATAACGGAGGCCTCTCGCCGTTCGCACCCTTCTCATAAGCGGTAATCAAAGAATCAGCGAACTCAAGCCCGAACGCTGCCACATCCACGATCGTTTCGCCGATTGGGAAGAAGCCAGCGAGAACCTGCCCAACATCTGCAACTGCTTGGCATGCGTTGATGATGCCTCGGGAGATCTGTCCATCGATGATGTTCAGGCACGTTGCGCAGCTATGCTGAGCGAAGTTGATAGCGGACACAACCGATGAGATCACCGGAATCGGCAGTGTTACCTCAAGGGTTGCTATAGCTCTCTGCGCCTGTTCACTTGAGAAGGCGCGTAGCCCTCTTTCAATTAATCCGGGACCTTGTTCTTGTGGTGCTGCATTGGTTGTCGTCATCTCATCCTCCTCTTTTTGTTTATTATCGCCTAAGAAAATTGAGCCGCTCGTCTCGTAAAACGTTTCGGGGATCTAGACGCAGATAGCCCAATGTCTGAAAGATCCAGTCCTTCTCCTGAGAGCTAATGCGGTCTGGTGAGTGTCGGGCCTGTCCAAGAAGGTGAAAGAGGTTAACAGTAAGGAGCCCACGGTAGTCGCTCTCTGTTAGGGAATCTTCGTTGGCCATGAACGCCCGATTGATCCGCTCGAGGTCAACGTGGGCTCCAAACTCTTCAATGAGCAGCTGAATATCTCTCTTCTCCTCATTACTCAGGAGGGAGGGGTCGAATGGTGGGCGGGAGCTTGTTGTCATATGCACTCTCCTCAGAAGGGGAAGGTGAAAGCTCTTCCCCTTGCCTCTTAGTATGGCAGTGACTTTGGCCTAACCAACTGTTTTTGTGTTTGTCTCGCGCTTTAGCCCGTTGGTCGGACAAAGAGCAGCGTGCTCTGACGGGGTACGAGAAACTCCTAGAAGTAGGGGTCTAAGCAATATGGCAGCTGACCAAGCGCTTTGCATCATTGATAAAGGAAAGTAAGAAGCTTCTGAGAATCTGGTAGCAGCTGCCACTCTTCGAAGGAGACCTTTGCCATAGCCTTGATGCGAAGGATCTTCCTGTCGATGTTCTTACTCAGTTGGAAAGGGTCGAGCGAAGCGAGGTGTTCCTTGAGCTTCTGTTTCTCTTCTTCTGGAATGTAATCAGATTCCAGCACCCTCTCTAAAGGGGTCTTCGGCTCATCGTAGATTCGCTTATAGCGGCTTCCGACCTTCACCTTCTCTTTTAGTTTGAAGCATGGCGTGAAGTAGTTCTTAAAGAGGCGGTAGTCGTTTTTGTACATATCGTTTGCTACAGGAACGATATCGGGATTCTCCATGCGTCTAAAGCCAAGAGCGTCACGAGCGGTCATCCAGTTCTTCTGCTCAACGTGCGCGTTATCGTTCTTCTTGTAGGGACGACTGCGAGTGAGTGCAATTCCCTCTTTTTGGCAGAAGCGAAGAACTGGTTTGTTGAGAAACTCTGAGCCATTGTCAAAGTCGAGAGACTTCAACGGAAAGGGGAGTGACGCTTTGATGTCTCGCAGAGCTTCAATTACAGCCTCAGCGGTTTTTCCCCAAATCGCTCTGTTCTCTACCCATCCCGTCGCTATATCTGTGACGGTCAGTGTATTAACGTAACCTCCCCCCGTTGTATTGCCGCAGTGCACCACGAGATCTCCCTCCAAGTGTCCCGGCTCTTTCTGCTCCCATTGAGCCAAGGAGATCGTAATCATATCTCTGAAGTGGGGGTCGGATGAAGTGGTGCTTTTGCCTTTTCCTAGTCGTCGCTTTGTAGGGAGCAGAATGCGGTCGATAGTTGCCGGGCTAATCCTTAAGAGCTTCTCTGATACCTCTTGATGCAAAACTCCGCAGTGCGCCTCGTAGGTGGCGATGTAGAACTTTATGGAACGCTTAAGGAGCTTTCCGCTTAGGTACCTCGTCGCCCCCCAGATGCGCTTTAGAGCCTCCATAAACTCGGGGTCGCTAGCGTACCGGCTCCGTCTTCCTGGCTTTCTCCGGCGGCTCTTATATCCCGTCAGAAGAAGCCGATTCAGATAGTTACGTTTTAGTCCCGTGGCTAGCTCTAGGTGGTCAAGATGCGCACTCTTTTGCCCCTTACTTGCCTTCTGATACGCCTTCCTAATAGCCTGTATCAGTTCACGTTTCGATTGAAGTGTCATCGTCTGCTCCTCACCTAAATGCCTTAAAACATTTGTGAGGCAACCACTCGCCTAATCGATGCTCAAAACCGCTCTTCCCTTTCTTTTAATGTGAGGCATATCGGGCACTACAGTTATGTTCCTTTAAGGTTAAATTCCTCAATAACCCAGGATAACGAGACTAGTAGCCCAATAGTTTGTGATTGTAATTTTATGTATAACTACCAAAGAAATCTTGCGCCTCATACTGGTGACGGAATCTTCGAAAGCGGAGGATCTACCGCGCTTAGCTCTTCTCAAATTCCAAGCCCGAGTCCCGAAGTTAAGATAAAAGAAGTTCTAGAAGGTAGAAGTATTCGTCCGAGTTATCTCAATGCTGCACAAGATCAGGACTTCGAAGAGCTAATCCGCAGTTATCCGATCAGAGGCCAGCTTGCGGATCTCATAGTCAGTGGAGAGGTTGAACATAAAGAACTAAAGCCATTTTTAGAACAGGTAGATATTTGTGATCGATTAGGGCAGGCAATTGTGTCAGGACGAGATAATCGATTCAAAGCCCTTCGCCCAGTACAGCAGGAAATTCTAGAAGACATCTTGCTTGGGTTCGAAGATGGAGAAAACAGGGGAGATGTCAAAGGATCAACTGGTATCGGTAAAACCGTGACCTTTGGAGCTCTCGCGGTAGCATGTGATGTACCTACCATTATTATAGTTCCTAAATCTAATTTAGCCGAACAGACGCGAAAAGAAATTGAGGCGTTTTTCCCAGAGAGTAAAGAAAATGTTTGTGAAATTCACGGTTCGCTCAAAGAATCACCAAAGAAAATTATAATCACCACGTACCAGTATCTACTGGCAGAGCAAAAAAAATTGCCTAGTGAACGAGAAATTGATCTCAATAAAGTGCGTCTGGTAGTAGGTGATGAGATTCACAAAGGGCTAGGAATTGAAACGCAGAAGATGCTGCGTCAGTTTCCCGAGGAGGCTGCGATTGTTGCATTTTCTGCCACCCCGAAGGATTCTGAAATCCTGCCTCGGCGCTATCACGAAATAAGCCTCCCTGAAGCAGTTCGTTTAGGCGCGGTGTGTCCGCTAGTTACCTTTCCTGTTAAAGTAAAAATAGATATCAGTGATGTGCCTATTCAGGATGGCACATATAAACCTGAAGAATTAGGGAAAAAACTTCTTGCTGCTGGTGCGGCAAAGGCGGCATTTCAGCTCTATACGAAGGGCTTTCCAGAACAGTCTCTTATAGGCTTTACTAGCGGTGTTGCTGAAGCTCACGGGTATGCAAATTACTTTTCTGAACGTGGCATTACCGCAGCAGCAATCGACGGCACTACCCCTAAGGATGAACAAAAGCGAATCATTGACGCTTATAAAAAAGGGGAGATAAAAGCACTCTTCTCTGCTGATCTCTTGATAGAGGGTTTTGACGCGAAAATTGCTAGCGTCTGTATAAATTTTGCTCCGACGAATTCCCCGTTTTCTGCAGAACAGCGCGGTGGGCGTGTGGGGCGACTCTATAATGAATGGCAAGAAAAAATTGGAACGATAATTGATCTCGTATATGAAGATTCTCGGCGTAGAGAACCGCAGCTGTTGTTCTATGAAATTTTGGGAGGTATTACCTGCCCAAGCTTGAGTGAGCTTGAGGATGATCCCCGCAACCAGGCGGTTAAAGATCTCATCGAGAGAATTAAGTCGCTAGAAATTAAAGATGTAAAAGTAATTATCGAAGAGAGTGAAGCCCTCAGTGTTAAGAATGAACTTGATGCTCTAGCCGGTAAAACTCCTCCGCCAGAAGGCTGGATTAGCTTGCATGCAGCAGCCGTGAAACTAAAAGTTGAGACTTCACGCTTGAGGCGAGCGGCATCAGCGCTGAAAGAAGAACTGAATAAACATGAATATGTAGGAAAATTTTACGACGCTGAAACTAAAAGTTTCGTGCGGTATTTTAGCCCTGAATCTATACCGCTCCTTGAACAGTGGCTTGGACGCGGACTCACTTCGCAGGGATGGAAACCCGTGCGAACACTCGGAAAGCTATGGGGGACTGGAAATAGTAGCGAGACAAACCGCATTATAGGGGAATTAAGGCCTGAGTTTCCAAATGACATCAAAGTTGCTTGGTCAGTACGTAAAGAACTCGAGGTAGTGTCCCCTGCATTTGTGGCAGCCGGCAAAGAGCGCGCACAAAAAGTGCTCGGTGAAGGAATTGGACTTGAGAAAAAAGGTTGGCTTACTAAAGAAGCTATACGGGAGCGATTTGGACTGAGTTTGGAAGAATTCAATGAAATTATTATTTCTATACCAGGGGCGTCTAGATCTGCAAAGGAAGTATATCTTCAAGGAAAAGGCAACCGAGCACTTTATTCAGCTGAAACCGTCAAGGAATTTGGTGATCGTGTGCTTCCATATCGCCAAAATAAGCAAGTAAGTGCAGACCTGCTTTGGAAATTATCCAAGGGAGTGTTAGCAATCAGTCAAATTATACGCAGAGACCAGCAGGCGTATATTTCAATTACATCCCTAAATCCAAATTCATATGGTGGTGAGAGACATGTCAGTGCTTTGAATGAAGCAGTTAATCATTGCGGAATCCAAGATATAACAGCAGCAGCAGTGTCTACGCTTTTTTCGCACTTTCAAGCGTTGCCCATAGCCTCGGTGAATAATCCAAAGTATGCATACCAAGATGGGCAATTTTTTCTTTCGCTTGGCAAACTGGATCCTCAGAGTCCATATGAAAAGTGGCTGGCGCAAAAATATATCCCCGATTCAACTGATCAAGAAAGGTTTGTTCCTCTATCCGAACTCGCACGAGATCTTGGCGACTATACGAATTGGTTGCGTTGCGAAAACAACACTTCCTTGCGCTACAGAGATCGGACCGTACATGTAAATCTAAATCTTGCTGCTCAGGAATTTGGAATCATGGATAAGTCTTTCATCAGAGCTCTTGGAGAGTCTGCGCAGCAGCCAGGGTTTCGATTCCAGGCGATCAAAGACGGCGAACAGATTTTTCTGCGAGAAGCCGATATCGGCCACATTAAGTCTGAGCTTGTAACCTTTTCAAGGAATCGTTCTATTGATCTTCGTCCAAGTCAACCTCAAGCGGTGAGTGCAATTGCAAAAACATTTATTTTGCCAGAGCAAGAAATTTGCGAAGTAATCAAACCTTGGGCTCGCATTAAGTACCAGCAGGAGTTAATACTCAATGGCGCAACGCTTGTAGGACCTGCAACATTTGGCACGCTCGTGAACGAGCTACTGCCAAAGCGCTATTATCAGCCAGCAAACTGGTATCAAGTTGGAAGTGTTGTACTCCCTGAAGCCGTCCGTGGATGGACACAGGATTTTCTCTCAACAGACGGAAGGTCGCGAGTTCGCATGCTGCATCCTTATGCGGGTGATTTTCTGCGCTATCTTGGATTTATTCGGTCCTAAAGCGCGCCATCCCATGGAACGCAAACTAATTTTTCTATTGTGAAGAAGGTGTTGCTGGGCGGATAGTAACCCTGCCACACACGAGGAAATGCCTGTCAGTCATGACTTTCCCGCTTGGGATAAAGGGTAGCGTCCCCTTTATCTCCTCAGTTCAGCAAAGCGCGGGTCGTCTCTGAGTGGACGGATACGGAACTCGGGTTTTCGAACACCGACCTCTCCGCTGAAAATGATGCCTGCAATTTTTGGAGCAGGTATTAAGGAAAAGGGTAGCGTCCCTTTTTTTCCTTAAGCCAGGGCGTTGGTTTGCCCGACGTGTGTCGATGGTTTCGGAGGAAAATTCGGAACGAGCTTTTTTCGTTGACTGGCCATACCGGCATCGTTACTGTCCTGCCGCAATGACCCGCTGTAAACGTTTTTTGCAGTGCCCAGCGCAACTTCGTTCCGTTAAGCCCTGAGAGGAGATGAAAAGATGACTAGCTTGAAGGTTCCCACTATCCGCTTGGTTCTAAAAACTTTTCAGATCGTGGCAGTATTTATTGTGGTCTCGACGATCCCCACCTGTTTCGCTCGCTCGGCAGGGGATGTGGTTGGTAGGGAACTTAACATTCGGGGCCTGGGTTGGTTGGGGCATATTGGCATGGATACCGCTGAGCCAATATGGGACGCTCGTTTGAGGCGGTCATTCGGTATTTTCTTGGAAGTGCTTAATGAAGGGAAAGTGATCGTGAAAAACACGCATGTCGATTTCATGGCTCGCTCCCCGCTTTTTGGTAGCGGATGGGCTTACGAGCGATATCACGCCAACTGCGAAATGTGTGAACATAGTTGGCGCTCAGTGGTCTCAGCTGGCTGGGAGCAGAGAAATTGGAGTCCTTCATATACCTATAGTTCCCAGTATACGGAGGGTAAGATGGTTCTTAAGAACGGAAAATGGGTAAGGCAGAACGCGAAATATCGGTGCGACGGATTTGTTGTTTATTCGTACCGGAAAGGGCTGGGTCGGGACATCGCACGTACTCCTCAAACTCCGGTAACCGTTTGGCGAGGATTGCCTTTTGATTATTCCTGGGATGATGCGGTATAACGCAAGCATTCTCATGCGTAAAAGAGCTCTTGTTGCAGGGTTAACTATTGTTGGTGCTGTGGCTGTCGGTGTGCTCAGCTCTGCTCTCACTGTGGAGCAAGCGTCGGCGCCATCTGACGGAGCTGGTCGTGCCACTCCGATGCCAGCGCGGGGTGGTGAAAATTCCGATGCATTGAACGATACGGGTTTGAGGCAGTCAGAGAGCAGTCAGAAAGCGGCCTGGCGTTTCAAATCCTCTGTGGAGAACCTGTTTGACTCACCCGACACTAAGGAAAAGCTTGAGTCCCTGGATGCGGCTTTTCATGCATTACTCAATGACTCTCAGATCCGGAGAGAGCACAAAATAGATGTTCTCATGGGTCTCTTGGCCTCTCGAAAGGATCACCAGGCCTTATACGTTCTTGATAACTTGGCGCACCTCTATCCGATAGAACGTGCTCAAGACCTCATCACGATGTTCGGAGAGGGGAGCAGTGTTGAGTTGCGCTCACACCTCTTAGCCACCCTCAGGGATACTTTGGCGGCTGACTGGGACAGCTTGCCGACGGAAAAGCCGCAGCCCATGGACATACGCGCGTCTGAGGAAGTTGTATTTGATTTTGCGCGAAAACTTGCGCTCTCTGATGACGGTAAGTCTTCCAAGTACGCGATCCTGGAGATGACGCCTCTTTTGCCGGTGGAGTCTCAAGAGCAGATCCTTTCCGTTTTGGATCAGGAAAGGATGTCACGATTGGCTATATCTCCGGTCGAGCACGGTAGTCTGTCATTTGATCTAGCGATTTCGAATGCCGACGATAAAAGCATGGAGAGGTTTCGAGCGCTCCTCGATGCTGAGAATCTTGAGAGTGAACCAGACTTCCTAGACAGGGTGTTGTCGACTCTATCTCAAACCGCGACAGATCCGCGCTATAAGGATTTTTCGCGAGAGGTACTCGAACGAACGGGGGATCTCACCTTAAGCCCGCCGTTGTTCGCCAAGGCCAAGCGACTTGAGCTCTCTCTCCAAGGAGTTCCGGACGATGAACTCTTGCCAGAGTTGGGAAAAAAAATGGGAAGTTACACTCCCATCGAGCGTGCTGCTTTGATAATCGGAGAATCTGAGGCCCTCATTGAATCGCAGGATGAGGCCTCGAAAGTTAGGATTTCACAAGAATTTATCTCTGAAGCTGAGCGATCCTCAGGGGCATCACGAGAGCAGCTTCTACTGGCGAGTATGTACGTCAGTGCTGGTATGGAAAATGGCGCGACGAGAGCAGCGATCGAGCGACAAGCCTGCGGAATGATTTCTCGAGAGCAAAACATTACGCGGTGTCACCAGTACGGACCAGTATCCCCAAGTAAGTAGTTAAGTAGTTCGAACCTGTTATTGGTGCAGGCCAACTCGGGAACGCAACATTTTCTTCGCTTTTTATGGAGTTAGATAGTTGGCCTGTACCAGACTTCTTACTGAGGTCCAATGTGTAGTGCTATTCGCACCGTCATGGGTACGAAGTGCAGATCGGCTGTGTTGGGAAGAAGTTGCTCTCAAAAAGAGATCTACTTGTGTCGTAGATACACGATCCCCATTAAGCTTGCAGCCCATTTTTTGACACGGCAAAATACTCACAAGTTCCTCCAGTATAGCCAATAGGGCCGACTAAAGAACCATAGCGTTTATTGCTGTGTTACGATCGACACTGAGGACCGTGAAATAATAGCGTCGAGTACTCGCTCGAACGAGAGAGGACAAAGCCCCGGGGCCATCGGTAAATTTCAAGGAAGAGACGTATACTAACGGGGACTTGAGAAACGAAGGCCAGAAGACTCAAGCGGAACACCTCAAACTTCAGCCTGAGAACTGGAACTATAGACCTCATACAAAAGTGATAAGTCGCTAGAGGCGCAGAAGTAGTGTGGGGCCTAAATACGGGTAGCGCTTTACTCACAAGTAGGTGTTCCTTGTGAACTCATAAAAACTCGGTATCCATAGGAGTTGCTCTCTGTGTAGCAACGTCCGAACGAAATAATATCACACTAGAGTGCACATGTGGGGTAAAATGCGAGCATCTGAGTTCTATGCGGATTGCTATAGCAATCCTCGCGATGTCTGGTCGCATTTCGAAGGTGTCTTTTTGGCCTTTCGCTTAGCTATCGGGAAGGTTACTTTTTGAGGAGTTTAAGCGGAGTTATATGAGTGAAATCGCAGCAGCTCTTGGTTTAAAAGGTGTGTGTTCTGGGACACACGGCAGGGAGATCTACAAAGTCGCTGGACACGAGCGCGTGCTGCGCGTTGTGTCACCGGTAGACGGCCAACTGCTCGGTGAGGTTTCTGTCACCGATGATGCAGGGTATGAGCGCGTTGTACGCGAAGCGGCAGAGGTTTTTACCGAATGGCGTAAGGTTCCAGCACCAGAGCGTGGACAGTTGATTCGTGAAGTAGCAGAGGCTTTGCGCGACTCGAAAGTAAAGCTCGGAGCGTTGGTCTCGGCTGAGGTTGGAAAGATCCTAAGCGAAGGAGAGGGTGAGATTCAGGAAGCGATCGATATTGCTGATTTTGCTGTTGGGCTTTCGCGCCAACTGTACGGTAAAACGATGCACTCCGAGCGGCGCAACCACCGGATGTACGAGCAGTGGCATCCGCTCGGCATTATCGGGATAGTAACCGCTTTTAACTTCCCTGCTGCCGTGTGGGCGTGGAATTCCATGATAGCTGCGGTGTGTGGTGATGTTGTTGTGTGGAAGCCCTCTGAGCTTGCGCCGCTGACAGCAGTCGCCGTGAACTCAATCTGCAGAGATGTCGCCCGGCGTAGGGGGTTTGAGGGGATCTTTTCGCTCGTTGTTGGAGATGGGCCTGAGCTTGGAAAGAGGATGGCGCTTGATACTCGGATTCCGTGTGTTTCTGCGACGGGTTCGTGCCGAATGGGGCGGTCGGTCGCACAGGCTGTAGCCGGGCGCATGGGGCGCTCGATCCTGGAGCTTGGCGGAAACAACGCGGTTGTCGTTCTTCCCGATGCAGATATGGACCTCGTTGTGCGGGGTGTTCTCTTTGGTGCAGTGGGGACAGCGGGGCAGCGGTGTACAACTATTCGTCGAGCGCTCGTGCATACAGCCGTATACGATGATTTTATTAAAGCGTTGAGCGCGTCGTACAAGCAGGTGCGTATCGGTAATCCCTTGCAGCAGGGGACCTTGATGGGGCCCTTGATTCACAAAGGGGCGGTAGATAGCTACCTCGCTGCAGTTGCGCGTGTGAAGGGTGAGGGCGGTGAAGTCGTGTGTGGTGGAGGAGTAGTGCCTGGGATGCCGTCAGGCCTCTACGTTGAGCCGACCATAGTAAAGGCCAAGCGCGGTATGGCGCTTCTGCAAGAGGAGACCTTTGCGCCTATTCTTTACGTGGTGCCAGTATCGTCTCTTGAGGAGGCTATCGAACTAAACAACGACGTCCCACAGGGGTTGAGTTCTGCCATCTTCACGCGCGATCTTAAGGCAGCTGAGCGTTTCCTGTCAGCTTCCGGGAGTGATTGCGGGATAGCTAACGTTAATATCGGAACCTCCGGCGCAGAGATAGGTGGAGCTTTTGGTGGTGAAAAGGAGACCGGTGGCGGGCGCGAGGCTGGTTCTGATTCTTGGAAGCAGTATATGAGGCGACAGACCTCAACCATCAACTTTGGCGACGAGATGCCGCTTGCCCAGGGGGTGGTATTCTCGTAGCTCCGCGCTCATACGTTGTCGGTGTCTGGCGTAGCTGTTTTGTTGTCCTCCTCAGCAATTGTTGGTGGCTGGAGTAGTTTTTTTGGTTAATTATCGCGGAGGCGCGGAAAACGCGGAGCACACAGATGACGATGGATGAGTTTAATGCCCAGGAGGCAAGGTGTGGAATCATGTGAGGCATCCATGGCTACTAGGGTCCTGTGCCCTCCGCGTTATTTAACCAAAATGTTCAAGATCAGAAGATGTTGTTTGCCGAGCAAGACATGATTCGCGTGCTGTGAGGAGCGCAGGCGTCAACGGGGCTTATGCCAGTCATGCAGATGAGCCCCGAATTTAGCCCCTTCTTCCGGTGTTTCAATGCCGGGCTAAACATGGTATATGCAGTCGGATCAGTTCACCATTTGCCCTGGTGCTGGAATTGGTAGACAGGCATGATTCAGGGTCATGTGTCCGTAAGGGTGTGGAGGTTCAAGTCCTCTCCAGGGCACTCTGATTTTCGGGGAGTTTTCTATGAAAGATCTTCAAGGCGTTTTGTTGGTAGTACTGGCAGCGTTGTGTGCTGTGTGTGTTGTAGCATGCGAGCGCAAGCCGCGGACGTATGCCGGCATTGAGGCCCCTGCCGCTGGTAAAGTTGATCCATCGGTGCAGCCAACCCCAGCAATCGATCCCCATAAGCAGTACTAACGTCTTCCTCGGTTGCCCTAACGTTGGTTAGTTTGGGCAGAGGAGGCTACGAGCGACGTTTATGACATCAACCGTTCTCTCCGATAGCGCAGCTCGAGGGCATGAGCAGGTCGTGTTCTTCAACTATCCAGAGGTAGGCCTCAAGGCGATAGTTGCTATTCACAACACGGTGCTCGGTCCAGGCTTGGGTGGATGTCGTATGCGGCTGTACGACGATGAGTCGCAAGCACTGGAAGACGTGCTCCGTCTCTCTGAAGGGATGACGTACAAAAGTGCTCTAGCGCACCTCCCTCTGGGTGGTGGTAAAGCATGTATCATTGCAGATCCCAAACTCACCCAGGGGCGAGAGCTGCTGTTTAAGAAATTCGGTGACTGTTTGAATCACATCGCAGGTCGATACATCACCGCGGAGGATATGGGCACCTCCGTGGGCGATATGATGTGGATAAAGTCGCAGACCAACTTTGTGGTTGGTACAGATCCAGCAAAGGGTGGTGCTGGAGATCCATCGCCGTGGACTGCGCGTGGAGTTTTCCTTGCAACTAAGGCTGCGGTAGAGCGTGTGTTCGCAAACGAGCCAGTACTGCGTGGAAAACGTGTTGCCCTTCAAGGGGTGGGGCATGTCGGGATGCACCTCTTGGAGTTTCTCGTTAAAGAGGGCGCCACTGTTACGGTATGCGATACAAACGACGCAGCCCTTAAAGAAGCTTCGTCAAAGTACGGGGCAGCCGTTGTTGCTACCGATGCGATATACGACGTGCCGAGTGATATATTCTCGCCATGCGCCATCGGGCAGACTGTAAATCCTGGCACTATCGCCAGATTGAGCTCGAAGATTATCGTGGGCGCAGCCAACAATCAGCTGAGCGACCGTGCCGTGTACGGCGATATTGAGAAGAAGGGGATCCTCTACTGCCCTGACTTTGCAGTTAATTCCGGTGGAGTTATCTGCGTGGGTGCAGAGCGAGCGCCGGGTGGTCCGAATACGGCTTGGATCAAAGAGAAAGTGGAGCTTATTTACAACACCACGTGTCAGGTGCTCGATCAGTCAAAGGCTCGCGGTAAATTTACTGAAGAGGTCGCCGTTGAGTTAGCCAAGGAGCGCATCGCTGCAGCTCGGCGAAGCTGAGTGTAGTAGTGAGTCTATAGAAGTGTATGGCCCCCTCCGGTAATAAACGTCCCCAGGGAGCGCGACCAGAGCCTATATCGGCTCCGTTTAAGCTGCAAACCAAGTTTCCCCCTGCAGGAGATCAGCCGGGTGCGATTGCAAGTCTGGATGAAAATCTCTGTAAGAATCTTCCGTTTCAGACACTGCTCGGCGTCACCGGCTCGGGTAAGACGTACACGATTGCAAATGTTATAGCGAAGCAGAACCGTCCGACTTTGGTTATCGCGCCGAATAAGACTTTAGCTGCGCAGCTCTATGGAGAGTTCGTTGAGTTCTTTCCTGAAAACAACGTCAGGTATTTTGTAAGCTACTACGACTACTACCAACCCGAAGCATACGTTCCTTCTACCGACACCTATATTGAGAAGGACTCTGCCATCAACGAAGAGATCGACAAGATGCGCCACGCAGCAACCAAGGCGCTGCTTGAATCTCGAGATACGATAATTGTAGCGAGCGTAAGTTGCATCTATGGCCTCGGTGCACCCGAAGATTACTTTAAGTTGATGCTCTACGTCGAGAAGGGAGACGTTATCGCGCGTGATAAGGTCATCCACCAGCTCGTGTATATGCAGTACAAGCGCACCGATATCGAATTTACCCGTGGTACGTTCCGGGTGCGAGGTGATTACGTCGATATTTTTCCGTCTGACCAAGACACAGCGGCAACACGTATCGTATTTTTTGGAGATGAGGTCGAGGAGATTCGTCAGATTGATCCCTTAACGGGAACAACAGAGCGCAAGCTCGATTCGTGCGCTGTGTATCCAGTTAGCCACTTCGTGACGGAGCGTGAAGCAGTTGATCGAGCCGTGGTTGCGATTAAAGCAGAGCTCAAGGAGCGCGCAATGGAGCTGCTTCGTGAAGGAAAGCTGCTAGAGAGCCAACGGCTTGAGCAGCGTACACTGTACGATCTTGAGCTGCTAAACGAGATCGGATTTTGTCCCGGGATAGAGAACTACAGTAGGCACCTAGCAGGACGAGCAGCAGGTGAACCACCAACGACGCTCCTTGATTACTTCCCGGAAGACTTCTTGCTCGTTGTTGATGAGAGCCATGTAACCGTGTCGCAGCTCGGAGGGATGTACCGTGGAGATAGAGCGCGCAAGCAGACCTTAGTAGATTTCGGATTTCGACTCCCTTCAGCGCTCGACAACAGACCACTTAATCTAGACGAGTTCTGGGAGAGGGTTGGACAGACGATCTTTGTGTCAGCCACGCCTGCTGACTTTGAGCTTGAGCGCAGTGAGGGAATCGTCGTAGAGCAGGTCAATCGTCCTACGGGGCTTCTTGACCCAGAGGTTTCCATCAAGCCTGCAACGCATCAAGTTGATGATCTAATCACTGAGATACACAAAACGGTGGCGGCGGGAGAGCGGGTGCTTGCAATCACGCTCACTAAGAAGATGTCAGAAGACCTGGCAGCCTATTTGCGAGAGATAGGCGTGCGCGCGCGGTATCTGCACTCGGATATCACCACGATTGAGCGTGTTGAGATCCTGCGCGGGCTTCGCCGAGGTGATTTTGATGTGTTAATTGGAATCAACCTGTTGCGCGAAGGGTTAGATCTGGTCGAGGTAAGCCTTGTAGCGATCCTGGATGCTGATAAAGAGGGCTTTTTGCGCTCGACCAAGTCACTGATTCAGATTATGGGCCGCGCTGCCCGTAACATTAACGGGCGCGTTATCTTGTACGCAGACCGTGAGACGAAGTCGATGAAGGAAGCGATAGCCGAAACGACGCGGCGGCGCAAAATACAAGCTGAATACAACAAGCTGCATAACATTACCCCGCGTTCCGCTACACGAGCTGATCAGATAGCGCTTGGAGAGCAGGTCGATGAGGCAGAGGTAGCGGCACAGGCGCTTGCAGGTGTTGAAATACCGAGCGATCCGCGTGAGCAGCAGCGCCTCCTTGAATCACTAAAGAAAGAGATGTTTGATGCCGCAGCGCGCAGGGAGTTTGAGCGGGCAGCTGAACTTAGAGATCGCATTAAAGCGATACAGGAGAGGTTACTCAAGGAGTAGTTATGAGCACACCGAATCCGTCTAATAATATAGAGCACACGCCGTGCCCGCAGTGCAATCGAGCCCCACGGTACTGCGTGTGTGAGTTCATCACGCAGATACCTACAACGCTAAAACTGCTCATCCTGCAACATCCACAGGAGCCAGGAGTCGATATCGGTACCGTTCCGATAGTAGCAGCGAGCTTTCCGCAGGCGATTGTAAAGACTGGCCTCTCGTGGGCAAATCTTCATAAAGCACTTGGCTTTGCTGCAGAGAATAAGAAGTGGGGGGTGCTCTATGTAGGAAGTGTGCACGTTGAGGAGCTTCCTGAGCAGGGTACGCTCTTTGTTGTTGATAAAAACGGCTCACCTGTGGCTGATCAAACGGGAGCCTTGGAGGAACTCGAAGGTGTTGTCCTACTTGATGGAACGTGGAGTCAAGCAAAGACCCTGTGGTGGCGCAATGCGTGGCTTCTTAAATTAAAACGCTTAGTGCTTCGACCGGCGCGCACTTCGCTCTATGATCGCATTCGCAAGGAGCCTCGCAAGGGGTGTCTCTCAACGGTTGAAACGGTGGGAGAAGTGGTAACTGTTTTAGAGAAGCGCAGCGATGTGCAGGAGCTGCTTGAGAAGCCGCTACGAGAATTAGTCGAGCGCTTGAGTAAGCATCGGCCGCGCGGGGCGCGTCCAAAGCGTTGGGGGCGGGGCAGGTCGCGCCAAGCGCGATAGTAAGGTGCAAGTTGATGGTCTCCATCGGGTTTTAGTTTTCTTGCGAAGCCGCAGCCAAGGTGGAAGCCTAGAGTTTAAAATCTGCACCAGGACGATGTTGTCACCGCCCTGCTAGCTTCGTTCGGTGATAAAACCGATATCTAGAGCCATCTTCCATATCGAGTAGTGGCAAAGCGGGATTCCCTGATGAGCGAGTTGGCTTCATCCAGAAAGCAGGACCGTTTGAGCTAGCCTCCAGGACACCTATCTCGTGGCAGTAGATAAATAGGTGTGGTGCCACAATTCCGCCTACTTCGCGCGAGCCGTTTACAAGCTCAATATCGAATCCCGCTAACGCGAGCGGTATTGCGGCGATAACGGCACGGTGGCGACAGATGAGCCTTCCGTACGGTATGAGATCGGGATCCGCTAGTGAGCCTTCGCCTGGAATCGGAGGAAGGGGGGTGTTGACGAGCGCCCGATCGATTTCATCTATAGCGTTTTCAAAAGGGCGTGCCCTCGCAAGGATATTTATAGCAACTTCGTCTAAGGATGTAGCCCTTGGCCAGGTAACTTCAGGAGTCATCGCAATGTGAGCGCGTAACACGAGCTCTCCGTGAGAGAGTACGCTGTTAGGGATAGTTGCCTCGTGTATCGCCTCCAACGTGGAGTTGCTGGGCTCGGGAGGATTTAACGCGAAAGACTCGCAGTCAACGAGAGAAGCAGCCGGGATGAGGGGTAAAGGTGCTACCGGTCCCCCAAGGTACTCCCATGCAGCGCTGCGGAGGGTAGGCGGACAGGCGATGTTTAAGCTCTGTGCAACCTCTGATTTTTTCTCTTCAAGTTTTCGCCGTCTAGAAAGGGCCTGTGCTGTTGCCTTATCGTAGGGCCCGAAGTGATGCAGGAGGATCTCGCAAACTCGGGTTCCATGAGTCTCAAGACTCGCATCGTGACAGGTTGCACGCCACTCACGCCAGTCTCTCCAGAAGCCTCGGCTGCGTGGCCCGTTCTCACGCAGTACCGTTTCAACTCCTGGAACTCCATTCCAGCTTACGGCGTGAAGGACTACGCCATTCATTTCACGCCTGATGTAGCCAGTGGCGGTTGCAAGCGTAGGGTCGTCTGAATAATGCGCTTCAGGCTGGTCGGGGCTAGCAGGCGAGATAAGAGCCAGGATAGATGCTGCGGCAGCACACTTAGTGGTAAGGGTCGACATGGCGATCGGAAGCTTACCTCAAAATGCGGGGTAAATTCAAAAGTAGAGCTGGGCTTTTATCTAAACCTAGAGCCGGTTTGTCCTGTTATAGCCCGCGGTTATTTCCTTCGCCTTCCTAGACAGGCCGGGCTAAAGACGGCATTTGGGTTTGATCAGGGCTGTTTAAAGGAATACGGGATAGTAATTCCAAATTTTGAACCACCGCCCCCGAGATTTTGATAGAAATATCCGCAACCGGTCTCAAGTGCGCGCTTTCGAGTGATTGCCAAACCAGCACCACATCCACCTATAAGAGGTAGGCCAGTGTTGGCTTTGATGGAGCGTTTTGCCAACTCATTTGGGAGCCCCGGTCGTAGTGGCCAGAAGTCTTCTTGGCATCCAGCTAACCAGGCCGTTTCCGGAGTTAGCTGTTCAAGAACCTCTCGTCCATTGAAGTGGTGTTCAAAGAGGTATGGTCTCATGGGTGGGGGCACTGTCCCTGTATAATCGGTCACAGCGAATTCAAAGCCAGTGATATCTCTCCTTGCTGATGCTGATACGCGAGGGGTAGCGACTTCTGAGGCGTGCCGCTGTATTAGCCAGTTGTCATGGGCGTTAGCAAGTAGCTCCTGTACTGCAAACTCTGCGAAGGAGCCACGAAATTCTCCTTCAAAGGTGTGGATTATCTTGGCAAAGTCGCTAAAAAATCGGGCACGCTCAACGAGGTCGTTTGGAGAGCTAAACTGCCGCGTAACTTCCCACCGAAGACTTCGAGACAGGGCTATCTTTGTAGCGGTAAGTTCGTGGGAATGCTCTGGGCTAAGGGGCGTCTCATCCTCGATTGCAGGGGGCGCAAGTCTTGCTGCTATTTGGGCGTCGAGGGCGTACCTCGCTTCATTCGGCATTTTTGTAGCAGCGGGTACCATCTGCAGCAGGGAGGTAACCTGCGTTGCATCAAACGTCGCCGAGATGGGCGGTAGTTTAAGTCCTGCCGCGGTATCGCGGGCATTTTGAAGTGTGCCTTTCATGGTACAACAGTGAGAGTAGAGGTATTTGCTTTGTTACTCAAGGCAAGGTCCTTAGGGAAGCGCGGCAAAACCCCTCCCCGCTGCGAAAGCGGATGTTGGGCTGCTCTTCGAATTTTGGCACGCGTAAAAATCCTCCATGTATCTCAGACTTCGGCGAGCGCTCGACCGAGCTCGCGCCGAGGTCTCAGTCGAGTCGCGGATACACGTTCGGTTTTTCCCCGCACCAAAAATCAAATATCAACTTTCCTTAGCTAACTTCCTGATGGTAGGTAGGCGTTGCACGGGCGAAGACCTTGTGCATTTGAGCGATTTTATTGCACTTTCCAGGCGCGAATAACCAGTATAAGCGCTGCAGCAGCTCCGATAGTAGAACCTATAAGCGAGAAGGTCGGCTCAATAGGGAAGAATAGTCCTACTAAAGATCCATGTGCGATGGCGACTAGTAATGGCCCGAGAGCATACAGAAACACAAAGTAGACGAGAGCGGCCATGCCGTTTCGACGGTGGTTCGGGGCCTTGATGTGAAATGACATAATAACGGCTACGTCACGGATAACGAAAAGACACCAGGCGGCTAGGAGTGCTTGTCCGCTTGAGGTCTGAGCGAAAAGTATCGACAAGGCGGTCGCGGCTATAAAGAAGAGCAGTGAGATTATCCAGCGCGGCATGAGAGAGAACGCCTCGGCTACCTGGTAACGTGAAAGAGCCGTAACGAATCGGCGCAAGGCGACGATATCTTTGAACCCAGAGCAAAGCTCGGGGTAGAGCAGGATGCAGGAGAGAAGTGGCCCTGGAAGGTTCAAGAGATCGTAAGCTGTCGCGTATTTTACAGGGTTCTGGAGTGGCCACAGAGGGGTTATGTATAGCCACAGAAAACAGCAAAAGAGTATCCAAGCGATCGGCAGCTGCTTGAATTGCAGCTCAGCTCGCATCAGTCGGTAAGCGCCAAGTATACTCCATGCAGTAAAGAGCAAAACTGAGAGCGTAATAAAATCAAGTGCCAGGAACTGCATGCCCCACCAGGTGATGGAAGTAGTTGGGGAGGCGCTCGATGTCGTGCTGATCTGATGAATAAATTTTGCTAGGCCGATTGCTAGGCCGAGTAACGGCCCCAGCAATAAAATTACCGCGAGGGCTCCGATGTTAAATTTGACACGCCGCTGACTACGCATCTCTTGCGCGGAAAGGAGGCTACGACCCACTCCGATTGCGCAGATAAACAGATACGTTGAGGGAAGTATAAGAAGTAGTCTAAGGGCTACGTCAAGCGGTGTGCCCTGTGCCACCATGAGGCACATCAGAAGGCCCAAAGCCATTGAAGCTCCACAGGTTGCAAAGATCGGTGCCCCAACGAGCTTGCCTACCGTCAACTCCCATGCGCCCGCGGAGGACATGCGTTGAAAGTCCCACGTGTTGTCTTGGACCTCCGTCGCAACGGTGTTAGAGCATCTCACGAGGCCGAGCGCCATAAAAACAACGAGCATTACTGAGGCGAAGTCGCCTAAGGCTTCAAGGGGGTTTTTCGCGTTGAAAAATATCGTCAACACGAGCACATAGGCGACTACCAGGGTAGCAACTCTCGTGATTGTTAACTCAAGCAAGATATTTTTGCGTATCTCGGGATTCATGGTTTGAGCGCTCCTCTAGCAGAGACTTGCGATAGGTACACATCCTGCATGCCAGTTCGGTACTCAGAGAATGAGAGCACGGGGATATTGTTTGTGATGAGAAGTTTAATCAAGGTAGCTTGCGCCTCATCGCCTCCGTCAGAGAGAGTTGCGATGAGGCCATTCGGAGTGACTGTGGTGTTGGTGACGTTTGGTTGTGCAGCCAAAAATGTGAGCGCGTTAGTTTGGTCTCCAACTACCTGCAGACGTATCTGTCTGCGGGCTCCGACTGTAACGCCCTTGCCAACGGGTACATGGCCCAAGATCTTGCCGTTGTTGAGGGTGAGCATCGCATCGCTGTAATCTTCGAGTTCAGCGAGGATGTGCGATGATATGAGAAGCGTGCACCCACTGTCGCGTAGTGCGAGTACAAGAGTTGACAGTTCATGACGGGCCTCGGGGTCTAGGCCCGCTGCAGGTTCATCAAGGATAACTATCTTCGGTTTGTGAATGAGAGCCTGGGCGATACCAACGCGTTGTCGCTGGCCTCGTGAAAGAGATCCGGCGCGTTGAGCGAAGAGGTTTGTAATTCCCACCGTGTTAGCTACTTCTTCGATGCGAGCGCTACAGAGCTTATTCCGCATCCCGTGCATTGAAGCGACGTGCTCTAGGCACTGACGCACGGTGAGGTCATCGTAGAGCCCAAATGTATCAGAGAGGTAGCCTATCTTCGTGTGACATTCGCGCGGTGATTCTTGGGTGTCGATCCCATCGATTGCGATCGTGCCAGAATAAGGGAGGTCAAGGGCTGCTAGGAGGCGCAGAAGCGTAGTCTTACCGGCACCGTTTGGACCAACAAGGGCGGTGACACCACCTTGCGTAAGAGAGAATGAGACGTCGTCCAGGACCCGTTTGTTTGGGTACTCATAGCTGAGGTGCGATACTTCAATAGCGGGTTTGGTCATCTCGTTCTCTGGTGTGTCGTAAGTGATAGCGTTAGCTATCGTATTACTTGCCGTGCAATGTTACTTGCCGTGCAATGCTTTGCCGACACCGTTGGTAGCAGCTTGACCGTTCGTAGGGGAATCAAGCGATACCCGGTACGTTGCGGGATCAGCTAGGAGAAGATAACCAAGTCCCCGGTCGTTTCGAAAGAGAAGATTAAGGGTCTTAGGCCCAATCGCTGTATCATTTGCTCCTTTATCCACCCGCACATGCTGGAACTGCCCACCAGATGTCGTATTGTTCACCATCGTGATGAACCCTCGTAGATTGTGACTAGCAACTCCATAGTCGCCGTCTAGCTTTAAAGCTCCAGGAGCTCGCGTTGCATAGCGCCGCATCCCTTCAGCTTCTTGTCGGTACCGCTCGGCTCTAGGGGCATCAGATGCGTGCATTTGGCGAGCAGTCTGCTCGCGTTGTGCTGCATAATTAAGTGCATTTGTGATAGCTGCCCCTCGACCCATGTTTAGCAGATGCTGGAGCACCACGACGCATTCCTGGCTTGCGTAGGGCGCATTTCGCACGTACGACTCAGGATTTTCGGCACTGGTCGCGATGCGATGAAGTGTTGATTGCACATCTGGGTTTTTCAGCGCCTGAAGAACCTGGGCAGGGAGCTTTTGGTCTTTTAGTACGGCGATAATTCGTGGGTCGGGAGATATGCGTGGCGCTGCAGGAAGGGAAGTATTTGTGAGGGATAGAGGCTCCTTAGCCGGTGCCGTTTCTGGGCCATTTCGGGAGCATCCTGCTAAGGCTAGTGCCGCAGTTGCTATCGCACCCCATCTTCCAACCGTGTTCTTTATATCTTGAAACATATTGCCCCTGTTTCGACTTCGGTCCTAAAGGTGAGTTATGCACCCTGTGAGGTAGGACGTAGCATAACTCATGCAAAAAAAGCTACCTCGGTGGCCGCCGAGGTATCGGGTGAATCCCCGCCGCCTCCTGGACCGCGGAGCTTCCAGCTCCGCTAGTAAATTACGGCAGTCACCGAAGTACTTGGCGAAGCTAGAAGCTTCGCGGTCGTGATGGGCTGCTTTCCCAGTGGTTTTTAGCGCTGCTAAGACCTTATGTAGCTGAGGATACTAGCCCGGCAGGTGCTGGCGCTTTGGATTCAGTAGGGCAGGGCATGCCTTTTCCCTTGAGGCGTAATCGGTTTGTTTCGACTACAACAGGTTGGCCGCTTGCTGAAGTTTTTAGCTCCCAGCAGCTGAAAACGCTCACCTCTTCACCTGAAGCTGTGCGGTGAAGGAGATTGCCGGCCCACTTACCCTTCTCGCGGAGTTGATTGTTTATCTGGTCTAGTGGTCGCGGGAAAACCGTCTGTAGGACAGAGTGACTTACCTTTCCTATGAGGGTTTCGCCTGTTACTCCGTAAAGCTGCTCTGTAGCAGCGTCGACCTCCTCAATGCGTCCTTCCAAGCTTCGAGTTATGGTGCAGGGTTTAGAGAGAGGCTCTCCCTTTATTATCCCTTCGGCGATGTAGGAGTTAATAATATCTACAAGCTCACCATAGCTGTTTTGCGTTGGAGTATAGCCGAGGAGTCGAGCGGCCTTAGAGCAATCGAATGAGCGGTTCTTCGTATAAAAATCAACCCGCCTGCGGTAGATCGGTGGATCTATGCGCAGCGGTGTGCAGATCGCTTCGCAGATAGTGCCTAATAACTGAAGTGGCTTAACAGGGAGGTGTAGCCACGGCCTCTTTATCTGAAGTATCTCGCACACATCCGATACAAATGCACGGAGCGGTAGTGATTGTGGCCCGCCGATGATAAAGGCTTCGTTTGTTACGTTGTGATTGTCGAGCGCCAACCTGAATCCAAGGGCTACATCGCGCACATCAACGAAGTGAACAAGAGCGTTCCCCGATCCGATATAGAAGAAGCGACCCTGAGACACCATCTTGAACAGTTTTAAGGTGCGTCGATCATGCGGTCCGTAGATCATCGCTGGTCTAATAACTGCGCCAGAGATCCTGTTCTCAGAGAAATACCGAAGTACCAACTGCTCTCCCTCGGTTTTGCTCCGTTGGTACATGTCACCAGGGCTGTACGGATAGTTTTCGTTTGCCGGTGGATTCTCGATATCTCCGTGAACGCCGACTGTTGAGCAGTGAATGAAACGTGATGCCCCTGCAGCGATCGCTGCATCGAGTAGCCACCGTGTTCCCTCAACGTTGACCTGATAAAATTCAGATTCGGGTAGTCCAGCCTGCCTAAAGAGCGCTGCTATGTGAATAACTGATGAGACGCCCTGGGTGGCGGCGGTAACAGCTTCTCGGTCCTTGAGGTCAGCTATGACAACCTCTGCGCCCGTCTTTCGTAGCTCCTCGGCCTGCGTAGTAGAACGCACCATCGCACGCACAGTTCGACCCTCGGCCCGAAGTTGCCTTACAACTTCTGAACCAACGAATCCCCCTGCACCCGTTACTAAAATACGCTCCGAAATCATCTTTCGCTTGTACCTGAGGGGATAAGAGAACGCAACCTTTCTAATGGGTTAACCGCTGAGAGTTGGACCGGACCAGCTCCCTTGCAGCCCCTCAATTCGATAAAGGTTACCTGGCTGGAGACCGGATAGGGGGCTACCGTGCAGTCAGAGCTCTTTAGGTGTCTATAATAATTGAATTTAATAACAACCGAGTCTTGATGGGGTCTTAGCACCACGGATGAGCCGTTTTGGGATAGGACCTCTCCTGTGCCCTTAAGGAAATAGCTGGGGGTGTAATCGACCCGCTTAAAGATCCAGAAATGCCCCTTCTTCTCAAGCAGGGTATACTCACTAGGACGAGCAGAGAACCACTCCCTCCAAAACTTCTCGTGGGCTACCACGTACGACGCATTCATCAGGGAGAGGTACTCCCTGACTCCCTCATCTGAGCGTTCGCGATATCCATCTGGGATGGCATCGGTGCGGTGCCAGCGGTCGTGTTGATACCGGGATGCGATGAGTGGGCGCTTGGTGAGGTACGCCAACGGGGCGATGTGGCCACCGCTGAAGTCGTGCAGGATAAAGCCTGAGAATAGTATGCGACCATCCCCGTCAAGGTTGCGAAGGGTTGCAGAGAAATCTTGTACGATTCGGTCGGCGAAGAAATATTTTACCGCGGTTTTAAAGTGAATGAGTCGCCACATGAAGGTGGGCAAGAGGAGTAAACTCGCCACTATAGCGATAGCGGTAAGCGAGGAGAGCGATGTGTAGGGTTGTAGCCACGAGCGGAGAGTTGTAGACCTATTGGCACGACGCGTTACGATACGGGTGTGTAGTGAATCTACCCAGCTTGCAACTGGGAGGGGGAGCATAAGGGCAAATATAACGAAGAAGCGGTCTAACTCAAGTTGAGGAACCACCAATGGTCCACATACCCCTAGTAGAAGTGCCCAGAGGCAGGAGCCGACGTATAGCCAGCCACCTGTTGTGGTACAGAGGATTCGAAATCCAGGTAGTAGGCCCAGCCATAGAAGTGGATTCATCGCTGTGGCTTGGCTGATAAGCCCCTTTTTGAATGAGGTAAGGGTGATGGCAACAACCTTTTTAGCTGATTCGCCGTGAGTATTTCCAGTAGACGATACGAATGAAAAAACATTTGAGGCATCGATAAAGATCGCTAGCCATGGTGCATTAATCAGCACAATTGCTAGAACCATCCACCGAAAAGACCGGACCTTGAGCAGTTTGGGGAGGCGTACTAGACCCACCATACTTAGAGGGGCTAACAACAGGGCTGCTGGTGTCCAGAGTACGTTAAGCGTGAGAGCTGCCGTTAGTACCACTCGCTCAGACCAGTGGCGTGAGATATCCGGATTTAAGGCACGTGCAGCGAGCAGAACAACAAGGGGAGCTAAAGCTGCGGAAACACAAAAGCCCATGGTTCCAAACGTGAGCGCCCACTTGTACCACATCAGCGAAGCACCCATCATGAGTAGGGCTGCCGTCGCAGAGCCAACCGCCCCCATGCCACTGTAGCGTGCGAGCACAAGACCTAGACCTGGCACCATGAAGAACAGGAGTCCGATAACGATCAGGTTGTAGATCGATTCAACAGGAAAGAGGTAGACGAGTGGTGATGCAAGGAGAAAGAGGTTTAGTACGCCCGATGGGAAGAACTCGCGTGCTTCGACGCCGGCGTTCCAGAGTGGATTGTAGAAAGGTATAAATGGAAACTGCTCTTTGAGTTGGGCCAATCGGAAGATGAAAGAGGGGTGGTCGTCTGCAAATAGTGGCTGACCACCCGCCTCGTTTAAAAACCCTTTAGTTGCGACAAAAATAGCTGCGGCGAGTGTCGCAAACAGCAGAAATCCGCGACGACGTGCTGGGAAAACTAATGCTACTACCAACGCGATGATAATTGTGTATGTTCCGATGTCATCAAAAAAAATCTCTCTCACGCCGTGTTCTCCCTATTAGGGCTCTTTTACCATCCTTCTGCGGCGGGAACGAGGTGGTATTTATAAAGGGGGTGCCGAACGATTACTTACTGCGGCGCCCTAGTGCGACAACGGTTGCACCGGATGTTGGGGGAGGGCAGCACAGTTCGGGGGCAAGGCACGCTGTGTTCCTCCCTTGGAGGACAAGTATAAGCTCGTTCTCATGCACCTCAACGCCCGCAAGTGGAAACTGAGTGACGTAGCCGAGGTCGTGCTCGATATCTACTTCGAGGTCCTCGTGGTTTAAGATAGCTTGAGCTTTCTCGATAATCTTAGCGAGTTTTCCCGCCGTGAGGCGGTGATCGTAGTCGTCAGCAACCCACGTTTGTAGGCGACACATGGCATCTTCGCGAAAGGTCCCACCACAGTCGATGAATCGTTTGCTGATGCGCGCTACCTCCGTTACGTGAGCGTGCGCGGGAACGAGCTCACCAGCTGGCAGCCTGAATCGGATGTGTGAATCGCCGTGGGTAGCGAGTGACTGAGCTAGCTCTGAAATGCGCATCCCACAAGCTTAACTATCCTGTTTGTAAAAGCAAGGGTTGGGTGCCATGAGGCGCCCAACTACGTAACCGATGGAGCACCCATCACAACACGAACTACCACCTCTGCTCCGTAGCTTGGGTCCTCATATGCAACGGTGTTGCCTGAGATTGGTACTCCGTTTATCTCTACTAAATGCACGCCTCTTTCAACGCCAGCTTCATTGGATACGGCTATCGTAAAGCTTCTTTGAGCGCGACGCAGCGTGACGCTAAAGTCCGACCATTCAGCGGGAATGACCGGGTCGATGGTAAATGACGTTGGGTGCACCTTGAGTCCTATAATGTACTCAAGACCAGCCTGGTAGAGCCATCCGGACGAGCCGGTATACCAGCTCCATCCAGCGCGACCACGGAGATCTCCCTCCGAGTACACATCGCCGCACATGACATAAGGCTCTGCCCGGTATGTCTCTACACCCGTTGCGTCGCTCGTGTGGTTAATCGGATTTATCAGATCAAAGAGCTGGAATGCTTTCGTTCCTTTGCCGAGCATTGCAGTCGCTATGATGGCCCACGCGGCGGCGTGTGTGTATTGTCCTCCGTTCTCGCGAATCCCTGGGGGGTATCCCTTGATATATCCCGGGTTCTTTGCGGTCTTATCAAAGGGTGGGGTGAGGAGCTTTATGAGACCACCTTCAGTATCAACAAGCTCATCGTTCATCGACTGCATCGCTGATGCCGTACGAGTAGCATCACCAGCTCCGCTTATGACTGACCAGGTTTGAGCGAGTGAATCGATCCGACACTCATCGTTCTGATTGCTTCCGATCGGTGTACCGTCGTCGTAGAAAGCTCGGCGATACCACCGCCCATCCCATGCTGATTGCTCGGCGGCTTCTTGGAGCGCTTGAGCACGCGACCGCAAGTTCGAGGCATTCTCAGAATCACCCTGAGCTTCGAGCACTGGAGCAAATCGATTAATGACCTCGATCTGGAACCACGCAAGCCACACGCTCTCTCCTTTTCCGTGGCGTCCCACCTCATTCATTCCATCGTTCCAATCGCCACACCCTATAAGGGGGAGTCCGTGAGAACCCACAGCGGCGGTCGCCTTAAAGGTGCGCATACAGTGCTCAAGGATCGTCCCCTCCTCAGCGCTCTGTTCAGGGGTAAAGTAGTTTTCCATCTGATCTTCAGCGAGAGCTGCCCCGTGCAAGAATGGCACGTGGTGATTGAGGATCGAATAATCGCCGGTTGCCTCGATGTATCGTCCAACAGCGTAAGGAAGCCACAGTAGATCGTCAGAGATCCTTGTACGAACACCACGCCCAGTTGGTGGATGCCACCAATGCTGTACATCTCCTTCTCGGAATTGGCGCGCTGCATGAAGAATAATCTGATTACGAACAACTTCAGGTCTGATAGCAAGCAGTGCCAAAGAATCCTGTAGTTGGTCTCGAAAGCCGATAGCACCGCCGCTCTGATAGAAAGCTGACCTGCCAAATAGACGACATGAGACCGTCTGGTAGAGGAGCCAGCTATTCATCATCACATTGAATGATTCGCTTG
Source organism: Bdellovibrionota bacterium (assembly GCA_044360195.1). Classification (GTDB taxonomy): domain Bacteria; phylum Bdellovibrionota_C; class UBA2361; order UBA2361; family OMII01; genus OMII01. Next base: position 13,782 of record JBIKKT010000014.1, on the reverse strand, counting down.
GAGTCTTTACTGATACAGCCGATAGAAGGGTGTTCCACCACTGTGTCACCGCCTGAGCCTCAACTTTTTGAGTTTGTAGGCTACGGTAGCGAGCGGTCTCGCGCCGCATAGCGTCCATGTTCGGAGACTCCGAGATAAAGAAGTGCAGGGTGCGCTCCTCTTTAGGCTTGAGAGCTATACTTACGTGGAGTACTGCGCAAGGATCGTGACCCGCCTCAGTTTTCCCCGAAAGTTTAATAGGCTTTGGTTTGGAGGCGAAAAATGGAGTGACTGCCCCACGTTCGAGGGCTGCTGGTCGAGTTGCATCACCATTTCGCCCCAGGAATTCGAGGCGTGAACCGGTATGGGTCACAACTGGTTCACTTGAACCGAGTGCGACAACACGTCCAGCAAATTCATTGTTGTAGTGGTTCACTGCGTACAGTACCTGACTCGAGAGATCGAATCCGGTTGTTACATAACGGTAGCTCTCTTCTCTGCTGACGCCGAGAACGATTTCAGCGTAGAAATAAAGCTCAAGCTTGTGCTCAACTGCTTCCGTGTTCGATAGCGTAATGCTGAGCCATTTCACGCGCTCACTTACCGAGCCGGTGATTTCAAGCTTGGACTCTATCCCAGCGTTAGCGGTTGCGTACGATGAGGATCCAAAGCCGTGCTCGACGTGGTAGTCGAGCCCAGCTCCAGCTGGAGCTGGAGTAAGGGACCAATACTCACCGGTATCTGACCGACGCAGGTACACCACTTCGCTTGGTTGATCAAGAACGGGATCGTTGCCCCACGTCGTAAGGCGGTTCTCGCGACTGTTTTCGGACCACGTGTATCCTCCACCCGAGTCGGTGGTGATGAAACCGAAGTGCGGGTTCGCCACTACATTCGCCCACGGAAGTGGCGGACGCGAATGTCCAATATGCGGCATGAGGTAGTGGTTGGATGCGGGAACGAACCCTCCGATCCCGTTCGCCAGAATAAGCCTTGGTTCGCCTCGGTCGCGGCCTGGGCTGCGTTTGTATGTGGCACGAACAGGAGTGGGAGTGCTTTGATCAAAGCTTGCCGTCTTGAGGGTTTCAGCAAGTCCGCCGATCTCAGCCGTTACTACTACGCGTGCAACAGTCTCAAGTAGCGCAGCTTCGCTCTCTGATATCTGCGAACTCGAGCGCAAGAATACCCCACCGGGTCTATCGAGCAGATGTCCTGCTGGGCTTAGGCGCACCACATACTCGAGATCCTCTGCCAGGTGTTGCATGTACGTTCCTGGATTTGTATGGAGGACGACGAGGTCAAACTCAAGTCCGCGCTCACGAAGAAAGTGATGCGCAAGCAGGATCTCTTGCACAACCTTCGTTTGGCGCGAGTCTGTTACCTTCACAAGCACTATCGGGAGATCGCCTGAGATGCCGAAGCGCCACAGGCCGGACTGTGGTAGGCGGTTAATCGATAGTACCTCTGGAGCGCCCCGCACTGAGGCCTCGTTGTAAAACAAGCAGCCGGCAAGCCGGTGAAAGAGGTCGGCTTGTGAAGCAGTATAGGCGTGGCTGCGAAGCTCAACCTGCGCCCGGCTCCAGGAAAGCTCAAAGGCTCGGTTGACGTGCATCAACTCCTGATATCGCTCAAGGAGAAGCTGCGCGTCTTTACGAACACGAGCTGCTCCCGATACAAAGACCAGCGTCTCGCTTGCACCCGGTTCAAGCCTGATGCGACACCGCAGCGATGCCAACGGATCAATGCTCGATTCAGCCGATGTTATCTGCTTGCCCGGTCGAGTCAATGCAGCAGGCCGCTCGAGGGAGCCCCCTCGACCGATAAAATCAGCGCGCGAGGTCTCAAAAATTATCGGCGCATAACTTGTCTTAAGCGTTACGCGATGGAAGAAGAAGATCTCCTTCTCGTGTTCAGTGCGCGGTCTACGTGAGAACATAATCGCATCGTAGTCCTTGAGTACCTCTGCGCGTACAAAGAGCTTGTTAAAGGCGGGATGTGCGTAATCAGCACGACGCTGGTTGAGAACCGGCTCAATGTAACTAATGACGTCGAACTCGCGCTCGGTATCGCCAAGGTTAGTGACGGTAACACGTCTAAGTTCAACATCATCTTCAGGCGCCACGGTTATCTCAGTGTGGACAAAGACTTTCTGATCGAAGCGTTTGAACTCAGCCCGTCCTGGGCTAAAAATCGCTTCGTAGGAATCAGGCTCAGAGCGAGTCGGCTGATACGCGACAGACCAGAGGTGATCGCTTTTTACGTCGTGCACGTAGATGAATGATCCTAGAGGTGAAGATGTTGGGTCCTCGCGCCAACGTGTGAGGACGATCGAACGGTCGAATGAGCTGAAGCCGGCACCCGATGAGTCAACCATGACCGAGTATCGACCGTTTGAGAGGATGCGCACCCGAGGTGCAACGGTATTCGGGGACGTGACTATTTCAAGACCGGGTTCCTCTTTCGGTGCTTCCTCGCGTTGGATGGTGGCCAGCTCCGGTTCATGAGGAACGATTGTCGCAACTCGGTCGGGAAAACGCTCATGGAGCAGTAGTTCGGTCGATTTAACGATGGGCTGAGCGTGGAATCGCTCGCACATTATACTGTCATTGAGCGCATTGTTGATGCTCACAAGCGACATACCCTGGTGGTGGGCGAAGAACGACTGAACGACGTGCTTACCATCAGCCCGCAAATGTCGACTCGGAGTGTAATCTACCGCCTCATAGAAACCATATACGCCGCGAGCGCCCTGTTGTTCAAGTAAACGGAGATTGTCGACAGCGATATCCGTTGATCCAATAAATGGAAGCGCAAGGAAGGTCGAGTAGGGAGATACAACCAGATCCTCAGAAAGTCCACGCTTCAGTCCAAGCCCCGGAACACCGAAAGCGCGGTACTGATACGTCTTCTCAAAGTCAACACCGCTATACGCAGACTCGGATATTCCCCACGGCACAGACTGTCTTCTGCCGTATGCAATCTGGGCACCAACAACTGCTCGTCCCGTTCGTCCCAGGATAGTAGTTGGAAAGTCCTTCATAACGACAAAGGGCATTAGGTACTCGAACATCGTACCGCTCCACGAGATGAGAGCCTTCCCGCCGGGTGTGGTTGCCAATGAGCGCCCGAGCGAGAACCAATGCTTTTGCGACACTTCACCGCGTGCCACGGCGAGGAAGCTTAAGAGCCTCGCTTCAGAGGCAAGGAGATCATAGAAGCTTGAGTCTCTGCGTGCGTGTTCGGTATTAAAGCCGATAGTAAAGAGTGAGCGTCCTTCGTCGAAGAGGAACGAAAAGTCCATATCGCGAATGAGAACACCGACCTGCTCTTTTATGTTTGTAATCAGATCAGTGAACTCTCGTATCGTCTTTTGAGCGCGCTCAAGTAAGTTCACAACTCGCTCTGCCACGTTCTGAATCTCAGCCGATGGAGCATGAACCACTACTGCCTGCAGGTCAGGCAGAAGATCAGAGGCTAGGTCTTCTATCTGCTCAGGTGAGAGCGTTGAGCGGGAGGCTATGTGAAAAGCTTTAGTTGCTTTTGTTGCTAGAGCGGCAAATTCAGCCGACGATCGCACCTTCTCTGCCTCGGGTGCGCGCCGAGTCAGGGCTACTAACTCTTGGAGCGCTACAACCCAGCCGAGACAATCGGATGTCTTGCGAATGTGGTCGAGTAGATAAGCGACCTTGAGGAGTGCCGCCTTGTTTTCTGGTAGGCTCTCAGCGGCTTCGCGTAAGCGAGTCGTGAAATCTGGTGCAAGGTTTGTTACCGCAGCTACCCATGCAGTTCCTTGGCACGAGGACTCATCGTTCACCTCTCGTCTGAGAGCTGAGAGTGGTGGAGTGAGCGTTGCTTCAAGGGCAGTTATCCCTGAGCCGCAGTCGTTGAGCGCGGCTCTCAGAGCGTATGCGTGCGCAGCGGTGAGAAGTGGCGTTTTGCCAGCTCCCTCGAGAATCGTGAGAAAGGTGTATAGGTGACCCAGTAGGTTTCCACTATCCACAGTAGAAATGTAGCGCGGGTGGAGCGGCGCAAGAGAGCAAATCGCGTACCAGTTAAAGAGATGCCCACGGTACTTCTCCATTCGGGTCATCGTTGCAATGGTGTGCGAGACTCGGGCTATAGCATCAGTAAAAGGAATAAATCCTAGGTCGTAAGCTGAAATAACGCTTAAGATCGAGAGCGAGACGTTCGTTGGAGACGTTCGTTCTGCGATAATCTCTTTGGGGATTATCTGCAAGTTGTCTGGCATGAGGTAGTTAAACTCTTCTCGCAGATGATCGTCGAAGAATCTCCACGTGTCGTATGCAGCCGCACGAAGATACCGCTCGTCAGCTTCTGAAGCCTTCGCCGTAGATGCCTCTGTTGGTTGCGAAGCCAACCGCGCAAGCCACGGCGAAGAGAGCCACAGCGCCATAATAGGAAGCGAGAACGACAGAGTCGACTTGTCTTCAAGCGCGGCAACGACGCACGCAACTGTTGCAGCTGCCATCGGCAGGGCAAAGAGTCGCAAGAAGTCACGGTGTTCATTCTTACCGCGCCGCTCCGATCGTTCAGCAGGTTCCCATTCAAGGAGGTTGTTCTTGCTTACGTACACGCGGTACAGCGTGACCGAGATAGCATGTAGCATAAGCCCTGCTTGGTGGGGCAGGAAGGCAATGCCGCATAGAGCGCGAATCGTGTTACGCCACAGGTCTCTCCCGATATCTCCGAGAAAGCCGCCGATCGAGATACCAACGCTTGGAAGCGCAAAAACGCTTGCAAGGCCGGTGAACATCGGGAAGGTCATCACAAGAAGAATGAGCACCGTCCACACAAGTGGACCTCCGGGAAGGAAGAGCCATCCACCAAGTATAGCCAACAGCGATGCTGGCGGAAGGAGGCTGCGCCGGAGGTTATCGAACATTTTCCAAAGAGATAGCCAGGAGAGCTGGTTTTGGGCGCGACCACTGCGAGTTGGCACGCTCACATTGAGCCACGGCAAAAGCTGCCAGTCGCCTCGTACCCAGCGGTGTAGCCGCTTTGAGTACGCCATGTATCGGGAAGGGAAGTCATCGTACAGCTCAATGTCAGAGGCTAGAGCGACGCGGGCAAAAGAGCCCTCAAAGAGGTCGTGACTGAGCAGTGCATTCTCTGGGACTCTATTGTGCAGCACCCGTTCGAATGACTCGACATCATAGATACCTTTGCCCCAAAAAGATCCTTCGCCAAAAAGGTCTTGATACACTTCGGAGACGACGTTGGTATAAGGGTCGAGGCCGGCCTGTCCAGAGAAGAGCCGCGAAAAAAATGAGTTTGTAGCCGAGGTGAGCGAAATTGTTACGCGTGGCTGAATGAAAGCGTAACCACGCACAACCCGGTTTACCCGTGGATCGATAACAGGCCTGTTCATTGGATGCGAGATCGTTGCCACTAGCTTTTTGGCTACGTCGCGCGAGAGCTGTGAGTCGCTATCAAGAGTAATAACGTATTTCACCCCTTTGAGCTGCTCATGTTCGCCTACAACAAGGTGTAGCGTAGTTGAGGTGTCTCCGAGGAGGTAGCGATTCAATTCCTCAAGTTTGCCTCGTTTTCGCTCCCACGCCATCCATGCCCCTTCATGCGGGTTCCATAGCCGTGAGCGGAAAAAGAGCAGGAAGCGCTTGGCCCCGTTGGCGGCATGTCGTTGATTGAGGGTCTCAATCCCCTCTGCGGCGGCTGCGATAATAGAATCATCGAGGGATGTCTGTTCGGTGCGAGCATCAGGGAGATCTGCCATCAGTACAAAAGTGAAAGCGGGGTCATCATTGGCTAGAAAACGCACCTCTAGCCCATCGATAGCTCGTTGCACTGAACCTGGACTACTGAAGATCGTATGCACAACAACGAGAGTCTTAAGTTCGGGGGGAATTGAACCTTCAAGCGAGAGCTTGGGAAGAGGGCGGGGAATAACCCATCGCGAGACTAGATATTGAACTAGGCTTGAAGCGAGCTCTGAAACTGGGAGGAGGCCGATGAGCAGGGTTGTTAACAGTAGCAGTGCGCTTGCTTCCGCCCACTCGGATATCAAACATACGTATCCCAAGAGTAAGAACGAGATGAGGGCAAATGAGCCGAGGTATGTACCAAGTGCGTGACGAGTCAAGAAGCGAGTTATTGAACGATGCAGCGGGGGAGTATAGTTGAGTTTGCGTTCTAGCTTTGAGCGACCCTCGGCGATCAGAAAATGCCCAACGTGTTTCTCCACCAGAGACTGAGGATCTGTGCCTGGATGGTTAGTCGCTGCTTCCTTGGCGCATTGAACAACAACTGTTGATACCTGAGAGTCTGAAGTCTTTAGCGCTTTTGCCAGGAGTTCTACTTCGTGGCGTAGTGCATCGCGCGTTGGGAAATCGCTCCGCGCATAGAGATTAGCTGGGTCTCCTTTTAGGACACGGTCAGCCAGGCTTACGCCCTCAAACCACTCACGCCAATTCATCTGATCGATGGCGGTGAGTGAGGTAAGGGTGTTGCCTACAGAGATCTGCCGGGCTGCTTGATTGTGATCTTCAGCGCGTAAGAGGTCCTCTGGATCGAGTCCGCGTTCGCGCAGTGCTTCCTCGAGGAACTGCAGAGCCATAAAGGCTTTGCGACCACGACCGCGAAGGCGTCTGAGAAGCTCGAGCGCCCCATGTGGTAAAAAGCTCTCGCGCTCAGAGAGTCTACGTGCAAGCTCGACCATGATCTCGGTTCCTGTGCGTGACTCATCACCAAGGACGGTATCTACGAGGGAAAAAACGTCTCTTCTCGCTAGTAACTCGCGCTCGGCCTCGCGCGTTAAGCGACGCAGGTTTTCAAGGAGTGCAAAACGCAACATGATCGGGAAGGCCCACAGCTCTCCGGAAGAGAGTTCTAGCTTTTGTTGGTATGCACCGAGGAAAAAAGACGCCAGCTGGGAGTCAAGTGCGGCGTCGGTGTGCATGATAAATTCAAGCGCAAGGTGATAGACGCGAGGAAAGCCTTTTAATTCACCCTGCGTAAATTTTGGGAGGGTGCGATAGAAACTCCACGGGAGGTACTTCTTAATTGCGGCAGCGTGACGCTCAACAACATGATAGTTGTCGAGGAGCCACTCGGCACCCGCTGTAAGGGTCTCTCCTTTATGAGCCGCCTCGGCTAGTCTGAGGTAGACGCGTCGCAACATGGCGCGATTCGCGTTGTAGGTCGTTAGTAATCTAGTAGAGCGAGTAACAACGAAGGTGCCGCGGTGTTGCTCTGCGATCGATAGCGCGAGTTCACCAAGCGCTTCGCGAGATAGTACCTGTGGTCGCCACGGTGTCTCCGGGCCGCTGAAGAGGGGGGCCGATAGTAGTTTCTCTTTGAGAGTTGCAAGTGAGGAAGAGACCGGTGCGAAGAGCGAAAACGGCGTTGTCACATCAGGACCTATGAAAAACGTATGCTACAGTTCGGACCCGCAGACTATACACATTTTTGGAAAATTTCGTAACCCTTAGCACGGGTTTTACCTAGCAAGAGTGGGTATTTTACCAGGTAGGGCGATGCCGCTCACTTGGCGGCCCGGGGCGCTGAAGAGCCTGCTGCGCTAGTGGTAATCAGGCGCTCAAGGTGAAGTGTGCGGAGGGTTCCGAACTCAGCCTTGGGTAGCTCTATGAGGGCCACTGTTTGTTGCCATCGAATCGGCTTACTGAGCGCCCAGGTAAAATAGCGGTTGACGAGGATCTGTCGCAGCGCGTCCTGAAGCTCGGGAGTCAGGGGGTTGATTTCAAGCAGCGCCAGCGATGTTGCATATCGAATCGAGGGATGACGCTTCTCGCGTAGGTTCCACAACTTAGAGACGATCGGCACTGCTTGCGCACCAAGCGCTGCCCCCACGTGGCAGCCGCCGACGATCCGTTCAGGAGAGTCAGAGCTCAAGGCAGGGGCAACTTCCTCGAGTACAACTCCGGCAGGTAGGAAGCGTATCACCTGAAGGGCACGATCTATCGGTTGGTTTTTTCCTGCTGCTGTAATCGCATCTCGAACCAGATGCCTCCAGTCGTAACTGTGTGGCGCTAGCTTCGCCAGCACGGTCGCGTAGTCGAAGTAGAGGTCCGACGTTGAATCCATCTCACGAAGGGCTTCCTGCGCAGCAGCGAGCACCGCGTCGTCGGCAGAAGCTCTACTTGATAAGTGTTTGAGCGTGGTGGCTTGAGCTTGTACGTGCCCCTGCAGAAGTGTCTTTGCAATAAATTGCGGGCAGGTGTCTGAGGTCAGAAACTTTTCGGCAAGCATTGAAGTAAGGGCTTGTGAGAGTTGAGTCGCTGCTAAACGCTCGGTAGCTGGGGCGCAACTTGAGGGAAGGATTGCGGGGATGTTCTCGATCAGGCGCATAGCCGCGTCATCGCTCAAAGTAGGGATACATGCCCCGGTAGTGGCGAGCATTGAAGATACCGAGGATTGACCTACATCCTTGCGGTTTTGAAGGAGCGTAATTACGTTGGGGTCGGTGGGAAGCTGTGCGCAATCGGCGGATGCAAGAAGCGTTGTAAGCTCTGACGCCTCCTGTTTTGTTGCGGTTCGAAAGAGTGCAAGCAGGCTAAGTCCAGTAATTCTCTTCGGGGAGGGGCCTTTTGGGAGCACCTTCCTGATAGCGCTCGATGCACTCGGGCCAACTTTCGCTAGTGCGGCGTAGACGGTTGAATTGTGTATGCCGCTTCTCAGGACTTCAGCCAGCGGAGGAGTCGCTCTGCTTGATAGCGATGGTCGGTCTGCTAGAAGAAGCAGCGCTCGATTAACTGCATCGGCTGAGCTACGCGGGAGAATTTTAAGCAGATCGGCTTCGAGGGTTGGGTGAGATGTAGCGACTTGTCGGGCATCTTCGAAGGCAAAGCCGGAATTTACCGCGCTCATTATAATCGGAGTAAAGCGGACTGCTTCTTTGCCTATGCCAAGGGTGATAGCCGCCCGCATCGCTGCTGCGTGTAGCAGAGTTGCTGAGGTGGATGCATCTCCCTTCAGGGTGGGTGAGGAGAGTACATTCAGTAGCAGTGTAAGGATCTCGCCACGTCTATCGATGAAAACTGTGAGCGCTTCTACTGCTTGAGGTGAGACATGCGGCGTGTTGGCAAAAACAAGATCTTTTAGACGACTGAATACAGTTGTGCGATTCTCGCCGTTCAGGTGCGGAGCTGTCGAAGAGATCAGAGGAAGCGTGCGAAGTACGACCGCTTCGTCCGTTGATGTAACCTCAAGAGCTGTTCGCACGGCAAGAGCCGGGAAGTCTTTAATGAGGCAGATTTGCTCTGGGCGAGAGAGCAAGCCATCGATGTGAATGTCAAGCTTTTGAGCGATCTCTGCATTCGATAAATAATCTACCGCTAGGTCGTTAAGAGCTACGCACGTTCGGCCGAGGAGTGGCGTCGTGGGCCTAGTATAGTGCGGGTCAGCCGCAAGTCGCACGATATCCACAGCGTACGGTCGTAATCCGTCTGGCGAGGGCGGGAGGGGGAGTCTCTTTGAAAGTATCGATACCTCTTCGCTCGACAGGGTGCGCGCCATCTCAAGGAATGCCCTCAAGCCCCTGCTTCCATCGGGGTCAAGCTGCTTGAGGGTTGCTAGGACAACACCTCGCGATTCTTCCGGAGCTGAAGCAAGAATCTTTACTACGCGAGGAGTGGTGATGATCGGAAATTCGAGCAGAAAATTTTGCGCAAGAAGGGGGTGTTCACTGAGAAGGTGACGAGCAACGGCATCGATATCTGCTTCTGTGGGCAGCATGCCTGCTCGGTGAGCAGCCTCGGCGATATTCGCTGAGGTCTCTTCTAAGGCAACAGCCACTTCGTCGCTCAAGTTTTGTTCGCTGTACACCTTGATAAGATCCGGCAGCGCCACTAGAGCTTCGGCGTTAGCGGCGAGAAAAAGCTCAAGAGCACATCGCTTGGCACGCAGCTCGCGTTTCGCATCGGTTGCCTGCCACATATGGCCGGGAGCGGATTCACGACTAATTGATGAGCCAAGGTGGGTTCCAGGTTGCTGTCCTGGTATCACCGGAAAAACTTCCGGTGATGCAGGGGTCTGGGTATTGAGAGCAACAATACGGGTGAGGAAGTCAAACGTTTGTCGTTGCTCGAGGGGTGAAAGAGCAAGAAAGGATTTGCGCGCGTCGTCACAATTCTCAAAGATCGCCTCCTTTACGCCTTGCTGGGCGTTAACCCATGGAGCGTATGCGCATAGGAGCGCCAGAACGATTAAGGGATGAATTACTCGTAGGCCCATGTGCCATCCCCCAGCAATTTAACTGTGTGCTCGTGAAACTCTGTTAGGTCTGAGAAGCTTCCGGTGCTGACGTACTGCTCAACATGCTCGGGCAGCATTTTGTAAAGCGCTTGCTCAACGCTCCTGTCCATCGCAGTTGTTGCCTCATCAAGAAATGCCATCTTAGGTCGTAGTAGGAATAGCCGTGCAAAAGCGAGCTTCTGTTGCTCTCCCGTGCCAAGCACGTTGGGCCAATCGAGTGTGACATCAAGTCCCCCAACGCGCTCAACCATCTCCATTAATCGAACTTTCTCAAGCACTGCACGGAGATCCCGGTCGAGAACAGAACCACGTGATATGCCGTAGGTTAGTTGGGAGCGAAGCGATCCAAGTACCATATACGGTCGCTGAGGCAGGAAGAGCGCATTATCGAGATTGGGACGAATTATCTGTCCCGCGCCCGCATCCCAGAGGCCTGCTGTAACCCGTAAGATTGAACTCTTTCCCGTTCCACTGGCGCCGCTGATAAGCAGTGATCGTCCCTGGAGTGAGAAGCTGAGGTCTCGTATCAATACCTGCTCTCGCCGTGGGGTCCAAATAGTCACGGAGCGAAATTCAAGTGGAGAGCCGATACTCGTTTTAATTCTTTGACCAGAGGCGCCTGAGCCCGAGACGTCCTCGACGGCATCCCAAAAGGACCCGAGACGATTAGTGACGGCTGCAAATACGCTTAAATTAGAAAAGTTGTTTACTACAATTGAGAGCGCATTGATTACCACCGCAAAGGCACCGCCGGCTTCTATTACTGCTCCAAATTCGATCTGTCCCTTAAAGAACAGGGGCGCAACGATGAGGGTAGGAAGGATTCCTAAGAAGTAGTTGTAGGGATTTGTAAAGAATTGCAAATTTCTGTTCCAATTCACCACCTGAAGAGCATTGATCAGAGCTGATTTCAGGCGCTGCCTCGTTCGAACATACTCGCGGGTTTCGCGGCCATAGAAAGCGATAGCTTCCGCACTATCGCGCACGTTTACCAACTTATAGCGATAGTCGGCATCCTTCTTAAACTGCGAAAAATTGAGTCCGATGAGTGGTCGGCCGAGGAAGTACGTCACGAGGGAGCCAAGCGTTGCATACGCGAACGCTGCAACCGGAAGCATCCACGATATCTCCCATAGCCGAGATACGAAAAGGAAGAGCTGGACGGTTGAGCTGAAAAGGATGAGACAGAACGTCAAGCTGTTGGCGCAGAACGCCTTAACATCTGCTTCGATACGTTGGTCGGGATTATCGATGTCTCCGCGGAGATTGAGTCTATAATACGCCCGGTTGTGAAAGTAGCGCGCTAAGATGCGGTGGCTAAGCCAGCGCCGCCACAAAAGGCTAAGCCTTTGCTCCGTGTAACTATACGATACGACTATCGGTGTGAGGATGAGGAAAGCTAGTACGAAGGTAAAGATCTCGTCATAAAACGCGGCAGTGTTTCGGGTCTGCAGCGCTGTCATGAAGCGACCCGTGATGTAGTTCATCTTAAAGGCGATAGAATTCAGAGTGAGTGAGAGGGTTAGGAGGAGTACAACAAGCCCCAGCGCGCGCCACCGCAATTCGGAGCGGAAGAAGGGTCGGGTGAGGGTTAGAAACCACCGCACCGTTTTTCTGTCGATATTCGCCATCGCCTAACTCGGTTCTCCGCTTACGACGGTGCGCTCATAGTCTGCCCAAGCGATAGCAAAGGCTCGACCTGCTGCGCGCAGCTCAGGGAACGAACCTACCTCTTCTATGCGACCATCTCGGATGTACACGATCTTATCAAACAACGGTACGAGTGCCAGCCGGTGACAGGCTGTGATTATCGTTTGGTCACGAAACTCGTGCAAAATTCCGGTAAAGATCTGTTTCTCAGTGAGTGGATCAAGACTTGATGTGGGCTCATCCATGAGCAGGATGTGTTTGCCAGGCGCTCGCAGAATTCCGCGCGCCAGTGCGAGGCGCTGTCGTTCTCCAACTGAGATGTTGAGACCGGCTTCCTCCATTGTACTGTCCCAGCCGTTCGGGAGCTTCTGCAGGATGTGATCGATGCGACACAGCTCAATCGCTCGTTGTAGTTGAGTTGGGGTGAAGTCTTGGTTGAAGCTTAAGTTGTAGCGCACCGTTTCGGAGAAGATCTCAGGCTCCTGCGGAACGAGTAGGCTCACATCAGCCACGTCTTCAAGGGAGAAGTGTGTGCCATCCGGGGTTACTGCTTCTCCACGTTGAGCGCTTAGCATCCCAGACATAACCTTGAGCAGGGTTGATTTTCCTCCACCGCTTGGCCCCACAAGTGCGATCTTCTCGCCTCGTTGTAGGGAGAGCGACACGCCCTTTAAATTTGGTACAGCGCCCCCGTAGGAAAATTCCACGTCCTTGAGGGTAAATCTCTCCCAGGACGGCGGAAGCGCTGAGGATCTGCTTGCCACGTTGAGCTGCTTTGATTCGGTGAGCACCGAGGAGGCGTCATCGTATGCTGTAGCTGCTTCGATAATTCCTCCGTAGTAACCTGTAAAAGAAGATATCGCGCCGAATATCCTATCAAGGTAATTGAGCAGTACGTACGCTTGCGCGACGTCGAAAGCTACAGAGCTCCCTTTCTGATTAAAGAAGTATATCAGCAGAGAGGTTCCCATCATGAGGCTGTAACCAAGCGTGATCGTTCCCCACTTGAGCTCTTGATATTTCCAGATCTTGCGACAGATTCGAAACCCATCGTTACGTTGGTTTGAGAGGTAGGTTGTCGCTGGCTCTTCGAGGCGCAGCGTTTTAACGGTAATGATATTTGAGAGGTAATCAACGCAGGTTCGGTTGAGAGTGTCGTAAAATCGATTGTTTTTTCGGATGTTTTTGGTAAGTCGCGTGTTAAAGAGAATCATCACCAGGATGGTGATAAACCCCATGACGAGCACACTGATTGCAACCCACAGATCGAGGGCAAAGAGGGCAACAGTTGCAAACCCAAATTTCACCAACCCTTCAACGAGCTGCCAAATGTAATTGCTGATAACGGACTCTACCGCACCTACAGAACGGTTAAGGCGGCTTAGGTTCTCGCCGGAATGGTGGTGTACGTGCCACTTTAGAGGGAAGTTGAGAAGCGCTGAGAAGACTTCCGAAAGTTTTTTAAATCGTGCAGAGAAAGCCGTGGTGCCTTGAAAGTAGCGAGCGTAGTGGTGCGACACGGTGTACAACATGCGCAGCACAACGTAGCCCCCAATGCCGCGTAAGCCGGTTTGAAAGGATGCTTCGGTTATACCTTCCCTGACAAACACACCGAGGGTCCAACCTATGGACCAGGGGATAGCAAGTTCCAACGAATTGGCGATGAAGAAGAGGACGATAAATGCGAAGAAGCGGACTCGGTCGCCCTGCGTCGCGGCCCACGATGCTTTCGTTAGGCTCTTAATGGATTCGTAGGTCGTTGATGGTGCGGACCCGTTCATAGAGGGGATCAGAAGTAAAAAGTAGGCCGCGGGGTTATAGCAAATGAGCCCGCTGATGTCTCGATTTCGACCTAGCAGGGAGGGGCAATCTCCCAAAACAGCGTTTTTAGCGAATAGCTTT
>JBIKKT010000092.1:0-6715 GCA_044360195.1 Bdellovibrionota bacterium | reverse complement strand
CTCCCCGACGCGACCAGGATTACCCGGAATGGTACCAACAGGTTGTAAAAGCCGCCGATCTCGCGGAAACCTCAGTCGTGCGCGGCTGTATGGTGATTAAGCCGTGGGGGTACGGGATTTGGGAGAACCTCCAGCGTCAACTAGACCGGATGATCAAAGACACAGGACACGTTAACGCGTACTTCCCGCTTTTTATCCCTCTTAGCTTTCTTGAGAAGGAGGCTGCGCATGTCGAAGGGTTCGCCAAGGAGTGTGCTGTCGTAACTCATCATCGACTTGAGGCCAAGGATGGCAAACTTATTCCTGCAGGAGAGCTTGATGAGCCGCTCATCGTGCGTCCTACATCAGAGACAATTATCGGAGACTCCTTTGCTCGATGGGTGCAGTCGTACCGGGATCTTCCGCTTCTCATAAATCAGTGGGCCAACGTTGTACGGTGGGAGATGCGAACTCGTCTCTTCTTGCGAACGGCTGAATTCCTCTGGCAAGAGGGGCATACAGCACACGCTACGCAGCAGGAAGCGGTCGAGGAGACTTTTAAGATGCTCGAGGTGTACAGGGCCTGCGTAGAGGATGTGCTTGCTATGCCTGTGATAAAGGGAGAGAAGATCCCTGAAGAGCGCTTCCCAGGAGCAGTAGATACGTACTGCATCGAAGCGATGATGCAGGATCGTAAAGCGCTCCAGGCAGGGACGTCGCACTTTCTAGGACAGAATTTTGCCAAGGCGTCAGAGATAAAGTTCCTCAACAAGGAAGGGGTCATAGAGCACGCTTACACGACTTCTTGGGGTGTCTCAACGCGTCTTATCGGCGGTATGATTATGACTCACTCTGACGATGATGGTTTACGGCTGCCGCCCAAGGTTGCTCCAAAGCAGGTTGTGATTATTCCGGTTGTTCCTAAGCCTGAGCTTGAAGGAGCGGTCTTTGAGTACGCTGAGAGCATTGCTGCAGCGCTTCGTTCAAAGAGCTACAATGGAGCGCCGGTTGAGGTTATCGTCGATAAACGCGATATGCGCGGCGGCGATAAGAGTTGGGAGTGGATCAAGAAGGGGATACCCGTTCGGCTTGAAGTTGGTCCTCGTGATATCGATTCCAAGCAGGCTGTGCTCTACAGACGCGATAAAGGGCCGCGCGATAAGGCGTTCCTTGCTGTAAACGAAGTAGTGGAGACGATGTCGGCGGTTCTAGACGACATTCAGCGCTCGCTCTTTACGCAGGCCTTGGCTTACAGAGAAGCCAACACAACCTCAGATGTTAAAGAGATCTCTGATCTTATTAAGTACTTTACACCGGCAAATCAAGAGAAACCGGAGATTCATGGTGGATTTGTACTCGGTAAATGGTCGGGGGCGCCAGGAGCTATAGAGACACTTGCAGAACATAAAGTCACTGTCCGTTGTCTACCGCTAGAGCAGAGCGGAACAGAGGGGCGGTGTGTTGTAACGGGACAGCCAGCGACCAAGGACGCCATCTTTGCGAAGGCGTACTGATAAGAGAAGACCGCCGGGAAACCCCGTCCATGGGGGTTTCCCAGCTCGCTCCAAGCTTCATCGCGCGCAAACGGGCGCGCGATTACGCGTGGCTCCAGGCACCTACGTGCCTGCGGTCGCCTTCCGGGCGACCGGGATCCCTCCGATTCAACCTCTTGAAAAAGGTTTCCCGGAGGTCTCAAGAGGTTATTCCACCATTAAGACATCGCAGAGCGTCTGTCGCAACGCTTTAAAGAGTTGCAGTGAGCGGGCTTCAGGGTCGTTAAGCTGCTTTTCGGGTAGTTCAAGGTAGAGAACTCCGATCCGAGTTCGTGAGCCAAGAGAGGAATAAATCCCCGCGAGCGCACCTTCGTTTAAGCTTTCGGTGCGCTCAAGGAGGGGGTGTGTGCATGCAAATGCAGATGCTGCGAGATCGGCTGAGGAGCCAGCCGCTGAGAGAATAGTTTCTGAGATGAGGGCGCTGCTACCACTCCCTGGGGCGGTTTTAAGCGCTACTTTTCGGATTGGTCGGAGTGTAACTGTGCCGATAATGGTTCGCGGTGTAAGTGCTAATGTGGCTGGGTCAACAACGAAGACACATCCACCCGTAAATCCAGAATAAGGGATGATCTCTTTGATAAGTTTCTCTAATGCGTTCTTACTTACGCTCGTGCGAGGCATCTCTGAGTATAGCGTTCGGAGCGCCGCTTGTACGTGCGGCGGACACTGCTTTAGGTAATAGTTATCTAATGCCCGCGAGCCGCGCTTGTGAGATTGAAGTCTTTCTTCGGGATCGAAATGGGGAAGGTCCTCGAATGTGCGGGGTAAGATGGCGCTATACTCTTTGGCGTGCTCAACGGCTCTGTGCCGGATGAGCGCGAAGCCCCCCTCTCCAACAGTTTCTGTGATGAATTCTTGGGCCATCTTCCAGTCGTTTGCCGCAGTCGGGTAGGTGTCTGGATTGCTTGCATGCGCGAGAGCCTCACCGATCGTGCACAGTTGATCGTAGACCGCCCACGTCTGCTCAAGTTTAGCCTCTTCCGCCGCTGACATCTTGATGGAGGGCTTGAGGATGTGCATGGCGAGCGTTAGGGGACTAAATCCAAGTTCCTCAGCAAGGTGGTCATCGAGTGAGAGGCGGGTCGTAAGCTGCTTAAGCACGCGGGCGTACAACGTTGGGTAGTTCCAAGCAATCAAATTGAGGCCGATCTCTCGCACCACGCCGCGACAGAATCCCATGTTTGGATCGAGCTGCTTCTCTTCGCTCAAGACTTCTGCGGTTGACGCTACAATAACAGTTTCTAGGAGTAGAGCATTTTGAAAGTCTTCGCCTCCGTTCAGTTGGTGCGTAAAAGGAATCGCCCCGTCGTTCATTATGATAGCTTTAATTTCATCGACCCCCGCCCAGCGGATGAGCTCCATAGGATTCCCCCGTATCTCAATCGGAGCAGCGCGCTTCTCTGCTACCACGATCAGTTCCTTCGTGACGAAGGTAAAGAGCGCAAAGTCTTTCTTGAGGAGGAGGAGGATAGGGTCGATACCCGTCGCGAACGTTCCGTTTTGAAAACCGTTTTTGAGCGTGTTGAGAATTGCTGGGTTTATAGGAAACCAGTGCAAGCTGACGTGCTTCGCCGCGCGAATAAGGCGTTTTTCGGATGGGTCGCTAGGCGACTGCCGTAACATAGTATCCTCTTTCCTGCTGAGGGCGAACCGTACAATGCGGACCCCGATACTTGTTTCGACACAGTGAGAGAGAATCTTTAATCACGAGGTTAAAGTGGTGATTAAATGTCGCTGAAATCACAGCAGGGACTTGAGGCGCTCAAGGGGATGGGTAGTTAAACCAAGGTGTTAGGTAAATCTCTCAGCGGCTACTACTGTGGCAACCGGCTGGCGCCGCGAAGGATTCGCTTCCACGAGAGAGCCACGGCAAGCGCTTTCAATTTTTGCTCCCCGGTTATCTCAGGGAAGGCAGCATCGAGCTCAGGGAGTACGGTCTCAGGCTCTCGAAGTTCGCGCGTAGAAAACATTTCAAAGCAAACGTCTGCCAGCATTAGCACGGGATCCTGTGCCAGAACCACCGTTGCGTTGGGAGCAGAATCGAGAAAACGAGTTTGCATGGAGATCCTTCACTAAAAAACCGTCTGCGTATATGTACGCGTGACTCACATGGTCAGGTTACGTAACAGAGAGACAACCTCGCAATAGGGATAAATTCGTATCAGTACCGATCATGACAGATGCAGCCGTAGAAAAGCTTTGTTTTGTGCAAATGAAAAAAAACCGGTGTTACAAACCGCCAAGATACGTTTCCCGTATTCGCATGTCTTGACGCAGCGTGGCTGAGGAATCGGAGATAGTTACAGAACCCGTTTCTAGTACGTACGCGCGTTGTGAGAGTTCCAGGGCGGCGTGCGCGTTCTGCTCTACGATAAAGATTGTGAGGCCCTGCGCGTGTAGTTGTCGCAAGGCCTCAAAGATCTTTTGGACCAAAAGTGGAGCTATCCCCATCGATGGTTCGTCTAAAAGCAGGAGGCGTGGATTACTCATGAGAGCTCTGCCGATTGCGAGCATCTGTTGCTCGCCTCCAGAGAGAGTACCACCTAACTGAGATCTGCGATCGTACAAGATCGGAAAGAGTTCGAAGATACTGTGTTGTGTGCGTGCAATAGTATCCGGGGTGCTTGAGACGTATGAACCGAGAAGTAAGTTGTCTAGTACGGAGAGTCGCGGAAATATCCGTCGCCCCTCAGGTACCTGCGCTAGCCCCATTTCGACGCGTTTATGGGCGGCAATCGCAGATATATCAATGCCGTCAAAATATAGAGAGCCACTAGATAGGGGTTGAATGCCAGAGATCGTCATTAGCAAGGTGCTTTTGCCTGCGCCATTTGCCCCGAGCAGGGTAACGATCTCTCCGTGATGTATCTCTAGCGACACGTCGTTGAGGGCTTGAATCGGTCCGTAGAAAGACGAGACGTTGTTCACCCGCAATAGCGGTTGGTTAGGTGTCATGGTGTACCTCTCCGAGGTAGGCGGCGATAACACGCGGGTTGCTTCGAATCTCGTCTGGAGTGCCTTCTGCGATCTTTTGTCCGTATTCCAGCACGGTGATATGGTGGGAGATGCCCATAACGAGCTTCATGTGGTGCTCTATTAACAGCACTGTAACACCACGCTCCTGAATTCGCGTTATGAGCAACATGAGCTCTGCTATCTCGGTAGCGTTCATGCCGGCCGCGGGTTCATCGAGTAGTAGTACCTTTGGCTCCGTAGCTAAAGCGCGCGCTATCTCGAGTCGACGTTGAGACCCGTAGGGGAGTGATGTTGCCGGAGCATCAGCTACGCTCTCAAGGCCAACAAACGCTAGCAGCTCGCGAGCGCGGGAGAGGTTGCGCTGCTCCTCAGCTCGATAGCGAGCGGGGCGAACGATCGCCCGCAGCGCTCCGCTCGTCTTCTTGCTCTCCATGCCGACCAGGATATTTTCGAGCACGCTCATGCTATTAAAGAGGCGGATATTTTGAAACGTGCGGGCGACGCCGCGAGCGAGTGTTGCGTGAGGTGTGTGTCGAGAACTCGACCACAAGGTTAGGTAGCTAGCAGCAGCTATCAGCGCTCCGAGACCGAAAGCTCCCCACGTTTGACCAGCTGGAAGAGATGTAAGCGTAGCCCATATCGCGCGAAAGGATGCAGCCCAATCAAATGGTTGCCCAAAGATAAAGAGCTGATTGATAGCAGCATCCCAGAGGCTCTGTATCGTAACAGCAAGCACAGCAGTTACGCCTCCTGCTATCGCGATTGCGATAGTGCGAAGAGCAAGGCGAGCTGTAAACGGCTTGCGAATATCGAGCCCTGCGATCGATATCGTTCCGGTGGAGGGTGTATATATACCCGTTATGCAATTGAACACAGTCGTTTTCCCGGCACCATTTGGGCCTATCACTGCACCGATTGCTCCCTCTGTCACTGATAGCGTCACGTCTTGAGCCGCAACTAGTCCGCCGAAGCGCACCGTTACGCCCTCAAGTATAAGGAGGTGATTACTCGCCATCCTACCTCTCTCCCTGCGTGTTGCGTTGTGGAGGCATTATGCCGTCGCTCTTGAATCGCATCATCAGAACGAGGGCCACGCCAAAGATAAGGTATTTCCAATTTCCAGGGACGAGTAGGACATTCGATGAGGTAGAGCTTGCACTTGAAGCCATATCTGCGAGCTTTGCTAAAACGATAGAGTTGATCCCCATCATAAGGATCGCTCCGACAACAGCACCTGGGATACTACCCAGTCCTCCCACAATAACCATTGAGAGAGCCATAATTGAGACTTGAAAATCGTAGGTGCTCGGTTCTCCACTTGAACCTAAGAGGCTCGCTGCAAGAGCTCCTGCCACAGCACACAACGCCGCCGAAACGGCGAATGTGACAAGCTTTATAGAGACTGGGTCAACGCCCATGCACGATGCTACCAGCTCATCATCTCGGAGCGCTTTCCACGAGCGACCGATAGGGGACTGAATGATACGGTCTAAGGCGACCATTACGATGATGACGAAGAGAGCTATCAGGTAATACCACGCTACTGGTGTCTCTCCACTGTACTGGTATCCGAGAATATATGGGCCGCGTAGAGGATTGATACCTTGAGAACCCTTCGTCACTGAGTCTACGTTGCGAAGCACATCTTGAACAATTTCGCCAAATCCAAGGGTGACGATTGCGAGGTAGTCACCGCGGAGCCGAATAGTTGGGATAGCGAGAGCCACCCCCGTAAGGGCTCCGATGACGGCCGATAGGGCCACTGCAACTACCCACGGCAGTTGAAATGGATAGATTGGGCAGGTGAGTATTGCAAAGGAGTAGGCTCCGATCGCGATGAACGCGCACACACCGAGGTGCAGGAGCCCTGTGAATCCAGTAGCGACTGTTAGTCCAAGGGCGACAAGACCATAGATGAGCACCGGACACATCAGGGAGGTTATCTGTAGCGACTGTGGAAGTACAAAGTCGGTCAGGGGTAGAGCAAGTAGGGTAAGCGCGAGGGGCAGGATGCGTCTATCTGAGAGTCCAGCTATCATCACTTACACCTTATCCTTTCGAGCCTTTATCAGAAGCCCTGATGGACGGAAGATTAGCACTCCGATTAAGAGCAGGAACACGATGGTGTTGGTCCACTCCGTAGCTATGTACTGATCGCTCATAGCACGCACCATACCGATCAGGATGCCGCCAAGAACTGATCCAAG
>JBIKKT010000049.1:0-22672 GCA_044360195.1 Bdellovibrionota bacterium | reverse complement strand
TGCCGAAAAAAGAAGAGTACCCCAAAAGGTGCGGTGTGAGAATGGGGTGGAAGTTTCAGATCGGAGCGAATCCCCTCAAGGTCGGCTGAAAAATTCCTCTTTTTGAGTTCAGTGCGGTTGCTGTAGCTAAGCAGCGCTATCTCGCGGCGTAATCTTTTAATGTTAAACGGCAGCGCCTTCATCACTCTGTACGCCTTAAAGAGGGGTGAGGCGGGAGGCCGGTTGCTTGTACTTGCGTAGGCAATATCCGGAGCTACCATTGATGCACCAAGCTCTGCAAAGAGTTTGCCCACATACTGTGAACGATTCACAGCGCCGTGCGCTTCGAGGAGATAGCCGTTGAGAGACTCGGTTACCTCACTGAAGCTGGTCGTGGCGCTTGAGTCCTGAGGAGCCCACGAGACGCAAGCATCAGTTAACCTTACGCTTGAGTCGGGCACGCCGGCACCGAACCACAACGTTTGTTCGAGGCACTCACTTTGAAATCCGAGAAACTGGCGCGTCCAGCCAGGCGGGGGAGGTTCTACAAAGAGGCCGGGGCTTATCTTAAGGGCTCTGACTCTTCCGATACTGAGACCCAGCAGGTACGATAGAGGCGGCGAGTAGTCTTCGCCGCTCTTCACTCGTTCCCCTTTGGGTGTTCGACGGGCGGGGTCTGCAAAGAAACCATCAAAGGGGTGATTAAGCGAGGGGATAACTTCACGCGCATCGCCCACCAGGAATGTGATATTGGAGATTCCCTGCAGTGCAAGATTTCGGCGGGCAAGATCAGAAGCTACTGGGTCCCCGTCGATGGTTGTCACATGCTCAACCACCCGCGCTAATGCTGATGTGTCAGATCCGGTGCCTGTACCCACTTCAAGCACATGCGAGAGTCCAGTAAAGAATGTGGCGCGATACTCGGCTATCACTGCTCGCGAAGCCTGCTCAAGTAAGCTCGTTGAAAAATAACCTTCGCGCGACCACTCGCCTAACTTCTCGGGTGCTGCCTTGCGAGCAAGAAAGGTCTCTACAGCTAGGCTTATCTGCCGTGGATCAGCGTCGGGTAGCGACGAACGCAGGCGCAGAATGAGGTCCGCTGCGGTACGTTGCGGTGAGGAGGGGAGCGCTTCAAGCAGCTCTAGGGCTTCAAAGAATATCTTAGTTGTCACACAGTTCTCAGTATAGGGGATAGAGGATATGCTGAAGGGTACTAGTACTGCAACGAAGTTGAGTCGCGGGAAGGCTGGTCTGGGCAGTTTCTGTAGCTGACTAGCGCTTCCCTAGGATGCCTGTCCGGCCCATTTCTTTAGAGAGCTCGATAGCTTCTCCTCAAAGCGGGTGCTGGAAGTTCTAAAGGCGGTCTCGAAAGCGATATCTGGTGCTGTGCCTGCTCGCATCATGGAGAGGTACGCCGATACTAGATCAAAGCCGTACACTTCTATGAGCGCCTTCGTTGCAAGCAGCGACTGGGCATAGGCGGCGGGCACCATCTTCTCATCGAGCTTAGTAAAGCCACCTTGCAGCAGGCGCAGCGGCACCGGTTCATGGTCTTGCAGGTAACCCTTAAGCGCTGCGCGCAGCGCTGGGTTTTCTTCCCCTTCAGACCACTGTGCGATCCCTTCGTCGAACCAGCCCGGGGCTTTTCCACCGGAGAGGGAGAAGATGACTGCGTGGGTGTATTCATGTTTCACGGACCGCCTCACGTTGTCGAGGTCTATAGGTTGAGTTACTGAGAGAGGAATAAGGATCTGGCCGCGGAAGAAGAGCGCGTTCGTCCATGAAGGCGCGCCGGTGTATTCAAAGAAGCTGCCTTCATCCATCAACCTTATTGAGGTATTAATGGCAGGGATGCGGCCGAGTCGGGCGCTGTGCTCCCGGTGGCTGGACCGTAGCTCACGCAACAGGTCGGTAGAGATGCTAGACCACTGGGTGGGGGAGATAACGGTTAACCGGCTTCCGTCGGCAAGATTTACTGGGGTTACCTCAACGTGTTGGCCGTGTGCGTCATAGCGGGCGCGCGGAATGGCGTCGTGCGGGTCTGCTTTTGCCGGTAAAAGGGTGAGGGAAACCGCTGAAAGAGCGATGAGGGCTGCTACAACACTGCGGCTTACAACTGATGCGTCGCGCTGAATACCGAGATTTACTACTCTTTTTACTACCGTACCTACCACTTGGAACACCACTGCAACTACAAATGCTCGGGCTAACGTGGCGCTATCTCTCTCAGATCTGCGCGTTTCCCCAGCAGGGTGGTGAAAAAAGGTTCCGTCGTGAGCACTTTGAGAGTTTAGGCGAAACGAGGCGGAGACGCTGAAAAAAACCGGAGGCGTATCCTCTGAGATACGTTGAGGATTTTTTCGGGGTGTCCAACGAAGTTGCAGCCAAACTAACAAAATGCGCAACAGGAAGTCTTTTTTCACGACCCTGCTAGGTATTGGTCGACAAAGGGGGGGCAAAACATGAGCACAACATGGGTTCGGTACCCCAAAACCCACCCCTTTTGTCGCTTCAGTCCTTGTGAAAGCGGGGCGAAATTCGGTAATATGAGGGGAGTATTCAAGATTTTTTACTTCGCCCTGCCTCTGATAGGCGCGGGAATATTCACAAAAGGAGTGATGTATGAGTTGCGGAAGTAGTGCAGGTTCATGTGGTTCAGGTGGTGCGGGTAAGAATGCTGAAGCGCCAGCGGCTGTAGATTTTACCCCTACTGATGAGACTCCAGTTCTCTTCACTCCGGCTGCCATTGAGGCTGTCTCTAAGGCCATCAAAGAAGAGGGCGAAGAGGGTGACTTCTTGCGTGTCTCTGTTGTTGGTGGTGGGTGCTCTGGTTATCAGTACGGACTGGACTTCGACAAAGAGGAGCGCATGGGTGATCTCGCTGTGGAGTTTGAGGGCGTTAAGATCGTTATCGACCCCATCAGCGTTGGTTACTTGAAGGGAACAGTCGTTGATTACGTTTCAGGCCTTCACGGTACTGGATTTCAATTCAAGAACCCGAACGCAAAGAGAACGTGCGGCTGCGGTAGCTCATTTAGCTAAAGGTAGACCGGTCTGTTTGCTCAACGTGTTGGAGAGCTTGGCATGAGGCTAAAGCAGATCCTTACAGTTGTGGGGGCCTCTGTTTTAGCTTCTGCATGTTCATTTTCAGGCAGCGATGCAGGTCTTCCTTACGAGGTCGCCGAATCGCCACTTGATCAGGCACAGGCCGAAGTAGTTGCCACACCGAATCAGTTCTTCGTTGCAAACCAAGACGATCGCTTCGCCTGGGAGCGCGCCAAGTACTTCCTGGAGAACTACTCCGGTGGAATAGCCGGTGCAAACACCGTCGTGTCAAAGGTAGTCGGCGAGCGCTGGGGGCTGCAGAATGGGCCGAAAGCAGGGGAGTACACCTACGAGGTGTGGAAAGATACGATGAGTAACGGCTACCGCTACGTAGTGCGTTGTGCGCCCCGAAACAGCGATGGCGGAAGGGAGCAGCAAGCAAAGCTAAATGCCAGTAACCTCTCGCGCTTTATTTCGCAGGGCAAGTTAGAGTTAGCGCTGCTCGAAGAGAAGCGGTGAACGTTTGATCTACGGTGAGGGCGCGGAACTTCTAGTTAGCCAGAACTGTATGTAGTCCACTGCAGCTCCTGTAAGCTTAGCGCTTCAAAAGCCCCGAGGCGCTGCCCGCGCACCAGCCTCCTTCATATTCAACAGAGTGGGGGAGAGTGATGGGAACAACTCAATTCTTCTCTGACCCATGTGCAGCCCCGTCTTCCGTCGGCTCTGACATCGGATTAGGCAGGTCATCTTTGGTCGCATTAAGCCACAGTGGAGAGGGAGGGCTTATTCGGTATTCGCTCTGGCGGGCTAAAACCTTCTGGTAGTCGGCGTTAGTCGGGTAGTATCTTGCGGCCAGCGCCACTTCTGGTGATTTTCCGAAGGCTTGGGTACTGGCTCTCCAAATAGCCGCCATGCGAAGGTCTTGCGATAACTCTTCCTCGTTTGGCGGTGTGATGTGCGGCGGTGCTGAGAGTGCTTTGAAGAAAGCATTTGATCGCGGAACACCAAAACCGAGTAGCTGTACGATAATGCTTCCGATCTGAATTCGGCTGCATCCCCACCGCTCTACCTCCCAGTCGCTGGACCACGGTGATTTCATCTTTTTCATTGTTCGGCGGTACTCTTTAAAGCCGGGAAGATCGTGCTTAAGGATGCATGCCAATCCGAGTAGCGGAGCTGTAGCCTCCATGAGTGCGGCTCCACCACCGACTCCTGGAACAGCGCGACCGAGGGATATCGCAAGCGTTGCATCCTCGGCTATTTGCTCTGAAAGGTTTGCAAATTCCTCCTGATCGCAGGTCGACTGTGCCCGTCTGAACAGATAGAGGAAGCCGAATAAGTAGGCTAGCTCCAGTAGGGTAAACTCCTTGGCGAGTTGGTCCTCAGGGATCAGTGCGCTAGCAGAGTACTGGTCATTAACGAGCATCTTACGCACAAAGAAGAGCGGCGCGTATAGAGTGGGGCTTTTAAGGAGCCGCATCAAGCCGTACCGAGTGGCTGCGCTCATCTGATCTGGGGACGAGGTAAAATCGTTCACCAAGCCGCGGATGACCACTGAGAACGTACTGGGCATATCTCCAAACACGGTCGCATAGCTCCGTGCGAAGCTCCAGCTCTCCTCTGATATTGGCGATGATGGCGATTCCGGCATGCTACCCTTTAAACCTTACATCTAAGATTCTCGTAGTACCTCTATCGGCAGATTTCTCAGGGCACCTGAGGGAATCGACCACTTTTCTCTAGGTGCATCTGTGATTTTTTATGGGGGTGCTTTCCTCAATAAGTTTCAATTATTTATCCCCGAACCCGGCGCTTTTTCTCTATCCACAATCCCATCATTGGATAGATACTTTGACTACTTTTTGAGCTGGGAGGGTTTATGATTCAAGAACTTAGCGCAACTATTCCTGATGGATTGCTCCAGCAGGTAGAGCGATATGCGGAGCTAATCTCATCGCACGGGCTTAATGTGCAAGTCGGGCAGCTCGTTCAGGTCTCCGGTGAGCTATATCACCGAGCCTTTATCAATAAGATAGTTGAGCAGCTCTACGCCCGTGGTGCCGGGTTTGTTCACGTTGACTTTAGCGATCCTCTGCTGCAGCGGATGCGCATAATTCGGAGTAAGCCGGAATACCTCTCGGTCACCCCAGATTTCTACTCTGCTAAGTTTTCCGAGCTCGTGGAAAAGGGCTCGGCTAATCTTAAAGTTCTTGGCCCTGAGTTTCCTGAGTATCTGACAGACCTCGAACCTACGGCGGTAAATGAAGTGCGGAAGGCGTCGTATCGCGCAGCCAAGCGGTTTTACAACGAAGGGATTGAGAAGTCGCGTGTGCACTGGTGCGTTGTGGCGGCGGCTACTCCGCGTTGGGCGCAACGCATCTTTCCAGGGCTCGACCCTGCGCAAGCCGAGCTTCGGCTGTGGGAGGAGATCTGTAAAATCTGCCGAGTTGACCGACCTGACTTTATGGAGAGGTGGCGGGAGCACAACGATCTTCTTACCTCGCGAGCCGCGGCACTAACGGCGTTGCAAATTCGAGCGCTACATTTTTCGGGTCCAGGAACTGACTTGCGGGTTGCGTTGTCTCCGCGCGCAATCTTTAGGGGTGGTGCAGAGACGACATCTTCTGGTGAGAGTTTTGAACCGAACATTCCTACGGAGGAGTGCTTTACTACTCCAGATTGCCGGCTAACGCAGGGTACGGTTAGAGCAACGCGGCCGTTTCTGGTCAACGGAACACTCATCAAGGGGCTCTCGCTCTCTTTCAAAAATGGGGAGATTGATGCCTTTTCGTGTGATGAAGGTGGGGCTGCTTTTGAGGCATATCTCAGCAGTGATGCCGGTGCAAAACGATTGGGAGAGGTGGCACTTGTTGGGGTAGATTCTCCAGTGTTTCAAAGTGGTTTGGTATTCGAAGAGATACTCTTTGATGAAAACGCAGCGTGTCACATTGCGATCGGCTCAGCGTATCGTTCGTGTCTTCGTGGGGGCGCTGAGTTGTCTGATGCGGAAGCCGCGGAGATCGGTTGCAACGCAAGCTCCGTGCACACTGACATCATGATCTCATCTGAGGAAGTTGATGTAAGCGCTGAGCTCGCAAGTGGTGAGCAACTTTCTCTCCTTCGTCGTGGAGAGTGGGTTGGAGATCTCTCTGTGCGACGTGTGTGAGGTCGTCGCGCGCACGTGAGTCGATGAGCGAGTCGAGAGAAATAAACATTTGAAACCTTCTCTCGATCAGGTATCATCAAATAGGTACTTGCCAAGAATCGAAAGCGATGTCACCCTGCGCGTAGTGTTGTGGATGACGCAAGTCATCGAGAGAAGAGTTGGAAAGCGATGATACTCTCAAACAGCCGGACTGAGTTCACGCGAAAGCAGTAGTAGGTAGGTGAACGGAGTCAGTTAGGCAAGGTTAGTGACCGTGCGCCTCAGACAGAAATTGCGAGAGGCGCTAAAAGGTCTGAAGCTGAAGTTTAGCTAAAAATGTTAAGCGTCCATCTCTATCTTCCGATAGGGTGGGCAAAGAAGCAGAACCCCGGTAAGGGACCTTTGACCTCTTCCTAAGTGTGAGGGTCGAGTTCGCGCCGGGGGGAACAAGTTTCGGTCAAGTGTCGTGTTCAGGGGTGAGGGGTTAACTTCTCGCCTCAGTCGGGACCGGTGCGAGATCGGTAAACAATGTAGACGGCCGCTAGTTTATACTGTAGGTCGTCAACTCTGGAGAAAGAAAATGGCAACTAAGAAACCAGCAAAGAAGGCTGCAAAGAAGACAACTGCTAAGAAGAAGACCACTAAGAAGGCTTCTAAGAAGAAGTAAGCAGACGTCTATAGCGTCTTACGGCGCCCCTCGACCATTGCGGTCGAGGGGCGCTATTTTTTTGTTTGGGTTCGGGGGGTTAGGGGTATTTATGTATACGTGAACCTCGTGCACGTAAACGTTGACGAAGACGTGGACGTATACGTAAACGTTAACGAGCACGAGCACGTAAAGTATACTCGTTATTGGATTTTAGGGATTGACCGACGAGTACGCACACGAAGAGATTAGGTATAGGCCCTCAGAGAGCCCTACCTATCAAACCCAATCCCCAGCGAGGTATTCTCCGCTCCAACGATCTCGCTTCGTAAACGCGCCCCAAAGAGCTGTCCGGCAGAGAAGAGGAGACGGGGGTCTCCGGCCTTACTACCATCTGGGCCATCCCTAAGAGGAACCGCTATATCCATCCGGACTACGCTTCCACCAGATGAGCGCGGGAAGCAGAATCTAAGCCCGGCACCAATATTACCGTAGAGGTCATCGGTGAAGATCTGTCCAACTGCCCCACGAGTTACGCCACCAACATCCACAAAGGTCGCGGCGCCCACGCTTACGAGCTGAAGGATATCGTCTGCTACGTGAACGCGCTCTTCGAGGTTAAGCGCCATACGTTTGTCGCCCTCAAAGGTGTTCACCTCATATCCACGCAGCGCATTATCAGCCCCGAGCAGTAGCTGCCGGTCACGGTCTAACTCCTCACCAACGTCCATAAAGAACTGGCTTGCAAAGGTATGGCGACCAAGGAACGTGTCGCCCACGAACCAGTCACCGATTAACGAGTAAAACTTGAGCTCTCCGCGAATGAGGGAATTCTCTACGTGATCGCTGTAGAGACGCGAGGAGCCACCGACCTCACCCCGAAGAAACGAGGTGCCAGAGAGGCGCCAGCCGGCGCCTCTATTTGCGCTTACTATAGCGGCGTTTTCAATCGAACCCATTGACCGTGGTGCAACGAGTAAGTTTACCAGCGACTGGTCGCCGATATTGTAATCCTCAATACGGTCGAAGCGATCGATGTAGTTCATGGTGACGAACTCGGGCTCGATGTTCTCGTACTGCAAAATAGGGCCGCTGAAGCGGCGGTTGTCCGCGAGGAAGGCAGGGTTGTTACTGACCGTTGTCGGGTCAAGGGCAAGGTTGTCGTAATCCTCCTGGTCAGCTTGAGTAAAGCGGGCTGATTGATACGACCAGCCAACCGAGTAGAGCTGGGACAGTATTCTCTGACCCTTGTAGATTCCAGTATAGGGATCGTCGCGTTCAGCCGGTCGCGCTCCGGGGCCCGCGAAGGTATACAAGGCTCTAAACCTGTCGAGCTTC
Organism: Bdellovibrionota bacterium; assembly: GCA_044360195.1. Classification (GTDB taxonomy): domain Bacteria; phylum Bdellovibrionota_C; class UBA2361; order UBA2361; family OMII01; genus OMII01. Next base: position 14,519 of record JBIKKT010000049.1, on the reverse strand, counting down.
TGACGGAAGATGTAGCGCTCTGATCCGCCTTCAAAGAGTCTACCCACGGTGTCCGAATTACCAGATTCAAGCGCCCACGCGTCTCGCTGCATGAGGCTTCGGAAAGGGAGTTCAAGGGCAACCTGAGAGACCGTGCCGTCTGAGCGGTCCTCGTACAGTGCGCTAAAGTTCTTTAGCGTTCCCAAGAATTGTGGGTCTGACATAGATAAACCGAATGTCTGACGTGAGTACTGCTCCTGGTAGCGACCCTCGAGTCTGGTTGCTGTTCCGGCAAGGTTGGAATCGTATAGACCTAGGCCCCGATTGCGTTGGCCTGCTCCGGTGGAGTAGCTGACGTAGGGTATCAACGTCCAGGCGTCACGCGCATGAATTTTGATGTCAACCTGATCGCCGTCAAAGGTGGGGGTTACCCGTATCTCGCGCAGAAATCGTTGTAAGCGAAGATTACGTTCAGACTGCTTAAGTAGGTACGGGTCAAAGAGGTCTCCTTCCTTGAGCAGGATTTCGCGGCGGACGACTGATTCCCTTGTTTTTACTTTGATAGCGTTGGCAGCGGAGTATAAAAATCGCTCGTTGCCTTCAAATATGTCACCGACCTCGATAGTGATGCTGCGTACATAGATTTTTTTTTGAGCAGGCGGCCCCTGTGCGCTGACGGGATGAGCGAAGGCTATCTCTGTAGTGCTGAGAATCAGGTGTAGACAGAGGAGACAGAGAAACCTTAACACCACATCACCAGAAAAATTAAAACGCTAGCCAGTGGACCAGCGGGTGAACTACTCGCTTAGATTTATGGAAGCCTGAGAAGCCGTCTAGACCAAAAGTAAACAAAAAAGAGTGAACTTTAGATTTTCCCATGTATCCAGTGAATAGGATGCGCTTGGGGTCCCTTTCGGCGCGGAAATGCTTTTTGTTTCGCTCTGTTAAGCGCCAGGAAAGCAAGCGATTTGATTGACGAACTGCGTTTCGCTGGTTATCGTGCGCGTCATGACAACTGCCTGGGCTTTCTCTCGAAAAATCGCTCTACGATACCTGTGGAGTCGGCGATCCGAGGCTTTTATTTCGATTATCACGCGCATGTCAGTTATCGGTGTGGCTATCGGGGTGATGGTTCTTAACATCGTTATGGCCGTTATGACCGGTTTTGAGCACGAGCTGAGGGAGAAGATCGTCGGAACCGATTCGCACATCGTGCTGCGAAACGCGCTGGGGGGCGGAATCGGTGGGTGGCAACAGATTTCGCAGAAGGTGAAGGGGGTCTCAGGGGTTATCTCCGTTTCCCCGTTCACAAACAATCAAGCCCTTATACGGTCTGAGAGCAGAGCATCGGGGCTTTTGGTGCGCGGAGTAGAACGGGATACCGATTCGATGGAGAGGCTAGGGAAATTTGTAAAGGACCGCACCACGTTGGGGGCCCTTTTTAACCCGCCCCCCATCACCGTCTCATTGGCCACGGGGGAGGAGAGTGAGGCGACCCTGCCGGCTATACTTGTCGGGAGGTCGCTTGCGGTTTCGCATCAGATCTTTAGCGGTAATCCTATCTCGTTGCTTTCCCCCCAGGTCTCCTCAACTCCGTTTGGCCTCGTACCGAGCTTTCGACGGTTCGTCGTCGTGGGGACCTATTCGTCCGGGCTCAGTCAATACGAAAGTGGGGTAGCCTACGTTTCTCTCTCTGAAGCGCAGCGCTTCTTTGGAATGGGGGATACCGTTTCGGGTCTTGAGGTTCGAGTCTCTGATATCGATGCTGCCCCTCAGGTGGCACGTATCATAAATGATACTCTTGGTCCCGGATCAGGGATAGCAGCCGAGGATTGGACTGAGACCAATCGCTCGTTGTGGAGCGCCATCCAGCTTGAGAAGCGCGCGTACTTCGTGGTGCTCCTACTGATCATCGTAATGGCGAGCTTTTCTATAGTGACGACCCTTATCATGACCGTGATGGAGAAGCGCAAGGATATCGCAATCATGAAGACTATGGGTGCGTCAACGCCAGCAATCTCGCGCATATTTAGGATACAGGGCGCGGTAATCGGCGGAATCGGAACGGTGCTGGGGTTGGTGCTGGGGTATCTCGGTTGCATCGGACTGCGGCATTACGGCTTCCCATTGGATGAACAGGTTTTTCAGATGTCCACGCTGCCGGTTCACATCGAGCCGCTTAACTTCTTTGCCACAGGGGCGGCTGCGTTTGTGATCTGTTTCTTTGCTACCGTGTACCCGGCTTACAGAGCCGCTCGGGTTGAGCCTAGTGAGGGCCTTCGCTATGACTAGTGTCTCTACGCGCATCGAGCTGCGGAACCTCTCAAAACACTATCGCGACGCCGATCATTCCTTAGCAGTGCTCGATAATGTTTCGTTTACCTTTCCAGAGCACGGTTCGGTAGCAATCATGGGGCGCTCCGGTATCGGTAAGTCGACCTTGATGCACCTCATCGGCGCCCTCGATACCCCAACCTCTGGCGCGGTGCTTTATGGCGATAAAGTAGTAAGCGCGCTCGACACCGATGCTCGCGCCGCGTTCCGCTCGCTGCACGTAGGTTTTATCTTTCAGTTTCATCACCTCTTTCCGGAGTTCTCTGCGCTTGAGAACGTGGCTATGCCGCTTATTATGACGGGTCAGCCAGAGGAGAGTGCTTTTAGTGAATCGGCTACGCTTTTGGCGCGCATGGGCTTGAGTCAGCGCGAGCGGCACTTGCCATCGCGGCTCTCAGGCGGTGAGCAGCAACGCGTCGCAATAGCGCGCGCCTTGGTTACTCGTCCCCAGGTTGTGCTAGCGGATGAGCCTACCGGTAATCTTGATGTCACTACAGGAGCACAGGTGCAGCAGTTGCTTCTCGAGGTGGTTCGGGAGCAGCGCAGTACGCTGATAGTTGTAACCCACAATCAGGAATTGGCTTCCAGTATGGATATGATGGTTGAGATGCTCCCAGGGGGCAGGCTCGTTCCAATCGTTCGTTGACGTACGGTGTGGGTGTAGTAGGACTCGTAGAGAGGAATTCTTCGATGGCATGTTTGAGAGTACAGTCGGTGGTAAGGGGAATTGTGATTGTGCTCTTTGCGCTGAGCACTGGGTCGCCAGTCGCTGCCGAGCAGGCGGACACATATTCGGTTGCAGGTATCATCGTTGAAGGTAATCGACGTATTGATGTAAACGCCGTTAGGGCTCAAATAAAGGGTGCCAGCGGTACCGTTAGCTCTGCTCAAGTGGCGGACGATATTCGCACCCTATACAATACCGGGTTCTTCGATCAGGTCTCTGTGAGTGCCGTTCGGGATGACTCTGGGAGCGTTCGTTTGAAGTACGTTGTCACCGAGAAACCCGTGGTCAGAAAAGTGTTTATTAAGGGCAATAAAGAGGTCACAGAGTCTGACCTCGCCGACGTTCTAAAGCTCGATACGAAACGTTTCGTTGATAAGGGGAAGATTCAGGCTCTGATCCGAAAGGGGGTAAGTTTCTATCAATCTCAAGGGTTTTATGATGCTGCGATGGAGTACTCGACCGCACCAGTGGGGGAGAATGAGGTTGACTTAACTTTCACCGTTACTGAAGGGGAGCGCTACCGAGTTCGAGCGATAGTATTAAAGGGGATCCAAGGGCTGGATGACGATGAGGCCCTCGATGCTCTACAAACAAAGAGCTATAAGTGGTGGAGCTCGTGGCTCTTTGGAACGGGACGGGTAAACCAGGAGATGCTCGATGGAGATCGGCAGATATTGAGGCAGTTTTTGCTCGACCATGGATACATAGAGGGTACCGTTGGTGAAGGGTCAATTGATAAGCGACCAGACGGAATCTATGTCACCTTCGATATTACTGAGGGAACGCAGTACAAGATCGGTACGGTTAAGGTTAGTGGTGATCTGATCGACGGGTCTGAGGAGGAGACCCTCAAAGGCATAGATACAGAATCGGGAGATGTATTTAGCGCAGCTAAGGTGCGCAACGATATATTTGCGATAACGGATAAGTTTGCAGACCAAGGGTATGCTTTTGCCAACGTAGTTCCAAACACTGCAACCCAGAAAGCTGCCGCTCTCGTTGACCTCGATTTCGCAGTCGCCAAGGGCTCTCTCGTAAAAATTAACAAGATCTCGATAACTGGAAACGAGAAGACCTACGACAACGTAATTCGGCGCGATGTAAAGGTAGAAGAGCAACAGCTCTACTCAGCGACTAAGATCAAACGCAGCCAGACCCTGCTGCAACGTCTGGGATACTTCGATGAGGTCGCGATAACGAATAAACCTACTAACGACCCCAACGCTGTTGATCTCGATGTAAACGTTAAAGAGGCGACAACTGGAAGCTTCAGCGCAGGAGCAGGGTACTCGACTGCAAACGGAGCCATATTCAACACCCGAGTTTCAGAGAACAACCTCTTTGGAACTGGGCGCAGAGCGAATGTAAACCTTGATTTCGGAAGCCAGATCTCTAATCAAATTCTCTCTATTGATGACCCGCGAGTTAACGACACTAACCTCTCAGCGGGACTAGATGTTATGCGTACTACGCGCCAGTTCACGGATTTTAACCGTGAGTTAGAGGGAGGGGCGATGACTTTCGGTTATCCCCTTGAGCAGTTCCTTGGAGCGTGGGCTCAGGATGTGATGGCAAACGTTAAGTACGAAGCAGTGCGCGTGAACATTAAAGATATCGGACCGGATTCGTCGCAGTTTGTTATCGATTCTTCTGGGCGGACAACCGCTTCCTCTGTAACCCCGAGCCTAGTGCGGAATACGATTAACAATCCGCTCAATCCAACGGAAGGGTCGCGACAGACGGCCTCCGTTGAATTCGCCGGCCTTGGAGGGGACCAGGAGTTTTACCTTGTTGAGGCGCGAAACTCGTGGTTCTACCCGATGGTAAAGACTGAGGTAGGGGAGTTTGTGTTATCGAATCGTACGCAGTTCGATTACGGACAGAGCTTAAACGACGATCCATTTCCGCTCTTTAAACGCTTCTTCCCAGGCGGAATAAACACAGTGCGCGGTTTCCGTAACCGTACCCTTGGACCAACGGATATTAACGGGCGAGAGTACGGAGGTAGTAAGCAGTTCGTGAATAACCTCGAAGTGATCTTTCCTCTGATAAATTCGGCAGGGTTTAAGGGCGTAGTTTTCTACGACGTTGGTCAGGCCTTCGATGATGCTCAGAGTATAGACCCATCGCTCCTGCGTCAGGCGTGGGGATACGGAATCAGGTGGGCATCACCGATGGGGCCTATCCGAATTGAGTTCGGATACCCGCTAGACAGGCAACCTGGAGAGCGATCGGTTCAGACTATGTTCTCGTTTGGCGCGCCGCTGTAGTGCGTGCAAGGCTACGCGCGAATAAGTTGTATGACGTTACTCGGACTCTGCTGCTCGTCCTCAAGGAATGCCGCGCGCGATCGTGCGCGTAAGATCGCTATCGTTTCATGGTAACCAACTTCAAGGAGCGCGTTGAGGTACTCAGGATCTAGTGCCACGTATGACATAACTTCATACGCCAGATCCTCGCCAAGCTTTGCTTTCACCAAGGTAAAGAGTGGCCACAGGGCACCGCACGCATCAGTAAACCGTTTCCGTGAGCCGCCGATCGCTTGTTTGAGGTACGGACCGAGAGCTGTTTGATTTCGAAGCGTAAGGGTCTGTGGAGGTCTTAGGCAGTACGTGTCGCTACCAGCGGGGACCTCCCAGCTTGGCCGGGTATCATGAGGCTCTCCATACCTATCAAACCACCACGAGCGCCCTGAGATATCAATAATGATGATGCGGTGCGCTCCAAGCCTTACTGCCGGGTCTACTGGAATGTTCTGTGAGATGCCGCCGTCGACGAGCCGGACTTTGCCCTTCTCGGTGTCGATCTCAACCGGGGGAAGGATCGAGGGAAGGGCAGCACTTGCAAATCCGTGCTTTGCGGTTAGCTCGTCTACGTAGCAGGTATCAAAGCTGGCACCGGTCAGCTCTTCAGTGTTGAGTCGGTGGTGTGAGCTGAGGAAGAGAAGTGGTTTGCGCTCTGCGCCTTCGAGGGTTGTCATCACGCCGATAGCCTTCAGGTTCGGGGCGCGGTTCTGTGGAAGGAGTCCTCCGAAGTTCTGGATGATGCCATCGAGCCGATTCTTAAGTGGCTCAGGGTCGAGCACTGACAAGTTTGAACCGTGAGGTCCAGGAGCGATGTATTGCTGGGCCGCGATTCGGATAGCGCGCAAAAAGGCGCGAGCTCTTGAACCGGAGAAGCTATTTGTAAAGGTACGCTCGCGCCACAACTCTTCCAGGATGCCGATCGCATCTGCCGTCCCACTCTTAAGGGCAGCGCCAAGCACTAAGCCGTTAACGGCTCCGATACTGCTACCAAGGATGATAGAGGTTTTTTGCAGGTCCTTGCCGAGTATTTGATTGATAGCTTTGAGGGCGCCAACTTGATAAGCAGCTCGAACGCCGCCTCCCGAGAGCACTATCCCGAGGTCGCTCGGCTGCGCATCGAGAGACTTCTGAAAAATTACCGATTTAGAATCGCCGTCCTGTGGGCGTCTTCTCATAGTGACCTTAGTGGGGCCGATCTGCTTCCCCCACACGAAGGGTCGTCAAAACGGCGGGAAATATTAGTATTTGTGCCTATTAATATAGAGCAAACGACTGAATTCCTCTTTATTTCGATGCCGGCAGTAGTTCTATCGATTGCGTCAAACCCCCAAAAAAGGTGTAAATGTAGCACGTTAGTTATCCTAAAGGTGTTTATGAGTGCCAAGAGAAGGCTTTTGTTGCGAATTGAGGGGTGTCCATACTGTCGTCGGGCTGAAGAGGCGCTTGATGCAGCCGGCATTCCCTATGAAAAGAAAGATATCAATCCAGGTGACCGGTCGCTGGTGCAGCTCCTCTCAGGACAACCAACTGTGCCGGTTCTGGTCGAAGTCATTGGATGTAAAGATCAGGACGACGATATCCTTGAGTATATTCATGAATTAAAGGGTCAATAAGGGTATTAAGTGGGCGATTGTAAGAAGCGCAGTATTGTAACAGTTGATGGTCTTGCCGCCTCTGGTAAGAGCGCTTTGGCTGCTGGGTTAGCGGCGCGTCTCGGTTTCGGTCACCTCAATTCAGGGTTGCTGTATCGGGCCGTGGCCTTTTTAGCGCTGGAGCAGGGGATAGCGCTTGAGGATGAGGCTCGAGTTGTCTTGCTCCTTAAAGAGCACTCGGTTGGGCTTGAGCTTAACTCTCATGCCAGCACGGGGGTGTGTATCGACGGTGTTGTGCGAGATATTGACCTCTCTGCCGAGTCGGTGTCTCGTGGCGCATCGATAGTCTCTCAGTATCCTGGTGTGAGGGATTACCTTTTACCTGCTCAGCGTAACGCCTTTCTGCCGCATGGGGTTGTGGCTGAAGGGAGAGATATGGGAACGGTTATATTTCCAGACGCACAGGTTAAGTTTTTTGTTGAGGCGCGTGTAGATGTGCGAGCCGAGCGTCGCTACCAACAACTTGTGCAGCGCGGACAGATTGCCGTGCTTGAAGAGATCAAGCGAGATATCATCGAACGCGACCATCGTGACACAACGCGTGAGGTAGCCCCTGCCAAGCCAGCTGAGGGGGCAGTTGTTATCGATAACTCAGACGGGACGCTTGAGAGTACGATTGAGCGGATGGTTGGGGTGGTGCTGGGGGCGAGGTAGTGCTCTACCCGAACGGACTGCGGAGCTTCTAGCTGCGCTTGCTTGTCGCGTTTTTTACCCCCGCGCCGGGCCGCTTGGGCTGCGACATTGCAGCGGGAAGACGATGGATTACTGCGGAGCCTCTGCTCCGAGGTTCAGTACCAGGGCGAGGATCCCCATGACGATGTTTGCCATCCATGCGGCAAGTAGTGGGGGGAGGAGCTCTGCTCGACCCATTGAGATACTGAACGAGTCAACCGCGTAGTAGGTGAAAGCGACGAAGATAGCAAGCAGGCTACTTGTTGCCATACTGCCAGAGCGGGCTGGTTGAAGGGTAAAGGGCAGTACTACCAGGGCTGTGATCAGCACAACAAATGGAAACGCTAGCTTGCTGTACATGTCAGGAAGATACTGTGTTGTTGAGACTCCGTTGCGTCCCTGCTTTTTGATGAATCGCTTTAGCTCGCGGAAGCTCATCAGGGATGGGTCGTCGTTAAACTCATAAAAGTCGGCTGGGGTTTCGTATATGGGGAGCGGAAGCTCTGGAAACTTTTGAATCACAACGGGCTCTCTGTCAAAGAGGAAGCGGTTAACTCCTTTCATGCTCCAGCCCAATCCTCCGGGTACCCAGCGAGCTTCATCAGCATCGGTCCGGGTAGATACATCCCATTTACTGTTGACTTCAAACTGTGAGAGGTCAGAGAGGGTATTAGTCCGTGAGTCGAACAGGTCAACTGAAAAAAAGCTATCCTTGCTTCGCCACCAGAAATACTCTTGGTTGTACCCGCCACGCTTGTCTTTTTTGCGGATGTCGATGTTGTAGATCTCTTTCTGCCGGCGCTCGGTAAAAGGCACGATAACTTCACTTAGTAAAAGCGAGGCGCATGAGAGCCCTAACGAAAAAAGGATCAAAGGACGACCGAGCCAGGTAATCGTGACGCCACTTGCACGCATGGCGGTGAGTTCAGAGCTCTTTGAGAGCAAGCCGTAGGTAAAAAGCGTTGCAAAAATGACGGCAATGGGAATCATAAGGTTCACCATGAGCGGTATCTTGCACAAGAAGTAGAGTGCGATGAGGCCAATCGGCGCGTGTTCCGAAAGCACGTTGTCAAGGCGGTCAAAGAAATCAACCATCAGGAAGAGAAACACAAACATCGAGAGCCCGATGGTAAAGTTCTTAACGAGTAGCCCCAGGATGTAGCGATGAATAATCTTCATGCCGCAGACCTACCAAAAGCTTTCAACCGCCGCAGTGCCCCAAGCAAAGCTCCCAAGACACCCTCTGAAACCGATTGCCATTGCTCAGATGCTAGTTTGTGAAAAAGGAGTGCCGCGACCCCAGTTGCCAGGACGTTTGGCATCCACAGTACGGGTGTGATCGGAGCTGCTCCACTGTCAGCCAATGCCAGGCAGATAGAATAGAGCGCGTAGTATAGAATAAATACGATAACTCCGAGCGCCCCGGCAAATCCTGCGCCCCACGTGCGTTGGGTACGCGGGGACATAATACCTAGACTCATGCCGATAAATGCCATAACCATAATCGCGTACGGAAGAGCCACTCGTTGAGCCTTCTCAATCTGAATTTTGCGATACGTTTGCTGGAGTCGCTCTCCAGAGAGTTCTTCGTTGAAGAGGTGCACGGTGCCTCCCGAATAGGAGGCCACAGCTTGCCGGTATGTTTCGATTGATTTCGCTAGATCGGAAGGAGACAGTTCGCGAAAAATTAATCCTTTCCTCTGTTGGTTGTTGAGCTGCGCTGGGTCGATTGAGAGGCTGTTCGAGGTAAAAGCGGTGCGCGTGTAACCCGTCGCGCCTGATTCGTGCGCTACACCAGCACCAAGCAGAATCACAATCGTCTGTGCGGCGGTATCAGCAACGATGCGTCCGGTGCGAGCTATCACGACCTTGCGTTGCTTAGGATCGCGTTTGTCATCCACGAGAACGCGACTGAGATCTCCAGATGCATAGTCGATCTTTTCAGCGTAGAGCGTCAGGTCGCCTAATTTGTTGAATACCCCTTCGGTGAGACCAGAGGTGCTCTTCGATCGCGCAATATCGAAGAGGGCTGAAGAGAGATTCCGGAATCCCCACGGTCTAAGCTCGCTTGAAACGAATACCCCAATAAGGGTGACTGTGATGGCGAATACGCCGACCGGCTTCATGAAGTGGTAGAGGCTAACACCGCTAGCCTTCATCACGATTACCTCTGAATCTCCGCACAGACGCGCAAAGGCGAGCATTACCCCAAGGAGCGTTGCCATTGGGAGAGCGATCTCAAGAAATGTCGGGATGATGGACACGAGTACGGTCCCAATCTGTCCAACTTCAACCCCGCGATTGACGATAAGCGAGGTAAGCTTGAGCATCTTCAGAGTAATAAGCAGCCCAGTGAAGGCAGCAAGGCTTATTGAGAAGAATGTTATGACCTCTAGGAGTACGTATCGAGTGAGTAGTCGCACGATTGAGAGAGTAGTAAGTGGACAGACAGGGATAGGCTAAAACGTCTCTTGTGATACAGCAATAAAAAAGGGGACGTCGCCGCCCCCTTTCCTGCAACTCTGCCACTGACGGCGAGTCTAGAAACCGGGTTACATCAAACCTGGTCCCTTGCGGAGTCTAGCCTCCTCTTTTCTGGCCTTCTTGCGCGATTCCTTCTCCTTGCGCTTTCTGCGCTCAGATGGCTTCTCGTAATAACGGCGCGACTTGAGCTCTTTGAAGAGACCCTCTTTGATAAGCTTGCGCTTGAGAATCTTCATAGCCTTCTCGATGTTGTGTGAAACAACGACTTCCATCGGACCGCCACGACCGCGGTCATCAGAGCCTTGGCTGGACTGGTAACGACCGCCTTCCCTGGACCGAGGTGCGTCACCCTCTGCGGAGTACCCCTCGTTTCTCTTTCCCCTGGTCGGTGCCTTTGTAGAATCTGTCTCGTCGTTCATAGTTCCAACTGCCATGGCGTTACTGCCTCTAATCCTGCCTATACTTTCGTCTCTTGGTGTTTGTCTCTGTAGTGTCTTTTTTCTCAAAAGACATACGAGCGGCGGTTGATAGAGAATCTTAAGACCGCCTAAAAACTTAACAAGGCCGGTGTTTTAGCAAACGGTGCCGGGGAAGTAAAGAGCAGGCCAGGAGAGTAGTGAGGGGTCTAGCAGGGTACGGCCAGGGGGGTGGGAAGTTAAGCAGCTTGAGGTTGGTCGACGGCGGCTATATGGTTAGCGGGATATAGCCGTTTGTTTGTAGTAAGTATTTGAAAATGTGAGGTAATTTGCTGTCCCCTCGCGCGTCTTCTCAGAGACCGCGCGCAACGCCTCCCGCGTTTTCTCAGGGACTGCGCGCAGCGTCTAGCTCGTTCTCAGGGAGCGCGCGCAGAGTGACCACCGTAACCTCCGGCGGACAATTAAACCGAAATGGCAACCCCACCAGCCCGAGTCCACGCGAGGTGTACACGTATTGGTCGCTCCCAGTGCGCACTAGACCCCCACCCAGCCGCGGGTCCTCGATCTGTAGTGCGAGCGGACCAAATCCGGGTAGCCGAACCTGTCCTCCGTGCGTATGCCCACACAGCGCGAGATCAAAGTCAGCTCTCCTCGCTCTAAGTAAAGCTGAGACGTAGTCGGGGTTGTGGCTTAGGAGCACTCGCGTGGAATTTGGGGCTTCGGTGGCTCGCGGCGGCATCCAAGTTGGAATTCCGGTCAGGTAATCATCTACCCCGAAAAAACAGAGCTCCTTGCCGTTACGATTAATAGCGTGCGCTTGATTAATGAGCAGTTTGATTCCGGAAAACTCAGAAAATATTGAGGAAAAAACAGGGTAATAGAGCCAGTGGTCATGATTACCGGTTATGCCAATGGTACCATCCCTGAAGGAATAACGCGAAATAATCGACGCCACTTCCCGATAGATGGCAGCAGCTGCCTGTTTGAGGGGCAGTTTATCAAACGACGAGTTGCGACTTATGCCAAGCGGCGCGAGCAATGGGTCGTCTTTCAGTAAGATGTAATCTCCACCGAGGGCTAGAATGTCTGGGTTTTTTGAGGAGATGAGGTCAAGTGCAGAGACAATCCACTCGGAGGGAAGCCATATCCCTAAGTGGATGTCAGTCAGAAAAGCAATCTTGTATCCATCAAAATCAGAGGGGAGGCGGGGCAGAGACAGGGTAATTTCCTCGAGGGTAATATCACCGGTGAGAGTGTTGGTGGCTAGGTCAAGGTAAACTGCGCCGGCAGCAGCTGAAGCTGTAGCTCCACAAAGTGCTCCCTGAATAAAAGTCCTCCTTGAAATCACAATTATCTCACTCCGAATGTGATGTGAGCTGGATGAGGTGCGGCGCTTGGCGAGACCTCTTTTTCCACGCCATTTTTGCCCTGTAGCTCCGCACGGCCATGGACCAGCCCCCCGACGTAATCCACATATTGAGCGCCGGGATGTCTGGATGAAGCGCCTCAAGGGCGCGAAACTCACGGCCATGCCAGCTTCGTCGACCGGAGGCGGAAGTGACGGACTCACCGAGTACAGCGTGACACATCTCGTGGAACACCACAGGCGAGATCCACTGGCATGCCGCCGATTCAAACAGTTCTCGAGCAACAACAACCCGTCTTCTGCGAATGTTGCATGACGCTAAAACGCGCTTCTGCGGTCGCGAGCTCCAGTAGATCGAGTAGTCATCAAGGTCAGCTCTATCTGGAAAAAATTCCGCCCGGAGTTGCCGCCATACAGTAAGCAGGAAGGGGTCGCTTGCTTTACGCGTCGCAACCTTGCCGCGCCTTCTAAGAGCCCGGCGGGGTTGCGGATGAAGAAGTGATTGAATGGCTTTTATGAGGCGCATTGAGGGGTCAACCACCGGGGAGATCACATGTCATCGTCTTTAGGGTCGAGAAAGAAGACTCCAGCCACAAAATCGATAACTTCATCAAGGCACACTCCGCCGTATGCACCGATAATAAACAGGTCCGCTCCTGCACCTACTTCGCCGGGACATACGTCGCGGTCTTTCGATTGCTTGAAAGCTGGGCTTATCCCAATCTCGTTGGAGGATTCAACTAGAATTGGAAGCTCGCGACCGAAATCGCCGACGCGAAGGGATGCTGGCATCATCATGCGAAAACCCGCCTGCCCATATTCGGTGAATCGAACTACTCCTCCGGCCGCGGGACCAACGCCAACATCGACGCGAAAGATATCTATAAAATCGATGATTCGATTTGGGACCCATAAAAGTGCTTCAGCCCACCAGGGAGTTCCCTCGTTCTCCTGAATTGGCTTGAAGTCGCCCCAAGGTTCCTTTGGGCTTGCCGGCACCAGGTCGGTGTATCCTCGGTCGCTGCCAGCGGGTTCGGCTAGAGCTGATACGGTGGTGGTTAAAGCAAACAGTACTACGAGGATAGTCGACGTTAGGTGTTTTCTGTTCATATAAGCGGGACGCTATCACTACTCCAGCAACGCCACCAGCTCCGAGTGATACGTTTGCGGAAACATGTCGAGGACCTCAACGAATTGTAAGCGATACCCGCGGTCAGTAAGGGTCTGTACGTCTCGTGCAAAGGTCGGCGGGTAACAACTCACATACACCAACCGTGGAGTAAGTTGAGGTGAGAGTCGCTGGCATACTTCAAGGGCGCCACCTCTTGGGGGGTCCAAGACGACCGTTGGCGCTGGAGTATTGCTTTCCGCCCATTTTTCACAGCTAATCCGGTTGAAGGTCAGGTTATTTGAAACGCCAGCCGCCTGGGCCCTGGATTCGCCAAAACGGACGAGGTGTGGATCGACCTCGACAGCTGTAACAGAGTGGCCTGCTAATGCAAGCGGGATAGAGATATTCCCCGCGCCCGCATAAAGGTCAGTGACGGCGTGGCTATCAACGAGGGCGAGAATGCGATCAAGCATTACTTGGTTAGCGTCCTCGTTGTTCTGTGAAAAGTGTCCGACGGGGGGGGAGTCCTCGTTCAGTTCGTTGGTACGATAGATTGCTTTGTGGCGGAAGTTCACTTGCAGGTGTGGACAGCGGCGCTTAAGCTCCCGAAATTCACTTTTGGGGAGTAGGGTAGTGAGGGCGTTGGTGTTGCGTGGGTGGACTTCGAAAGCAACATGGATTGTCCCGTTATGATCCTCAATGGTGATCGTCTCAACTTCTGGGGCGCAACCCTTAATAAGGTCTAGGTTATCCTCAAGGAATTGGTTTATTGGATGGGTAGAAATCGGGCAGTGGTCGATCTCGACAATCTGCCGTCCGTTCTTCCGATAGAGTCCAAATTCACGTTTTTTGTTTATATGAAATGACATCCTGCGTCTGTAGTAGAGCGCGGGTAGTTCAGCTCCGAGTATGCGTACTCCTTCTGTTGGGACTATGTCACCGTGGACTCGCAGAAGGTCCGCCACCATTTCTGCCTTCAAGGTGCGTTGCGTGGGAACGACTATGTGCTGCAGGTCGCACCCGCCGCAGAGGCCAAAGACCTGGCAGGTCGGCTTAGTACGGTCTGGCGAGGCCTTAGTTATCTGAACAAGCTCGGCCTCAACAAAGCTCTTTTTATTCTTAGTGATACGGGCGGTGACCTGCTCGCCAGGTATGGTGAAGGGGATGAAGGCCTTCTTTCCGATGTGCTGCTCGGGAGAGTTGATGGTGCCTACGCAGCTTCCGCCCGAGGCGAGACTCGTTAGGTTCACGGTGATTTCAGGGGAGGTGTTTAGGGTGTCACTCATGGCGGGTCGAGAGTAGCATCGCTGGGGTGGCGAGGGAAGGTGACTCATTACGAGAGATCTGGGCCGTCCCGTTTTTGGCACCGCGCGTTTTCTCAGAGACCGCGCGGTAATATTTTTTTTGTTATTTTCCCCTTTGCGCGCAACTTTTGTCCTGCCTGCCCGAATGTCCTGTGTAGGTGGCAACGG
>JBIKKT010000048.1:0-22823 GCA_044360195.1 Bdellovibrionota bacterium | reverse complement strand
GCTACAGCAACCGCACTGAACTCAAAAAGAGGAATTTTTCAGCCGACCTTGAGGGGATTCGCTCCGATCTGAAACTTCCACCCCATTCTCACACCGCACCTTTTGGGGTACTCTTCTTTTTTCGGCAAGGGAATTCCCCTTGGGTAGTGATTACGGAGCGATGTTGTGATGAGTGATGAGCGCGAGCGATTACAGAGTGGCGCGCATGCTCTCGGGATAACTGTAACCGATGAGCAGACAAGCGCCCTCATTAACTACTGCAACCTCCTTGAAGAGACCAATCGCTCATTTAACCTGACTCGCATACCGCGCGCTGACTACGTCACGCTACATCTGCTTGACTCACTTACCTGCCTGCCGCTCATCAACAGCAACACTGCTCAGCGCATAATCGATGTAGGCACCGGCGCTGGATTTCCAGCCGTTCCGCTCGCCGCACTGCTCCCTGAGTCCCAGGTAGTAGCTCTCGATTCAACCTTAAAAAAAGTTCGGTGGGTTGAGCAAACCGCTCACTCGGTTGGAATCAATAACCTTACGGGTATCCACGCACGAGCTGAAGCGTTATCTCAAACGTCTGAGCACAAAGAGAAGTATAACGTCGTCGTATCGAGAGCAGTTGCCCCTCTTGAGAAGCTCGTTGGGTTAGTACTACCGCTCTTAGCGCGGGGTGGAGTCGCTCTAGCGTGCAAGGGGCAGGGTTTTGAAACAGAGCTTGAACAAGCTGGCTCGCGTATTGACGAACACGACTGCACTCTCGAGCAGGTCCATGAAGTTGCGCTTCCTGGGACGGAGATACGTCGTTACGTGCTGGTGATGCGGCGCAGGTAGCTACGGCGTAAACTACGCTGCCTCTGCTAAATACTCCTCATGCTCACGCTGCTTACGTGAAATCTTCGAACGTGGTCTACGACGGAATACCGTCTTGCGTTCCTGACTAGAAGACTCAAGCTCATCGGATACCCCCTCACCCTTTGCCCCGTAGTCATCAAAATCGCCAGTGGCGCGAAGCTCATTCTGAAGGGTATCGAGAGCCTTCTTCTTAACTCGTGATATGTGGCACCGACTGTATCCAAGCGATGCTGCGATATCCATTATCTGCTGCTCTTGAATAAATATTCGCTTTACGATCTCGCGCTCCAAGTCATCGAGCTTTTCGCATGCAACAGCGCTCTGTCCCTGCAACTCCTTGCGCCACAGCACCTCGTCTGGCATCGGAACTTCCTCGCTGTTAAGAGCATCAGCGACCTCATCAGAGTTGAGAGCACGAAATTGGTGACCCAAGAAGTGCTGCGCCTCTTCTCCAGCCTGCTCCTCAAGTGTGTCGAGGTTTAATACAGGGATGGCTCCGGATGCGGCAGCAGTTGTAACTGCTCGCACAAGATTTCCTTTGAGATGGTAAAAGAGAAACGTCATAAAGCTTGCGCCCTTATAGGGATTAAAGCGCTTGACCGCTTCACACAACGATAGGTCCACGATTGAGTCTACTTCCTCGATATCAAGACGGGCGTGCCAGCGACGAAGGATGCTGCGCCCGAGCTTTCGTGCCTTCAACCGATACTTAAGAATCAGTGCCTCTTGCTGCGCCGGTGTGGGAGTCTCCTGACGAACAGCAGCCAGCTCTATGACCTTTTGTGCTGCGGCTGGCTTGGACTTTGACCGCGTGTGCGCAGTGTGTGATTTCGAATGCTTTGCAACGACTGCTTTAGGAAACTTGGAAATCTTGGCAGAGTTTGATTGTATTCTCATGTATCTCCTGTCGCTTGTAGCGCCCCACCATAAACCGCCCAATTAAGCACGAGGTCGCAACTTGTATTCCCTTGTCTGCGTTCGGAAGGGAAGTGCTTCACAAAAAGTTCATGCGCCTAACCACTTGGATTACCTTGGTTTTCTAAGGCAACTTTTCCCCCTCTTCCTGGACTTCGACTGTGCCGATAACTGAGTGTGGAGTGAAGAACGGCACTGTGGGGGGCACAAACGGCGGTGAAGGATAAAAACACCCTTTCTGAAGAGCAGGCAAACGAGCTTGTGGTTGAACACCACGGCTGGGCGGAGAGCATCGCCCGGGCTGTTGCTCGTGGCTGGAATATGGATTGGCGCTTGGATGGGCTCGACGGCGCGGCGATGGAGGCACTTATCTTCTGCTCGCGCCGCTTCGATCCGGGCCGCGGCATCCCATTTAAAGGTTACGCTCGAAAGCGTATCCATGAGGCTGCGACCGAGGCTGCCCGCAAATCAAAGGGGTGGACACGCAGTGTTAACAACTCAGCCTCTGCGCAAACTAAGGCCCGCGAGTTGTCAGCAGAACTGTACGGGGTCTTTCCTGAGTTGCGCGAAGGAAGACTTCCAGTCGCAGAGAGCTCAGGCAACGACGATGGCGATATGCGCTCTGCAATCAGAGAACTCCTCGTTGGAGCGAGCATCGTGGCGAGCAGACAAGCTGTATCGGAAGATCCACAACCCGATGAACTCGTAGACTACAAGCGCATGGTTACCGTCATGGCGGTGCTCGAGCCGGTTCATCAGTGGTTGCTCTATCGGGTCTACTGGGATGGTCTCTCACTGAGAACGGTGGCAACCGAATGGGAAACCGATGGACTAAACGTTATGCGAGAGCATAAGGTACTCTTGGCCTTCCTTCAAAAGAGCATGGCAGCTGGCAAGCCAGCGCCGGCCCCCAAGGTAAGGCCGGGCTTGCGGCCCCTTACCGCAAAGTTTAAACGCGATGGTTCGAAGGGCCCATTCACAGATATAGTGGTTAACCTAGGCTAACGACAGCACAGTGCAAGGCGAGCTATGAGCAGCAAGGATGATGATAAGAAAGTTGGTGGAGTTACCTCATCAGGTTCCACCAAGGGAGTTAAAGCGACTGAATCGGTCTCAGAGGTCGACAAGGTCAAAGAAGCGGCGGCGGTCAAGGGCGTTGCAGGTGTCGCTGGCGTTGGTAAAGCAGGCGCGCTCGGCTCTATCTCGTATGAACAACGCGCAAAACTGATGAACATCGTTTCCGAAGAGACCGAACGGCTTATAGCGCAGGGCGTTATACCGAAGAGTCAGCGAGATGTAGTCGAGCAGGCAGTAAAGATGGTGATCGATGCATCTTTGATTGAGCCAACGGAGGACAACAAGAAGAAATGACGAAGGGATCAGAGGTTCATAGGCGCTCTGCGTCGAACACCTTCTCCGTAGGCGAGAGCTTTTACTCGGCTTACACCCTTTCCCTGACTACGTGTATTGGGTAACGTTACCGCATCATGACCAAACCAAGTGACAGCAAGGCTCATTCTAGTAACGATCCTCATCAAAAAGCGCTTCAGATAAATCTCGATGCGACGCGCTACGGGACCTTCGCTGAGATCGGTGCAGGCCAAGAGGTTGCGAGTTGGTTCTTCCACGTCGGTGCTTCTTCAGGCACCGTGGCCAAGTCGATGTCGGCCTATGACATGACCGTAAGCGACAGCATCTACGGCAAAAGCGGACGATACGTCTCTAAGGAGCGTGTCATAGCTATGCTCGATCACGAGTACTCGCTCTTGATTGAACGGCTCGCTACATCACGCGGTGAAACAACTCGATTCTTTGCGTTTGCAGACACCGTATCAGCCCGAAATTACGCCGGGACAAACGAGAGCCACGGCTGGATGGGGATCCGGTTTCAACACGCTGTTAAAGCTGAACCGAGTCAGTTGATAATCCACGTGAACATGAACGACTCCGAGAACAAGCGACAACAGGATGCCCTTGGTATCCTCGGGGTTAATTTTACCCACGGAGCCTTCTACCTACACGAGTCCATACAGGACCTGCTCGCAGGCCTCCTTGATTCCCTTGGATCTGCACGCATCGAGGTAGACTATATTGAGGCATCAGGCCCCTGCTTTGCTGGGCTCGATCACCGCACCCTCACTATCATGTTACTTCGCCAGGGACTGGCGAGTGCTATCCTGTTTGATAGCAAACAGACCCCTCTCCCGCCCACTGAGTTTTTCCACAAGAAGCCCATCCTTCTTGAGCGCGGCTCTTTTAGGGCTCTGCACCACGTGTTTCCAAATCTAGTCGCCACATGCAAAGACCAACTACGCGAGATCGACGGGAAAGATGAAAAAGAAGCTGCGTACGTGCTTGAGATGACCCTCAACAACATCCTGCGCGCCAAGCAGTCCGATGATAACGAAGTGCTCACCGTTGTATCGCAGCTATGCGACCGAGGACACAACGTGTTGGTGAGTAACTACTCTGAGTTCTTTCACCTGACACAATACCTACGACGTTTTTCTCAAAGTCCAATCGGATTCGTTGTAAGTGCAGCGCTCCTCCCTCTGCTCCTTGAAGATGACCGCTATGCCCTTCTAAAAGGAGGCGTTCTTGAGGCTTCTGCGCGGCTCTTCCAACAACAGGTCTACCTGCTTGTCTACCCAGTCGAGTCCTCGCTGCTAAGCTCCTACCTCTCAATGATCAAATTCGATATCAGCCAGCTCTCGTTCCCATCAAGTGGCATGGTGAAGGCGAGCTCTTTATCGATGAAAAATGTCAACGAATACCTGCACCGGTACCTCGTGGAATCTGGGATCGTACGAGACGTTCCAGTTGAAGAGAACAAGGAAGCCGCTTCGCCACGCTCTTAAAATCTTATAACAACTCAAACGAGCAGATCGCTCTACGACATTACGGCACTCGTATTTGAGTACCATACCCGTCCGCAGTACCATCTCGGTTATGGGTAACGCTAGCTTACGTTCTGTCGCAGGCCCTCCGATTCCTAAGGCCCCTCGGAGCTGCAAGGCTCCAACGGTTAAGGATATCATTGAGCTCTCTGCTTTCGCCTCAGGTCGCGACCCAGCGTGGCGCCATGTGACACTCCACCAACATCACCAGATTGCGCTGAAAGTGACCGGATGCTTCAAGGCTGAAGATATTACTGCTGCGGCACAAGGCTGCCCCACGGCCAGTACCAAAATCAAGCGCGGACTTGAGATGCTAAAAACTGCATCGGGTCCTGCTTTAGCAGACGAGGTAAACCTAGCGCGCGTCGCGCGCGAACGATTCCAGAGATTTCAGTCCGGCAAGACTAAGGAATTCAGCGATCTGCCATTTGAGCTTCGGTATACGATTAACGTTTGTGGTGACTCTATCACCGGAACCCAAAACGACTTCTCCGTTCCTGAGCAATTCCGAAATAATTTTGAACAGGGAATTGCTTGGGCGGTAAAAAAGAACTACCTCGAAAGGGACGCCACCGGAGCCGTAACGCTCTCGGAGCAAACAACGACGTGGCTGACCAAAAGACTTAAAAGAGACCCTTTTGCCCCTGCCGTTTCCGAACACCTCCTAACTTTACTACGCTCAGAAGATTAATCAACGCAGGCTAAAAAGAGAAACACGGCAGGCATTGACAAACTTATTCCACAGCACGCTGTAGAGCAGGCAAAGCTCTTGCCCGGTAACCATTTAAAGTTCTCTGCTCAGTCGTTGAGTACCTTGCTTCAACCTTCACCGTCTACCTCTAAAGTCGATCTTCGGCTAGGTGTTATAAAGACGGCTCTAGAGAACCTGGAGAGCCCAAACCATCACGGCTTGCGCGACGCATATCCAGCTCTAAGAAGCGCTCTCACTCTCATGGCGAATTCAGAGACACCTGAAGAAAAAAAACTGGGGACGAAACTCCTAAGTAGCTTAGGCGCCCTCCGCTTAGTCGAAGCGCACCGCGAAGGAAGATCTGCGGTAGGAATCTCTTTTCCATTTCTATTAGAGATGCTGCCTCTGCTTCAAGAGATTAAGTACGGGCATGAGGCGAGCCAAGATCTCTTGACCCGAATCATAAACTATTCTTCGCTACCCTCTATTACTTCAGCCCGCCAGAGACCACGACGCATCGAGTACCATCAGATAGTAATCGAGAGCTCCCAACGAGCGGCAACGGACGTCCTGGGGACGTGGCTTAGCCGCGACAAACTCCCCCACGCGGTACAACAGAACCTCGCTGCCGCCCTCATAAGCCAAACAAGTCCGTTTAGTGCCCCACTCACTATCTCTTCTGCTCTCTATTGGGTCCACCGCAATCGCGGCACGCTAGAAAAGCCACAACTCCGAGCCTCGATTATGCGCCTTGTCACCGACTGGGAGAAGCAGAAACACTACCACGCTGTGTTCATCGAGGCTGAGGCACTTAGGGACCGAAAAGGGCCAAGGTTCATGGGTGCTCTTGAGGTGGCAATTGACCTCCTCAAAGAAAGCCGCCTAACCCCCGAAGACGGCAAGAATATCCACGATGGAATAACAAGGTACCTAGCTAACCGAAGGGCGGCTGAACATAACAGTAACAATAACGGCC
This sequence comes from Bdellovibrionota bacterium, assembly GCA_044360195.1. GTDB lineage: Bacteria > Bdellovibrionota_C > UBA2361 > UBA2361 > OMII01 > OMII01. The sequence continues at coordinate 16,495 of JBIKKT010000048.1, read as the reverse complement.
AGAGGAAAATTGCAGAGGAGATACTAGCCGAGTTGCAAGCGCTCTGCGGTGGAGCACTTCAACCATCCGCTGCAACCCTCCAGACGGAGCAACGTAAAAAGCTGCGACAAAGATCATCTCCACAAACGTCAAAAGCAGCGCGGGAAAAGGTCCTCTTAAAAGACCTATTCGAATCTTTGAGCTCGCCGACTTCTCTACGACCGAATTGAAACTAGCTCTTTTCCCCTTCCGGGATGGATTCAGGAAAGGATATTTCTGCGCTACTTCCCCAATCCCCGTGATTGAAAGCGGGACATCTGCATCTTAAACAGGCGTACGCTGTGGGGATTAGTCACACGTCCTTGATCAATTCGATCGGAGACCTCTCCGAGATACGTTCCAGCGGTAGATACATCCCCAAGAGAGAGTGAGAGCGATACTACAAACAACATCGCTTCACCGTTGTCCGGTTCGAGGCGCAACGCGTGCTTTGCTGCTGTTAGTGCCCCTTCAAAATCTGACGCAAGTGCGCGCAGAACTGCGCTTCCCATCCAGGCTGGAGCAAAATCCGGAGCAACCTCATTCAGGCCGACCATTACGCTCTCGGCTTTACGATGCTGCCCGGTCTCTAACCACATGCGACCCAGCTCGTAGATATCAACGGTCTCCTCGTTGGAATACCCTCTGCCTCGCGAGCTGGCACCTTTTTTCTCTGGACGTTCCATCTACTCTGCACCACCAGGCTTTACTGCTAACCAATCAAGTATAGTCCGCAGCATCGCAGCTTCCACTGCATACGACCGCTCCACGTCACGCTCACTTGCTTCAACCTTTAAACGCTCAACGCTCTCATGCCGCGCAAATAGAGAAGGCACACGGCCTGGAAGTCGCGATAGATCCCCGCGCCCGGGGAGAAGCGCCACTAAAGGCGCTAGAGAAAACGGATCTGGGGGACCACTAATTGAGCCTGCCATAACAATATTACACCACGACCACTGGCGCTTACAAAAGCCCCATCTTCTCCTTCATCTGACCTACCGTCACCTCAGCAACGGCCGACGCTCTGTCGGCGCCCTCCTTGAGAAGCTTTTCAAGCTCTCCCTTCTCTCCGATCAGCGATAGAAACCTCTCACGAATAGGTCGAAGCACTGAGATTACTACCTCAGCCACAGCAACTTTGAGATCTCCGTACCCACGCGCGCTTACAAAATCCCTCTCGCACTCCTCCTTGCTCTTACCCGTTAAGCATTTGTAGATGGTAAGCAGGTTGTTCACTCCGGCCTTCTCCTCTGTATCAGAGAAGATAATCTCTTTCCCTGAATCAGTTGTGGCGCGCTTAAAGGCCTTCATAATCGTATCGTCATCGTCTGAGAGGAAGATAGCGTGACCAGGATTGTGGGCACTACTCTTTGACATCTTTGCAAGCGGATTATCAAGCCCCATGATACGAGCACCTACCTCAGGGATGCGCGGCTCAGGAATCTTAAAAGTCGGACCAAAGACGTGATTGAAACGCTCACCTAGGTTGCGTGCTAATTCAATGTGCTGCTTCTGGTCCTCTCCAACTGGAACCTCATCGGCCTGATACAAGAGGATATCTGCCGCCATAAGGACTGGATACATCAGCAGTCCGGACCCAACCGAGTCCTGGTTGGCGGACTTCTCTTTAAATTGCGTCATCTTGTTTAACCACCCGAGCGGGGTCATACACATCAGCAACCAGCCAGCCTCTACATGCGCGCGCACCTGACTTTGCACAAACAGGGTACAGTGCTGGGGGTCGAGCCCACACGCGATGTAGGCGGCCGCAATCTGCAGGGTATTCCGCAACACATCCTCAGGTTTTTGAGGGAGTGTATGAGCATGCATGTTCGCTACGAAGAGAAAGTTCTCATTCTCAGACTGACGCTGAACCCAACCTTGAATCGCCCCGATATAATTTCCGAGGGTAAGGAATGAGGAAGGGGTAATACCGCTTAATACGCGTTTTTTAGTTGGATTTGAATTCATATAAAAAAAGCCAAAAGAATACCTTACGACCTATACCCAAGCGAGTAAAGGATAAATCGCCCTCAAACGGAGCCCTCTCTCTTAGTGGGTTTACAAAGCTGGTATCTTTAGGTACCGGTAGCTGAACCCCCTCGTCGGAAACACATGTGGCAACTCCTGCTCGTATCAATTGCTGGTTACCTCGCGCAACTCGTAGACGGCGCTCTCGGGATGGCCTTCGGTATTACCTGCAGTTCTGTGCTAGTCGCGCTTGCGTTCTCGCCTGCATCAGCGTCGGCCATCGTTCACCTAGCTGAGCTCGGCACCACCTCTATTAGCGGTGTGGCGCATCTGCGCTTCGGGAATGTAGACCGTCATACTCTCATCAGAGTGGCCATACCTGGGGCGGCCGGAGCGTTTATCGGCGCTGTTTTTCTGAGTACTGTCGATCTCGCAGCAGCGAAACCGTGGACCTCAGGCCTGCTGCTCGCTTTAGGCGTAGTTGTGCTCTATCGCTTTACCCGCCCTACCATCTGTGAACGCACGCACCGTGGCCCAACTCGCTGGGTTACACCGTTAGGCTTTGTTGGCGGAATAGTTGACTCTACCGGCGGCGGTGGCTGGGGCCCAATCGTTACTACAACCCTAACGGCATCGAGTGTACTGGACCCACGCACGGCAATAGGCACAACCAATGCGGCAGAATTTTTCGTGGCGCTTGCAGCCAGTATCGGCTTCTTAGTTGGAATGGGTACAGCAGATATCCCCTGGAGCGCGGTGGGTGCGCTCCTGCTCGGAGGGATGCTTGCTGCACCCGTTGCTGCTTGGCTAGTTCGTTCTGCGCCACAACGGGTGCTCGGAGTCACCGTAGGTGCGATGGTTATATTCTTAAACACTCACCAACTTGAAATCTCTCTCAATACCTTCCCGGCACTCTTTACTGCTCTCTATGCACTTGAGGCTATGGTAATTGGGTACTGTTTGTACACTGCCCTGCGGCGTGTTACGCGGGAGGGGTGAATGTTTGAAAGGGACGACGTAAACGCACCCAGCTCACTGCGATCCCGCATCGCCCCCGCGAACAAATCGCTGATGAGCTGCAACAGCAGCGATGAGAGCAAAAACAGTTGCGAATCCTGTAAGCCATAGCGCTTCACTCTCAATGAGAGCGCCGAGCTGCTCAAGCGGAACCGAGATAGCAAGAACGCCTAGAGAGAATATCGCACCGGCGAAGCGGTACCCTAGATACCCAGCTACCAGTAGCGCTACGATAAACCCAAGCAATACCCGGATAAGCGGCACGCGATCGGGAAACCAACGCCATCGAGGTGTTAATAGCCCCACTGTTAGAAGCCCTTTGCGCTGCACAAGGGGCGAGAGAAGACCAAGGATAAGCGTCACCGCTGCGGTAGAGGCAATGACCGTACGAAGTAGAACCAACAGAAAATCTGTATTAAGCACCACTCCGGCATCGACGCGCGTGTCACGTAGCACCACGACTAAACAGATTAACACACCCGCTAGCACTATAAGCCGAGTGGCAATCGGGCTGTGAGCAGCAAGCCCCTGTCTACGTAGCTCCTGAAGCTCCTCGCTTGTGCGCTGACGTGGCTCTTGCATCTATCCCCTTAGTAGCTAACCAACAAACGATGAAATAATTCGCGCAAAGCGCTCGCTAAATGAATCTGAGATGAGACTTATGCCGGCAAACAGCAGCCACACCGTGAGCATACATCGAGCAGCGATGAGCGCCCCACCAGGTTCATACGAAGCAATAGAAGAGAGCAAGATTCGAAGCGGTACCTCAACAGAAAGCACCGCGAGCATCACCGCTGACACGGTAAGCATAGATGCAACAGAGAGCTCAATCAGAGCAGAGAAAGCGATCTGATATGGCATGCTACTCTGCTCCTGTGCCAGGTGCCTAAGCGCATCGAGAAACGCGCCGCTGTGTAGCTCAACACCCAGTACAGCTACCCCGCACAGTAGTGACACGCTGGCGGATGAACCCTTGCTACCGCTATCTCCACTGCTAGTACCAAAGCACCAGCGCCACAACAAAGCACTAGCCACGGCAGAACAGAGTGGTGCCAGCATAATAAGGAAAAAAAGTGTGCTACCGTTAGCGCCGGCTCCAGCTACTGTAAAAGACGCAGCAAGCGCTGCTGCGGCGAGGATCACAGGGCTAACAAACGCAGCACCCAGAACAGTGACCATATACCCAGCTACCTAAGAACCTGGCGAAGCAGGTCTTGAAACCCCTCCAACACCGCAGCACCGAAGAGCATCACAACCCCTACTGCCGCAACGACTCGCGCTGAATAGGTAACAGACCCCTCACGCGTCCCCATCATGCCCTGCACGAGGGACACAGCAAAACCCACCAGTGGCACAAAAAGAAGCGGGATCGCCGCCAACCACACTACCCTTATCACCTGCTGAATTGTGTTTGAGTCTAGCAGATCCATGCTCACCTCCTGTTACTAGACGCCGAGTAACTTCTTAACTACTAAGGTCCACCCATCGACCGAGAGGAAGAGCAGCAACTTGCACGGTAGACTAACCACCTGCGCCGAAAGCTGGCGCACACCTACTAAGGTCAAAAGGTGCGCAATCACCAGATCGAGCACAACAAAGGGCACCAGCAATAGGCACCCAATCTTGAGCGCCTCTTGGAGCTCTGAAACGAGAAAAGCTGGCGCCAGCGACCTGGCATCTCCAGAAAGCTCACCGCGCTCGTCCGTTTGCAGTGAGAGCGCAGCCGCCACACGCATATCGATACGCTTGAGCATATACGGGGTGAGAGTCTTTGCCACCTGCTCCGCTGAAACGCCTTGCGAAGGCGCTGCGCTTGCGTCTGAGGAAAAAGCGAGTGGAGCGCCTAGCCCTTTAAGCTCCGGTGGGGCTGCAATAACAGCAAGCGCACACGATGCAACTAATACAGCAACACCGACCTCTACCCCCAGAAGCCCGAGACCGTACCGCACTATAGAGAGTGCGGTGGTTACCTTAACGAATGAGGTGAAGAGAACGAGTGAGGTTATGAGAGATAAAGTATTAGCAGAGACGTCCATGCCGAGCATGATAAACGGCGCGACGCGTTGGGGCTAGTACCCGTTTAAGAGAGCGGTTATCGAGCAATTTTACCCTTATTTCTTGGAACAGGTCACATCGTACCATCAATCCGACATAACGCTTCTGATTATGAGTAAGACAGCTGCTCAAGCCGGATTTGCCACCATAGGCGATACATTCCCCGCCGGGCTTGAAGCGCGGATGAAAGCAACGTGTAGAGAGACCACACCCCTAAGCCTTCCCCTCCTCCCGAAACAGCTCTCTAGCTTTGATAATCTTAAGGACTCACCCCTTGCAGAGTTCCTTCGAGAAAAAGACCCTCACTACAAGGTACTGTGCGATGCCTATAACGAACTTGCAAGGAATCCCAAGCACTTCACCGTTCCTATGGCCCGGCTCAGGATGATGTGTATTGACAGGATGAGTTGCGAGCAAATCGGAAATGCAGACTACCCTCAGGTAGAGAGATCTACACTGTGGCCACAACTATCCAAAGCCGCACAAGACCTCCTTGAGAGCGTTGGGCTAAATGGGAGCAAGGATGATTTTGCAAGGCTAAAAGCTCAACTTAAGAACGGCGCCTTCGAACTTAATTTTCAACCTTGGCTCTGCTGGCTTAAGCAGTGGCGAGATGACCCGTGTGGTGTTGCAATCCCACCACCGGTATCAGGGCTCATAGCGCGAGAGGTTTTTGAACGGCTGGAGCTTGGAGGGTCACAACAGGGTAAGGGAGTTAGTGGACTAAATAGACCCCCTCGGTCTCCAGACGGACGGAATAGAGAATTTACAGTTTCTCCTTTCATCAAAGATTGCTTCTTTGGCGTCGAGGTCCGAGCAGATGCCGCCTCATTTAGCGATTGCCCTGCCGTCATGCCGCGCACGCGCGACCTTGCCCTTGGCTATTACGAAGGCTTTTCTGATTGCGCTACAAGCTCGCGTGTCGATGAGCAGCGCATACCCCCTTACACCCCCGAACAATCAGCTGATCGAGTCGCTGTGAAGCACCTTTCCATACTGGATGACTGCCGTACCGAACAGGGCGAGCTGCTTGTTACCGGCACTGGAGCCTTAGAGTGCCTAAGGCGTGGCATTGGGCCGTTTGATCTGCACCAGCTTCAAGCTCCCCGATTGATAAAGATACAGGAGCGCGGGGCGTCAATTGATTGCTTCCCCTTCGCGCGTGGAGAGCGACATTTTGCCGACACTCTGCGCTTACCAAAAGAACGGCTACAGACACTTGGAATTACCCACGCCACCTTCATCTTTGAGCCGTCTGATCTAAAAGCGTTGCGCTGTGGCGGCGCTATGAACTTCACGGTATTGGGACACGGTCCGACCAATGACAATCCAGACATTCTCAGACCCGTGTGTCCTATGGGTAGAGTGCAGGCGACGATGTCGAACGATAAACTGCATATTGCATTCGATCCAACTCCTGCGCTGATTAACTATGAGTCGCACTGGTATCGCTCCGAAATTCTAACGCCCCGCCTCGAAGCGCTAATCGAGACTGGTGTCGGAGAGATACCGGTAATTCAATATCGACAAGTGAATCGTTCGGGTGGCGCGGACCCGAAGTTTCACATCCTGGATAAGGATTTTTGCTTACCGGTAACTTACCAAGCCAGAAAAGTTTTTGTGGAGGGCGAAATTCTTCGGTCACCCGACTCACAACCTACACACTTTCAACTATCCGCCTTCTCAGACGACACTAAGCAGAACTTTCTTGCCCGTTGGAGTACAAGAATAGGATCAAGCGATTTACCGAGAAGCTGGCAGAAATCAACCGTTCCGGCTATTGCACCTCAAGCGCAAAACGCCCTTCATACACACACAAACGCCCTTCACCAACCTTCTCTTGATTGATAACGAGGTTAACACGCTCACTGAGGGGCATGTCGGTTACGAGCACAGCACCTGGCTGACCAAGCTCGGCTATCCCCTGGGCGTCAACCGTCATCGTACCAAGCTCAACTGAGAGACGAGTTGTACCCTCGGGCACGGTCGGAGTTGAAATCGCGCCCGGAATCATCTCGCAACCAAACACTCCCCCAACTGCCACCACGCGGGCGGGCATCCAGGGACGACTCCCTACCCGCAGGGTCACGGAGTCTGAGGCTTTAATCTCAAGATCAATAACAGTGCCTTTAAGGAGATAGTCAGAGAGCATCTGCGGAGGAATGGCTAGTTGCGCTAACTCAACCCTGACCGGCGATGAGCCCTGAGGCACACGCGAAGAGGAGTGCACCTGCCTCCTCCAAAGACCATCAAACGTATCAACCATGCGCTGCCCAAGACCGATCAGCACAGTACACAGCACCGAGTTCACATTGACGCACACGCGAACTGATGCGACAACGCTCACATCAGATGGAGAAACGTCGGGTTCGAACCGCACCGTTGACGATTCCGGTCCGCTCCATGAAAGAGCGAGCGTTGAAAGCAATCGGCGCATCAGATACTCCACGACAGCTGCGCTGGCCCTGGGAGCGCTACCGGGCAAGAACTCGTCACCAAGAGCCTTAGCCGATTCCGGATCAACAGAGAGCAGTAAAAACTCCCCATCAACCGAACCAACAAAGGAAGAGTCCCCTGCTGATGGGCGAACCATCACCGGTTTTACCTCGGCCAATCGCGCTTCACACGCTAATGCGTGCGTTACCGGCAACCAGTGTGCCGCGAATCCGGGGAACAGTTTCTCCGGATGGCACCGCAGAAATCCGCGCGAAAGCCGCGCGTCAACGGGATCAACTCGTCGCAGAATGCGACGCGGCTCCCAAACCTGGACATCACCTGCTTCCTGTGCTGGTGGAACGGCTCCCTCACTCACGCTACTCATCTCCTGCTATCATTCCAGACACATCTCCTCCACTCTCTGTCGTGCGGATCTGCCCATCTACCTCGACCAGTCGCTGCTCAGCGCTACGTAGATCGTCAAGCGCCTGGCGGTGCTTTGATACGAGCTCTGCATGACGCCGTTTCATAGCCGCCTTTGTAGCCTCCCGACGTTGCAACTCAGTAGCTGTAACGTGCGGCGGAGACGCGGCGCGCCCTGCGCCACCGACCAAAAAATCTGCTGCTGCCACTTCAGTCGCCATCCTCTTTACCAGCTCTGCTCGTCGCACCACTTCATCATACACCTTATCTCGATACGCTTTAAGCTCATCGAGTGTCTCCTGCTCACTGCTCATTTGTCTCCAGCGCCAAACGAACGAGGGTGCCAACAAATGGCAACCTACTGTCTAGTTCCAGTTGCGCCATCTCTGATGCAGCCCCGGCAAGAAGCTCGCCACGCTGAGAGTCGCGCTCGAGGTACTGCGCGGCGTCGGCGCCATCCATCAAGACACCGACCGCAACGATAAGCTGCTCATGAACAGAGAGCTTCCTAAAATTCACTGTACTCACTCTTTATCCTCCCCCTGCTCAACCTCGCTAGACGTTGCAGGCCTTGATACTGATGGCCGAGTTTCAACACGTTGCGCTCTCCCGAGCACATGTTGCTTGGTGAGGGTATACTGTCCAAAGATGTATCCTCCAAGGCCAGCAAGCGTAGCTACAAAGATAAGGAGCCCTATCATTAAACCCGCCAATCCGTTGTACTGATCTGCTGGTACGCGCCAGTACAACAAGAAGGGCACAGGCGCGTCTGCAGAATCAACAGACTGTTCGCCACCTGGAGTTACTACGCGCTGGTCAGCTATAGTGACCGAGATATCTTCACTGCGAACGTCGGGGAGTGCTCGCGAGACCATCGCTCGCACTTCATCGACTGCAACGCTACTACCCGCGCGTTTTTGTACAACGGTTGTAATCGTTGATGCTGCGCCAACGGTGAGCGCATGGTGGCGCACTACCACGTGTGCCTCACTGACTGCAGGGTGCCCACGAAGAAGATCTTCAATCTCCGCAGCTACCGCACGGTCCAGTCGTAACGATTCCACATCTTTTGAACTTGGAAGGAATCCCGAATGTGCTACCAGCTCTGAGAAGCTCGCTTGGCGCTCCTCTGGTAACCCAAGCTCTGCCAAAAAGGAGGCCGCTTTGGCAAAATCGGCCGAAGCAACGACCACTGTGTATCGTCCGCGAGAACCGCGCTCCTTCTCGGTCGAGGAATCTACCCCCTTACTGCGCAACGCTGCTACGATGCGATTAGCGTCGCGCTGCGAAAGGTCATCAGCGACCGGGGACGAGCCGCAGCCACTTAGCAGAACGAGCGAGATAACAACGAAGCACCTAAGCAGAGCAGTCATGCATCCCCTTACCGAGTAGACCCCTGTGGAACCGCGATAACGAGAAACTCCACGTCACCGAATCGGATCCAATCACCGTGAGCAACGTGCACCGTTCCCTCTTCACGACGGTATCCGCCGCCGCCACTTGAACGCACAAATACGCCCCTATCGCTCATGAGGTCTTGAATCACCAACCCCCCTTCAGCACTAACCGCCATAAGGGCGTGCGGAGTCGAGATACTTGGGTCCTCAAGAATGAGGTCTGTGGCCCGGATGCTGCTGCCGGTCACGAAAAACTTCCCCTCACGCAACTCTATGGCGCGCCCATCTGGATTTTCATAGCTTACAAACCAGCCAAAGAGACGCCCTGGGCGCATCTTTCCAGTCTTAGGACCGGCCGTAGCAACCTGTACCGCATCTCCTGGCAGAGCAGCACCACTGTGCTGCCGACGATCGTCGTTTCTGCGATCCTCATTCCTGCGATCATCGCGGCGACGGTCATCTGCGCGCCGCTCGTCGAGCTTCCGTTCTGGGGGACGCGGGCTCTCCTGAGAACGCCGCTCTTCTCCTCGACGCTCATCGTGCGGGCGTTCACCACCACGTTGCCCCTGCTGCGGCTTCGGTTGCTGCTGCTGCTGTCGCTGTGACTGTTGCTGGCTCTGTTGCTGTTGTTGCTGATGCTGCTCGCGACCATCTCGCTTTGATTGTTGAGCTGCCTCGCGTTGCTGCTTCTCTGGTTGACGGTCGTTATTCTGCACCCGCTGGTTTTGATCACGCTTTCCAGGTTGTTGAACCGCTGGAGGACGAGGCGGCTCGCGGCGCGCTTCATCTCGCCGGGCTTCTTGACCTCGCGCTACCGGAGCATTCGTACTAGGAGCGCTCTCAGGCACAGCAGCTACCGGCTTCGGTGAAGCAGGGGGCGGAGTTGCGGCTCGCACCGGTTCGACTTTAGGAGCTTCCGCGCTAAAAGGATCACCTAAATCAGCTAAAAAGTCGAAATCATCGTGAGCCGACTGAGCAGCTGCTGGCTGCGCTTGAACGGGCTTTTGCTGAGACTGAGTCTCTAACTCAAGGTCATCAAAGATATCAAAACCGAAATCATCATCTGGCTCAGGGGTTGCAGCGGATGCTTCGGCAGCAGTTGGAGACTCAACTTCACTAGTGGCAGCAGTCAAAGGTGCTGACTCTTCCTCCAGCTCCTCTAAGTAAGCGCTCAGTGGATCAAAGTCCCCATCATCTGCGACCGCTTGTGGCTGTTCAGCCACTGCAACCTGGGGAGGTTGTTGCAGTGCTGCTGCGTTACTACGTGATTCAGTGCTCTGCTTCAAAGCGGAGGCGACATCCTCTGGAGTTGCTGTGATAGTCTTTTGCCGAACACGGCTAGCTGCTTTAGCGGCATCAGACTCTCCCGCTTTACCGGGACCATCTGAGCCCTCAAGGGGGTTGTTACAGATACGACACCGTGAGGCTGTCGCCGGCACTAAGCTTCTACACGATGGACATCGGACAAATGTTAATTCGCTCGTTTCACTCGCCATAACCGACCCTCACCAATTATACCCTCTTGTTACTCACACACCCCGTAACCCCCAGCATCAGCACTGCGCTCACCGCATACCAGAAGCCAATACAATTCCAACAATAGTCACCAGCGTAACCGTACCAACTACGGTAAGACCGAGCACAACTCGACCACTAGTCGATAATCCCCGATACAACTTTCGAAACTCTGAGATAAAGGTCCTTTTTCCCTCAATCCCTTCGAGAAATTCATCCGGGTCTTGGATCCAGGTGGTAGTTCTGCGCTCACGCTTGCGCTTGCCATCTTCAGCACTCGCAGCTTCATCTTTCGCTGCCTTACGCACAAAGACTGATGAATCGCCCCCTGCTGCGATGAACAACTTCTCCTGCTCTTCGGTGTAGCACAGAGCCACGGTTACACCTTCACCGAAATCGAGCACCATCGGCCGATCGGTCGAATCGAGTGAAGAATTTTTTAAGACCTTCTTGCCATCGCATAACGTGCCGTTTCTGCTCGTATCACTAATCCGCACCACTCCAGCCTTAGACGTTTCAACGACGCACTGCTGCCGCGATATATGCGGAAAACCAAGCCACATATCGCTCGCTTGGTCACGCCCGAGCCCAGTTGAAGATCCAGCATTAAGCACAACTCGTGCAGGACGAACAGACTCAGCCAGTGAGACCAGAGCTGGATAACGCTTTTCAAGTGGAGCGTGGCGCTCACTCCCCACCGTGACGCTGCGACCGGCTACCTCACCCAGTTGGTCACCTGAGAGAATACCAACCACAACGACATCATCACCAAGGGTGATGCGCGATCCAGCCGGCACCTCAACGCGACCAGAGATCTGCTGCTTATCAACAAAGGTACCAGTCGAGGAGCCTAGGTCTTCAACCCAAAACTGCCCCGACTCAAAACCAATACGGGCATGTTTCGCTGCAATAGCGGGATTATCGAGTCGCAGTGAGCATTGACGCGCCTTTCCAATCACCACCGGCTGGTCGGGAGCGAATGAGACCGCCATCTTTTCAGGTGCCTGTATGAGGAGTGCTGGAAACCTCGGCACTACCGTTGAGCACGCCTGACGTAGCACCCTCAATCCAGCGCGGTCTGAGGCTTCAGCCTCCTTCATCCCCAGGTCTATATCCAACGCCGTAATGCGCAGTGAGACCGGCCCAAGGTTAAGGGTAGTCTCACCGTTGTAGGTGCCCTCCAAAAATTGCACGTTGATGGCATTTTGACCGTAGACTATTGGAGTAACCTTAAAGGAGCGGTCAAGCTGCCGCGATACCTGCAACTCGTATCCCATCCCCTGCATTTCATCGATTACAAGGTGGGAGTTTTCACGTGACCCGATTGTAGCTACTGAACGGCGCATAAAAACCGTCTCGTAGCTTGGTGTTTGACCCCCAAATGTGATCTCTAATGCAAACATGCTTCTTCTATTCCTTGGGAAACCAAGCCCACCCTTATAGGAATCTATCTATAGATTGCAGATAGTTATCCCATGTGTGAGTGCAGTAATCCCTCTCCACAAGGTGATATCGGCTAAACTCCAAGAGATTTCAAGCGGATACCGTAAAACGCAGTTCCAACTCTACCAGGTCGCTAGGCATAACAGTCGGATACACTGCCCAGAAGCACATTTCTGTATCCCAATCACCCGGCGGCGCATCTTTAAAGATTGTATCGAATACTGACTCTGTAGTGCAGCAAAGCGCTCCAGGGGGTACACTATTCGGTAACAGATTTAGTAAGAAGGTTAATTTACCCGTTTTTTGAGCATAACCATGAGCAACAAGATCTTGGTAATCGATGACGATATTACTTCATTAGACATCGTAGACCTACTTTTTGAGGACCAAGGTTTTGACGTCATACGGCACGCAGACGGTCTCTCTGCACTAGAGAGTGTTGAGGATGCCCAACCGGATATAATCCTGATTGATTTGATGATGCCGCGCATGAACGGCCAGGAATGTATCCGGCAGATCCGCCATCGGGGTATCAATGTGCCGATTGTAGCTTTTACGGCCCTCCATGACCCCGCAGTACATAAAGAGGCACGCGATGCTGGATGCAACGCAGTCGTGACAAAACCTTGCAAATCCAAGGATTTAGTCAAAGAGATTACAGGTTTGCTCAAAAACCCCTAGGAACACCGTTCCAAAGGAAAGGGTACCCCTTCTAAACCATCTGTGATACATGAGGAATGTGTTAGGTGTCTAACACACAGATTTTAACGAAAGTTTCAAGGATGCTGCTTAAACGTCTGTCGAGCCTGACAACGTTTTGAGGGAGTGGGCTTAGTTTTATTACTTAGCCCAGCTCATGTGAGCGATATGATTTGTCCATATTTTAAAGAGCCATATACCTTTGAGGACCGACTCCTCTCAGATGCGTCGCCAAGCGTCTGGCGTTCGCCCGTAAGTGCTCTTCTCACTCTTTACCCTCTCGAGGCAGCTCCCTTAAGGGAGGACTACCATGGATCAGAGAATGATAATAAACGCGGTGCATCCGGAAGAGTGTCGCATTGCAATCATCGAGGGCTCGCACCTTTCTGAGCTTGAGATCGAGAGTAACGTTGGCAAGAAAGCCAAAGGGAATATCTACCGCGGTCGTATATCTCGAATCGAGCCGAGCTTGCAGGCAGCCTTCGTCGATATCGGTACTCAACGCAACGGGTTTCTACAGATAAACGATATTCACCCCTCGTGCTTTAAAGGGCTCCCTCCCCGCTCCGGACGTGTTCGAATCCAAGACGTTCTAGAACCCGGCCAGGAGTTGGTGGTGCAGGTGGTTAAAGAGGAGCGCGATCTTAAGGGTGCAACACTTACCACTTACCTTTCGCTTCCGGGTCGGTACCTTGTAATTATGCCAGGGAGCGATCGTGGAGGCATCTCCAGAAAGATAAGCGACGGCGAGCAGCGGGTACGACTCCGCAAGCTGGCTCGCGAACTTGAGATACCAGCGGGTATCGGCATGATCGTGCGCACAGCAGGTCTAGATCGCTCGTTAAGTGAGTTATCGCGCGACCTGTCTCTACAGTTGAAGCTATGGGAGAGCATCCTATCGGCAAATCAAACGGCTTCAGCGCCATCCCTACTGTACAAAGATAATGATCTGGCTACCCGCGTAATCCGTGATTACTTTACGCCCGATGTTCGTGAGATCATCATCGACGATCCAGAGACCTTCACGCAGGTCAAGGAGTTCGTTGGGAAGGTCATGCCGCGCTACCGCTCGCGCATCCATCTCTATGAAGAGAAGGAGCCGATCTTTACCCATCACGGGATAGACCAACAGGTTCAAGACACCCTTCACCGCGAAGTAAAGCTGCGCTCGGGGGGAGCAATAGTAATTGAGCAACTAGAAGCTCTGGTGGCCATAGACGTCAACTCAGGTAAGGCAACCGATAGCCAGAACATCGAGGAGACAGCGTACAAGACTAACCTTGAGGCAGCTGAAGAGGTTGCACGACAACTCCGCCTTAGGGACCTTGGAGGTCTTATTGTAATCGATTTTATCGATATGCTCGACAAGCGCCACAGAAGTGCCGTAGAGCGAAGGCTCCAAGAGTCGGTGGCAAACGACAAAGCTCGCATAGAGCTTGGTCGCCTCTCAAAGTTTGGACTCCTAGAGATGTCGCGCCAACGGCTACGCGCCTCGCTATCGAGCCAAAGCCACATCAAATGCGACCACTGCGTCGGAACCGGCCGGATTAAGAACCCTGAATTCGTAGCGCTTGAGGCACTACGAAAGATTCAAGCCGCCGTTGTGGTAGGACAGGTAGCCAAGGTCAAGGCCCGACTCCCATCGGTTCCAGCCTTCTTCCTGCTGAATAACAAGCGCGGGGAGATAGCGCGCCTTGAAAGCGAGCACGCAGTACAGATACTCATCCTCCCTGATGGCCGGCTTAGACCGGACGAGTACGAGTTTGAGATGGAAGGTGTACGAAGCGCAGCCTCTGAGGCTTCGAATTCCAACGGAATCACTGCAACCATGCCTGCGGCCGTAGCGCCACCGCCTGAGCCGCAAGGCAACAAGCGCCCGCAAGCAAAAGCAGCTATAAACTCGCGCGAGCGGAGATCAAATCCATCGCGAGGAGCATAAAATGGATTGTTCCCTGGCTCATCGTCTGATAACTTTAGGCGAGTTAAAGCTTGGGCTCGGTCCACATGACGACGTACCACCTCAAAGAGGACATAAAAAAGCTCGCTAGCCTGGCAGCGGGGATAACGGACGCTTTCACATCGGCTATCTTACTGCCAACTGGCTTCCTGTCTGGGCCGGTCTCTAGCCCCCTCTCTGGGTCTGGAGCATCTGCCCGCCTCGATGGCTCTCAATCTGACACAACCAAGGTGCGGCGCGAGAGCCTGGAGCTTCTCGGCGTTTGCTCCATGTCCTCTTGCATTGCGCGCGATTGTCGCATACCCGTGGGTGCTGGATTGCTGGGATGGGTGGCTGAGAATGGACGCTCTTTGCACCTAGCTCCCTTTGAAACCGATAGCGGCCCTGTGGGGATTTATTCTGGAAACGAGTCAATCAGATCCCTGGCTGCAGTGCCAATTCCACTTCCCATTGAAACGCCAGGGGGAAGCGATCTGTTTGGTGTGTTGATGTGTGACAGCCGCACGTCTGCGTCCTTCTCACGAACCCACATCAAACACCTCGAGGAGCTCGCACTGCTTACGTCGCGACTTATCTTTTGGGGCTTAATGCGCAGAGATAGCGCCTCAGGTGAGTCGGCATGGAGGTCCTTTACTCACCGTGCAGCGCAGCTTTCGGACGCTATCGGGATTGATTCAGTTGAGGTACTCCGGATCTCTATTGAAAATTTTCCCCAATTAGAAGCGCGGCTTGGAACAACCAGAGCGATAGAGGCAGCGGAGCAATTTGCCCGGCTTATCCAACAGGCACTCCCCCCCCACTTTCCGGTCACCCGCATCCCCAGTGGCGAGATACTGGTCGCGCTCGACAACATGATGAGCTCATTCTTTCAGCAGAAATTTCGCTCATTGGCAACGCGGCCCGACCGGTCAGACCGCAGCATCGTGATAGCCATACAAAATTTCTCATCAAAGGGGCTACGTATGCGCGAGTTTGATCTAGATACCGTATTAAAGCAGGGCACTGTCGGCACCAACACCGAGTCGCCCATAACGACGACCAAAACGGTAGCAGGAGCAGGAGGAACCCGTGCTTAAGATACCCGAACCCCTTACCTTAGGAAAACTTCCGCTGTGGAATAAGATCACAACCCTTATTGGATCTGATATCGCTGTCGACCTCGGGACAGCCAACACGTTGGTGTACGTGAAAGGGGTGGGAGTTGCTCTTAACGAACCCTCCGTGGTGGCCGTTGACGCAGATACCGGAAAACTCCTTGCTGTTGGAAGCGCAGCTAAACAGATGTACGGCAAGACATCCAGGTCCATAAAGTGCATTCGCCCGATCAAAGACGGAGTAATCGCCGATTTCGCCGTAACAGCGGAGATGATCCGCTACATGATAAACCTTGTGCGCACCCAGTGGTCGCTCGTTCGTCCTCGAGCTGTCATCGGGGTGCCGTCGGACATTACCCATGTTGAAAAACGAGCGGTGGTTGATGCTGCACTATCGGCCGGAGTGCGTCAGGTTTACCTCCTTGAGGAGTCGATGGCTGCCGCAGTTGGTAGCGGCCTACCCGTTGAAA
>JBIKKT010000013.1:0-68488 GCA_044360195.1 Bdellovibrionota bacterium | reverse complement strand
AAATTCAGCATACCAGCGAATCTCTTCTGACTTCAGACGCATCTTCTTCTTGCTGGCAGTTACTCTTCTAAGGTGAGCAGCTTCCTGCGCTTTCTGGGCTTGGGTGTAGTAGTCTTGGTGCCCGTCAATCACACAGCTACTACACTTAAGTTCCCGAATTACCGTCGTATGACTCACGCCAAGCTCCCGAGCAACTCTACGCTTGCTCAGCTTTGGGCTCATGCGACACAACCGATACAACTTGATCCGCTTCTCTTTGTCTAACTTTTTACCCGTCATAACCACTTAGACTTAATACGCATTCTAAGTGGTGCGTTTAGTTATTGGATCTACCCTCCACAAACCACTGTAAAGCATAGTGGCCCAGGGAGTGAAACCAAAGAAACTCCTTCTCAATCCTCAATTGGCCCAGGGCTTGAAACTCCATCCTTGCTAGTTGCTGGTCGTGAGGCCGGGCTACTACTCAAAGTCTACCTCGCTTTAAAAACACTAGAAGACCACCTTCGCCACCAAGCCGTCGAAAGTAGCTCGCGCTTCGGTCGCTGGGTTGCAGGTGTGGGTGCCTCTGCTATTAGTTTTATAGCCGGCCTCTTCGCTCCTTCTGAAGGAGTGGAACAAAATACTGGTGCTACTCACGCCAAGATCAGACGGCGAAGCGCAGGTATTGAGATCCACACTTTGGAAAATCTCAGTTCTCGCCCGACTGAAGTTGAGCTGACGGGCAGAAAAGGAATCTCCGAAGCGCATTTGACCACGGCCAAGGAGGAAACCGTAACTGAGATTATACACCGCAGCAGTCTTGAGCTCGATGCCGCGCGACGCAAGGAAAAGCAGGAGAAAAAAGAAGGCTCGCTTGCGCGAGACCAGGAGAAAGACGCTCTCACCGCTGTTCAAGAACAGCAACTCCTTGCGCTGGCTCAAATTGATGGAATTGCTGGACCTGAAGTATTTGCAATCCTTGACGGTCTACGGCAGCCATATGCCTCTGTTGCGGCTGTTCGTGACGGCATAGCGTTGACGAATGAAGCTGACGAAAAGATCTTACGAAGGCGGTTTGAGGAGTTCTTTGCTTGCGTTAAGCTAGCAACGGTTTAAATAGTCGATAGATCAGATGCGCTGTGATGTGGCGCGGCTCGCTGCGCAGGCTTCCGATCCGACCGTCAAGAATTTAGCTAGTGATCTATCAACGGCCTGAAAAGAAGCGTTAAGTCCGAAAACGCCTCTTAAAGCACAGAAGGAATCTGAGGAGCATAGTAAGTGCTGCAGCGGCAATAGGTCCGTTGAGTCTGTGTATTTGCTCATAACACAATCTTAATTGCTAGCTCGATAAAAACCCACCTTTCTCTTTCCCGCAAAGTGCCCTATGAAATTGGGTATGACTTCTCTGCCTCTTGAACTCTGTTCAAACTATCCATTAATTGCCCCGTGCGAGCACATTGCGGGCAACGAAAAATTTGCGCGCAAAGCCTTTGCGCTGCAACAAGCCCACGTTACGGCGGATGGCCGCTCGCTCGTTGACGTAACCTTAGACCTTGAAGATGGGGCACCGATTGGTCAAGAAGAACAGCTACGGCAGCTCTTTGTCTCACTACTGCACGATACAGAGAACTGCTTTCCACAAACGGGTGTAAGGGTTCACCCGGTGGCATCTCCAGAGTTCGAGCGAGACCTTGAGGTTTTACTCCTTGGTGCAGCGGAGAAGATAGCCTACATCACCCTTCCCAAAGTGCGTACCCGACGCGATGTTGAATGGGCGCATGGCCTCATTCAACACTTTGCAGGTAAGCGCTCGCTGGGTCGGAGGATCCCTTTGCACCTGTTGATAGAAACCCCTGAGAGCATGCGCGAGCTTCATACACTTGCGGCACTTCCGTGCGTAGAGACCTTCGATTTTGGATTGATGGATTACATCTCTCACGCTGCGGGCGCAATTCCTGCTGACTGCATGAGAAGCCCAGGTCAATTTGAGCACCCTCTTATGGCTGCAACAAAGTCGGCTATCGCCCTTGCAGCCCTGGGTGCAAACAAGATCCCTTCACACAACGTAACCGTTGATGTACGCGACCCTGAGCGTGCCTACCACGATTCATTCACGGCGCGCCACAAGTTTGGTTTTCTGCGCATGTGGAGCATCCATCCATCGCAAATCGAACCGATACTACGCGGGATGACCCCGAGCAAAGACGAACTACAGGAAGCTCAAGATATACTTTCGCGCGCTCAGCAAGCTGCCTGGGGACCTATAGAACACAACGGCCGACTGCACGACCGCGCGTCGTACCGTTACTATGCGGGTTTGGCATCGCGGTCCGCTACTCTTTGACCCCTAGCTCATCCTTCAACGAAAGAGATAGCCGCTCATTGTATCCCACGACATCGAGCACCGATTCAATCGTGCTCTTTGGTAATCCTCGCTCCGCCGCCACAGCCTCAAATCGCTTTCGATCGACAAACTCTTTAATGACCTCTCCAGAGAACTCAGGGAACATCTGCCGCACCCGTTCGCAGTTTACCTCGGTGCGCTTAACTTTACTCACCGAACAACTACCCACTGGCCCATCGTACGCCGGGGCTCCATCGATCAACTTCTGACGAATGGTCTCTTTCAGCTTCGCCTCTCGTGCCGTAAAGAATGCTATCTCGTGCGCAATCGACTGTGTCAGCTCAAACCGTCGACGCGCAACGGTTGCATACTCCTTCATGAGATCTGGAACTTCTAGATCCAACTCTGCTACAACCCGCGCCTCAAGGGCTGCGAGATACTCATACAGCGTAATGGCAACTTCAGCATCGAGCCGCGCGTAATTGACTTGAGAATCCGTGAGTGGTCTTACCGACCAATCGCTCACCTGCTCCTCTTTGCTAAGTTCGAGATTAAGGAGAAGTTTGCAACACGTACGCAGGGTGTGATTGGGAAGATCTGCGCGCAGCTCGCGCGCCATCGTTAAGGTATCGCGCACCCCTTTAACCTTGATATCGTACCGTGCGAACTGCCGCTCCTCAAACGAGGCGTTGTGAGCTATCACCTGGGTAGTCACAGCGCTCATGACAGGCGCGAGAGCTTTCGGTGCACCTACGCTCAACACATCAACGAGGTAGACGTGCTTAGTCGATGGAACACCTATCTGAATAAGGCACAACTGCTCAGCGCCCGTCTGCCAACCACTAGTCTCAGTATCAACCGAAATGATTGGTTCCTTGGCCAGCAACTCGGCTACCCTTACAAGTTCATCGTGATTCCTGACCCAATCGAAGGAAAATAGTGGTTGAGCGTACATAAAATGCCGATTACCCCTTGTAACAACACGACTTTCTTTTGACACTCCCTTGGCGCAACCTGCAATAGTTGGTACAAGACAAGGTGGGACACAGGAGATATCGCGCTGGCGAGCACCTGCTGGTATACACCGTAAACATGAAGAGAGTCATTACAAGAGTTATCTTACCCTGGCTAGTGACCGGCCTAGCTCTCTTCTTTGCATTTAAGGGGATTGAGTGGCACGAGTTATGGACCAGCATCAAGAGCGCGGACCCGCTTTTGATCGCAGCCGCTTTTCTACTCACTAACCTATCATACATACTGCGAGCCTTTCGGTGGCAGCTCCTCTTCCCAAACACACACCTACCACTCCTTTCATCTCTGAAGGTATTGATCCTCGGTTTCTTCATGAACAATGTGCTCCCAGCTCGAGCTGGCGAGCTTGTACGCGCACACCTTGGCGGCAAGGTAAGTGGCGAATCACGTGCCTTGGTGCTCGCTACTATCGCAAGCGAGCGGCTCGCCGATGGCTTGAGTATAAGTCTGATGTTTGTGCTTATTATCGGACTCTTTGGACGTGGACACTTAGACCCAGATTACGCTGACAACCTGATGTACGTCGCATACCTCTTTGGTGGAGCAACCGTAGCGGTGTTACTAGTTTTACTATTTCGCGCTCGTATCTTTAAATTGAGCGCCCAGCTAATTGAGAAGTACAACCGTAAGTCGCTCACCTTTACGTTGTCAAAAGCTGAGGTTTTCATCAACGGCTTAAGCCCCCTGTGCTCCCCCGCTCGGGCCTTTAAGATATCGCTCTGGTCGATCGTTATCTGGAGCGTTGAGCTGTTGGTGTACATCTCGGTGGCAAAAGCTTTTTCATCAGACCTTGCAATCTCTGGCTGCGTACTGTTCCTCGTAGCAGTCAACTTCAGCTCGCTCATACCAGCAGCCCCGGGTGGTTTTGGTGTTATCGAGCTGGTGGCTAAAAATGTGCTGCTATCTCTCGGAGTAGCCAGCAGTGAGCTTGCTCTCAGTATGGTTCTTGCTCAACACTTTATTCAGTACCTTGTAATTGGAATCCCTGGCGCGCTTTTGTTGGCGACACTGCGTAGTCAGCTACGCGATATGCAGGAAGATGGCATCCGAAACGGCGCTGCCGCAAACGCTGAATAGTTACTCTTTGCGCTCTCTCTCTAAGCGCAAAATCTCAGTGTCCCCGTAGTATTCCTCTTTTGAAGAAGCCTTCACTTCGCGCAGCAGGTCGATCATATCCGCCATACGCTTGGCATCGCCCTTAATTGCGGCGAGAGCACCGATAAAACGAGGATCCTCTTTAGGAAGCTGCTCTAAGAGGTAACAATTCAGGAGTATCGCCGAGAGCGGCTGCCCCAACTGATGCGCTGCGGTTCCTGCAAGTTGATGAACAGCGAGCTGTCGCTCCTGCTCCACGAGAGCAACCTGCATATCCATAAGCTGGTTATTCTTCTCCTTTAACCGGCGCGTCAGGTCGCGGATACGCAGGAGCGCTTTTATACGCGCCTGCAACTCTTGGTAATTAAATGGCTTGGTCAGGTAGTCATCGACCCCTTCCTCAAGGGCTGAAACTTTATCAGCAACTGTGTCACGAGCCGTGAGCATCAAAACCGGAACGGTCTCACCCTCAACATGCTTTCGCATCTCCTGGCACACCTCAACGCCGGTCAGGTCTGGCATCATGTAATCCAAGATAGCCAGGTCAGGCACTGATTGATTGAAGCTCTCAAGGGCCTCCTTCCCTCCCGCAGCAATAACGGGGGAATACCCAAGAATCGACACCACGCTGGCTACAATAACGCGCGTGTCTTCGTCATCATCCGCTATGAGGATGCGACGCTCGCGCGGCTCGGCCTTGGTCGCACCGGACGAGGTATCTTTCGGGGTAGAGCGCTCCATGAGGGATTAGATTCCACCAGAGGGCAAAAAGACTCGCGGGAGCGGCACACTAATAGTGTTCTGTTAGGGGCTACCCGCGGAAAACGCGCACAACAAGGATGGAGATTCATAAGATCATGCGCCCTCCGCGCCTTCCGCGCCTCTGCGTTAATTAATCAAAAAGCTACGTCACCCACCGACGATCGCTGAAGAGGAAATCCTAGAAAAAGACAGTCCCTATCTTATCGAAAATGGTCGGTATCGGCGTCCCATCGGTCTACCCAAAACTTAAGCCAGCTCGTACTCAGCTACCCAACTTCTTCACTTCCTCACCCCAACACCCTTTAACAACTCCTTGCCAAAGGTCGGGTCAGTATCGACGAGTAAACGTAGAAACTCCTGCATCTCACCCTGCTCGGTGGTGCCGTCGCCGAGTTTGTCGCACACACTACCGATGAAGAAATCGAGCGCCTGCTCTTCGCTCTCAAAGGCGCAATTCTGACTCGCACGTGCGACCAGGTCAGCGACGAGGGGATCCGACGATTGATTTGTCTCAGCCGGCATGGCTTTCGATCCACCCGATAAGACTCTCCCTCCCGATACTACCTTAAGGCCATCCGCCCGAGACGCTCTTCTTGTTGAGTTCTTTGACATAACTATCTCACCGTATTGGTTTTTGTTAGGACGTGCTTACCGTTTTTACTTACATTTTCTCCGCTCTTAATTCTGCGAAGCGGGTCACTTGAACCCTCAAGGGTGCGGAGGTTCTCCGCTATAACCCCGTGGTTGGTGAGCAGCGAAGCTTTCCGTAGCTCAGATACGACCCTCATTGTAGCCTCCCCACGTTCATACTCAAGGACGATTAAGTTATTTCTTACATGAGCTGCATCCGGCCTTCGAGCCAAGTAGCTACGATAGACCGCAGAAGCCTCCTCCCCGCGGCCCTGAAGGGCCAAAACGAGCCCCAAATTCGCCAAGGCCTCGTCATAATTCACATCCATACTGTAAGCCTGCCTAAAAAGCTGCTCCGCTCCGATCAGATCCCCCCGGTGGAATGCACTACACCCCTGCCCATCAAGCGCTGCGGGCAGGGGAGCAAGCTCGTAGGCCGCCTCAAAGGCGGCTTGGGCCTCCGTAAAACGCTTCTCCCGTAAGAGGAGAGTTCCCCGATCAACCAGCTGCACCGCCATTCGGCGCCGCTGCGGCGACACCTCTGAGCGGGGTGCGCACGCTATGAGCGCTAAGCTCATAGTCACGACCCCACCTATACATAGTATCGTACGCACCACACCACGAGTTGCGTGATTTGAAACGAAAAAACACAGTACCTTTGACAAACGCCCTGCCCCTCCCTTACGCCGCATACTGCAACAACGCCTCCCTCTGAATCTCTTCACTCAACTCAATCCCCGCCACCTGTTTACACTTATATCGTGGAGCAACCTCCTCGTGCGCGATAACAACCGCCTCACCCCCTTGAATACGCGCAATATCACGTAAAAAGCTCCGTGCGCGCTTAGAGGATAACAGCACTACTTTCGGATTCTCGCGTTGTATCTGGTCGATATGCTCACAGAGAGCATCAACGAGGCTTCCTGGCAGGAGTCGCTTAGACTCCTCAGCTTTAACAAACACAAGATCTAGGGCTGGACTGAGCACGGCAACATCGATCACCCCATCACGCGCGACCACACTACTTATCACCGGCGCAAGAGCTGCCCGAATCTCACCGAGTAGCTCTCGGTCCGAGACTCGACCTGCACGTTCAGCAAGCACCTGAAGAATAACATCCAGGTGACGAGTAGTTATACTTTCGCTCAGAAGCTCTCGCAGAAGCACCGTAAGTCTAGTAAGCGAAATAGCTGCCGGTACAACGCCCGTTACCAACTCAGGAATCTCTTTCTCAACGTAATCAAGCGCCCTGCGAGTTGCGCCGTCATCGATCAAGTCGCGCCGATACTGGTCAACAATAGCTTGTACCTCACGCACGATAATCTCCAAGGGATTCCCCTCACCATCAAGCGATCCCTGGGCAACATCCATACCGCGTACCAAAATGCGATAGCGCTGGCCGGCTTCATTCCACAGAGAGATCGCTGGCACCTGCAACACCAAGCCCCATCGTTGGAACGCATAGGTCTGAAGGTCTGTGAGCGAACGGGATACAAGTTCAAGGTTAGGTAGCCGCGCAACTACTTCGCGACTTACCTCGATCCGCACACTGTGCTCAAGGCTAGGCTCAAAGACAGGAAGTTGTGCAGAAGGGGCGCCGTCTACACCGGAAGCCCTTTCCACCAACAACGATCCAGCTGCCACAACACTTACAACAAGCAGCGCCATATGTGGCATTCCCGGAAGGCAGGCAAGGAGAGCTGCTGCGCCAGCCACAAAGATGCGCGCTGCACGAAACTGAGAGAGCTGTGACAAGAGATCACTTGCTAGCGTGGTAGACTCGGTTGCTTGCACCCGAGTCACAACTAATCCAGCGGCAACTGAGTTGAGAAGTGATGGAATCTGCGAAAGAAGGCCGTCGCCGATAGTGAGGACTGTGTACTTTCTCACGGCGACGCCGAACTCAAGCTCGTGCAGAAAAATACCGACCAGGAGCCCACCTACGATATTCACCGCTGTGATGACGATGCCCGCAATAGCATCGCCTTTTACGAACTTCATTGCACCATCAAGCGCACCGTAGAAACGGGATTCGATCTGAACGTCGTTTCGCTTCTGCCGCGCACTCTGCGGGTCAAGTAACCCACTGCGTATCTCAGCATCGATCGCCATCTGCTTTCCAGGGAGCGCATCGAGGGTAAAACGAGCAGCTACCTCAGCGACGCGCTCTGCGCCCTTGGCTACAACGATAAACTGAATAAGGGTAATCAGAAGGAAAAGAACGCATCCAACGACAACGCTTCCCCCGATGACTACCGAGCCAAAGGCCTCAACCGCCGCACCCGCTTGCCCGTCTGATAGCACCGCCCTCGTAGTTGCGAGATTAAGCGAGAGTCGGGAGAGGGTTGCAATCAGAAGTAACGATGGAAGCGCTGTAACCTTGAGCGGATCCTTTACGTGCAATGCTCCGATAACAAGCAGCACGGCAAAGAGCAGATTTGCGCATAACAAAAGGTCAAGTACCACGGTAGGCAGGGGAACGATCATGCACCCCACGATGAACAGAAGTCCAAGGGGAACTACGCTATCTCTTCCTATCAAGCCGTACCGTGACACCTGACTAATCTCCTATCCCAACCTCATATTTCGAATCGCCGTCATATCGGTCTCGTGTCTAGTACGGCTGATGTTGGACTGCATTGAAAAGATCTGCATCTCGCGCTGGAGCTGGATCTGCTGTTGCAACAGATCTGCGAATGAACCAGGATCGACCGCCCCTTGGACTACTCCTGCTACTCCCGAGCCGACCGTTGACATCACCGTACTAGCGGCTCGAAGCCAGGTACCTGCCGAATTCTGTGGCTCTGGTGGATAGAGAAGGGTGGATGAACCAGGACTAACAACGCCCCAAGAACCATCACTCGTTGAACTGGAAGAGATAGGTGAACTCATATGCTTTATCCTCTATGGTTAATCGTGCACCATTTATCCGGTGCACTCATATCTAACGATCTATTCGCTCAATCAGGAGAGAAGTTGCGCGAGTTGTACGGCTTGATGCTGTGTAGTTTGGCCCTCTGTGGAGCTTCTGTGCCGCACCTAGCATTCCGACGGAGCTGGAAGCTACGCGGTCCAAGGGCTTCCCTAAAACACCTCTTCAACCCGCAGCATAAATCCATCACCTCCTACTTCAAGAACCCCTCGCGCAAGAGCTGTTGCCCCGATGCGCAGGAAGCACTCAGCAGGGAAGCTCCCATCTATCTCAAGCTGCGCGCCGGGCCTGAGCGCAGCAATCTCTTCAACGCTAAGCTCAAGCGAGCCCAGATCGATCCGCAACGGAATCGGCCTTACCTCGACAGTGTTTGCTTCACCTTCATCTGCTACCTTCATACGTATTCCTCCCCTACTCTCACTATTGTTTTCTGTGCACTCACTACCTAGTACAACTCCTTTAATTCCCAACTCGGGCACCTCACCAAAAAGCGTTGGGCCAAGTAAAACGTGGGTGCCACAATGCACCTCGCTACACGACGCGTTAAGAAGGATTCGCACCTTCACAGCGTGAGCCGAAACATCCCGAATCGGAATCGTCGGTAAACACGAAAATGTGCCCGCGCACACAACACTCCCTGAAGATGTTTCAACCTCAACACAGCTCCACCCAGGGGGCGGACCACTCGGTGTTAACATCAAATGCCCTTCTCTGTACGGACCGGGTCCCAATTCGCTTCGTACCGAACCGGCAAGCTGCAACGCGGCACGCGAACCAGCGAGAGCGGTCTCAAGCGAACCTACTCCCCGACACAACGCAGCTACACCCCAGGCCGGCGAACTCCCTGCGGCGATCCACCCCCTCTTACTTCTCAACTCGTCAACTTCCCTAGGTGCAAGTATCCGCTCTCCAACCACACTCTGCTGCGGGGCAAGTGTCGCTAGTAGTCTTGTTGCAACTCGTCGTAATGCTGCAGTCTCTTGAAGATAGATATGGTTTCTAAGACGCATACGCCCCCCTCTGACTACCGAGCTCACAACAACAATCCCCGCTTACATCACAGCCTCTATCGCTTTCGCTGAGTAGACCCCGAAAACTCCCCTGAGTGAGTATCCACTCATGACAGAGAGCAAACGCTTCGAGTGGGTCGAGCTTTCTAAGAGATGCGAGCTCTCCCTCAAGGTGCGCCGCATCGGCTACCGAAAGCGGCAGAGCATAGGGAGAGGTCCCTTCAAGAAATGAAACCACCGCTACCTCTGAAAGAGCCAAGGGCTGCGGCTCAAGCGGCTCAGGTCTCTTCCCATGCGGAGAGAGCTCAAAACCAATGTCAATCGGAGCGCGGCCTTTAGGCCGCTGTGACGCCTGCCCCCTTAAATCCGCTCTTACAAGCAGATCAGACACTATCCCCCAGCGCTTCATTCCCATATCAGCAGCCCCCTGTTCACTACGCCTCATCATCTACGATCCCTACCTTACGCCACGGCAGGTTAAGCGCGATTACTCGCCTGCGAAGCATCGAGTTAACCAGCACGAGGATCCCCGCTACTCCCAGCGCAAGTACCCCGTATTCAAATCGATACGTTTGGGGCTCTCTTTCTCTTGTGTCAACTTCTCGCGTATCGGTTTCATCTGATGGCAGCGCAGCAGCTGCTGGGTGTGACGACTCAGCTGAGGCTAACCGCACAGCGACTGAGTTAGTCACACTACGCAGCACCGAGATACGCTCAACCTGTAGGCCAGCAGCACCAGCCACTAGGCGCGCGATATCGCGCTCCTCAGTGTTAAAACGGTCATCGACCAAGAGCAGCACTGCGCTACTCCCTTGCGCTTTTTCACCTCGCTCGCCGAAGAAGCCCTCATTCTGAGGGAGATTAAGGTGCACGCGCGCCTCCAAAACCCCCTTTACAGCCTGCAAACTTTCTTCTATCGCAGCAGCGAGTGCACGCTCGTAACGGAAGCGCTGCTCCTCTCGACTCGGGATAAGCCCACCCTTGGCAAATGCAAAGGTCTCTCCGCGCTGAGAAGAAACCACACGATGGTCTTCTAAATACCTTAACCCCACTGAAGCCTGACGCTCAGGAAGCGAGATCGCCCAACGTCCATCCGACTGCAACACCTTCTCGGCTGTGAGTTCAGCACTGTGCAACCGACTCACTATGCGATTTGCTTCCGCCTCTGAGAGGTCGTGCAGGATCTGCTCCTTACAACCGCATACTGCGATGCACACCATCACCAATGCTGTGCTAACAGCTCTGTTAAATCTATGGCGAAAAGCCCGCGCCGCGGTCGACGCTGGCCACCATCTTTGCCCGTAAAATTGAGAGCGCTCTATCATGAAGCCTCGACACCCATGACTTTGAAAGCCCAGCATAATTGTTTGCTATCTCCACAAACGAACGATCGTGGAAATAATGCTGTTCAATAATCATTCGCTCTTTTTCTGGAAGAGTTGCTACCAATTCGCGTATTTTATTGTCTCGTAGATTTTTATGCGTTTCGACCTCGGGATTGTGAGGAGCGGTAGCTTCACCTGAGGCAGCCACCCCGTAAAGTGCAAACGAAACGGCGCTCTGAGACAACACCTCAAGTGCTTCAGTGGTTTGCGCTATACCTGATTGCGCAGCACCTCGCTCACTGCGGGAAGCTATCATGCGCTCGCGCATCTCGTGCGCAGCAACCAGGGCTCGGTACATTCTGTAGGCTCGCCCAGAAAGCTCACACGACACCCTAATGTGGTCGATTACAGCACCTCGGATACGCAGAAAGGCAAAGGCGCGAAAATCGGAGCCACGCGATGGATCGAAACGACTCGCCGCTTCAACCAGCCCAAGGGCCCCTGCTGCGAGAAAATCGTCCTTGAGCACTGCTGGTAAACTCATTACTCGCATCAGTTTTTCAACGATGACGTGCACTGAACGGTAGTACCGAGCGATAAGGTCCTGCGCCTCAGCGCTAGCTGCCTGCGCGGTTGAAGCAGCCCCGCTAGCTTCACTGCCCGCTTCCATGCGTCGACTTGATGAATGAGACATTGAAAACTCCCCAAAAAATGTCACTGCAGAAGAAGTGTTCGCGAGAATCCGGCGCAAGTTGCTAACAAAACACAAAGCGGCCAACGCGCCGCGCGCGAGTGTGGCATACGAGGGCACGGGGTCCAGGATAAAATGGAAGCAGGGCCGAAGTGCCCTAACGCACAGACAAAAGCGGACCAAAGGAGTCTGATAATGACCGGGGGTTGGTTGGGCCTCGGAAATACGATATAACCGTCCCGATTCGGTCTTATGCCGACCTTCTACGAAAAGGAGCTCTATGGTGAACGAAAAAGGTGCAATCCGTCACGACTGGTCGATTACCGACGCGTTGGCAGTATACTCGCAACCGTTTCCCGACCTCCTCTTCAAAGCTCAAACGATACACCGCCAGCACCACAACCCCCACGAGGTACAACGCTCAACCCTACTCTCGGTAAAAACAGGTGGCTGCCCTGAGAACTGCTCCTACTGTCCGCAGTCCGCGCACTACGACACAGGGGTCGAGCGCCACAGCGTGCTCCCAAAAGAGGTAGTACGTGCCAAGGCTGAACAGGCCAAAGAAGCAGGCAGCACCCGCTTCTGTATGGGAGCTGCATGGCGTGAGGTTAAAGACGGAAAAGATTTCGATGCGATCATCGACCTGGTAAAGGAAGTTAAATCAGTTGGTCTCGAAGTGTGCTGTACATTGGGCATGCTTACAGAGTCTCAAGCACAACGGCTTCAGGAGGCTGGTTGCTACGCATACAATCACAACCTCGACACGTCCCCTGAATACTACGGCGAGATCATCTCAACCCGCACCTACCAAGACCGTTTACGCACACTCGATAACGTTCGCAAATCCGGCATGACCGTATGCTGCGGCGGTATCGTTGGGATGGGAGAATCAATAGAGGACCGCCTTGGATTGCTCGTTCAGCTCGCCAACCAGACCCCGCATCCTGAGAGCGTTCCCATAAACATGCTCGTTCGGGTTGAGGGCACACCGCTTGAAAATGAAGCCGAGGTCGACCGGATTGAATTCGTTCGCATGATAGCAACTGCGCGGATACTGATGCCGCAATCAATGGTGCGACTCTCTGCGGGACGCACTCAGATGAGTGATGAGATGCAGGCGCTGTGCTTCTCTGCGGGGGCAAATTCGATTTTTGCTGGAGAGCGTCTATTGACAACTCCAAACCCGGGCGAAGACCACGACAATAAGCTTATGAAACGGCTCGGTATGCACTTCCGGAAAGATGAAGCAGCGGCTACTGCGGAAGCTCCGGCTTGCGCTTCAGCGTGCTGTTAAGAAACAAACGCTCCTATCTCTTCAGCAACTCCGCATTGGCGTCGATAGCCTTGGTGCCAGTTAATAGGCACATAACTAGCGAGGTGAAGGGTTCATGGAGCAGATACAGGTTTCTCTTAGAGCGCGAATTGCTAATATCTTAGAGGTATCCTCAACCATAGTGCCAGTCTTAGTGCTGATACTAGGAATTGGGATGATGCGCTTTATACCCGCCTCGGCAGCTGTGCCGGTGTTTAACACTGACCAGGAGGCTCAGGCATTTTTTAACGATTACAGCCTGCTTGTGAAACCTGGTGTGCCCCTTCTGCTCTCAACAAACACGTGCAAGGGGTGTGCGGAGTTCCGTCAGGCGCTTCTTAATGAAAAGATAGCCTTTATTGAGCAAAACGCTGATCTTCATCCTGGAGCAGAGCTCCTCCTTAACCGGGTACGAAAGTTAACTTCTGACCCTTCAGTGCCTAAAATTATCATTGGGCGGAAGGTGGTAGCACCCAGTATTGCGGCCGTAAAGCTAGCTCTTAAGAGAGTGGGTTAAAGACCGCGAGTAGTTTCAAGGACTTGGCTAAAACATCAGTCGGGTAATGCTACCAAAAATAGTTGCATGTCCATAACACTATTGAGCGCTAAAGTATAAAGAGTTCTTTGCAGTCTCACGACATCCTTAGTGGGAAAGCGTGCAGCAAGGAGCATTTGCGCCGCACCATGCCCCATCCATTTGTCTTTAGTTTTCCCCGATGGGCAAGCAGAGATGAGGAGGGCGTGGTTTAAGAGGGGTTTTAGTTGGGTGGAAGGAAGCTTTGTGAAAGCTGGTTTTCGTTCTTCGACCAAACGGAGAGATGGCCGAAAGGAGAGAGGCGGGTCCTTCGCCGACGCGACCGTCATCACCCCCTGCTTCCTAATCGTTATACTCCTCTCAATTCAATTCATGATAATTTCGTTCCGGGCGGTAACCCTACAGTGGATTACAACGGTGGTGATGCGGGATATTGCGTTGTGGCGCGGCAGTTCGGGACCAACGCAAGATAGCAAAATAGTTTTCAACTACGGTAAGTCTAGAGCCAACACATTGGCAAGCTCAATCGGAATTCAACTAGACGAACCACAGAGCTCATCCCAGGCATTTTGCGTCAAGACTATTACAAATGGCGCTCTCTCCAGCTGCCTAGTCGACACTGCTGCCAACTGGGCACCTGGCACAGCGCTTCAACTCCAACTACGGTACAATATTCCTTTGTTTTTTACGAAGCTCCTCTTTGTGAACATTCCCACCCAAACAGTTACCGGAACGGCGCTAGCCGTAGCGGACAACTTTCCGCAGAACAACTGATTAAAAAGAGAGGAAAGACGTTGTGAACTTACGAGCTACGAAACAGGGGGTGTCTGGACAGATAATGCTAGAGTTCCTACTAGTTGCTCCCGTGCTGCTCACGATAACTGGAGCCACGATCGAAGTTGCAAACTTTATGCGACTTTCTCAGATCTCAACCGTAGTAAGCCAAGAGGCTGCTAATCAGGCGTACCGGCAGTGTAGCTCTATTGTACGGTTGACAAACCCAGCCGACCCCAGATATTCCACCGCGCCGGGAACCGTCCGGATGCAGATTGATGATACTGCCACCCCTGTCGCGGTGCAGGCCTGCTTAGAAAATGTTAGGGCCAACACTCTGTCTACCCTAAATAACCTTAACCAAAATACGAACGGCAATGCGGTGCACCTTATGGTTGCCCGATTTTATCAAAGAGGCACGAGTAATCCAGTCCAATCTTTTGAAGCAACTACTATCGAATCGACAGAAGCGGGCGATGATAAATCGAGCCATCGGAAGCCCCTCGGAACCGGGCTGGGGACCGGAGGGGGCCGAGAAAGAAATAGGGCGTTTGAAAAGAAAGCAAGTTGCAACCGAAGCAACGGAAACCTAACATACGAATCCAACACTGCTACACCGATTACTATAATCTCTGGGGCTGAGCTTCAAAAACGCGAACAAGTAATCGTCGGCCAGGCAGTTGCTGGCTATACACCCTTGGTTAAATTCTTTAACCTAAAGATAATTTACTCTGGAGAGTTCCGTGCGGTCACCGTCATGTAGGAGAGGAAAGCAGTCAGGGTACGTCCTCGTGCTCTCTGTAATCCTGTTGGGATTATTTCTCTCACTCGCTGCTGCTGCTATTGATATGGGGAATCTCTATGTCTGGCAGTTGCGGCTTGATAAAGCTGTACGAGCAGGTGCACTCGCCGGTCTTGGATACCGTTCGATGCATGGATGGCAGGTGGTCTATGGGGGTGAACCTGATTACCAAAGCCCTACAAAGACTGCTCAACCAAGAACTCAAATGGCTGAGCTACTTAGCGTAGCAGAGACCGCCGTTAAAGATAATTTTAAGATGTCGTTTCCAGGAAGCCTGACTGACTGGCAGGGTGTAACAGAAACCGTTGCCAGTAAGTTAAAACCTCTGAGCAGCAGCGGTACACCCGCTGCTAGTTTGATTGCAGCAGCCCCAAATGCCTACAATCCCGTACAAGACAAAATCACTCTCACCTACCAATACGAAGTTCCGACCTTCTTTGCTGGGCGGCTAAAGGGGGTACTTGGTGGGTTCCCGATGTGCAACTCTTCTAATGGAAGCGGCTGTGTAATCACAAGTGAACAAAGCGCCCAGCTCGACTATGCAAATATAGTGATGCTGCTTGATGTTTCGGGGTCGATAGCCCAATCTAACGATACGCAGAATCTTATCGCTGCAGCCACAAGCTTTTACAAGCTTTTCAACCCCTTTCGGGACAGGATATCGGTTATCCAGTTTAATTTGGGCGCACGTGTGGCATTTGGTTTTCAAAACCAATCCATGAACGTTGACGACCCCCCTAATTTTAAAGCTTCATTCGGAAGAGATCAGGAAACCTGGAATACCTTTAAAACCTCGATTACTAGCATTACCCCCCAAAGCAACACCAATCCCTGTGATGCACTAATCAATGCCATAGACGAGTTAAACTGGCTCGCTGGACAGAGGCGTGTCGCTGGGTCGGTAATTCGACCCTTTGTAGTCTTTTTTACGGATGGAGCACCGAATGCCTTTCGAGGCAATTTTCAAAATATGACAAACCTTAGTACCGGCGGTAACCCGGCGCCATCGGGCGACTGGTACCAGTACGCACTGGAGTGGGCAGTACCGGGGCGCACCTACCAAGGCCCCTCTCCTCTTATTAAAGCAAGCAGCTCACTTTTTAATCTGACTCCCACTGCTACCATGAACTACAACCGGACTCAGTGCTTTCAACAACCAAACACGCCAGACTACTGCGATTTCTCGCAGGGCAACGAGTACTGCGGCGATATCTGGTCTAGTGATGATACGAACTCCCCCGACTATTTTGAACGAGCGTTAAACGGTGGTCTTGGGGCAGGAGCACGTCGCCTGGGTTGTCTTACAGATTTGGATTTCTCTATTCCTAACGGTGACCAGAATCGAGTTATCTCAGTCCGTGCGGCAGCGTTAGGAGATGCCGATCCGTTTAAACATAACAATCAACAGAAATTCTCCGAACTCCCTTACTACTGCGCCATCGAAGCTGCAGACCAAATACGAGAAAGATACAGAGGCACGGTATTTGCGATAGGTCTTGGACCAACGTCTAACACCCGCGAGTGCAATGACCCTCTTCAGAACCCAACCGACCACTTTACCCGCAAGGATAACTTCTTGAGCCGTCTTGCGTTTGATCCGTTTACTTATCAAGCAGGGAGTTGGAAAGGTGCCTTCAATGTCTCTGGTCGGCGAGATGCAAATTTTAATTCCTCGTGCACACCCACGAGTAGATCATTGGTAGGCTACGACCTCATCTCAAACGGAACAAATGCTCCACGCACTCCTGCCGAACTCAGCGGCACCGAAGGCCAATACTACCCAACCCCAGAATCAACCGATCTCCCCTTCCTCTTTGCGCAAGTCGCCAAGCAGATACTGTTGCGGCTGAACTCATAGGGGGCTTCGCCAAAACGTTGCGACCGACGACCCCCTAGGACCACGATGCTTCAGCTTCGCCAAAGACAGATTCCAAGCCATCACCAGCTTCCAGCTGACCCCCTGGGACCGCGAAGCTTCTGCTTCGCCAAAAGAAATCCCGAGCCACCCCTAACATCCAGCGGACCTGGAAGGTCCGCGGTCCAAAGGCGCCTCGCCAAAACAAATTCCAAGCCATCACCAGCTTCCAGCGACCCCCTGGGACCGCGAAGCTTCTGTCGCCAAAAGAAATCCCGAGCCACCACTAACATCTAGCGGACCTGGAAGGTCCGCGGTCCAGCAACAGCCGAACGCTAATCCCTGAGATAATGACAGGTATACCCACCTGGGTTCTTCTGCAAGTAATCTTGGTGATAACTCTCTGCGGGATACCATTCGGATGAAGCGGTTACCTGGGTGACAACGCGCCCCTTCCATCGCCCACTCGCGTTCACCTCTTGCTTTACATCTTCTGCTATCTGACGCTGGAGGTCTGAAGCGAAAAATATCACCGAGCGATACTGCGTACCGCGGTCGTTCCCCTGCTGGTTAATCGTTGTAGGATCGTGCAGCCTAAAGAAGTACCTCAACAGATCAGCGTAGGAGAGCTTACGTGGATCAAATACTATCCTCACAGCCTCTGCGTGTCCGGTAAGGCCACTTGAAACATCACGATACGTGGGAGATACAAGCACTCCACCTGTGTAGCCAACCTCTGTCGAGATAACCCCTGGCAGAGCCCGGATCAGCTCTTCCACTCCCCAGAAACATCCACCAGCAAGGACTGCTACCTCTTCTTGCGCTGCAACAGCCGTTGGGGTGGCGCTTGAGCCCTTTTCAAAGAGCGCTCGGTACTCACTATATCCCTGAGCATCGAGCTCTTCGACTGGGATAAATCGTAAAGCAGCCGAGTTAATACAGTACCGCAATCCGTCCTGCCCCGGCCCATCAGTAAAGACGTGACCCAAGTGTGAATCACCTTTAGAGCTCCGCACCTCGGTGCGAATCATACCGTGTGAGCTGTCGCGCTTCTCTACCACAACACGCTTCTCAATCGGCTTCGTGAAGCTTGGCCACCCCGTACCTGAGTCGAACTTATCAAGCGAGCTAAAAAGCGGCTCACCCGAGACGACATCCACATAGATACCGGCTGCATGATTATCCCAGTACTCGTTTCGAAAAGGAGGCTCGGTGCCACACTGTTGCGTGACGTGGTACTGCATCGACGTGAGTTTACCCTTCAACTCTGCATCGCTTCCCTTTTTGGTATCATTATCATCAGCCATAACTACACCCATCATCTGTATGAGAGAAACTACTACCGTTATTAAGGCCCTTATCCTCATCCTCATGAGGTTACTACCTCTCTTTTGTAGACACGATCAGGAATGGATAGCTCCCATCCTCTTCATCGGTTGAGACCCCTGTGTGACGCTCAAGAACCCGCGTTAATTCATGCGCTATCTTCTGACTCAACGAATGAGACATGCGCGCGGCAACCTCGCCCTGATCGTGTGCGGTCACCTCGGTCATAAACTGCGCAACCTCTTCTAGACAGATAGCTTGCACTTTAGCACGTAGATCAAGCAGCTCCGGCTTCATCTGCAACCGACTTCGCCAACGCTCAAACTGAAGCAGCCCGTGAGAGATAACAAGCTCTGCCTCTTGAGCCGCCGCCCCTCGCAGCGCCTGATTCTCTTTAGCTATCGAGGCCAGATCATCGATGTTGTACAGGTACACTCCATCTAGCTCGGCGATATCTGGGGTAAAATTACGCGGAACACCGAGATCGATAAGGAAGATGGGCCGCCCATCCTTGCGTGATGAGAGGAGCGAGCGTCCAAGGATCGGCTTATCGATCGCTATCGACCCGATTACGATATCCACCTCACTGATAACCTTATCGATATCACCGAGTGATACAGCCGATCCCCCAAAACGCTCTGCCAGGTCGGCCGCCCGCTCTAGCGTGCGGTTTGCAACCGTTATCTTGCTGCACCCCTGCGCACATAGGTGCAACACAGAGAGCTCTGCCATCTCACCGCTTCCAACAACCAAAACAGATGTCTCAGAGAGGTCTGAGAATATTTGCTGAGCGAGCCTCACAGCCACGTAGCTTACAGAGACTCCGTGCTGCGAGATATCTGTGTGCGATCGCACCCGCTTGGCAACGTGAAACGCGCTTTGAAAAAGGTGATGAAGCTGAGTTCCGACACTCGATGCAGTAACTGCTTCCCGGTATGCCTGCTTTACCTGGCCTAGTATCTGCGCCTCTCCAACGACCATCGAGTCAAGGCTGGAAGCTACTCGATACACGTGAGAAACAGCTTCTTGATCTGAGTGCTGGTAGATCGCTTCAGCGGGAAAAGCTCCTGGACCAAAGAAGGTGGTAAGAAACGAGCGTACCAGGGCTGCATTACCCCCTACTGTTACAACCTCAAAGCGGTTGCACGTTGAAAGAACAACCGCTTCCTGAGCGATCCCTTCACTTACTATTTTACGCGAAAGCTCTGCAGGCTGCGCAGCACGCTGGGCAACAAGCTCTCGACCTGCCACATCAAGGGTACGGAAACTTACCCCTGTTACCGCCAGCGGAACATCATACTCCCTGTGTTGACCGCGCTGGTTGATTGTAGAGCTCTTCATACCCCACCGTGCGACAATGTATTGGAGGCGCTAAGCAGAAAAAGCACCGAGAGAAAAAAGAGCCCCGACACATAGAGGGTAAATCTCGCAAACTGTTTATTTGAGCACCTCTTCACAAGCCGTAGGTACAGCACCAACGCAAGCAGTATCCAGGTAACGATACCCGAAACCACCGATACCACATCTGAGAACACCGGGCGCTGCGCGCTCACTGCCCACAACCCACCACTGAGCACCACAAAAGAGATAGAGACAAAGCTCACCTGCACCAACTGCCTATTGAGCGCATCGAGACGCTGGAGGTTAGGAGCTGAGATATCGAGCACATCGCGCTTCTTTGATTTAAGCCGCTTCTCAACGATCAAGAATACGGCGCTTACAACTAACGCAAGCACAAGCGCTACAAAGGCAAAGAGAGCCGGTATGGCATGCAGCAGCGGAAGTACAACCCCGCGCACCTGATCGCTACTCTGTTTATCAATAAGCGAGGTTGCTGCTTG
This sequence comes from Bdellovibrionota bacterium, assembly GCA_044360195.1. Classification (GTDB taxonomy): domain Bacteria; phylum Bdellovibrionota_C; class UBA2361; order UBA2361; family OMII01; genus OMII01. Next base: position 48,243 of record JBIKKT010000013.1, on the reverse strand, counting down.
GTGAAGCAGATACGAGGAGCACCCCATAAAGAGCACTATCAGCGGCACTACGAAGGCCCCAATAAGGGGGGATGAGAGACGTTTTCCGAGTCCAACAAAGGCTACCGCCAACCCCCACGAAGCCCACAGAAAATAATCAGCACTGTTACTGAGCAGGATGTAGCGCGGGTCAAGAAGCACATTAATTACAATAGCTGTGTGGCTTACAAACCCAGCGTACAATAGAGCCTGCGTTGCTACATTCGTTTTCCCTCTACGACTAGGGCGCCAGAGCTGCACGCCGTTCAGCGCAGTTGATGCGATATAGAAGAGAATTGTCGCTATCGCCAGGGTGTGTGTCATCTCTTCCTACTCGCGGTCACAAGCTCTACTAAACGTTGAACGTTCTCAACTGGCGTATGCGGCACTATACCGTGCCCCACGTTAAAGATGTGTCCGGGAAGACTCTGTGCCTCGTCTAGGATATTCCGCACAACCCCTTCAATGTATTCCCACGGCGCACACGCTAGCACCTGCGGGTCGAGGTTTCCTTGTAGCGGAACTCTCCTGCCAACAAGCTGCGCTGCCTCAGGGAGCGTTAACCTCCAATCGACCCCAAACGCATCAGCGGGCAACTTTGAAAGCCGCGGGAAGAGTCCGGTGACAGACGTTGCAAAGAAGATAACCGGCACAGACACCCGGGCTTTTACCTGCGTGATTAACTCCTGCAGATACGGAGCAACGAAGGTCTCATATTCCCTTGGACCAACGTACCCAAGCCACGAGTCAAAGATCTGAAGCGCCTGACAACCACACTCAACTTGAGCGACAAGGTAATCAGCAGAAGCCTTCACAAGCTTTCGCTGCAAGGTTTCCCACGCTGCAGGCTCAGAGAGCATAAAACGCTTAACGTTCTCAAGGTCGCCCGGGCTCTGCCCCTCAATCAGGTAGCTTGAGAGCGTAAACGGCGCGCCGCAGAAACCTATGAGTGGAGTCTTTCCGTTAAGCTCGCGAGTAACAAGCTTAATTGCATCAAGGGTAAACCCTATCCCCTCATACGGATCAACATCACGCAGCAGCTCCACACTACGCGCATCACGTATGGGGTTCTCAATAACCGGGCCCTCTCCCTTCTTAAACTCAAGCTTTGCCCCCATCGGGATAAGGGGTGTTAAGATATCAGCAAAAATTATCCCCGCATCGAGCGCGAAACGACGCAACGGCTGCAATGTCACTTCACATGCAAGCTCAGGGGTCATCACCATCTGCAGCATCGAGTTACCCTCGCGCAGCTTACGGTACTCGGGAAGATACCGCCCCGCCTGGCGCATCAGCCAGATCGGAGTAGCCTCAGTTTCTCTTCCTGCTAAAGTATCTAAAAATAACGACACGATAAGGGGTCTCCACCATTACGTAAGGATTACACACCTCTCGGCGCGATAACTTCTTGCCCACCCATGTATGGCTGCAGCGCCTTCGGAATCGCTACCGTTCCATCAGCACGCTGGTGATTCTCGAGGAGCGGTATCAAGACACGTGGCGAAGCGATACAGGTGTTGTTAAGAGTGTAGCAGAAAACGTTCTTACCGTTCTCGTCCTTGTAACGGGTATTAAGGCGGCGAGCCTGGAAATCGTAGAACGAAGAGCAGCTATGCGTTTCGCCGTACGCTTTTCGCGATGGCATCCACGCTTCGATATCGTTCTTGTAGATCTGCCCCTGCCCCATATCTCCCGTGCACACGTCTACCACACGGTACGGAATCTCAAGGAGCTGCATCACCTTCTCTGCGTTGCCGAGTAGCTCTTTGTGGAACCGCATACTTTCTTCTGTATCAGCTCTGCACAACACAACCTGCTCAACTTTGTAGAACTGATGAACGCGGTAGAGGCCGTGAGTGTCTTTACCGTAGGCACCCGCTTCACGGCGGTAGCACGGCGAGTACCCTGCGTAACGCTTCGGTAGCTCATCGAGTGAAAGGATCTCGTCTGCGTGAAACGACGCAACGGGAACCTCTGATGTACCGATCAGGTGCAAGCCCTCATCGCGTTGATCGAGGTGGTACGCCATCTCCTCTCCACCAGGGAAGTATCCCGTAGCGAACATCGCTTCGTACTTAACGATATGCGGTGGATCCATCAAGATGTAGCCAGCTTTATGGAGCACATCCATTGAGAGGCTCATTACAGCGTGCTGCAAACGGGTACCATCACCCTTTAAGAAGTAGCTGCGAGCGCCGGCTGTCTTTACACCACGCTCGATATCAAAGAGATCAAGCTCACGTCCAAGCTGCACATGGTCACGCAACGGAAACGAGGGCGTTGGCACATCACCCCACGAACGCACGTGCACATTCTCGGTGTCGTCTTTACCAACAGGAACACAATCGAGAGGAATAGAAGGGATGTGCCCTTGTTTTTTGATCCACGTTTCCTCGAGCGCTTTAAACTCTTCCTGAGCGCCCTTCAAGCGCTCAGCGAGCTGCTTCATCTCTGCAAGCTTTACTTCCTTCTCACTCCCTTGCAACTTAGGGATCGCCTTACTGACTGCGTTCTGCTCAGCACGCATACCTTCAAGGTCAGTTCGCATCTTGCGAACCTGCGCGTCGAGTTCGAGGAAGGCTTTTACGTCAAACGAAACGCGCTTCTTCTGACACGCTTCCTGGTAGGCTTCGGGTCGTTCTCTAAGGTCGTGAAGATCAATCATGGTGGGCTCCCTGGCGCACTGACAACGTAGGCCTCTAGACTAGCCAAGGGATTGTATTTTTTCAAGGAATTGGCAGTGATTTGGCGGTCACAAAGGGACCTTTAACGCCCCGAAAGCTCTTGCAGGGCCCGCACGATACCCCCTTCTGAGTGCTCTACCGCCTCTGCAGCAACGCCCAGCCCGTACGAGCGCACCGCGCGGGTTGTAATTGGACCTACCGACACGATTCGATACCCCTTAAGAGCCTCGACCTGGGCCCCTAGAGCGGTCACCGTTGCGTGTACTGCAGAGGGGCTCATAAAGAGTATATACGCCTCACCTTCCCCCTTCTGTAGCACAACCACGCGCTCAACCTCAGCGGGTGTTGGCAAACAGCTCCGTGTTGTGTAGGTCGTCATCGTATCGACTGAGATACCCTGGCCTTGCAACTTCTGCGAAAAAACATTTCGGCCCTCGCTCGACTGTCCTACTAAGACATGATCACTCCGGGATATCCTTTGAAGAAACTCTTCGGCAAAGTGCTCGGCCACAAACGCTGACGGGACAAAATCAGCCTCACGACTAAAACAGCTCCGCACAGCCTCAGCCGAGCCTGTACCTTGAACAGCGATCGCAACGCTTGGTGAAATGCTGATTCCGCCTAAGTCTTCCCTTAGCAGATCGCGAAATACGGTAACTGCTGTCGGGCTTAAGAATACCAACCATTGATGCGGCTGCGCTACAGCGTTCCTAACCCGCCCGAGCTCAGCTTCAGAGAGCGCAAGACGATCACAGCTTAAAACTGCAAAGTGGTACGGCTCAAAACCTGCCGCGCTCAATGCATCACGCAGGTGCCTTGCCCCAGCGTAGGGACCATCTGGTCTTGTAATTACGACTGTTGGTCGCTGCATACTTTAGTGCGCCGCACACAACCGCGTAAAACCGCGATTCAGGGCATCACCAGCGAGTCGCTGTCCGAGCGCCTCCTCTGCTCCAACACTATCTTCGCCACACACTTCGATACTATCAGTACCATCCTGCGACAGGCACCGGCCACACAGGATAACTCGCTCAACTCCAGCGTGCTCCTCTACCACAGCGTGTGCTGCAACGGGGGTATTACATCCAGCACCGAGCGCCTGGAGAAAAGCCCGCTCAGCAGTTACTGCGCGTGCGGTTGGAAGGTGATGTAATTTTTGAAGCATCTCTAGCAGCTCAACGTCATTACTACGACACTCGATCCCAAGAGCGCCTTGTCCAGGCGCCGGGAGCATCACTTCAGTCGAGAGAACCTCAGTTACCTCGTCCTCTAGTTCAAGTCGCACAATTCCGGCACGAGCAAGGATAATCGCATCGTATGCACCCCCGTCAGCACGGAGCTTCTTGAGTCGGGTATCGACGTTACCGCGAATATGGGCGATCTTTAGATCGGGACGAGCGTGGATAATCTGCGATGAGCGCCTGACACTCGATGTGCCTATCACTGCGCCGGCAGGAAGCGCGCTTAAAGTGAGACCATCGCGAGAAACGAGTATATCTTCAACGTAACTACGCTGAGGGGTAGCACCAATAGTAAACTCAGGCGCAAGGGTAGTTGGTAAGTCTTTGAGGGAGTGTACAGCGAGGTCAATCTCGCCTCTCTCAAGTGACTCTTCAAGCTCTGCGGTAAAGAGCCCTTTGCCGCCAATCAACGGGATAGCAGCAGTGCTGTCCTGGGTCTTATCCCCCGTTGTTATGATGTGCTTCAGCTCAACGACAAGCTCGGGGAAGTGCTTCTGCAATGTGGCTTTCACGTAGTTACTCTGCCACAGCGCCAGGGGGCTCTTGCGGGTACCGATGATGAGTTGTTTTCGCATAGCTAGTCTTTAATAGAGCCTATGGCGGCACTATAAGTTACGGGGCGGAATCTGTCGACTGGTGCGGTCTAGAAATAGGGGTGGATTCTTATCCCGCTCGCCGATATGAAGCGGGTCTCCCCAAAGACCCCGTAGTATCGGGCGAGCAAGATAAGCCGCTGCCAGAATCAGAGCCTCGAGGTTAGTCAGTGGACAACGCCCATCTCGAAGGGTTCGAGGGTTCGTAAAGATAATACACTCAATAGGGCAGTCACACTAGGTTGGCCAATAACACTCCAAGGCACCCATAGCCCCCGTCAACGTGGGCAATCGATGGAGGCCCCAATCACACCAAGGAATCCCTTGAAGCAGCGCGAAGACTTAATTCTTTGCTCACCCACTACGCAAATCCACCAGAGCAGCCCGAACAAAGAATCCCCCAAACACCCCGAATCTACACACGCGAATAAAAATCGCCTCCGAGTGTAAAGCTCTAACAGCCGCTTCCGATACCGACTCTATGCTCCGCCATACCGCCAAAAAATCCGTCCGTGCGGCCCACCTCCAAGTCGTGGTACGTCTAGTTTTAGCTGCTCTCACTGTCACTGTAGCGGGGGTGTCCACTACGCTCGCAGCGGAAGAGTATCTGATCTACGACGGCGCACTGCTGCGTGTACAACCGGGCATGCGCGCTTATGCTGAACTGCGCTCACAGTCTAAACAGCAAACCGTCGACGGATTTAACGTTGAGAAAATCTCTACACAGGTTACTCACCTAAAAGAGAGATCGTCATTTCGTTCTGCAAGCACCCAAAGCCCTGTACCGCTAACGCGCAAGACTAACCCCTGCCTGCGCGCCAAGGTTAGAACTACGCTCACTAAGATGAAGGTACCACGCACTGCGTGCAGCCCAAACTACGCGCTCTTCGCCACTGCCACTCCAAACGATCCGCAATTTAGCGGCCAGTGGTCACACACTGCAATGTCGAGTGCTACTGCATGGAACACAACGACTGGAACCCAGAACGTTGTGGTAGTCGTTGTCGACACCGGTGTCTCACTCACGCACCCAGACCTTGTAGGTAATCTATGGGTTAATCCGAACGAGATAGCTGGAGATGGAGTTGATAACGACGGCAACGGCTACATCGACGACATCAACGGCATAAACGCAATAACTAACAGCGGTAATCCAAACGATGACCACAACCACGGAACACACGTTGCTGGTATAATCGGCGCACGAGGAAACAACGCAACCGGAATCGCTGGTGTCAATTGGCGCGTAAGCATCGTAGGGGCTAAGTTCCTCGATGCCTCCGGTAGCGGCTCAACTTCTAATGCAATTAAATGTATTCAGTATGCGACTAATTTAAAGAGACAGAAGCAGCTACGCGTGGTTGCTACCAACAACTCGTGGGGCGGTGGCGGGTACTCTTCAGCTCTGGCTTCGGCCATAGCGGATGCAGCAACTGAGAACATCCTCTTTGTAGCAGCAGCAGGAAACTCAGCACAAAATGTAGATACTACACCCTCATACCCTGCCGCGTACCAAATCGCAAACGTGATCGCTGTCGCCTCTACGACATCTTCAAGCACCCTCTCCTCTTTTTCAAACTACGGAGCAACAACCGTACACATCGGAGCACCAGGCTCGAGTATCTACAGCACGGTGCCGGGCAGCTACGCGACATACAGCGGAACTTCTATGGCGAGCCCACAAGTTGCAGGCGTTGCAGCACTCGCCAGTTCAGCGTGCGCCACCTCATTCTCAGCAAACACGTTGAAAAACATAATCCTCTCCAGTGGATCCCCAATGGCTGCGTTAAGCGGTAAAACGACAACGGGTAGATTGGTCAATTCAAATGCGGCAGTGCAACAAGCCCTAAGCCAATGCGCTGCAGCACCAACTGCTACGGCCTCTCCGGCCCCAACCGTTACTGCAACCTCCACTCCAACACGAACACCAACACCCATACCTTCGCCAACTATCACCACCCCAACGCCAGCTCCAGTTATCCCAACCCCAGTGCCAACGGCGACTCCAACTGCGGTGCCAACGTTAGTGCCCACTTTAGCACCAACAGTGGCACCAACCGCTGTTCCCACTATCGCCCCTACGGCAACTCCTCCTCCACCTACTGCAATACCAACCTCTCCACCGGCTGCAACACCAACCAAGGCACCGCTGCCGACGCAGACACCATTCTCAGTTTCCGCGGTTCCTGGTAGCGCGATTAAGAGCGGAAATGTCTCGCGCATCTCAGTGGCAGGTGCTGGCTCTGAATCAGCAGCCTCTCTGCGCGCTCGGCTAATCACGCGGGTTAATGGAGGTCAGCTTGCAGTTAACTGCGCGCCAAAGAGGCTTATACTTGCAAATGGATCCGCATCTACCTCTTTTACCACGCCGTCTTCGGTGCAGTACTTTGATTCTGTATCTTACTCAGCTGCTCTCACGTCGAAGGTCAGCGAGCGGAGCGTGAGTGTGGCGACGCCGCGCCTGGTACCACCCGCGAAGGCATCACTGTCGGCCAAGATTAATCTCTTGGCATCGATGGGAGGCAACTTCTGTAACGCATTCACACGCAGCATTCAGGCCACTAATCGCCAAACGCGACTGGCGGCCCGACGGGCCAAGTGATAGATAATGTGGATGATTCGAGCGCTGCTTACATCTCACATCTTTTTTGCACTCATCAGTTCGCTTCTTTTTGTGTGCGGACTGATAGCCATCGGCAACCTCGTAGCCCCTGAACTTGTTCAGCAGACTCTACCGCACTGGCAAGCGCGCTTCGGAGGCTTTATTGCTATCGGAGTTGTTCTGGGATTTATCCGCTCAGCGTGGCGGCTTGTGGTTCCGATCTTTGCACTTCTATTCTGGGTAGTTGCTCTTGGAGCAGTGTTGGGTGGTCCCCTGGCTTCACAGATACCGAGCGCAGCTACTATTCAACAGCGCACTCAGGCGGAGCTATCACGAGCAGATGATTTTTTAAGACGGTTGCCGATTCCGGAGCGGTTGCTCCACCTACTTCGGTAACACCCGCCGCGCCAAAATTACCGACTATGGGTTCTATGGCGTGTACAAGATGACTTTACCAGCTATATCAGTGAAATCATCGGGAGGATTTATCACGAGGATATCAGATTCGAACTCGATTCCTGAACGAAGAAAGTCCCGCGCTTCGGCTACACCTCTCAGCAGGTCTTGCCTACGATCATAAACTGAGAGCTGCTCTGAGATCCTAAGCACTGGATACCCCGCCTGCGTAAATATCCTAGTGGCCAATTTTGAGGATCCATCAAACCCCCTCACACACCAAATCTCCATGACTGAATGGAACTGTTCACCATCATAAAACAAAGCAACGTTCTTGCCGTCATAGCCAGGAACAGACATAAGCCCATCTACAGATGGAGCATTTTGAACCCTGGTATCAGTGTGGATATTCCCCTTAAAAAAGCTTTCGAGCGTCCCAATTGCTCGCTTCTCGTTGTTTGAGCGATGCACGCCACTGCTACTACCCCTTTCTAATTCTACATCGAAAAGCTTCTCAGGATAGAAGACGGCCTTAATGAGACTACCAGACCAGCGTGCTTGTGCATCCCTCTCGAACCAACTCTCAAGAGACTTACTGTAGACATTCTCATACAACCCGCATAGCAGCTGTTGCTTCTGCGACTCAAGACCAAAACCGACTGCCGCGTGGGCATAGTTCAGCCATACAGGCGCCGGCAGGTCAGAGCGACTCGCTTGCGAAACCACGAAATTCTTCACATTTTGGTCGGGGCACTGCACCAGAAAAAGGTATTTCGCAAGAAGCGATGCGCCGATGGTGGTAGGGTTTCCTTCCATCAGTCTCAAGGCGTGCTCTTCGACCACCGGAGTTACAGCGCGTGACCACATAAAAGCTGAAATATACGTTTGGAGCTTAGCCCCCTTTAAATCATCCTCGGTAGCACAAGCAAGGCACCTTTCAAACTCTTGCAAAGCTTCCGGCGGAGCAAGTTCATATCCAGCGAGAAGACTACCTTTGAGAGCGAGATAGTCACACATCTTCTTCCCGTACTCCTCTGCGCTTAGGTCTAGGCTCGCATCTGGCTTACTTCTGTGGATGACATCGTCTAGAATCTCCCCTAATTTTTGGACCCTTGGACTACTTCGCTCCTTCAACTCACAACTTGAGCCTATGGCTTGGGCCAGGGCATACGGATACTCCCTAGCAATATTCTCCAACAGCAGCGTCACATCGCCCTGGTGCATCCCTGCGCCACCAGGCGTTCGAGAGTCACCAATTACGGTCTTGAAAATGGTGCGCACGCAGCTCTTGCGAAAACGCTCCTCATCTGTGCTCGAAACCCACGTTCGAGGCATACACCGCCGAGATATGGACACCTGCCTCCCCGATTCAGGGTCTAATCCGATAAGTTCATACAGAGAGGCTAGAAACTCGGCTGGGCAATGTGGCTGGGATCCAGCGGATGTGGGCCTTTTGAGGGGAGTAACATCCCGATTAAAAGCACCAGGGGCGAAGTCATCAGACCGTATCTGCCGTTGCTCGATCGAGACCGGACGATGTGACTCTGGAAGTCGAAACATTTCATTCAAGAGCCAGTGCTCACTCTGCTTAAGGGGCTGTACAGGAAAATCCAAACACGGATGCGGAACAGAAGCTTCAAAGAGCAAGTGAAGTTTAAAGTTTCGCACGCATGCATCCGGGCTTCGCATCAAGTCGGCGACAATCGAATCCCTAGTCTTCCAAAGAAAACGTTCTTTGATGTGCGCAGTTTGGTCGACTGGACCGGTTTGAACCGAGTTGTAGCTTTGTTTAAACCACGTACATATCAAGAGACCCACCCGGTCATTGCGCATCGCAAGACTCTTGCATAACGCTCCAAGAGCCTCATGATTAGATTGATCGATGACTACTTGGTGAAAATGTTGCGTTAGCCAGCTATAGAGAATATCGGAGCGGCACTGTGTTACAACCTCAGGTCTCGTCATAACCTGCGAAAATCGACCGACGAATTGAGCGCTTGGAGCAACACGTTCAGAAGCTGGTTTTGTCGCATAAAATTCATGAATAAGAGAAAGCACACGCTCGGTTATCGTGACTCGGTTGGGAATATCTGACCCAAGAATCGCCTCTAAAGCTGGCCACAATTTAGCGACAGCTACATTCCCCTGCGCTTTTATTATCGCCTGCATCTGCAAATCAAACCCTCTTTTACCAAAGGTGTCTATGATCGCCGTGGCGAGCGGATTAGTTACCACCGGTGATTTAGTATCATCAGGCGAGACAGGTTTGGGAGTGTTTGTAGGTTCCGGTTGTGGCAGCACGGCATCGCTACTAGCCCCAACAACCGACCGAGGGGTAGGAGCAGAGGGCCCCTCTTGGGGCTGCGTGTTTGGGTTACAAGCAGTGACGATTGCTTTCATACAACGGGCGCAATTTCTTAATGGATTGAATCTCTAAAATCTTTCAACTTTCTAATATCGAGCGCTAGTAGGGGTTATGACGCTTCTCAGTAATCTGTGACCTAACAACACCATTACGCACCCGTTACGACTTATTCGGTAAGGTTTACTGCACAGGACGAGTGCAGGGAGCGCCCAAAAATAAAGCAGTTAGCGTTGCCTAGGTAAGCGCGGCAAAACCCACCCGTAGCGAGAAAGTGGGGGTTGGCTCGCTCTTCCTTAGACAAATAGAACTCCCCCGTTATTTTCAACACCCCTCAGCACTGATACTGTAACCTCACTAAAGTTCCCCACGGGTAGAAGAGACATCACGGTAGAAGCGTCGAGGATAAAGTGAGCCTGGACGCTTCTTCTGTGATGGAAGAAGGTTTTTATCTATGAATTATTTGGAATTGTCAGCTGCCACGACCAGCCTCGGAATGCTGGCCGTGGCAGGCTGGAGCCTCTACTCGGGCTTCAAAGACAAGCAAGCCGAGCCTGCTGGGATCGGCTTGCTATTTGGGATGACTATCATCCCAAGTGCGGCGCTGTTCGGCTTCTGGGCTTCAAAAGAGTCCTGGCTGCCAGCGTTTTTTATCGTCGCAGCAGCTGGAGCAATTCTCTATCTGCTACGAAAAAAGAGGGGGGGCATAGGAAACAAACCCTAACTCCCTCTCCTGCCCTGAGGCGGTTTCGGTACACCCCGAAACCGCCACGTTTTTATCTTTTTACTATCCGTGGGATCTTTAGTTCTACTTTGGATGCAGAGCTTGGGTGCTTATCGGTTGTCCGTCCTAATCCTAATCCTCATCCTCATCCTACTCCTAATCCTCCTCTTCATCCTGCACCTGCACCGGTTTCCTTAGCTCCCACCAATCCGAAAAGGATGAGGATGAGGATGAGGATGAGGATGAGGATGAGGATGAGGATGAGGATGAGGACTTCTACCCCCTCTAACTCCCTTTACCCAACCCACCTTTTCTCGTAATAATCGCTCTTTATGAAGAAGACCCCGATCCCTGCTGCCCTTTGCTTCGTGGCTATTGCGGCTGTGCTTATAGCTGGCTGCAAGAGCTCAAAGCACTCTGGCCCACAGATAGCCTATATTACAAACGGCGTAGCATCGTTCTGGACGATTGCTAAAGCGGGAGCAGAAGCTGCTGGGAGAGATCTGCAGACCGCTGTATCAGTGCATATGCCATCGGAAGGTATAGCCGATCAGAAACGGATCGTTGAAGATCTCCTCATTAAGGGAGTTGATGCGATAGCTATCTCAGTTATCGACGCTGACAATCAAACTGCTCTCGTCAATGAAGCTGCGCAACGCACAACCCTTATCACCCACGATGCTGATGCCCCACAGAGCAACCGCCGTGCATACATCGGCATGGATAACTATGATGCGGGCCGATTACTTGGAAAGATGATTAAAGAAGCGATGCCAAACGGGGGAGAGCTTGCAATTTTTATCGGACGTGTCGAACAGGATAACGCCCGCAAACGGAGACAGGGCACTATCGATGAGGTGTTGGGAAGAACCCCCGACTCTACCCGTTACGATCCCCCTGGCGCTCCGATAACCAACGGCACTTTTACCTTCCTTGTAACCCTCACCGATCAATTTGATCGTGTGAAAGCGAAAGCAAATTGCGAGGACGCAGTCTTGCGGTATCCTGAACTCGATGGTGTCGTGGGGCTCTTCGCCTACAATGCACCAACGTGTCTTGAAGCGTTAAAGCAGACCGGAAAACTTGGAGCACTTAAAGTGTTTTCATTCGACGAAGCAGATGAGACCCTTCAAGCAATTAAAGATGGCTTGATGGTTGGCACGGTTGTACAGAACCCGTTCCAGTACGGATACCAATCCGTGAAGCTCCTCAAAGAGGTGCTCGCTGGCAACAGTGGCGCTATCCCGCCATCGAAATTTATCGACATCCCTGCCCGCCGCATCGACCGATCAAACGTTGATAGCTTCTGGGCAGAGTTGCGAGCGCAGCTACAGTGATATGACAACTCCCCCACTCCTTGCAGTAGACAGCGTATCGAAGGCTTTTGGGCAGACGCAGGTCTTACAGGGGGTTTCGCTCTCACTCGCACGCGGCGAGGTGTTATCAATCATCGGTGAAAACGGCGCAGGAAAAAGCACCCTCGCAAAGATTATCGCCGGTATCGTTACCCCTGACTCAGGCTCGCTTCGGTTAAACGGAGAAACGCTTACCTGCTCTACCCCAGCCGAGGCAACAGAGGCAGGGATTGGAATTGTGCACCAAGAGCTCTGCTTAGCTGATAATCTTACAGTTGCTGAAAACATCTTCCTCGGTCGTGAAAAGACTCGGCGGGGATTACTCGATCGAGATGGAATGAACGATGCTGCCTGCACTATCCTGAAGCGGCTCGGCGTTGAGCTGGACCCAGCTCAACGGGTTGCCAACCTCTCAACTGGGATGAAACAGATGGTTGAGATCGGGCGTGCGCTCTCGTACAACGCAGAGATCCTAATATTCGACGAACCGACATCAAGCCTAAGCGATGTAGATGCTGCTACGTTACTAAAGATAATTACTGAGCTTCGCAATCAAGGTGTCGCAATTATCTATGTGTCGCACCGTTTAGCAGAGGTGCTCTCGATCTCAGACCGCATCGTCTGTCTCAAGGACGGTAGCATGACGGGAGTAGTAGCCTCTCACGAAGCAACCCGCGAAAAACTCATCTCGCTTATCGTTGGGCGGGAGCTGCGCGATGTGTACGGCTCCCGCACACACGAGCTGGGAGAAGTAGCGCTTGAGGTACGTGACTGGCGCACTACACCTAAACACTCACCGCTCACCTTTTCAGTGCGGCATGGGGAGATAGTTGCTATCGCTGGGCTCATCGGCGCAGGGCGCACAGAGCTGCTTGAGAGTATCTTCGGTGTGCGCACCCCCGTTTCTGGGAGCCTCATGATTCACGGCGCTCAGACCCGCACCACTGCTCCGCACCAAGCGCTAAAAGCTGGAATCGCGCTCCTCCCCGAAGACCGCAAGGAGCAAGGGCTTATCCTTGAAAGCTCAATAGCAGAAAACATCATCCTCTCAAGCGCTAAACAGCTATCAGGGAGAGTATTCCGCTCTTTTGCACACGAGTCTGAGCAAGCCGCAACAGGTGCTGCCGCGGTTCGAGTGCGCTGCGCTGCGCTCTCGCAACCAGTGCAGCAGCTCTCCGGTGGGAATCAGCAGAAGGTTGTACTCGCTAAGTGCCTTGCTACAAATCCGAAAGTGCTTCTGCTCGATGAACCCACCCGCGGCATCGATGTCGGGGCGCGGTGTGAGATCTATACCGAGCTACGGAACTTGGCAGCTCAGGGGCTAGCCATCGTGATGGTTTCAAGTGACCTCGAAGAGGTAATAGGACTAGCAGATAGGGTACTGGTGATGAGTGAGGGAACACTTCGTGGTGAGCTCTCTGGTTCAGAGATGTCAGAGCAGGCAGTGATGCGCCTTGCCTCACCCGCTTCAGGAGATAGGATAGCAGCATGAAGAAGAACCTTGGGCTTATAATCTTGCTCCTTGTGGCATGCCTTGTGACCTACCTCCTCAACGACCGCTTTCTCTACCCGGCAAACGTTGAAAACCTCCTGCGCCGCACGGCTCTCTTTGCGCTGATAAGTATCGGTGTCTCACTCGTTATAACGACGGGTGGAATAGACCTCTCTATCGGCTCAGTGGTGTGCCTTACCGGAACCCTCCTACCGTGGCTCGCCGTCACTCAGGGCTGGTCGTGGCCAGCCGCAGCAGCAGCGTTACTTGCAGCCGCAACCCTTATCGGGATAGGCCACGGGATTCTTATTACAAGACTCAAGCTCCAACCCTTTGTCGTGACGTTGTGTGGTCTACTTCTGTATAGAGGTATCACCCGTGGCATTACAGGGGATCAGACTCAAGGCTTTGGTCTCGGTTTCGAGGGGCTCAAAGCGCTCACTCAAACTAGGTTAACCCTTAGTGGCCTATTACCGGTTGCGATTCCAAGTGTGGTGCTGATTACCGCGACAGTCGCAGCCCTGGCTGCGCTCGTTATGAACTACACCCCCTACGGCCTGCATCTTAAAGCCACCGGCCGAAACGAGACAGCGGCTCGATTCAGCGGCATTAACACCCAGAAGGTAGTGCTCACCACCTACCTCGCCTGCGCTGGCCTAGCCGGGCTTGGGGGGATGCTCTTTATTGTTGATGTGAACTCTGCCCAACCATCTGACTTTGGAAACTTCTACGAACTGTACGCCATCGCTGCTGCTGTTTTAGGTGGGTGTAGCCTGCGCGGAGGGGAATGGAGCATCGTTGGTATCATCATCGGTTCTGCGCTGATGCAGGTTCTGCGAAACGCGATTGTGCTGGTTGATATCCCAACCCAGCTTGAGTTTGCAATTATAGGCGGAGTGATACTGCTCGGGGTTACGGCGGAGGAGGTGGTGCGGCGGCGGAGCTAGGCACAACTCCGGTTTCCACCACATAAAAAAACGGAGCGGGTCTAGCCCGCTCCGTTCGACAAATCCGCCCCGTCGTTAACCACTCCGCAATTACGGCGTCGGGGTTATAACTATCGTCAGAGTACCGGTGTAATCTCCCGCGAAAGCATTATTCAAAAGCTCAGTCTTCGTGAAATTCACCCGAAAGTTAGCGTTTGTGCTAGCTCCACAGTCCAAACTGTTTGACCATCCTGTCTGACTAGTCAATGCAACATTCGTAGTGACCTGGGTCTCCCCCGAGGTACCTGTCTGATCATTCCAGAAGGCGGTGTATGAAATTGTGTCACCAGTGCAATCTCCGCTGGAACATCCCAGGGTGAATGCGCTTGCCGCACCGCTTCCAGTCATAGTGACTGAATAGTCGTTCGTTCCAACAGACGACGACATGTTCGAGAAAACGCACACGTTGTCATCATCGGTGAGGTTGGCAGCAGCTCCATCATAGTCTGGCGTGGAATCTGTAAACAGATCTCCTATGTCTGATATCTTGACTAGCACCGGGATGGTGACCGTCATGTCTGACGATCCGGTGGAGCTCGTTGTGGTAGCCTCCGACGGGTTCGTCGCCGCAAAAGACTTTGGGCTAAACGCTACTAACGTCAGTAGGGTTCCTGCAAATATTACCTTAAGGGACGTTCTCATAAGCTTCCTTTTAAAACGAGCCCGAGGATAGCTTTGCTGCCGCCTCGTGTGCCCTTCTGATTTGAGAACCAGTGTGGCTCTCTCCCCTATAAGAGCTCTTCGTGCGAGTAAGAGAAACTCTTGAGTAAAAAAGGTGAGAAAATAAAAAAATATACGTTCGCCTGCCCAAATCAAGCAGTTAGCTCTGTTCGCGTCGCGGCGACAGTTCTATCCAGGCCCGACTAGAGAAATATGCTCAGCTGGGCCCAGAACCTATATATCATCGCCCTCAGACGCTACACCTGAACTTGTGGTACCCTCACCCTCACCCTCGACCGCCGCCTCCTGCTCCTCCGATGTTAAGCAGAGCACATCACCAGCATCAAACACGTACTCTGGGGCCTCAGGGAACTTAATATCAATAGTACATTTCTTCCTCTTACTATCGACGACGAGAGTCTCTGAGCCCGTTACCTCTATCTGGAAGGTTCCATCATCCTCCGTAAACCCATATCCCCGGGCGCCCTTTATACGTTCACGAACTATTGGGTTACCGTCTCCATCAAGCAATCGCCCAAGAAGAACAAACACCTTATCGACCTGCCACTGACGTTTAACAACGTTTCCTGGAAACAACGTTACTTCGTAGGTAGTAGCATCATAATCAACAAGCCCGGACTTCTCAGAAGCTGCCAAACTGACTTTATAGGTACGGTAAGGGCTTAGCGATACAATCGCACGCTCCTGTGCAGATACAGTACCCTGTCGTTGGCCGTTTACAAGAACATCGAACTCCTCTTCATCACCCAGCATGTTACCGGCAACCTCTGCAACAAAAACACACTCATTTTGTGGTGGGTGAGCCACATCGATAGCCCCTTCATTTGAAAGGAAAAACGTACTCTCTCCATTTGCTCCGAAAGCCTGAACATTCTCCCCCTCAGAAACATTCACACCACGAGCAAAGCCGTTAAGATTGGCGTATTCGGTCGTTAAGTTTGAGATGATAGACGTTGTTAACGTCTTAACGGTATCGTCCTGGACCTTGGTGCGCCGAGCCTCTTCGGTAAACTGATGCTGAGAACCGGTCATTCCTGCAGGAGTTTGCGAACTGTAATTTGCTCCAACCAAAACGAGCGCCTCATCACTCTCGGTTTGCCATCTTTGTAATAATTGCGCATTGAGATTCCAGCGCGGAGAAAGACGATAACTGTAGAAGAGTTGAGCAAACTGTTGCTTACCTGATTCGGTATCGTAATCCGCAACACGAGCTCTCAATTGGTTGACAAAACCTGACACAATCCGCCAATCGATTGAAGGTCCATTTGTGTACCGTCGCTCACTCTGCCCAACTTTATTAGCCTGGATGTTGTATCGAAAATCGAAATCCGAGATAGACCGAGCAATGAAGAGCGATTGAGTAGTTTGAGTCTGAATTATCAGTTCGGTTGGCACCAAAGCCTGGGCGGGAATAAAGCTAGGCAATACTGGAGCGGGAGTATCCGATGGAACTGCGTTATCCTGACCGTCGGCATGGGCGACGCGACCGGTAACCGAGACACCAAATAGAGTAAATCCAGCTGCTGTTCCTATTCCGTAGCCCCCTTGCGGCGACGCAGCACCATCAAACCCGATTCGGACCAACTCGTAGAGTCCATTAAGAGAGAAATTAGCCACGGCAGTTTCATCGGTACTAGCTGCCCCTATTCCAAAATCAAAATAGTCTGATACACGCATCCGTAGCCCGCCCTGGGCGAGGGGAGTATCAAGCAGAGTCAAAAAATCACGTACGGCTCCCGCTCCAAAATATACAACCGGACGGGCACGGCTAGCTAAAAATCCTGCTTTGGTGAAGAACCGAGTCTCGGTTGTCTCTTTACCAGCACTATCGGTGATAACGACCGTTACATCGTACGCCCCTTGAGGGAAAGAAGATGTGTCTATCTCCTGTAACCCGAAGTCTAACACCTGAGCAGATAACAACTGCCCTTCGCGGTAGAACCGAACCGTGCTGCGCGAAGGAACGAATATCTCGAACCTACTTCCGCGGGCGGCATCGTTATCTAGAAAGAGAAACTCAGCGGTCTCGAACTGAGCCCCTGCAAAGCGCAAGCTTGGAGTGTATCCTTGCGAGGCCATCTGAAGTAACCCGCCCGAAACTTGAAAGTCTCCAGCCACCGTACCAAGACGCCCCTCATTGAGCTGATAAGGTTGATCTTGCGCCAGGTACCCGTTTGTTTTGAGGAATACATCTCCATAGCTCAACAATCCACGATGAGTGACCGCGCTAGAGCTACCAGTAGACTCAACCAAGTTATTTCGGAATGCCGAGACTCCAAACGTTTGCTGAGCTGCCCATCCTGACTCAGGTTCCCCGATCCTGTTTTTTCCCAGACCAATATCGCGTCCCTTAACAAGACTACTGTCTGGATTCACAACGATACGAAAGGTAGAGAGGTCAAAGTAGACGTGACCGACTCCTTCTACACTACGTTGTTTCTTAATCCTTCCCGAGAGAAGGTCTTCGACGTCCTTCTTCCGATCCTTAATTTCAGCGATTTGCGAGACTGCGTCCTGCGGATCCTCTATCTCGAGCCATTCCTCCGTGTATGACGCAACTACTGCGCCTTGAAACTTATCACTCAAGTAGAGATCAAATACGGTGCTCTCAGCCTCAGCGCTCTGGCCATCAAGAGATTGCGCGCCAGCAACGCCAGCCGGTGACGCAACGGACGCGGTCGCAGACTCCGCATCATCTGCAGCCGAAGCACCAGTTACACACGCCAGCCACATAGCAGCAGCTAAAGCACCACAAATGGGCAAACTGCTACTAACTCTTTTGGCCGCTTGTGCGTGCATCTGATTACTCTATAACCGCCAGCTCACCCGACCGATTCGACCAACAACAGCTCGAAGTCCCCCACGGACCCAAGACGTTTTCCAATAAAGAGCCGTCTGTTCGACGGTACTGGAATGTTTACTGAACGACCGGCGTGAACCCGCGCACCGGCAATAAAGTTGCACCCCTTCTCCTCGAATGTGGCAGCATTCTTTTCATGGAGGGCCAACTGTCGCTCGGCATCGGAAAGGACTACGTTCGAGGGACACGACACACCCCCGCTCACCGTGAAGTGCACGTTTCCTTTATTAGAGAAAATGACCTGACTGGCACTCCGCTCTACCTCTAAACTTGCCACCACTTGCCGGGGCTGGGCATACACAAGCACACCGATACCCGTTGCGACCTTGAGGCTAAGCGTACTCCCTCGCACCTTAGCAGCCTTAACCTGGTCTTCACCAAACTCACTATACTGCGGCAGCAATAGAACTCGGTACGCTTGCTCCTTGTCTGCAGGAGGTGACTTTAAGAGAATTCGGATGGTTCGCTGCCCCTGCGGAGCTATCGAAAAATTCTTGGGCGATACCAGAAGATCCTCTGCGGGGACTGACTCAATTTTATCCGACGCGAGATCTTTAATACGCTCAACCCGAACCGAGACGTACATGGCTGAGACGCCACTGTTAGAAACAACTAAGTTACGCACAGGTCTGTCTTGACCAGTAAAGGTGACCAAGACATTGTTAACTGACACTTGAGCGCTCGCCGCCTGCACCTGACACAGCACCGCACATAAACTAAAAACTATCACGCCAATTAGACCGCATTTACGACTCATTACTTGGGCTCCTTTGCGCCGAACAAAGACGACAACTTCTGCTTCTGTTTACCTAAACTGAACTCGCAATTAATGACACCAGACCCCTTCACCGGCAGACTCCATGGCCGCTCGGGGTACAAAAGTTTCCTGCCAGAGGAAACACACGAGTCTGTGTCGAGAGGGCAGGTTGAGCAGTTCTCTACCATTACCGCTCGCGTTCCGCTGTTAATGAGCGAGACCTGATTATATTGGGATTCAATTCGAACGACGCCCTTAGCCTCTGGGCTAGGGAGCGCCACTGTGACTCCTAAGGCAGCAACGACGCTGAAGGTAGCCGGCCTATCATTAATCGTACCCTCGACCTCTGCATCCGCATCCGGCCTAGCCTCAGGCGAAAGTATAAGACGATAAATCTCTTCACCCTCAGACGGAGGCTCAGAAGTCAGGAGCAGCCGAACCGAACGAGTAGACATGGGCGGCAGCGAAAAACGGCGCGGGGTTGCTACAAAAACTTTAGTGCTTTCGTACCGCTCGTCAGGCGTACCCGAATCGTACACCCTCTGAACATCAGTGCGGATAAACATCTCCTCCCCTGTCTTGTTTGTCACCCTGATATCCCGGAGAGACCTATCCCCAGGCTCTATCGATACAAAGGTCGAATCCACGGAAAATTTTAATATATCATCTCTTTTTATCGAGCCCTTGGGTATGGAAAGCCCTACCAAAGGCTTTTGCGTGGACGCTACCGAGAGCTTCTGATTCTCAACCTCAACTGACGACGCGCTTTCCTTTGATTCGGGGACTGCTTCGTCCAAGTCTTCATCTTGGGCCGGCGACTGCTCAGTCACTTCACCCTCAGGAACCGACACAGTGGGAAGAGATGGAGGCGGGGCCTCTACAGAAGAGAGATCAAAGAGCAAAGTTTTCTTATCAGGAGCCAGGAACATTGACACAGAGACCCGCTGCTTTAAGTCCAATACAACACGTGCCAAATCACCGCGGTTTCCTGAGCGAATACGTTGGATGGTAGGAGAGTCTGCAAGGGAGTAGTTTTCAGGCGCATGCACCTGAAGCCCCGGCAAATCGATCACCAACCGATCGGGTTCTTCAAGGGTAAATTGCCGAACTCCTTCAAAGGTGGTCTCCCCTTTAATGCGACACGTGACACGCGACAGTTCAGCTTCAACCGAACAGAAAAAGTCCACCCCGCTTACTGCCTCGCCCTGAGGAGTAGCATTCTGTGCCACAGCAGGCCTTGCAAATACTCCACCGCCGCACAAAACAACCAAATTGAGCACTCCGCTCAAAAACAGAGTTCTCCAGGTATAAAAAACAGAACTTTGACTCATCAGGGGTACCCTCGGGCGGTTACGCCTCGCATACACCCACACACCTTAGAAAAAGATACTCAATCTGCCAAGCAATCAAACGCCGTACTTGCGCTTTTATTCGGGGTTAGGGCTGCTCAATCACTATGGTCATGGTAGCCGAATAGGCTCCTGGCCTAACCGATAGCAACTGTGCCTGAGTCATAGAGACCTCGTAGGAGGCGTTGGTACTTCCACCACAAAGCTGCGAAGACGTATCAGCACTACCAAACTGGGTCGCCGAATTGTAACTCATCGCTTGATAGGAACCACCTCCTGCTTTGTACCTCAGGGTAAAAGGCAGCGTATTAGCCCCAGAGGCAAGATCAAACCCCCCAGTAGATGTTGTGAAAGTAATTCGATATGAGGACGATGCTGAATTAAAAATGCAGATAGGGTCTTCCGCCGTTAGGCCCCCATTTCCAGTGTAGGGGCCAAAAGAGATATCGTCTATCGCGGAGATTCGCAGCAAGTCCGGAACAGGAGTGGGAGTGGGAGTTGGTGTCTGAGCGAATGCATTTGCTCCAAACAAAAAGGAGATTAGCAACACAGCAAGCAAACGAGGAAACACCACCGCATTAGCGGCCTTTGCTACATACCTTAAACCGCATGCTCCGAAAATTTCAGAAATATAGCCCTCTCTTAAAAAGCACCCCATCTCTTAAATTCTACCCCTTCCCACACTATGCACAAGTAATAATCTTGGCTACCCCGGGTTTGGATAGGAATATAGCGGCGAAGCAAAGTTTGGGTAGGAATAAACCGGGTCCAGGGGCGCCAGCCCTTGGCCGTAACCCAAATCTTGGCAGACCGTCACCTGAATCTTGGCTTTGCCAAGTTCAGGTAGGAGAATAAAAACGCCAAGTTTGGGTAGGAACAACACGGCGTCCAGGGGCGCCAGCCCCTTGGCCGTCATCCAAATCCTGGCTACGCCAGGTTTGGATAGGTTCAGATAACGAGCGGGTCCAGGGGCGCTAGCCCTTGGCCGTAACCCAAATCTTGGCTTTGCCAAGTTTGGGTAGGAACAACACGGGGTCCAGGGGCGCCAGCCCTTGGCCGTCATCCAAATCCTGGCTACGCCAGGTTTGGATAGGAATAAAGATGGTGGACCTGCAGAGATTCGAACTCTGGACCCCCAGCTTGCAAGGCTGGTGCTCTACCAACTGAGCTACAGGCCCACGTGAGCAGATGTTTTCGCAGCTAGTTGAAAAAATTGCAATAGTTGAGCTTAAAAAAGTTCCCCCTCCTGAGCTTACTCGATAAGGATTCTGGTGCAGGAGGCGTAAAGGCTCTGGATTTAGAAGAGGCCTCGATACCCGCCAGTACTTCCCCGGCGATTCCTCCTCCTTATCCTTATCTTAATCCTGCACCTGCCTCCTCCTCATTCTCTCCGGGCAGTTAAAGCACGAACCGCTCAGGAGTTTAGGAGTTAGGTGCAGGAGGAGGTGGGGCCACGCGTTACACCGGGGTCCAGGCGCGCCAGCCCCTTGGCCGTCATCCAAATCTTGGCTCCGCCAAGTTTGGATAGGTTCACATTTGGGTAGGAACGATATCGCCGGGGGGTCCAGGGGGAAAGCGAAGCGACCCCCCCTGGCCGTCATCCAAATCTTGGCTCCGCCAAGTTTGGATAGGAACAAACCGGGGGATCCAAGGGGCGTCTGCCCCTGGCCGTCACCCAAAACCTGGCTCCGCCAGGTTTGGGTAGGAACGAAAACGAATGGGCCAGGGTAGACTCGAACTACCGACCTCACGCTTATCAGGCGTGTACTCTAACCAGCTGAGCTACTGGCCCTTAAATTGTGAGTGGGGAAAATAGTGGTAACCAGCGGAAGTGTCAAGGGAAGCGAGGAAAACCCTGCACAACTATCTACGATCCCCCTTGCGGATTAACCCCTTAACCCTAATTATAGTAAATAGAAGTGCATTTTTGGACCAAAACGTTACGTCCTAGCCTCTAAATAAGATATGAGCCCAGTATTACTACTTAGCTCCTCTTACGAACCTCTGCGGATCATCTCGTGGCAGAACGCCGTCTGCATGTTCTTCCTTGGAAAAGTCGAAATTGTTGAGGAATACGACCACGATATCCGCTCAGTCTCGGTTGCAATTAAGGCCCCGGCTGTAGTGCGGCTACTGCGCTACTTTCGCGCCGGGCGGAAATCTCCCCCACTTTCACGCGCCAATCTGTTAGCTAGAGATAACTTTACGTGTCAGTATTGCGCGAAAGAGTTGACATCCAAGGAGGCAACCCTTGATCATGTCGTGCCGCGCAGCCAGGGTGGAAGAACCACTTGGGAAAACATAATCTGTGCGTGCGCTACGTGTAATCGCAAAAAGGGTGGCAGAACTCCGAAAGAAGCGCATATGAAGCTTCTCTCTAAGCCGATAAGGCCGGATTGGCTCCCGGTACTGCACATTAAACTTCATGGAAACATCCCCTCCTCATGGAATCTCTTCTTGCAACCGGCTTCGAAGTCGGGAAGATTCTGAACGCGCGCTCGCTGCACTTGCAGCGGGTCATGCTGTAGCAACACTAAAGGGTGTACTCGCACCGTGCGAGCTCTACATCGTTGGAGGCGCTGTGCGAGATGTGTGTTGCGGCGTCGAGGTCACAGACCTGGACCTTGCAACGAACCTCTCTGCAGCCGAGATCAAAGCACGCTGCGATGCGCACAAGATAAAGATCGTTGAAACAGGAATTCAACACGGCACGGTGCTAGCGGTCGTTGATGGCACCCACGTTGAGATAACCACCTACCGTCAACCCAGCGAACGCGAGCGCCACACAACAGCGCCTGATATTACAACCGATCTCTCAGGGCGAGACTTCACCATCAACGCTCTGGCGTTCGACACAACTACAAACTCTCTACTCGACCCCTTCGGTGGGCTTGCAGATATTGCGCAGAGCACTGTGCGCGCAGTTGGCAACCCTACCCTGCGCTTTACTGAAGATCCGCACCGAGTGTTACGCATGGTGCGCTTCGGAGACGCACAGGGGCGCACGATTGAAGCAGCTACCCTAAACGCTGCAGTTGCAACAGTTCCGCTCTTGGCGCGCGTGAGCGCAGAGCGCATACGTTCAGAGCTTGAAAAGATTATTCTAAGCGCAGCGCCCGATGCAGGGATGCGATTACTAAATACTATTGGCGCGCTGCCATATACCATTCCAGAGCTCATCCCCGCTGTTGGATTTGAGCAGAACCGATTCCATATCCACGATGTCTTTGAGCACACCTTGTGGGTGTTACGGCGCGCGCCTGCAGATAAGGTGCTACGCTGGGCTGCTATCTTTCACGACGTCGGTAAACCACACACCCTAAGCGTTGACGCCGAAGGCAACCGGCACTTCTATCTGCACGAACTGCGCAGCGAAGACCTCTCAAAGGTGCGCCTTGAAGCGCTTAAGTTCTCTCACCGTGACCAGAACGCAATCACAACCATCGTCCGCCACCACATGCGCCCACTTGATTGTGGACCATCGGGGGTCAGGCGCTTGATGCGTGACCTCGGAAATGAACTCCCAAGATGGAGACAGTTTAAAGAAGCAGATGCACCACCAACGATGCCGGCTGAAGAGTTTACAGCGACCACTCAACGCTTCGATGAACTCCTTGCTGCCGAGCAAGCTCGCGCTGCCGGGCCTGCGTATGGAAAGCTTGCTGTGACCGGAGACGACTTAAAGAAGATTGGCCTACAGCCCGGAAGGGAGATGGGGCGAATCTTAAAAGAGCTTGAAGAGGTGGTGCTCGACAATCCAGCCGCTAATACCTTTGATACGTTGGTCGCCGAGGCGAAGAAGAGAATTCGGCTGTAGTTTCAATCTAATCCCTTTTGTTAGAAGATTATTTTCCTCTTTCTTCGTGCACGCCGCGCGTTACTATAGCGGTGGTGAGTTTGGGATTACCATCAATCTAGAGAACGGACGCCACATTGAAGCACTACCACCACGCAGCAGAAGCTCAACTAGATTTAACTCAACTAGCCAAGCCCAAGCGGCCCACCGTTGATATACCGCTTGAAATTGAAACCAAATTTCTCGTCCCACCAGCGGTAGCTCAAGAGCTAGCTCAACACAAAGAGAGCGTACAAATTACAACCCACTACTTCTCTTCAGACTCAATCCCTTGGCTTATTAAGCGGCATCGCGTTAGAGATACCGAGAACGATCACCACCTGCTCACCACAGCTCGCTTAAGGATGATTGAAGGCGATGATGTGGTCTACCACCTTGATTTTAAGGGCCGGAAGCTTAACATCGGCCAGGGTGTGATTGGCCGTCCAGAGTTGCCCCCTATTACGTTGACCCGCAAGCAATTCAAAGAGTACCGCGACAGCAATACAGTTGGAGGAACTGTTAAGCAACGCTTTTTTGTCCCAGGCTCAGTGCGCCTCGACTCAGGCGTGCGCCATCGCTTTGATGCAAATCTCGATCTCTATCTTTATGCCGGACCGGGGCTAGAGAAACTCCCAGAAGAGCTTTACACCATAGAGTTCGAGTCTACTCGTGCAGCTCTTGTGGCACTTAAGCAAGGACACCATAGCTTTGCCTTTATTAAGCATTGCCTGGAGCTTAACGACGATAATGGCGAGCTAGCAGGGCTCCTTGCAAACAAACGGCTAGCGAAGAAGGGGTACGACAGAGACCTGCGCCGATGTCTAGGGAAACAAGGGAAAGCCTAAAAGGCTCTTCGTGGAATCGAGTCGGTAACACTCGGTATCTCTATCCTCGTTGCCATCCACTTGATTCCACGACGAGCCTTTATTTTTTCGAGTATTCCCGGACTATTTGTAAGATTTGACCATTTCTTTCCACCCGACTATCCTCCCGAGGATGGTAAAAGACCTTCTCAAGCCTCAAGCCCTTGTAGTGTTAGTCGCAACACTGGTTGTGTTACTTGTCTTTAATCTCTCGCGCCCCTCCTTAACACACGAGCTACAAGCAACCTTCGACACCTGGTATTCAAATGCATCCGTGCAGTTAGCTGATAACAACGGCTCAACACAGCAGAGCAAACCCGTTTCAGTTATAATAAAGCTCACCTCCAGCCCGGAGAGCACAAATGAATGGAAGTTGCCCGTTCTAGACGGCAACAACGCTGAAGAGCGTGCGCGTATTTTGCGGGTTCTTGGGCTACTATCAGAGGGTCGCGTCTTTAACCTTCCCACCCTCACATCACCCGGTGGCAGGGAGCCATTTCTCTCTATCTCCGTGACGGATTCCGAGCGTAAGTTTGAAACTGTGGTTTCTCTTAAGACAGTTTCCGACAACATCCAGCTCCAAAACCTAATAAAGCTCCTAGAAGTCTTCGCAACTCAGCCAGCGACGCAGCTTGCTAATCCGGCGCAGCTCTAACACAGTGCAAGGGGTTCTGCACCCATTACCCAAGAGCTCCCTAGCCGACCAAAACAGGCTAAAAACTCTCCTTTCGTATTTTTTCCTAATGACTAATTTCTGAATCCTGGTACCTTGGAATTGTTGGTTTATGCAAAAATACTGGGGGGGGGTAGAAGCACACTGTTCCGCTTCTGAGTCGTAGGGAAATACGGCTGAGAAGCGGAATTCGAGAGTAAGGTTTTACTGGTTTTTTAGATATCTCTCTTTTCGGGGCTACACTACACGGCTTTTGGTGTTACCAATCCAAGAGGCGTGTGGCGTATCCCCGAGAGCTTTCTAACTATCTTTTTTTACCTCCTGTGTAGGAGGTGGACACGGTAATACGTGAGTTAATCACAACTGAAAGATTATCGGATGCTTTAAGGGGGAATACGACTGAAATATGGTTATTATCCATAGCGTCAAAGGTCACAAGGTCAAATTCACTATCAACGAGACCTCCGCGGTGGCAGAAGTCATCGAGGCGGGGATGAAAAAGGTCAAGAACTTGTCCCAAGTCCGGCGCAAGTATGTTGCCAAGATCTTCACCGCCATTGTTCAGCTGCTCCGGCGGCTGCGCGACAAGATGGATTTGACCTGCACGAAGGTGACACTCGGGGCCCTCTCGGCGACCGTCTGACCTGACGCCAGATTGATTACGGGCGGCGCATACTTCCTCACGAATTATGCGCCGCCTCTCTCTCGAATTCCTATCTTCTCGCCCTCATTTCACTATCCCTTCAAGCCGCTTCGCAATCTGGGCGGATGCTTTTTGAAAAAAAAGAAGGCCTTCTAAGAATTTCAGCCTGTTTTAAGGACCCGAAGGGTCGGCCCCTGGAAAAATTCGTCTTTGCGCAGCAAAGGCGAAGTTTTTCGCCGCTTTTCCCTACTCCCAACCAAGCTCCCGAGCAGCAGGCTTAAAGACCTGCTCATAAGGCGATATTCCACCCGCTTCGCTGCCGTCCATTAAGTTCCTTACTTCATCAAAGAGTGCGCTCTTAGCATCACGGTACAGCTCATCCCATGAACTCATTATCCCTTTTAGCTGCTCGGCACCGCGCTCAAACTCACGCGAGAGAATGTTTGCTACACTTTCAACCCCACACTCGTGCTGTGCGTACGACTGCCCTGGTGCTCCTGCCACATCTGGACCGATGCGCGATATCTCCCCCAACACCTCTCGAATCTGAAGCGCTTCATGGTGCCCCGGCACAACGGTCCACACTACACTCTCTGGAAAATCAACTCCTCCCATCGCGCGCACCGCGATACATGCAACACCTGCCGCAAGCGAGATGTGCAGATACGGCCCAGTGTGTCCGTAGAAGCCGTTGTGGAGGTGCAGTGCAACATCGGCTGATTGCACAAGCGTGTGCCACACAGTTGGGTTCCGGCCCTCTACGAGCACAACTCTATCAACAACCCCAAACTCTTCAATCAGAGCACTCGCCCGCTCTCGCTCAAACCGATTGATAAGCCAGGTAAGCTTCCACTCACCAGCATACCCTTTTAATGCTGCTAAAAACTTATGCGCCCTACCCTCAAGGCCAACTGATGCGGCGGTAACAACCCGTAGCTCGGAAGTCGCAGCTCTAGATTTGCCAAGGCGACCTTTTGGATTGCAGCTAGACGCATCACCAGCTCCACTTTCTACCGGCACAGGAAGGTACCCAACCTGAAAATCCCCCTCACCACCATCGGTTGTTAAACGCATGCCGGTAATACGCTCTACGCCAGCTACACCGCGCGCTGAGCTGCACAACACAATCGGAGAGAGAGAGACTTCACGATACGCAAGCGGCATCAATTGATGCGGTGGTTTTGCCTTATCAGCAAAGGGCTCACTGCAGTCGTAGTAGCGCTGGATGGTCTGCTCCCATGGGCTAGTGTGTAGCGCTTCAGCTCCAAGGTCAGAGAGGTAGAGATCGTGCGCCCATAGTATCCCCGGCATTAGTCCAATATGCGAGCGCACAAACCTAGCCCTGGCGTGATCTTCCAATTGGTAAAAGAATAGATCAAACGGCTGCTCTTTGTGGCGCATCAGGGCAGTTAGATAGTGCCGCACGCCGGATGTATCAGTGCCGAGTATACTAGCGCCGTGTGTATTAGCACTCTGCGGACTACACTCGCAGAACACTTCAATATCAAACCGCTCACGCAAGCGTGGCACAAGCAGGCTTGAACAGTAAGACGATAAGGTCTCATGCTGGGCAGAAGTAGGCGCAGAGGTAGAGGTATCGTAATCGCTCACCCACGCTATCCGGAGCTTAGGCGCCACAGTTAGCTCCCCACTGCACACGATACCCCTTCACCTTGCGTGAGAGGTGAGAGCAGTCCATTTATCACATCATCCCAGCCACTAGCTATCATCCCGGATGCTTCGATGAAGCGGCGGGCGTTGCTGCGCATCTCAGCCGCTTTGGCTTGATTGCGGACAAGGGTGTTACACGCTGCCGCTATCGCTTCGGGAGTAGGCTCTGCGACAAAACCATTTACACCATCTTGTACGAATTCAAGCGTTCCGCCGCTATCGGTCGCTGTAATTATCGGCCGTCCGCTCGCCATACCTTCTAAGGTTACGTACCCGTAATCTTCATCAAACGGGGCGTAGAAAACCCCCGTTGCTCGCGCGTAGAGAGAGAGCAGGTCTTCATCCCCTACCCGTCCTAAAAACTCAACTCGCGACTCAAGGCTGTGTTTCGCGATCTCGTTTTTAAAATACTCCATCGCTCCAGGCTCATCAGCTACACCGATAACTTTGAGCGAAAGCCCCTCGATGAGCGGAAGCGCTCGTATCATCAGATCGAGCCGCTTGATTCTGCAGATGCGCCCAACTGAGAGCAGATACGGCTCTGGAGCCTCACTCCGATACCGATCTCCTAACGGAAGAGGTGGGTAGAGCACTGAGGATGAGAGCCCGTTAAAGAGCTTTAACCGCTCTGCTACGTTACGTGAAATAGCCGAGCGATACGAACATTCACCAAGCGCCTTCGTATCCCCTTCAGTCAGTAGCTGCCTAAGCGTTTCGTCGCGGGGGTCATCTCCGATATCCGAATAACGTCCGCCGTAAAGGTCGTAGATCGACCTAAGCTGATGCACGAGCCACACACTCTTTTTCGGGTGACGCGCGTAGTAACTTGGAAACTTCGTTGCGATAACGAGGTCTATCTCTTTACCAACAAAGGAGGAAAGCTCAAGGGAACGCCACATTGCAGCCTGCGCCAGCAGGTTCTCTTTTGGAAACGGGTTGTACGGAAGCTCGAGCACATCGGCCTCATGACCGCGCTCACGCAGCTTCTTTACAAGGCTTGCAACGAGAACCTCCTGCCCGCCGTGAGTAAATGGGACTTTAACACCGAGAACGAGGATGCGCGCCATTACGTGGTGACCTCGAGCACTAGGCAGTAATCCTGGAATCCGTACAGCAACGAGTTGAGCTGCTGAATATTAAGATTCAGTCGACGCACAGCATCAGTCATAGCCGGGGTATGTGTTGAGTCGAGCGGCAGTTCTTTTAAGAGATGGTGTGCAGACACCGGAGAGAGAAGCTTTGTTTCCTTAACAACGAGCCCCGCAAGGGTCGCCATATAACCGAGCGTATCTGGATGCATTGGCCAGACGTGCGTCGGATCACGGAAGTAGTTAGATGAAAGCGCAAGGAGTGACTGCGGGTTAATCGTTTCAAAGACAATCCTGCCCCCTTTATGGACCTTAGCTTTTGCTAGCTCCATCAACTCTCGTAACTCGCTACGGGACAGGTGCTCAACGACCTGAACCGCAACTATGCCGCCCAGAGACTTATCCGCAAGCGAGCGAAGGTGCGCGATCCCATCACCATACTTCGTGTTACACCCTTGCGAGTTGGCGATGTTTACCATCACCACATCGAGATCGACGCCGTAAGAATCAACACCTCTCTCCTTAAAGAGTCGTTGCAGCTCGCCACGCCCCGAACCGATTTCAAGAACCGTCCCCGGCACTTTCTGGAATATTTCTGGATACACCTGCAATCTGCGGCCGATCTCTGATTCAGATCCGCGGTAGCGATTTTCAAGGAGAAGGTATGACAGATCGGCCCGTTGTTCGCCGGTACCCGGGGAGGTTGTGGCAAGAGGCGGCTGCGTGTCGGTATAGCTCGCGGCGTTGTTTACTATCCCCTCAAGGCCCCGCACCATCTTATCCATACGATCAAGACGAGCAACAAAGTCGTTCTCTAACGAAAAGAACGTAGCGCTCTTCTCATCATCGACACGACTAATCTTCTCCTCCACCCGACCCACATCGATATCCACCTTGCGAGCCAGCTCAACAACAAGCTGTCCATCACGCGCGTCGACGTAGCGACCGACATCGTTTAAATACCGAACAAGGTGCTCCTGGAACTGACGCTCAGCCTGCAGGTAGTCGTTGAAGAACGCGTTCCGGAGAAATGAGAGAAACTTGCGCTTGAGCTTGACGATCACCTTACCGATGAAACCGCCGCGATGCGTAACTATGCGGTCAGCTGAGAGCTTCGTTTCGTAGGCGTAATTAAGATTTAAAAAACGCAGCTCCTCTGAGTGTTGGAGCGCGCCTGCTTTTACTCCCCGTTCATCTGAGAAGCGCACCGAACTTGGAACGAGTGGTGGCATGGTGTCACGAGCTTTAAGCGCATCCTGCCGCACCCGCTCACGAATCTGACCCATCAGCGCCTGAATATCGAGCGTTGAGCCACTCGTGGAGGCTCCCTCTTTTAGCTCTGAAGCGGCACCCGCTGAGATCTCTCGAACAGCTTCTGTCATATCTCCTACCTCATCCCTGGACTGCGGCCTGAGACTACTACGGAGTGGGGGTAATTTCCATCCCGGGCGGAGAGGGTCGTTTTTATCGCCGCAACTCTAATTCGGCCCTAATCGGTGCGTGATCAGAGAGCCCGTTCCAGGGGGCGTCGTTAAGGACTGCTGCCGTAAGGGGGGTAAAAGCCCGTATATACAAGCGGTCTAACTTGAGCAGCGGATAAACGGTTGGAAACGAGAGCGCATGCCCCCCTGTAAGCCGTTCAAAGACCTCACGCAGCTCAAGCGCTTCAAAAAGCTGTTGCGATGCCCGCTCCTGCCAGTCGTTAAAGTCTCCGGCTACAATCAATGGCTCAGAGTGTACACTCCCCTGCACTACTCTGCGCACAAGGCGCTGAATCTGAAGGTCACGGCCCCGCTGCAAAATATTGAGGTGCACACACATGCAGTGCACACGCGGATGCACCCCCGGCACATCGATAACTGCATGCAAGATACCACGTGACTCAAGTGGATTAGTTGATACATCGATGTTCTCGACTTCAACTATCGGAAAGCGGCTTAAGATTGCATTGCCGTGATGCCCGTGCGCATACACAGCATTTTTTCCGTACGCCACATGCAGCCAGTCGTTACCAGCAAGGAATTGATGTTGTGGGATATCAGGCCACGCCTCAAATCGCTGTGCATGCTTATCGTGCTGCCCAACTACTTCTTGCAAAAAGACGAGATCTGCCTGACTCGTCGCAAGCGCCTCACGAATAGCAGGCAAAACAAACGAACGATTTCCGAGCCCCAGCCCCTTATGAATGTTGTAAGAGATTACCCGTAGAGGTGCTGGCGTCATCACTTCTCCTACAAAACCCGCCTGAAGAAAAGTAGCAGTCGCCCGAGCATCCTCTCGATATAGGGACGGTGACTCCAGGTTTCAAGGGTAACTTCGACGCTATTTCCCATATCCTCAATAAAATGCTGCTCAAGAACCCCGCGTGCTTCTTCGGTGTTCACAACCACGTCAACTTCCAAGTCGTGCAGTAAGCTGCGGTGATTAAGGTTACTAGACCCTACCAATCCCCACGAATCGATAACCACCGTCTTGGCGTGTAATATTGAGCGCTGGTACTCAAAGACCCGCACTCCTGCTTTAAGAAGTCCTAGATGAAAAGCCGATGCGACCCACGGTATAAAGATTACATCAGAGAAGCGCGGCACCATGATACGCACATCAACACCTCCATGTGCAGCCGCGCGCAAGGCGCGGACCAGCGAGCCGTCCGGGACGAAGTATGCATTCGTTATCCAGATCTTCTCGGTTGCGTTCACTATCCTAAACAACAGATCAATATAGTTATCCTTGCGCTCTCTTCGACTTGAGTTAAGTCGTATCAATCGGGTGGCTGACCTACGGAGCCTGCGCGCCGTAAGACGTCGATGAAGCCTCCTCAATCGACCTCCCCATATAGCTTCAAACCCTTCAACGAGTCGGGCAACCGGCTCACCTTCCACTACAACTCCCGTATCGCGCCACGCCGCCGCTCCAACGATGGAAGTGAGGTGCGCATCACACACGTTCATACTTCCCAGTAATGCAACCTGACCATCAACGATGCACACCTTGCGGTGGTTGCGCGAGTTAAGACGCCTCAGGAATTGCTTCCAGCGCGGCGCTCTGCGCGTTGTCGTTGCACCACGCATCCACCGCTCCCAGGGAAGCTCGTGGTAAATCTTACACAGAATCCCCTCTCGTCGTGCACGCGTGTGCAAGGTGCGCGTGTAGGGGGTTGAGCCGATCCCATCAACGATGAGGCGAACTCGAGCGCCCCTCTGTACAGCACGAACCAAAGCTTGAAAGATACGCTCTCCGGTTCGGTCGAGCATGAAGATGTACATCTCAAGGTCAACTGAATTGGAAGCTCCGTTGATAGCGCTCTCAAGCGCATCAAAAAAGAGATCTCCTGAGCCACATATCTGAAGCCTTCGAAAAGCCTCTGATTCAAAAACACCGTCTCTAGGAGGTGTAGACATGTGTGTCCTTTCTCTAAACAGGTGTCGCAAAGCGCGTCGGGGCTAAGCCCCTCATTCCACGATGGTCGCGTTCTTCTATTATAGCACGTTAAATAAAAGAACCACGATCTCAATCACTTACACATTGGCAATCCTTTTGCTTTAGAGGTAACCAACGGCACCACAAGAATCAAGGATGTTCAGCCGGTGCTAGCAGTCTAAAAAGCTGCGATGGAGAGAGCAGGAAGCTCAAAAAACAACTGAATATGTACAAGCGTCTGGTTAAGCCAGACCCCCGTGGATAGAATCGAGCTTAAATAGCTAAAGAGATAGAAGGTAATGCAACATCGTAGGCACATCTCGTAATAACCGAAGAAAGGTTTACGTAGGAAATAAAAAGCCACCCCGTTGCAGAAAAACTGAGGCACAGGACTTACGGAACGAGATTAATAAACAGTAAGGAGACACGAACATGGAATCAAACATCATCGAAAGACTCTTCTCTTCATTCACCGAGCTTGAGAGCGCAATCACCAAGGCACGTACGACGCTCCAGTCTCGTGACACAATATCCCCAACCGTTGTTCGCCGCCTTGAGTCGTACGACACAATCCTCAGCAAGCAACGCGCCCTTGCAGTTGCTCTGTGTGAAGCGATCGCCAAGAAGGATTGGGATGAGGTAACTCGTCACGTGACTCTAATTAACGGACTGTCAGCCATGATCCGAGACGATGCTCAGGCTATCTTGCACGCCATCTCCTCAAGCACAGATGCTCCAACTGATTCTGAGACAGAGAATTTTTGTTAGGTAAGTTAAACCCGAAAAGATCACCATCGCTTGGCGATGATGATCTTTTCGGCCTCATCCGTTAATCTCCTGTTCCTCCTTGCTATCCTCCTCTGTATCCTGCTGTTGCACCGGATGCCTTCTCATCATCAAGAAAACACCCCCGCGCGCCGCTACGCGAGTAAACCGGTGCAGGAGCAAGAGAAAGAAAAGGATTAGGAAGAGGAGGTAGAGTCGAAATCTCACCGACTCTCCGCACCAGGTCCGGGTTACGTTACGCGGCCACCACTCCGCCCTTGTCGCGCGAAAAAAGACCCTCTTCTTCGGCTTCCATTATAACGAGCCGAACTAGGGTTTCCTCCTTGATGGGCGAGTCGAGCTCTTTGAGAACATCAAGAGCTGCCAGCATGAAGAACTCGTGCCTTCTACGTTTTACGCGTCCGTTGGACCTAGAAAGATCCTTAAAAACGTCTCGTATGTAATCCCGTCCGGTCATCACGCTCCTCTATGGCACGGCGTAATAGAGTAGCAACGACAGCAGACAAAAACTAGCGGTGCGCCCAAAAAAAACATGGACCGTGATCGCTCTCAGCCCACCGTATCAAATTCTGTTTTCTCGGCTGAAGCCATTGCAATCCCCAACGGAGTTAGACCAAGCGATACATCGTGAACAGCCTGTGCAACGACCGTGTCCATAATGTCATGAGCAAGAACCGTGAGAGCCCGCTCAACAGCTTCCTCATCAACCAATATCCTATCCAAGAACGCGGTGATATCGGGCTCATCTAGCACCTCAGCCAGACTGCGGGCGTACTCGTACCCAGCTAATTCATGGTGTTTTACGTGCCGCATGATGTTTAGGAGCCCTAGATCTATGGTGCATTCATTTCCCCGGCTTTCAACTAGGTTGAGGGCGTCCTTGACCAACGCATCCACCGGTCTACTGCGTTCACCTAACAGGCGCTCCTGGAGGCTCTTGGCGCACCCCTCCAAACGATCGATGTGGTGCTCACTCTCCTCTAGCTGGCGCCGTAGAAGCGATTTTAACTCGTCAGCCGACGCCACCTCGAGTAAGCGGGGAATCGCCTTGGTGAGTTGCACCTCAACCGCGTAGAGATCTCTGAGGGTACCGATAAGCTGTTGATTGAGCGAAGAAAGAGTCATATGCACTCCTAAAGAAAACGGGACCGAAGACGTCGACACCCGCCAAGCATACGAATTATGAAGCGATAGCTCGGTAAGAAAATGACGCGGATCAGCCAACAACGCTTTGAGCAGGACCAGGCAGATGCGGTCGTATAGTCTGATGTCCAAGCACCTCAACACAAAATGAGTCAAAGTTGAGCGGCTTCTGGTAGACAGCACACGGCTCTACTGATCCCGTAGATCTACGAACATCCTCTTCGGGGTACCCGGATACAAAGACGACCTTGGCGTGCGCATCCTTGCGCCGAACCACCTCAGCTACATACAACGAACTCCCCTCCCCATTTACGTTCCAATCGGAAATCAAGAGATCAGGCGCCACTCGATGCGCGAGTTCAAGCCCTGATTCAACATTGTGTGCAACATAGGTGGTGTATCCCCTATCCTCAAGCAACACACTCATCGCCATCGCCAAAAGGGCATCGTCTTCAAGTATTAATGCTGTGGTCATACCGGAACCTCATCTCTAATGCTCTTTCGCACACGAGCTGACCATACACCGACAACGATCCAGCACAACGAAAGCGCAAGCATATATCAGCAGGGCAACCCCTCCCCCCCCCCGGTGCAGCATGATCAGGATCATAAAAAACATCGTCTGGCCTGCCGGCCTTCAGTACAAAACGGCACGTCAACAAAACTGCGTTCTTATAACTTGCTGAGAACCATTACTATCCTCTACACTTCTCAACGATGCACAAAACACCCCACCGCATTCAGCTCTCGCCGCCCTCACCGCACGCCCGTGAGCGCGGCTTGGCACTGATGCTGGTCATCTTCATGCTCGCACTCTCATCAATCGTCCTGGTTGCTCTAACCGACTCAACATATGTAGCGGCACGGCTGAACAGCGCAACTCAGAAACGGGTCAAGGCGGAGGCAATCCTTAAGTCGGTAGTCAACGTGGCCCAAGTGCTTATAAAAAATGATACCACTCAGTTCGATAGCCCTACCGAGGACGCATGGATGCAATTTAAAGATGGGCAAGAGATCCCTGGTGCGATGATCGGACTTAAAGAGCCGAACGTGCGGATCACCATGCAGATCTCCTCTGCCGGCGGCAAGTTCGGTCTATTAACGCTGCTTAACCCAAGCGATGGACAACCGAATAGAAATCAGGTCGAAACATTAACTCGCCTTTTTAAAGTACTGGGATTTGACCAACCCGACCGGGGTGGCTCGGGGAGCGGATCTTCGCAGCCCCAGCAGGCGGTCAACGCGCAACAGATGGTGGTCAACTTGGTCGACTACCTTGACGACAACACTCAGGGCGCCGATATCCAGAACTATCCGCGCGGAATCGAGGGAGACCTTCCGCAGGGAAAAGAGTTTCGCAACGAACGTGTTATCGATTCGCTCGTGGGAGAGCTATCGGGAATCCCCGGTTTCTCACCAGAGCGGATTCAACGCATGTACAACTACGTCTCTCTCGGAAAAGTTCAGCAGATCAACATTAATTCTGCCGAAGAACCGGTAATTCAAGCGTTGAACGATCAGATCGATCCCCAGACCGCTCAACGCATCACACAGTTTAGAGAACCAGCTGGGGGTGGGCCCTTCACATCCGATATCAGACAGCAACTCGACTCACTTATCGGTCAAGACTTAAGTAGCCGCATAAGCCCACTGGTTTCCCCCAAGGGATCGGTTTTTGATGTTATCGCGAAGGTGGAATACGGAACTTCATCGTATATGGCGACCGCGATTCTTAAAGACCAAGGGCCCGGACGCCTGCCCAGGATAGAGTCTTTGCAGATATTTTAAGGTGTGGGGGTGAATGTCACTGCCAACTGAAGGATCCCTGAAGGGGCGGGTTATCTATACGATGTGGCACGAGGCGTAGTCCGTGCATAGTGCATGGCTCAGTTGCTAGTAATAAAGCTGCGTTGGCTGGAAGGGAAGCTTGCGCATGTGCCGCGCCCCATGTTTGTGTCAAGCCGGGCTCATCCCTCGGCAGCGGCTTATCCCGCTCGCCCGATACTGCGGGACCTTTTCACTGTCCACTCCGTATCGGCGATCGCGATAAGCCGACGGAATTTACAACCCGTCCCTAGCCTATCCCAGCTCAAGCTTCCCCTGGTGGAAGTAAATCTTCTCTCTCCCGAACTCAGCTTCAGCTAAGTGAAGGTTGTGTGCCCGGCACAGGGTCCTTAGGTTCGATTCTTCTGTCTTACCGCCCTTAGCGAAGGGAGTAATGTGATCAATCTGTAATCCTACTTGCGACGTACACTGTAAGCCTTCTGGGGAGAGGAAACAGCATCGACTGCCATCGCGCTTGAGCACCTGCTGGCGAAGGTGCTTAGGAACATATCGACCCTCTGTATTAAAGCTACGGGTCTGAGATGTCTTGGGTGCTCTCTCTTTAAGGTATGAGCGCATAGCTGACTTTAAGATCTCAGCAAGTGGCTGATTTCCTGCGTAGGTCTTCACTTCCGCCAGCAGCTCATCGAATTCCTCATCCGCTAGGAAGGCGTAGCTTGTCATTACTGTAGCTTCTGGTTGAACCACCGGGCTGGAAGCAGGCGCCACTGATTCAGCCAGTTGGGTAAAAAGTGGTGAGCTTGCAACTGCTGCCACTGGTGGAAGTAGAGGAGCTGCGACTGGCGCCATGTTAACCTTTCTAACTCGTTCATGCTTTACAGCCACTGGTGGAAGTTGTTTGGCAACGAGAGCCTCTGTTTCCCTCTTTGATAGACCCTGAACTTTCGCCAGCAGAGAGTCAGCGTTTTTGTCTGTCATAATTTTTGACATCTCAGCCATCGAGCACAGGGTGAGTTTACCAGCTTCAAGGAGCTTTAGACTCTCTTCCCTTAGCTTAACAACTTTAGCAGCAGCCATCCTGCGATAGGCAGAGGCTTCAGAGTAGCGACACTTCTCGGTAAGGAATGCGAAGAGTGGACAGTGAAAGAGTCCCGCAGTATCGGGCGAGCGGGATAAGCCGCTGCCAAGGGATGAGCCCGGCTTGACACACATGGCACGCGGCACATACGCAAGCTGCTCTTTCAGCCAGCGTAGCTTCATATCTAGCAACTAAGCCATGCACTATGCACGGACTACGCCTCCTGCCACATCGTATTGATAAACCGTCTCTTCAGAAGAGTTTTTGTATTAGTAGGGAGCTGCGCAATGCACCCACCTTCCACTTTAAAATTCCAAGGCCGAAGCAACCACTCCGCAGGAACCGGAAAAATCATTTAATTTATTTCTGGGCTGTTTTAAGACCCGAAGGGTCTTGCCCTCGAAAAGGTTAGTCCTAGCGGGGCAAGGGCAAACGTTTTCGCCCGCAGACCGACCCACCCCCCCTTTTTTCAATTAAAAGCTCCCTGCACTCAAAGAAAATCAATTACTTATCCAAAACCTAGACAACAACGGCGAAGCTGGGTATTCTCCGCCTCGCGATTACAGATAGTTAGAGAGAAGTGTATGGCTCGTAAGTGCGAAATTTCCGGCGTAACTCACCAAAACGGCAACCGTGTTAGCCACGCTAACAACAAGACCCACCACAAGTTTGATTCGAACCTTCAGAGCAAGCGCCTCTTTGTTTCTGAGCTCGGTAAGCACGTGCGAGTGCGCGTTTCAACCAGCATGCTCCGAACTATCGACAAGCTTGGGTTCATGGCTGCGCTCAAGAAGTACAACGTAAGCCTCTCTCAGATTACTAAGTAGTTTTGAGAATTTCGTATCAACGTTAGTGCATTGCGCCCTTCCGAAGGGCGTTAAGCTTTTCTGTGCTCAGTTTCACGGCATTTACGCTCGGAAGGATAGCTTCGCCGCTATCTACGCTGTCTTTCTCTACAGCACCTCGCAGCGCTTGGTAATCAAGGATACCTAACCGCTGCGTATTTGGAACAAATATCTCCGAGCACGCGCGACACTGAACTACGACCACGATCCCCTCATAGGTAACCTTGGTGAATTCAGTCGAGAAATTTTGATCATCTGAACCGGTTGCACCGCAACAGGGACAGGTAATCGCATCCACAAAGGTCTCTGCAAGACCTTTTAATCGAAATTTAAGGGCCATCGTTTTTAACTCCAGCGGCGGCGCAATCTCTTTGTCAGGATCACTTCCGCTCCGTTGCGGCTAAATTTTACCTCATCAGCAGCGTTTGCCATTAAGGCTAACCCCCTGCCGGCACACGATACACCAGTAACTGCTTTGCCCTCTTCTGAAAGAGGTCCCGTAAGGAATCCCCGTCCATCATCACGAACGGATATCTCTACACTCTCGCCATCAAACCATGAACATACCGTGACACGCCGACGCGCGTAATCAGGATCAGCCAATCGCTCTTGTCGAATCACTGAGAACTTATCTCGACCATCAGCCTGGATCTCATCCTTCCACTCGGATTGAAGCTCAAGGCACCCGTGCTCGAATCCGTTGACCACCGCCTCCTGAATCCCCACTTTGAGGCGCCGAGCATCCCCCTCGTCGAGAAGGTCGCACTCAAAGAGTCGCTCGATTATCGGTAGCTCAAACGACTCGATCAGCGGGTACTCGCGACATGACAGAGCAACCTCTGTTCGCTCCGACCTGACGAAGCGATACAAAGATCCGTCTGCTGGAACCCCAGGCACACAGGAGCCCATGTCACTCGGAATACTGTCCTCTGATGGTCGCTCTACATGACTCATGAAGCTGTCTGTGATCTTAGCTGCTCACTTCCCAAACAACGGGCGAATGTTATTTTACTAACCACTGCACGTCATTTATTTGTCGACTGGGAGCAACTTATCGAGCATGAGGAGCTCAAAAGTCTCTTTGATAAAGCCGTTAAGAGGCTTCACCATAAGCACCCCGTTTTCAGCCTTGAGGCGCTTGTAGCACATGAGAACTTTTCCAATTCCGTAGCTATTGATGATCTGAGCACCATCGAGGTCGAGTACTATTGTACGTTTTCCTTTGTCGTAGATGTCGTTGAACGCAGCTCTTAAAGCCTCACCTGATGTCTCTGTATCGAGGTCACTAGTAACCTTGATGTAGCCCTTCTCGCCGATGATTTCTGTAGGAAAATCCATATCTGTGTCCCCTTGCTAAAACTTCGATCCACCAAGATTATCGGCGCATACTGAAAAATCCTTAAAAATAAATTGCGATACCGGCAAACCTCGGTACTGCGCAAATAGCCCCCTCTTATCAATATTTTCGATAGGTTATCGCCATTGGACAACCAGGAATAAGTGCTCAAGCTCGGTAAAAAAATGATCCAGGGGCAAGCTGGCCATAACCTTGATCTAACCTGCTTTAAAACAGTATACTCTCTCCGATTATCGAAGCGTTTCGGCAGGTTAACATGCGTTTTAGCAGACAGGATATTAACCAGCGAAACGCTCTGCGGGCATTAAATGGGTGGTGGCGAGTGAGATATTCGCCACATATCCCCAAAGTCCCAGGAACCACTGCGCAAGGGCCATCACTATGAGCACACCGCTCGTTGAGCAATCTCCGGTCTCTTTTTCTGGAGCGGTCCATGAAGATGCAGACGTACATGCATCCTCAGATGAATACGCTGCGCGCTTTGGCGATTCGATTGGCCAGTGGATGCTCAGCATTCAGGAACGCACCGTTGTAAAGATGCTCGATTCTGAATGTGTCTCGATACTAGATGTGGGTGGAGGTCACGGACAGATCGCAATCCCACTCTCCCAAGCGGAACGCTCAGTCACCGTACTCGGTAGCTCTCCGGTGTGCGCACAACGGCTGCACGACTATATCGAAAGCGGCTCGATCTCTTTTAAGAGTGGCAACCTTCTCCAGCTCCCATTTGAAGCACAGTCATTTAACCTCACCGTCAGTTTCAGGTTGATGAGCCACTGCTCCGCATGGCCCACGCTGGTAGCGGAGTTGTGTAGAGTGTCGTCTCACGCAGTGATTATCGATTATCCGATATGGTTGAGTTTCAACATCCTCTCTCCACTCCTGTTTAGAGTAAAAAAATGGATAGAGGGTAACACTCGCACGTTCCGAGTTTTCACCAATCGTGAAGTTATTCGCGAATTTAAAAAGCACGGGTTTAGACTTGAGCGTGTCGAGCGCCAGTTCTTCTTTCCGATGGCTGTGCACCGAGCCTTCAAGGCTGTTCCGGTTTCCTGCCGGCTGTGCGAACTCGCACGCACGGTCGGCTTAACCCGCCTCTTTGGGTCCCCTGTTATCGCAAAATTCGTTCGGGAGTAACACAGATGTCTAGTGCCGTTGATAGAAGTGGTTCCCGACCAAAGGCCCGCTCACTTGCAATCGTAAACAATTCATCACCCCTACCATTTACCGCGCTACGAGAGGAGGGGCCGTTCGTTGATCCACTTCATTGGGAATCAGATCGTGAATCCAAGACACCTCGAGCATTACGCAGCCTCGGAAAGATAATCGATGGCGGGCTGTGTCATCGGTGTGGGTCGTGCATAGGAATCTGTCCAACAAACGTGCTAGGTCTCGACAACAACGACTATCCTGCCGTGCATAACCTATCTGCATGCACCGACTGCGAGCTGTGCGTGAAAGTGTGCCCGGGCGATGAGTTCGATATCCACGAAGCGTATCGTACGGCTTTCGGAACCGAGGTGGATGTTACCTCAACTCACGGCCACTTCCTCGATTCCTACATCTCGTACGCAACTGACCCTGAGGTACGCGAGCGCTCAACAAGTGGCGGTCTCATAACAGCCATCCTGCTTAACATGCTGCGGCGCAAAGAGATCGATGGTGCAGTCGTCATCGTTTCTGATGATCAACAGCTCTGGAAAGGGAAATCCATCGTCGCACGCTCTGAGCAGGAAATCCTCTCAGCGATGAAATCCAAGTATGCTATCTGCCCTACGAACTCTGTATTTGGAGAAATTAGAACCATGCCAGGGAAATATGCCTTGGTAGGTCTCCCGTGCCAGATACACGGTTTTCATAAAGCAGCAGAGCTCGACCAACGACTCAAAGAGCGAGTGGTTCTTACTATAGGGCTCTTCTGTCATGCGGCCGTTGAGCACGACGCTCTGAAAATTATCTGGGGCAGCCTGGGAGATAAGGTGAAGGACGCAAAGCGCTTTATCTCCCGCATCGGTAAACACCCCGGTACTCCGCATCTTGAGATGAACGACGGCTCTCTGTATCCGGTGTACTTCGGCGAGAAGCGTGGCTACCGCCCATCATCGATGGAGATTATCAACATCGTGTATCGTCTCTACACG
Source organism: Bdellovibrionota bacterium (assembly GCA_044360195.1). Lineage (GTDB taxonomy): Bacteria > Bdellovibrionota_C > UBA2361 > UBA2361 > OMII01 > OMII01. The sequence continues at coordinate 6,812 of JBIKKT010000013.1, read as the reverse complement.
CCAGCGCGTTGTCTTACCTGTTTTGATGCGAGTGCTGAATTTGCCGATATCGCTGTGGGTGATCCGTGGATGGCACCTCCCCACGATGGAGTTGATTTCTACAAGGGGTGGAGCTTTGCTCTCGTGCGCACAGCGCGCGGTCAAGAAGCATGCAAAAACCTCTCTCAAGACGGCGCTGCTGTACTTGAACCGATAACGAGACGAGAAGCTTTAGCCTGCAACCGCATGATGAGCACCGAGAAACGGTGGCGCGCATTTCGCGTAATCGAAACCCTACGACGCCAAGGCAAGCCTGTTCCTGCGTACGGACCACACGGCTTCCGCTTTCCACGCCAGTCAGGAAAACAGTTCATCAAGACTGAGCTGCACATGTTCACGCACATCTTCTGTCACCTGCCGAAGCTACGCGCATACGTGCTTAAACTGACACTTTCTCCGCTCGGATACGCCCTCCTGTGGATGAACTGCCAGCGCCGATGGTTGCGGTTCTTCGTGCGCGATTCTATCGCTAAGATACAACGCACTCTCTTTGGTCGAAGGTAACGATGAGAGTACTGGTCTTAGCCCCTCAGCCCTTCTTTCAAGAGCGCGGGACTCCCATAGCAGTAAAGCTCGCGGTAGAGACGCTCGCGCGTACCCTACCGAAAGCGTCATCAAGCGCTCCAACCATAGATCTCTTGACCTATGCAGAAGGGGTTGATGTCCCAATTGAAGGCGTGCGGCACCTACGCGCTCCAACGCCCCGCTTTTTGTACGGTGTACGGCCGGGAATCTCAGTTAAAAAAATTATACATGACATCTTCTTCTTCATCGCCTTTGTACGCCTATTAATCGTTGAGCGAGGCAATCAGTACTCGGTTATCCACGCGGTTGAGGAATCAGTCTTCATGGCGTGGCTTGCTCGCGCTGTGCTTGGAATACCGTATATCTATGATATGGATTCATCGCTGGCGTTACAGCTCACTGAGCGCTGGGGCTGGGCATCTTTCCTGCAACCTCTTTTTAACTGGTTTGAGGGACTCGCTGTTCGAGGAAGCGTTGCGGTTGCTCCGGTGTGTGATGCTCTAGAGCATATCGCTGTTAAACACGGCTCACGACACACCGTGCTTCTTAGGGATATCTCTCTCCTCCCCTCCTCCCCTAAAGGGTTATCACCTCAAAAACTAGTTGAGCAGCTTGAGCATGGGTCTCCAGTCATTCTGTATGTGGGCAACTTAGAGCCCTACCAGGGCATAGACCTGTTGCTTGAAGCATTCGCACTCGTTCAAGAACATCAATCGGCGCCACACCTGGTGGTTATCGGTGGGAATGAGGCTTCGATAGCAAGCTATCACGAGAAGGCGAAGAAATTGTCGTGCGAAAGTCACGTATCGTTTCTTGGGCCTAAGCCGATAACGTGCCTGGGGGAGTACTTAGCTGGTGCAGATATCCTCGTGTCTCCGCGCACTCAGGGAAACAACACCCCGATGAAGATCTACTCCTACCTTCATTCAGGAAAGCCCCTCGTAGCAACCGATCTTCCGACTCACCGACAGGTGCTGGATGAGTCGATAGCTGTTCTTGCCGCAGCAACGCCTGCAAGCTTTGCAGCCGGTCTTCAGAAGCTCCTTGATGATAAGAATCTGCGCGTTGCACTGGGCACAAAAGCACGCGAAACCGCAGAGTCGCTCTACACAGCAGAGGCATTTGAGTCTCAAGTCTCATTCCTCTACGAAGGAGTTGTGGCATCGCTGAAAGATACAGCCCCACCACCTCCCCCTCAGAGAGCTGCAAGCGGCGGAGACCTTGTATGAAGAACCTCCTCACCTCACTAGCGCTCTCTACCCTGGGAGTGCTGATTGCTCTTGGAGTGCTTGAGGTTGGAGTGCGCATATTCGCATCTGAGAACACTGTCCAGGGCGTTACCTGGAACGACCGGCCCCTTTTCTACTATCGCGCGGTAGGGGCGCCGCAGATGCAGGGGCCTCCCTACGCTGTCCCGAAACCGCCATCTACATTTCGCATCGCGGTAGTGGGGGACTCATTCTCATTTGCTCCCTACATGCAATACACCGACACCTTTGCAGCGAAACTTCAAGCGATGCTGAATATAAACGGCTCCTCTTTACGAGCTGAGGTCATTAACTACGGAGTCCCAGCGTACTCAACAGCTCATGAGATTGAGGTAGCAAAACGTGCTATCGCTGAGGATGCAGACCTTATCATTCTGCAGATAACCCTTAATGACCCTGAGTTGAAGTCAGATCGCCCGCTCGGCATTTATGAAAACATGCAGGACCGATTTGGACCACTCAAGCTTGAGGGGAAAATAGGCGCTCTTGCTCGCCGCTGGCGCACCCTCAAGTTTGCACTCGAGCGCATGCACGCAGCGCGTACTCGCGATGACTATGCACGGTACTTTAACCACCTCTTTAACGACCCACAGACGCTATACCCTTTTACAAACGCGCTGCGAGAGATTATCGGCTCTTCAAAGAAGGCGCGAACCCCCCTGGTGTCAGTGGTCTTCCCACTTTTTGGACTCCCACTCGATGACAAGTACCCGTTTTATCAAATTCATGAACGCATGAAGAAATTTATGAAACGCAACAGGGTTCCGCACCTCGATGTGTCACATATCTACGACGGAATCCCCCTTGAGCGGCTTCAAGTGATCCCTGGCATGGATAGACACCCCAATGAAATCGCTCACCGCATGGCAGCTGAGCAGATATACCTCTTCCTGGAGAAGCGTAAGCTCATCCCTCAAGAGCTTGTTATACAAGAGAAGTTCGCGACGCGCCTCGGCATCTGGCCGCAACGACCATGGGAGCCGCCGCCTCAAGTAGCAAGCAAAACACAGTAGAGAGCGTACCCCGAGAGAGACAAAGCTATGTCGACACAACGAATGCCAGCCGAATGGGAACCACACCGCGCGACCTGGATTGCGTGGCCGCATATGGAGTCTGACTACCCCGGCAAGTTAGACGCCGTTCGCTGGGCTTACTGCGAATTCATTCGCCACGTCTCTCGACAGGAAACCGTTGAGATTCTCTGCATGACACCTGAACTTGAAGTCGATCTCCGCTCGCGACTCAACCGGCAGCAGATTACCGGCGACATCCGTATCCATCGCGCTTCGTACGATCGCGCGTGGCTTAGAGATTCTGGCCCGATTGGAGTCGTCGGAACCACCCCACGGTGGTACTCATACCTATTCACCGGCTGGGGCGCTCTCCCAGAGGTTGAGCTTGATCAGAAAGTTCCGCAATTCATCGCTGATGCAACGGGTATTGAGCTGACTCGAGGAGCTCTAGAGTCTACCCTGCCCGTACTTGAAGGTGGAATGCTGGACGTTAGCGGCGATGGACTTATCCTTGTAACCGAAGAATGCCTCCTCTCTGAAGAGCAGCAGAGAAACGAAGGATTCACGAAGGCAGATTACGAAAAGATCTTCAGTGACAACCTAGGGTGCAGCAGCACTATCTGGCTCCCCAACGGTGTTAGTGGCGATGATACACACGGCCACATAGACAATGTGGCTCGCTTTGTTGGACCCCGCACGGTCGTCGTTGCAACCGCGCGCGAGAGCGACAAGGAGCAGTACGCTCGCCTACAAGAGAATGTAGAAACCCTACAAGCATTCAGAACACCTTCGGGAGAGAAGCTTACTGTCATAGAGCTCATGATGCCGGAAGCTCGCTACTGTGATGAGGTTCGTTGGCCCGCTGGGTATGCGAATTTTTATTTCGCTAACAACCTTTTACTTGTGCCAACATTTAACGACCGTCTCGATCGTAACGCGCTTGGCCTTCTCGCTGAGCTTGTACCTGACCGCGAGGTTGTAGGGATCCATTGCGCCGATTGGATTCTCGGCGGCGGCACCCTGCACTGCTCTACACAGCAGGAGCCGTTGTGGGAGAAGCTGTGTGGGTAAAGCACTACTAGCTGCCGTTCTTGCTAACTACGGAAAGCTCGAAGTCTGCATACCAATCAACCATGCCCCAGTGATTAAAGTACCGAGCCTGATTAAAGTACCGATCATTCCGCGTCTGAATATCTTGGCACGGACAACGCGGATTACACAGCTGAAGCAGATAAGGGCCTGCGCTCCCCTCAGCGTCTTCCGCGACTCCGCGTTAATTTACTAAAAAGCCACGCACTCCACCGACGCCTGCTGAAGCGAAGCCTGGCAAAGCAGGAAGGGTCCTGGATAACACTAACGTATAGCCGACAAAAAACGTGCTGCCGCCTCCAGCACACCATTTCGTTGCCCACACGCTGAAATCCCTTCACCGCTTAAAAGGCGTGCTAATGCCCACCGTACTCGCTCGCTTGGAGCAGTCGGGGCTGTGCCTATGATACGCATACCGAACGAGCCAACGAGGCTCTGGTCTTGCGAGCGCGGCAAGGGATCACTTCCACACACCACCGAATACCCACGCCGCTTGGCGCGAGCTAAAAGGAGCGAATACGGTCCGACGGTGGAACGGAGAGCGATATCTCCAACTACAAAATCGTGTGGAGACGATCGCTCCAACAATCCCTGAACTACACCGCCACGTTTTCCAAGCCACTTACCGGGCGACCACGGCAGACACGCAACTCCGCCCGCTGTTTTAATAACCTTTAGCAGAGCTTCAGCACCCTCACCGTCATCGCACTGTCGCCCTACCCCCAAACCAAGCACCTCGATCCTCTCACGGGCAACGTACTGTACCCCTCGAACAACTATAATCGTTTGCCCATTGGCCCACGATACAACGCCGCCCATCGATGCAGGCAACTCACTCCACGTAGCGAATGCAGGGACCTCCTTAGCTAAACGAGCACACGAGTCCTGACCAGCGCGGTCAACCACAACTACTATGCCACCAGAGCCAAGGTTACTAAGCGCTGCTTCGCACCAGGTGTGCGTGTTGTACGAGTCGTAGAGGTGTGCGTGAGAATCAATGTTCACAGAGTTCATGGGTTCTTCGCCTTAACCTCATCGATATACGAAAAAAGCTCTGTGCGCACACCCGGAACGACCGAGACGATAGGGTTATTATCTTGAATTCTCCAATCAGCTAAGGGGGACCGATCGCCGAGCGGATCTACCCACACCTCAACTCCGGCCTCTTGCGTAAGAAGTACGGCCGAGAAATCCCACGGTTTAACCTGAAACTGAAGCTGCACCTGCTCGTACCCCTGCGCCAAGCGCACGCAGTCGTTTGCAAATCCACCGAAGCGGTAGATATTCTCAACTGCATTACGAACTTTAAGATGCTCAACAACTCTGGCTTCACGCTGTGAGCTGATAAAAAACAACATCCCGGCCGATGAGAGGGAATCAAGTTCCTTAACCTGCAATCGCCTACGACTTATCACCTGGTGGCCAAGCTGCAACGAGAGATCAGGCTCTGAAGCGTAGCACCCCTGTCCACTAACTGCCGTGAAGAGCGCTCTATGCGGAATGCTGTAGAACGCCGCCACTGAGAGTCTGTTATTCTCCACATACCCAACCAAGGGACCATACCCAACCTGCCCTCCAAGCTGCCCAAGAAAGCGCTTGCACGAAGTTGTCCCATCAAGTGGATCCACGAGAAAGTAGCTGTTGCTTGTTCGAATAAGGGAGTGTGAGGCCGGATCCTCCTCAGCAACAACGGGGTGCTGACCGCCTAAACCTTCAAGGATTCTGCGCTGACTCTCAAGGTCAAGGTTCATGACCATGGTCTGGTCAGCTTTGTAATTAATATCAAGCGTCGCTCCCGATGTTGAGGCATCAACAAGGTAAGCAGCAGACCGAAGCACGGCCGACTCAATCAAAGCAGCGATGTCAGCAAGATGTCCTGAAAATGGAGTTTGGTGGCTCATACGATAGCCAGGGTAGCGCGAGAATAAGGGCAAAACCAGTATAAAAACTGCATAGTCCGATAACCGTAGATCCCGTAGAATAGCATTAATGACCGAGAAACCGATTGCAAGCTTATGTGGTGAAGCGCGACCATCTGAAACGGTCGGCGCTCTTCCCCTTGGTGCTGTGGTCACTGAGTACCTCAGAAACTACGCTGCAGGCACTGGCCATACCGCGCGCGCTAAGCAACTCGACACTGATCGCTTTCTTGAATTTTTAAAGCGGTATCGGGGCGCCGCTGAGATAGATGCTCTGCAAGTAGCCGCGTGGGACTTCTCTGCTACACAGCGCTTTGTTGATGAGTCGCTCAAGGCTGGCGAGGCGCCATCAACTGTATCGCGCAGGTTAGCGACCCTTAAGCATATGGGACGAGTGCTCTCAGAGCGCATACCTGGATTTATCAATCCAGCTCGAGATGTGAAGCCTCCCCGCATGCAGACCCTCAGACCGAAATCGGTATCTGCAGGCGAGATAGAAGAGATAAAGTCGAAAGCCGCCCGCAGCCGCTCCGGAAAAGATTCATTCAACCAGCTACGCAATGAAACCTTACTACTGCTGCTGCTCGATACAGGGCTGCGGGCTGACGAGATTAGGACCCTGCGTCTCTCTCAGTTGGACCTGCACAGCCTTGAGTGGATTCGCCAGGTTCGCACTAAAGGGAGGAGGTTCCGTGATGTATATATCACCACTACCACGCGACCGGCCCTCAAAGCCTACCTAGAGGCGCGCGCTCATGAGCTTAAGCGCTTCTTTCCAAATCTGAATCCGCAAACTGACGCCAAGCTGCCTCTTTTTACAAGCTCTTACGGTGCCAAGGCGAGCGACTTGCACAGTTTTGAACTTAGCCCCAAAAGTGTTTGGCGGATTATTCGCGGGTATTCGGTAGACACGAAACTTCACCCGCACCTCCTGCGCCACACCTACGCAGTCGACCTGC
>JBIKKT010000091.1:0-6805 GCA_044360195.1 Bdellovibrionota bacterium | reverse complement strand
GCGCCGGTTGAGCTTCTGCCTGATTGGATAACTCCGAAAACATGAAATACTGCGGCTCATGATAGTTATCATGGAACAAAAGCGAACGTCGGTTATTGCGCGAATTGTTGTTTAATGGCGACACGTTATCCGTTACCATGCCGCGCCATAGCATGTCGGACAACTTCAAACACCGCTTCAAAAAAGCGACTATAAGGGGTTCATCCGACAAGGAAGGAGATGATATGTCAACAAAGATACTGGTCGTTGAAGATGAAGCGGTGGTTGCTCTCGATATTTCTCAGGAGCTTCAATCAGCTGGATATGAAGTGGTAGCGACGGCGACAACCGGTGAGGACGCAGTGGCAAAGGCTCAAGAGCTACGCCCAGACGCTATCCTTATGGACATCAATATCCATGGAGGATTCGATGGCATCACCGCCGCTGAGAAGATTAACGCAATTCAGCCGATACCGATCGTTTTTGTAACCGCGCACGCGGATGAGACCACTCTTCAACGCGCAAAGCTGACTCGCCCGTTCGGCTACATAATCAAACCTTTTGAGCCTAACGAATTAAGAGCAAACGTTGAGATGGCGCTCTCTCACAGACTGGTGCAACCGGAAATCCTCGAGGAGCCTTCTATTATACCGGAAGGCGCTGTAGAGGGAGTAGTACTTCCGAGCGGCGTGGATGAATTTAAATATGAGGGAGTACGAGCAGTATCACTCTTCGACGGACTTCCACCTCGCGAGATTCAAGATCTTGCAAGCGTTGCCGTGATTCAAGATATCGGCGCTGGCGAGTACGTTTCTATGGATAGCGAACGACCCGATTTCGGATTTATGGTCCTTTCCGGACGACTTGCTGTTGTGAAGTCCACCTCACACGGCAAGGAACTAACCCTTGATCTACTCATCCCAGGAGACACAACGGGACTACTCCGCGCACTCGAGCCAATAGAGATGGACACATCGATTCGAGGACAAACCGATGCGAAGATCTTGGCTATCCCAACGGCACACCTCCGCACGATGCTCGACCGCAATCCTCTCGTCTACCGGAAGGTAGCGCTGGAGCTGATGCAACGAGCGCGACGTATTAATGCGCTCGCCCTTGGCTTAGCGCACTCTCGCGTTGAAAGTCGGATCGTCTCTGCTCTCTTAGCGCTCGCTCCTCGCTTTGGTCGCCCATCAACAACCACCGACCAAACTCGGATATTTCTTACCAGAAAAGAGCTTGCTGACTTAACCGGGACAACGCCTGAGACTGCCATCCGCGTAACAAAAAACCTGGAACGCGAGGGACTCCTCGACTTAACAAAACCTGGTGTAATAAAGATCCTCTCGCTCAACCAATTAAAGATGGCTGTCGAGTAGAGACCGATGCCGGCAGTATGACTCACAGCAGACTGCCGGCTAGCTCCCCCTGCTCACCTACTCGCGCGACTGCTAAGGTGATGGCTCCAGTAGATGAAAGCAGGAGGTACGCATGGAGATTCAAAGTTACGGTGAGCGAATAGTTCAAGACACCTCGGACCGATTTCTCACCATCCACCACGACCACTTACGGCGCTACGACGAGATCCTTCGCGCCATTGACGAATTACCCAGCCCACAGAAGGAGGAGACCCTAGTTCGGCTTCTTACAGAGGGAGAGTCTAATGGTGTCGGCCTATCCCCCCTTACTCGAAAAACTACGCGACCCGATCAATCGTCGTCCCTCTGAATCCTCCGACGCGAAGATTTGGCGGAGCCTCGATGCTTTTTAGAGTCGAGTCGCCTGCGGTTACTACCTGGTGTCTTAGCCGTTGGTATCCTCGGTCGCTTCTTTTCAAGAGCTTTAGCGATTACCCTGTGCAAGACCGCCACGACCTCCTCCCGATTCCTCACCTGACTACGGTGCACCTGCGAGGAGATAGCAATCGCCCCCTCGGCGTTGAGGTACCTTCTTATCATCGGACTGCTAGCCAACATCGCCTTCTCTATCGGGGAAAGGGCACCCGACTGCGAGAAATAGAATAGTACCGTTACCTTAGTCTCAACTTTATTGACGTTTTGACCTCCCGGTCCCCCGGCCCGCGCAAACGAAAATAGCAGCTCATATCCCGGAATTTTGACGTGGCGTGCCATATGCGACCTAAACTGGACTATTAAACCGATAGCGGATTATGGTACACCCTACCCTGACATTCGCTGTAATCTCAAGGAGTTCTACCTATGGCAAGTCAATCTCGTGACCTCATCGTTCTCGGCTCAGGCCCAGGCGGATACGTGACCGCCATCCGAGCAGCTCAGCTCGGTCGTCAAGTAGCGATCATCGAGCGCGAAGCGCTCGGCGGAGTATGTCTCAACTGGGGATGCATACCCTCTAAGGCTCTGCTGCGATCAGCTCAACTGTACAATGACATGAAGCACGCCAGCTCCTTTGGATTTAGCACCGGACCGCTCACCGTTGATTTCCCGCGCATTATTGAACGCTCGCGCGAAGTAGCTAACAAACTTTCAGGCGGTGTGAACTACCTGATGCGAAAGAACAAGGTTGACGTCATTTCAGGAAACGGTGTCCTGGAGAAAGGCAACAAAGTAGTTGTTACTGATTCTTCCAAGAAGAGTACAACGTACGATTTCAAGGATATAATCATCGCGACCGGCGCGCGTCCCCGACCGCTGCCAAACATCGATGTTGATGGCGACGTGATCCACACCTCACGCACCATCCTCGAGAGCAAGCGGCTCCCGAAGAAGATGTTGGTGATCGGCGCGGGAGCGATCGGTATCGAGTTCGCCTACTTCTTCAACTCACTCGGAACCCAAGTGACAGTGGTTGAGATGGTTGACCAAATCCTTCCTGTTGAGGATACCGAAGTGGCTCAATCCCTCGAGAAGGTATTCGTCAAAAACGGCATGCAGATCCGAACTGGCACTGGGGTTCAAGATCTCAAGCGCACCGGCGACGTTGTCACTGCGACCCTAAAAGGAAAGACCGGTGAAGAGAAGTGGAGCGGAGATGCTTGCCTCATCGCCATCGGCATTCTCCCCAACACGGAGAACATCGGCTTGGATAAGGTTGGTATCGAAACAAATCGTGGATTTGTCAAAGTTGACGAATTCATGCGCACAAATGTGCCGCACCACTTTGCAATCGGCGACGTAGCCGGTGGCCCTGCACTCGCGCATAAAGCAAGCCACGAAGGGCTCATCGCTGCGGAAGCAGCAACAGGCAAAGCTAAGCACGGGATGAAGTATGACAACATTCCGGGCTGTACGTACTGCCAGCCTCAAGTAGCTTCAGTAGGTCTGACCGAACGAGCTGCCAAGGAGAAAGGCATTAAGTACCGCATTGGAAAGATGCCGTTCTCTGCAGTTGGAAAAGCTATCGCGATCGGGGAGCAAGACGGTTTCGTTAAAGTCATCATCGACGATGAAGTTGGTGAAGTTCTCGGTGTACACATCATGCATGCCGAAGCGACCGAACTGATAAGCGAAGCTGCTATAATTCGTTCCCATGAGGGTATCGCTGCAAGCGTACTTGATACCATACACCCACACCCGACCCTCTCTGAGGCGGTTATGGAAGCGATGGGTCTTGCACTTGGACGTCCGATAAACTTCTAGTGAGCAGTGGAAGGAAACGCAGTAGAGAGTGTGAACGACTCGCTTAAACAGCTTGAGGTCTACGACCTTGGAATAACTGACTACGCTTCAGCTCTTGAGCTGCAACGCTCCTATCACCGCAAGGTTATCGAGGGCACGCAAGGGGATCTACTTCTTGCGTGCACGCACTACCCAGTCATCACGTGTGGCACATCCACAGCGGCAGAGCATCTCTACCTTCCGGAAGATGAGCTTGCTCGCGTGGGAACTCCGGTTCATCGCATCGAACGTGGAGGCAGCGCTACGTACCACGGACCTGAAACGGCTGTCATTTACCCGATTATAAACTTACACCACCACCGAACGGATGTTGGCTGGTACATGCGCTCGCTTGAAGAGGTTGCAATCCGTACCTTAGCAACGTACGGCGTATTGGGGGTCCGCATACCTGGCAAAACCGGCGTATGGATTAGTGAGAGTTCCAAGATCGCCTTCAGTGGCGTGCGCATCTCTCGCTGGTGCACCCTGCATGGACTGTCCCTTAACGTGCTAGGGGTCTCTGAAAAGTTCGCGCGCATCAACCCGTGCGGGCTTGGCGATATCACCGTGACCTCAATCGAAGATCTACACTCACCGCCCCCCACGGTAGTAGAGGTAACAGGGGAACTTATAAGGCATTTTTCTGATATATTTGAGTACTCTATCCTTCGGTAGCAAAGGCCTATCCCCGGGCAACGAAATTGGGTTAGACTCTTCTTATACAGGCAACGAGGCAACTGATGCGTAAATCACACAAGGCTTCAGCAGCTACCAAAAAGAGTCCGGCTCGCCCGCATTCATCAAAAAACAGTCCGGAGATGACTGATGATCTCTTACTTGAGTCGTACAAGACTATGGTCCTCGCTCGTCTCATCGACGAGAAGACGATTACCCTCTACAAACAAAACAAGTGCCACTTCCAAATAAGCTGTGCCGGTCACGAAGCAGTTCAAGTAGCTGCAGCTCACGTCTTTAGAGCTGGTCACGATTGGTTCTACCCGTACTACCGCGACATGGCGCTCGTCGTCGGCTTGGGAATGACGCCCCTCGAGCTGATGCTGAACGCCATGAATAAAGAGGAAGATCCGAATTCACACGGCCGAATGATGCCGATGCACTACGGTAGCGCAGCTCTAAAGATTGCACCTCAAAGCTCACCCACCGGCTCTCAGTTCCTGCAAGCTGTAGGGTGCGCGCTGGGAGCCAAGATGAAACACCTCGATGAGGTTGTGTACGTCTCGGCCGGAGAAGGCACGTGCTCTCAGGGAGATTTTCATGAAGCTATAAACTGGGCTGCTCGAGAAAAGCTACCGGTCGTATTTCTGATTGAGAACAACGATTACGCAATTTCAGTTCACATCTCTGAGCAATTAGCCGGCGAGAGCGTTTCAAATATCGTGAAAGGATATGGCGATATGGAGTCCGTGAGCATTAACGGCTCAGACATCGAGACCTCCTACCAAGCCCTCTACGCTGCACACCAGAGAGCCCGCAAAGGACTTGGACCTACTCTCATAGAAGCGCATGTTCCGCGGCTCCAGAGCCACTCGATATCCGATAATCACCTTAAGTACCGCACGGCAGAAGACCTTGCAAAAGAACAGCTGCGCTGTCCCCTACGCCTAACCCGCCTCGAACTTCTCAACAGAAAACTCATCACCCACGGAGAGCTTGAACAGCTTCACACTGAGCTCAAGAAAGTCGTCGATGAGGCGCAAGAGATTGCTGACCAGCGCGCTGATGCAGATGTAGCCAAGGCAACATCTCACGTCTACAAAAACCCCACGCCGTGGCTCGATGTGACAGAGGGTGAGGCTAGTGGACCGGAAGTCTTTATTGTTGATGCGATCAATCATGCGCTTGATGAAGAGCTGGCACGTAACCCGGATGTGTGCATTTTCGGTGAGGACGTCGCGCACGGGAAAGGTGGTGTTTTTACCGTGACAGCGGGCCTGACTGCAAAACACGGAGTTAAAAGAGTATTCAATAGCCAGTTAGCCGAGAGCGCTATCGTAGGCGCTGCGATAGGTCTAGCAACGCGCGGACTCAAACCGGTGGCTGAGATCCAATTCGGCGATTACGTCTGGACCGGCGCAAATCAGATCCGTAACGAGCTAGCGATGATGCACTACCGTTGCGGCGGCGAGTTCTCGTGTCCTGCCGTGATTCGCCTGCCGGTGGGCGGATATATTCGTGGTGGCGCCTACCACTCACAAAACATCGAAGCTACCTTCGCCCACTTCCCAGGACTCTTTGTGCTTTATCCGTCGAACGCAACTGACGCAAAGGGGCTCCTCAAATCCGCCATTCGTGCAGAGGACCCAGTGCTCTTCCTTGAGCATAAAGGTCTCTACCGCCAAGTGTACGCCAAGGGCGCTGAAGGCCATGCAGATTTTCTTACCCCGATCGGTAAAGCTAAGACCGTACGAGAAGGAAAGCATGCAACTATCGTCACATGGGGGGCTCTAGTTCACAAAAGCCTCCTTGCTGCCCACTCCATGGAGGACCGGGGTTACTCTATTGAGGTCATCGACCTACGGACGATAGTCCCGCTAGATATTGAGCATGTCTTTGAAAGTGTACGGAAGACGGGGCGAGTGCTAGTAGCCCACGAGGATGTTGCATTCGGCGGCTTTGGCGGCGAGATAGTGAGCCAGATAGCTGACGCGTGCTTTACCTTCCTAGAAGCACCAATCAAACGAGTGGGTATGAAGACCGTCTCGGCTGTACCTCACTCACCAGTACTTGAAGATGCAATCCTTCCGCAAACCGAGGATATCACCAGAACCTTGGTCGAGCTGGTGGAATTTTAGTCATTTCAAAACACGTTTATAAAAACAGATCTTAAAAAGCCGATTTCCTGGCGCCTTTCCTGTCATCTTACATGTGCGGGAATCTTCCTTCTGTGCCCGTAACGGTCTATAAACCTGTTGGATTTTCGGTTTCACAAGGAGCTGTTAAACATGAAAGTTGAGATGTTGATGCCCCAGATGGGCGAGTCCATAGCTGAAGCAACTATCGCTAAGTGGCGCAAGAAGCCAGGCGATTCTGTTCAGAAGGACGAGGTAATCCTTGAGATCTCAACTGATAAAGTTGACTCCGAGATTCCGGCACCCGCTGCCGGAGTTATAGCCGAGCTCCTCTTCAAAGAGGGCGACGTAGTTCCAGTGAAGCAAAAAATTGCGATCATC
>JBIKKT010000090.1:0-6823 GCA_044360195.1 Bdellovibrionota bacterium | reverse complement strand
CGTTCATTTAACGTAGGGGGCCGATATATTCCTAAACATGTCCGTCAAAGAGTAATCGAACGGGATGAAGGACAATGCTGCTTCGTATCTGAGAATGGTATGCGTTGTACGAGTAAAGCAGGCTTACGGATCGATCATATCGCTCCGTTTGCGAAAGGGGGATTAACAGAGCTATCAAATCTTAGAACCTTGTGCTCTGCGCACAATCTTTACGAGGCCGAGAGAGCTTTTGGGCGAGAGAAGATTCACTTCCACCAGCGGAATCGGGAGAGACGGGTTGATCGAAATTAATGAACGTTTGAAAAGCGAGCGCTGCCACTACCGCTTATTTCGATCGCCGATACGGAGTGGGATTTTAGAGTGTCCCCGCAGTATCGGGCGAGCGAGATAAGCGGCTGCCGAGATACTGACAAGCTATTCTCCGGTCGGCATGCTTAGTTGACCGATTAATTGGGTTCCTAGTGGTTATTCTATGTCGCCCCATGGACGCTCACCCGTAGGACCGTACGCGTGTTCCCAGAATGAAAAGCTTCGCGCATCACGTTTGTCCGCATATCGTTCAACGCACTCATTGAACTCGTAGCGAGGGGGGGGAGAAGCTCTATCAGTTGAGCAAAAATGGTCTTTCCTTTATTCACGCCTCATCATTTGGCAAGACGCCTACATTCTGCAAATTGATTCAAATCGAAAAACACCAAAAAACACCGATAATGCAATTAGTAAAGCCAATTATATGCGATTTAAGCATGCGCTATTGGACAGTAGTGGCACGAGCACGCTCACGTCCGGATAATACCGAGTGTTACCCAGTCGATTTCACAAAGAGCCCGTTTTAGGTTGAAAGTGTCGGAAATGAGTCTTTTAAGGTCTGTCTTGTTCGAGATGGGACAACTTAAATCAATCCCGAGGTAGTCGTTAGTGGCTCTGATTAGCTCTTCGTTTGGGCCTCGTTTGGAGCGAGGTGGTGTTCGCTAACATACTAATCTGCGGTACTATACGCTTGTGGCGTAGTAGTGACCTCCAGTATGTCTTTAGTAACTCACAGCACTCCCAATGCTGACAATCGGTCCGAGCAAAAAGGAGCTTCCAAGCCTAGTGGCTTTCAAGGTCTTGGAAGCTCCCTCAGGATGGTATTTCGGAGGTTGTCTTCCTCCGGTGACCGCGAGAAAGCAGTTGTGCATGCTGAAGAGCGAGGCACAAGAGCTGCCATGCCCTCTATGGGGATGTGTGAAGAGGCCATAACCTCAGCGGGGCTAAGTTCGCTTACAGGTAGGCGTCTGGCGCGTATAGGTCTTCTGTATGATATCAACCTTAGTAGTCGTTTGGTAAGTCGAGAGAGCGGGCTTGAAGAGCAGAGGGTTAGGGATGGGGTATTAGAGGCTGCTCGTAATTTGCGGAGAGAATTTAATCGGGTGAGCCGTCAGCAGCCACGCTTTCTTGACTGCGCGGGCGTTGAAAAATTAATAAATTCCTTTCAGGAGCGGTGCCGCGGAGTCGGGGCAACCGGTCGTCTCTTTGGGTCTCTCCACGATGCATGTCACGAGGTTCGTGATTCTCTTCGATTGGCGCGGCGGGGATTTATGCCATGGCAGAAAGCAAGAGAGGGCGTTGCTCGTATTTTAGGGGAGGCGCGCGAAATCGTAGGTGATCCAAAGATCACAGAGTTGACCAGGAGTGCAGGCGCCATGTCGTGTGAGGTGCGCCGAGACATCAGTGATGGACTTAACTTTCTGGCGACGATTACGAATCAATTCAGCAACAGTCTTGAGGAGGGGCTCCGCTTGATGGATCCCAGGCCGATGCTTGTTAGCCTGAAAAGAGTATTGGGTGAGGACCTCGGCAGGAGTCTGGAGTATGGGCAAAGTGCCCCGACTGATATCGCTATAGCTAGCCGTCGTTCCTTGTGCGGCAATAAGCTTGGTGCTCTCGCTGTACTTGAATCAAGAGTCGAAGCGTTTGCTAAAAATCCGAGTAAGAAAACTCTCAGCCCCGTGGTGGAGGCTCTTAAGTCTTGGAGGCGGGGCGAAAACCCGAATGAAGAAGGCCCTTTAGTCGGCAGTCTTGAAAAGCTTGAGCGCAGTCCTCTGACCGTCCCGCACACGTCGAAACAAGCTATGTTTCGCGATGCGCTTCTTCCAGCGTTGCAGTGGGGGCTTGAAAACCTGGATAACTTATCGAGTGAGTCGCGCAGGGACATCGTGTTGCTTCTGAGAAGCTGCGTGGTAGGGCTACATGCGCTGACTGTGCGAGAGATGGCAGAGACATTCGACGTGCTGCTTTATCCACGCACATCAGATCTTCTGGGCCAGTTTTGTAAAAGTACGTTGGTTAGCAGATTTGTCGGCGTCGGCAGACTCGGAGGGCTAGTAGGGACATTGCTGAGTGGAGAGCGAGACAGTCCGGCCGAGCGGTTGAGTAATGGAAAAACGTTGCAGGAGGTGATAGCAGGCTTTAGAAAAGCAGGAAGTAAAAGCCCAACTGAAGAGCGAGGCGACCTTTCCAGTCTGGTCCAGTGGGCGGCTCGTCGTGCTCAAGCCCATGCAAGGGCAGTCCCAGAGCTGCCTTGCGAAGAGGCTCTCTGGTTGTCAGAGTATGATGGAGGGCAAGGTGCCTGTTTGCCGACAGAGCTGCAGCGGCGTTTTGTCGAGATGCAGAGGGCGGTTCAAGTTCCTGCTGCTTCGACTCAAGGTGGTTTTGTTTTTCCTGAGACTGAAGAGTGGTTGCAAGATCATGTGGCAAATCACGATGGGATGGTGATCGTTGTGACAGAGGGTGACCCTCGAAAGCCTTTTTGTGACCAAGAGCCCGACACCATCCTCGTTGGTACCTGTAGTCAAAACAAACCGTCGCCCTTGATGAAAAAAATTGAAGAAGAGGCAGCAGGATTTATTGCAACACTTCCGCTCAGCAGTGAAGGCACGCTAAATCCCCGCGTTGTCGCGGAGCTTGCAGTTTCAAATCGGCAAGCAGCTTTAGCGGTTCGGTCTTTCGGCGAGCACCCATTTCGTGCCGCCTTCTGCCAATTTGTGTTCAATGTAAGTAGTCGCTTTCCTGAGGCCGAACGTGTTGAGTGCTTTGCAACGTGCAGAGAGGGAAGCCTGGCTATGAATGCACATGAACGGCAGGGGTGGAGGAAGACAGGCTGTGTATATACTGATGAGCACGGCACCCGATTTGATATCATTCACGTTGCGATTCACCCGGTGGATATTTTACGTGGAGTGGGCGATTTTTAGCTGGATGCCGTACCGTGTTCAGCTATCCCCGAATAACTCCAGGCGAAGTCCTCGCCCGCACGATTGAACGTAGAGCAGGTGATATCTCTTGGTCATCAGCGATCAGTGTTGAGCAGCCCGTAAGCAGCACGAACTGGTCGAGCAGTTTCGCGAGAGAGCTCGCTTGAGCAGCGCTGTTTTTGTGGGTATCGACCCATAGTAAGTGCGCGACGCGCCAGGTTCCTGGCCTAGTAGTGGGCAAAAAGCTTGCTAAGCCCACGATGCGATCGTTAAGCCATACTGTGTATGAGACTGAGTTTTCTCCAAGAATGGTCTCGGAGTTGCTGTAGGTGAGCTTCTGCTCGCAGCGCTCTTCGTAGATAAATGATCGCAGTTGCGGTAGCTGCTTCGCATCGGTTACACGGCGAAGGAGTAATGAGGAGGTTACCACCGTAGCCGCTTCGGGCAAGGTTGTGCCGGCGTACAGCTCAAATAGTTCTAGGAATTTTCTCCGATCGTGCGCTGGTATAGCTGCGAGCCCCTGGCTTAGTAGCTCCTCAGCAGCAGCTCGTCGTTTCTTGTGGAGAGCCCTTCCAGAGGGGGTTAGGGTGATGGTCCGAAATCGCTTGTCGGTTAGATTAACGGTTTGCTTCACAAGCTCTTTGGTAGCAAGCCGATTTACAAGCGCAGCGACAGTTTTAGGTAGTGCGCCGAGGATATCGGCGAGGTCGACTACATACGATGCGGCATCAGGTTTAGCGAGCAGTTCAAAGATGTGCCATTCAAGGGGTGATACCTCAGCTTGGCCGAACATCGACCTACTGAGCAGACCTAAAACGCGCGAGGTTCTGCGTACTTCACGCATGGCATCAGGATCTTTGGAGAGCTCTGCGGCTGTGCTGGCGTTCATACCGTCGTTGAGGACGGTAAAGGTACGTAGGAAGAATTCGCGATCTTTTTCGGGGATCCGTTCAAATGCGCTCTGAAACGTCGCAAACGCCCTCTCAGCGGAGGACTCGAAAAGTTTTCTTCCTTTGGCGGTTAGTCTGAGCTCCTTGTACCTCTTGTCGACCTTAGATGTCTCCTGAGAGACAAGCCCCTCTTTAGTTAGTCCTTGAATTAGCCGCGTTGTGGCTACCTGATCGAGGTGCAGCCGCGTCTTTATATCAATCAGGTTTATTCCAGGATTGGCCTCTATCTCTGGGAGAGCGGTTGACTCAAGTGGGCTAAGGGCGGTGTCGTACGCTGAAGCCACGGTGCGATTGCGCCGATGCATGCTACAGATAGCGTCGTATAAAGTCGCTGCAAAAGGCTGAAGTTGCATGTATTGGTTATGCACCACTTCGTGTGCTGGTTCAAGAGAAGAGATCGACCGTGTTTAGGCTCAAAGTCGCATGCAGGGAGTAGTGTTGCTGCGCTTCCCTAGAGGAGGGCACTTACCCCAAGAACCCCCTCGCATAGAGCAGCTCAGCCGTTAGGATCGCGCCGCCTGCCGCGCCGCGGATCGTATTGTGAGAGAGGGTGCTGAATCGATAGTCGAGCACTGGGCACTCCCGTAAGCGACCGAGAGAGAATCCCATGCCACGTTCAAGATCTCTATCGAGGCGAGTTTGCGGACGAAGCTCATCGGAAAGGTAGGTCAAAGCTTGCTGCGGCGCCGAGGGAAGCTTGAGGGTGTATATCTCTGGTTTCCACCCTCCCCATAGCGACAGCACCTCTTCTCGAGAGGGTTTCTTATGAAATCCAACCGACACCACAGCATAGTGTCCATCCTCGGTTGGAACTCGGTTGCAGTGGGCTGAGATAGGAAAGGATAGAGGGGTAATGCAGCCCGTGTGGTATTCACCTAAAACTTTAAGTGGCTCCTTTTCGCTCTTATCTTCTTCTCCTGGTAGCGGGATAATGTTGTCTATTATCTCCGGCACTTCTGAGAGGCTCTTTCCTGAGCCAGAGATAGCTTGATAGGTAGTTACAAATGCCGACTTGAGGCCAAAGGATTTAAGCGCAGCGAGTGCGGGTACGTAGCTCTGTATGCTGCAATTTGGCTTGACCACGATGAACCCGCGCTTAGTTCCGAGGCGCCGCTTCTGAGTATCGATAATCTGCAGGTGTTCCGGGTTTACCTCGGGGATAATCATCGGTACATCAGGGGTCCAACGGTGGGCAGAGTTGTTTGAGACTACCGGTATTTCGGCTGTCGCGTAGGCATCCTCGAGTTCTAGAGTCTCATGCTTATTCATATCGACTGCGCAGAATACGAAGTCACAGCGATCTTTTAGTGCTTTAACATCCGGAACGCCCAACACACCTAGCTCTTTGAGCTGACAGGGTAGAGGGGTGCTCATCTTCCATCTTCCACCAAGAGCCTCCTCGAACGTCTTCCCTGCAGACCGTTCAGATGCGGCCAGCGCAGACACTTCAAAGTAGGGGTGATTCTCAAGCAGAGAGATAAGCCGCTGTCCGACGGTTCCAGTTGCTCCAAGTATTCCTACGCGTAGTTTAGTCATACAGCTAGGCCTTGAAGAAGTTAGTATTAAAGAATTCATCGTGTAGTAGGGCAGTTGCTTGGTTCGCTACAGCATCAGAGGTAACTATGCTCAGGTTAATCTTCAGATTACTCATCGAGAGCATATTAATCGGGAGGTTGTTTCTCTCAAAAACGTGCATGGCGCGTCCAAGTACTTGTGCGTTGTTTAGTTCAGATCCAACAAGGCTAATGATTGATTGTTTCTCGCACAGGTTTACTTCACCGAGTAAGGCGAGGTCTGCAAGGAGCGCATCGAGCGAATCAGGCCCTTTTTCTATGCTGAATGAAACGCTTACCTCTGAGGTTGAGATGAGGTCTATGCCCACCTCGTGAGAGGCAAGAACTTCGCCAAGTTTAGCGATAAATCCATGCGCCAACAGCATCTGAGGGGTAGAGATCCTGATCAACGAAACACTCGATTTGCAAGCAATTGATTTAAATGGCTTGTCGGTAAGAGCAGCTTCGGAAGTTACAAGGGTCCCAGGATTGGACGCGTTAAATGTATTTACGATCCGGATCGGGATTCGAGCATTGACAGCCGGGCGCACCGAGAAGGGGTGCAGGACCTTCGCGCCAAATGTTGCAAGCTCTGCCATCTCATCAAACGATATCTGTGGATTGATAAAAGCGGTTGGCACCACCTTGGGGTTGGCCGAGAGGACACCATCAACATCGGTCCAGATTTGTATCTCAGGTGAGTGAAGTCCTGCTCCGAGAAGGGAAGCGCAGTAGTCAGAGTATCCGCGACCTACATCGTGGATAATCCCGTTCTCTGTTCGTCCGAAGAAGCCTGTAGCTACAGGAACGCAATTCGCAGGCGCTGAAAGTACCTGTTGGGCGAGTATCTCTGCTATTGCGTCCCAATAGCTATCGTTTTCGTACCGTAGGGTAGTAGGGACAACCTTCTCAAAGTTGCAATAAATCGAATCGATACCCTGCGCTCGGAGAACAGCCGAGAACAGTTTTGCGCTGAGCTTTTCGCCTATGGCTATAGCTGCATCGTGACTGCGGGTGGGGACCTCTTCGATAGTGAGTAATGCTTGGATAAGTTGCACGAGAGCGTGAAGCTCGCTCTCAATAT
>JBIKKT010000012.1:0-68711 GCA_044360195.1 Bdellovibrionota bacterium | reverse complement strand
CGTCAACCGCCACCCAAGTCTCTCCCGTATCTTTACCCTCGCGGTCCTTGATGGCGCCAGAGAGTCCGGTTGGGAATCTCCCTCGATGCTCCTCACGGTACGCATCCACCCACTCTTTTATCTGCGAAAGACTCAGGTCAGCCTTATGCTCCCGCTCAGTTAGATAGGTCTTATCCAGAAAATCTGCTAGAGAGCCAAAGCCGCTGTTCCGGAGGCCGCGCGCAGGAAAGCCATTGGCTGCGATGTTAAACAGCGCATCAACCGCCGCCCAATTCTCCCCCGTATCCTTCCCCTCGCGGTCCTTGATGGCCCCAGACTTCGTGGTTGGGAATCTCCCTCGATGCCCCTCACGGTACGCATCCACCCACTCTTTTATCTGCGACAGACTCAGGGCGGTCTTCTCGATCCGAGGCTCACGTTCATTTGAATAGGTCTTATCCAGAAACTTTGCTAGCGAGCCAAAGCCGCAGTGTTGCAAGCCGCGCGCAGGAAAGCCCTTAGCCGCGTTCCAAAACAGACTATTCACCGCCGCCCAATTCTCCCCCGTATCCTTACCCTCGCGGTCCTTGATAGCGCCAGAGAGCATGGTTGGAAACCTCCCCCCTTGCTCCGCACGGTACACATCCACCCACTCTTTTATCTGCGAAAGATTCAGGTCAGCTTTGTGCTCCCGCTCAGTTGGATAGGTCTTATCCAGAAACTCTGCTAGAGATCCAAAGCCGCAGTGCTGCAAGCCGCGCGCAGGAAAGCCCTTAGCCGCTTTTCTAAACAGAGCATCAACCGCCCTCCAATTCTCCCCCGTATCCTTCCCCTCGCGGTCCTTGATGGCGCCAGAGTGCATAGATGGAAACTCTCTCTCATGCCCCGCACGGTATACGTCCACCCACTCTTTTATCTGCAAAACATTCAGGGCGGCCTTCTCGATCCGAGGCTCACGTTCATCTGGATAGGTCTTATCCAGAAACTCGGCTAGAGATCCAAAGCCGCAGTGCTGCAAGCCGCGCGCAGGAAAGCCCTTAGCCGCGCAGTTAAAAAGAGCATCAACCGCTCTCCAATTCTCCCCCGTATCATCACCCTTGCGGCCCTTGATGGCGCCACACTTCGTGGTTGGAAATCTCCCTCCATGCCCCTCACGGTACGCATCAACCCACTCTTTAATCTGCGAAGGACTCAGGGCGGCCTTCTCTATGCGAGGCTCTCGCTCTGTTGGGTACGTTTTGTCCAAAAAGTCAGCCAGAGATCCAAAGCCGCAGTTCTCTAGGCCGCGCGCAGGAAAGCCCTTGGCCGCGCTCCTAAACAGACTATTCACTGCCGCCCAAGTCTCCCCCGTATCCTTTCCCTCGCGGTCCTTGATAGCGCCAGAGAGCATGGTTGGAAACCTCCCCCCTTGCTCCGCACGGTACACATCCACCCACTCTTTTATCTGCGAAAGACTCAGGGCGGCCTTCTCGATCCGAGGCTCACGCTCATTTGGATAAGTCTTATCCAGAAAATCTGCTAGAGAGCCAAAGCCGCAGTGCTGCAAGCCACGCGCAGCACAGCCCTTGGCGGCGACCCTAAACAGAGCATTAACCGCGCTCCAAGTCTCTCCCGTATCATTACCCTCGCGGTCCTTGATGGCGCCAGATTTTTGAGTTGGAAACTCCCCCTCATGCGCCGCACGGTATGCATCCACCCAACCCTTGATCCGCTCAAGAGACAGGGGCATGTTCACTTGCGAGAAGGAAAGCGATGCTGCGAACCGCTGCTTGTCGGCCCCTGTATTCGGCATTACCCCTCTCCCCGCGCTATTCGCGCGCGAACATCGTGCAATATGTACCTTCTGTGGCAGTCTATCTCTCGACCCTCAGCACAGGTCACTACAACAACTGCGCCGGGTTCGTGCACCAGCGCCTGCAGCTGCCGCAGCCCCTCGCTGTAGCGCGGATCATTTTGGTAGCGCTCGAAACCCTCAAGGGTTCGGTCTCCTCTTTCATCTGCAGGGTTTCCAAGAGTGTCTCCCAGCCATGTGTACTCGATACCCTCTTTCTTGAGGCGCGTGGCGAATTCGTCCCTGCTAAAATGCGGAAATCTACGACTGAAAGGGTGCGCTCGAACGTCGACAACCCTGGTGGCGCCAACCTCGCGTAGCTCGTCGAGGTACTCGTTAAATCGCTTGTTCGCGGTGCCGATCCCAAGAACAGTTGCCCCCAGCCCTGCACCTTCCAGGTCTGCTCCCTCTCGGGCAGAGGCGCCCCCCTTAAACTCGCGCGCATGGTGGCGAACGTGGGCTCCGTCGCGGAGTTGAAACACTGCCTCAACGTACTCAAGGCGGCTGTAGCAGCCGGTTCCGAACACCTCGACGTCAGTGTCTCGGACCTTCCCAAACACCTGCCCCATGACACGTGGACGAATCCCACACTTTTCGTGGATCGCTTCTGCCTTCGCTGCCATAAGCTCAAGCATCTCTTCCCTGAAATCGTAGGCGCCCGAGGCGAGCCCACGCTCGAGGTAGAAGACCGGGGTACCATCGGCGTCTTGGCGCACCTTCATCATGGCGTGCGCCACGGCGCGGCCAGTCGAATCGCGTGCCACGATCATCTTCATGTTCTTCGAGCCAAGCGCGCCTGTCACGAACTGCGTGAAGACCGGGTTCCCGTTTGTGTTGAAGCAATTTATGAGATCATCCTCAAGACACCCCATCCTCGTCAGGGTAGCCGCTGCATCGGTCTCGTGGAGCGTGTACTCAAGCTTAGTATGAGAGCAGCTGTTGTAGCTCCGGAACCGGCGAGCAAGCTCATCAAACTGAGATGCAAGCCAGCTTTCGCCCGCGTGGCGATATAAATTTGCCTTACGTTGCACGGCTCCGATCGCACCCTGTGCGTCGCCCGTTTGCTCACCCGACACGATCGCGCGCATATGCTGCTCAGCTGTTGCCCAGGCGAGCGCCCCACCAATATCTTTGACGAGGGCTTCCGCCTCGGCACGCCCGAAGAGATTCGAGAGCTGCTCCGCATCGAGTCCAAACTCGCTTGAGATCTGCCTAACCTCATCGGCGCTCGCCGTTCCACTGAGAAGCGTCCCCGCCCGCTTTTTCTCCTCCCTGAGCCGGTCGATCTCTTCGTGCAGCTCCTCTAGCGATAGCCGTGGAAGGCTGGAGATAAATGTGCGCGCTCGCCGCCCCTCCACTCTCTCAATTGTTCCACTGGCGGCTTTCTTGACTGCCTCAAACTCTCGTAAGAGGGAGGAGCTCATAGCCGCTCGACCAATGTTCGAGACGCTCAGACTCGCGCGACAGTTTGCACGAAAAGCCTCCCAAAAAGCAGGCTTATCCGAGAGATATTTGATGCGTCGGCCGATGTCTCGCTCCTGATCGTCGTAGCGCCACTGCAGGTACTCACCATCGAGAATACTACCCAAGGCAGCTCGGAACTCCTCGAGTATCTCCTCCCGATCCAGCTTCTTCCAACCCACAAGGAGCGCTGCCAAATCGTCCATCGACCCGTGCCAGTCGGGGTCGTTCTGGGCAATCTTGATAGCTGTGCCGCGATCGCGACCCGCGAAGTCGTCTAAAGCGAAGTGGAGCCTGCCGCGCACCTCGGCCGCCAAAGCATCAAAGCTCTCGTGCAACGATTCACCACCTGCAAAGAGCCCACCATCTAGCTGCGCTACGAGCCCTGTGGTGTATATCAACTCGCTTTGCGCGCGCGCAGGGTGGCCCTCGAAAAGCCCTCTATGTTGTCTTACGAACTCAAGCGCCTGGGCATTCTCGGCTAGCGCAAGCATCCCGAAGGCAAAGCGCTCTCGGAGACGGCGATCGGATGGAGAGTTCCCAAGCGCTGAAAGATCATCGCGCAGCTTGGCCATCTCAGGCACCATCTCCAAGCCGGCTAGCCGTATGACAAACCCTTCCACAGAGCCACCACAACGCTCGGCCAGCCCCGTACCTGGCGACTCTGCGTAGGCTCGGTCAAGCGACGCGGCAAGCCTACGAACCAGCAGCTCTCGAAGCCACTTATTCTCATACGAGACCGCACTCAGCGCCAGCTCAAGGTCAGCTTCAGGGGCTCGGCCGTACTTCTTGAACACCGCCGCAATATCTACCGCTGCCTTTGGGAAGGGGCGAAGACCTTGGATGAGGGCTGAGATGCCGTCGCGCGACGCGGGTGTAAGCGCCGGGTTCTGCCACACAGGAAGGAACTGCTCTGACATGCGCAAGAGACGGCGCTTACCCACCTGAAGCGACTCTCCTAGTCCAGCGCTACTAACCTTTCGCTTGAGCCCCATCGCCTCACAGAGCGATCGGTTGAGCTCCTGTTCGAGCATACTGGGGTCTGCGTAGCACTCCATGATGAAGTTGTAGATGACTCGAGCGCCCTTGAGGCGCGCCAAGGTCTGCTCTGCCAAGGTACCGGCCGAAAGAACGGCGCGCATTTCGGGGTCTTCGATCCCGGCCAAGAACGACTCAGAGAAGCACGGCACGATATAGACCACATCAGAGAATTGTTTAGCGTGCCGAACGTTGTTGAGCCCAATTAAACGGTTGTGTCTTCCCTCCACTTGAAGAAGGGTCGGAACGGCAAGGGGCAGCTGTGCGATAATAGCAGATGTGGCGGCGGTAAACGTCTGGCCCATGCCCCCTGACTTGTAGTTTGCAACGAGCGCACGCGAATTACGGTCCTCCTGAAACCTCGTGCGAGAGAGGCCCTTTTCGTCGCTTGAAAGCGTACCGTCGAAGCGCTGCGCGCCTGCACCCGCAGCACACATCCGCTGCTCAAGCTTCTCGACGATCTCGCGATTCCACGCCCACAAAATCACTTTCTCTCCGGCAGTGATGCGTTGCAGCGCGATGCGCTGCGCAGCATCCAGAACTGGACTCTCACAGGCGATGCCTGCCAGCTCCGGCTGGTACATCGCTACGTGAAGCCAGTGAAACTTAACCAGCGCTGAGATCGTGTTAATATCTATCTCGGCACCTTCCTGCGCGTAGTTTGAGTTATAGTGCTCTGCCCAGCCGACGAAGTCGTCAATCATCCAGGCCATCACCTCTTCCTGCTCGGGGGCAAGCTGCACGTGGCCCTCAACTGCGGGATCGACCGCCCTGAGGGTCGGAATGCGCGGCGCCTTGCGCACAAGCTGATCGTGAAAGCCTTCACCTGAGGGGTCCTCAAAGCGCGCGATCGTCTCGGCCTTCGTGCGGCGAAGCATCACATCGGCAAGTACGTCGTGCAGACGCAGGAGCCCCTTTGTGTCGCTCGTGTACATATCTATGAACGCCTGCTTGTTCGAAAAGCGGTCGGGCTGGAGCATATTTAGGGTCGACCACAGGTTTGCGAAATTATTCTGGTACGGCGTAGCGCTCAACAACCAGCGCTTTGGCGCCTCGATATTCCTGATGGTCTGACTTCGGGCAGCCCGCAGGTTGTCTACCAGCTGAGCCTCATCGAGTATCAAGAGATCAAGACGGGCAGTCAGCGCCTCGAATTCCCTTTTGTGCCGAGCGTGGAGAGCCACAAGCGTCTCGTAGTTAGTGATGATAAAGCGCTGACCATTGAGTGCATTGATCTGTCGGGAGCGGGCCTGCACGCTAGAGTCGGAGATAACTGCAACTTCGTGCGTCGTCAGATCAAAATGCTCGCACAGGTCGTCACAAACGGCTTGCTTACTGGATGCAGTCGTGACCCACAAAACGCGCTTGGCGTCGATCGCAAGGGCCGCTGCAGCAGCCTGATAAGTCTTCCCAAGCCCGACCTCATCGGCAAGCAACGCCCCATCGCGAGCCGCCAGAAACCGCGCCCCCTCGCGCTGGTACGGAAATGGCTCGGTGCGAGTATGCTTAAACTCGAAGCTCAAGACTTGCCTAAAGTGATCAGCCGCCCGTTCGTGCAACCTTTGCAGAAACTCGCGCGCCTGCTCCCCGAACGTGAACTGTGAGATGTCACGGTACATGCAGGCTTGGTTATCGAGCCCCTGCAGTACGGCGCCCGCATCTGCCTCAAATTG
Source organism: Bdellovibrionota bacterium (assembly GCA_044360195.1). Taxonomy (GTDB): domain Bacteria; phylum Bdellovibrionota_C; class UBA2361; order UBA2361; family OMII01; genus OMII01. The sequence continues at coordinate 62,729 of JBIKKT010000012.1, read as the reverse complement.
CGGCCGCAGAGTGCGGATAAAGAGACCCAGGTGCTGGTCACCTCGGCCAGCGATATCTGAGATACGCTGGTGCGCATCAAGGGCGGCGAGGAGCGCCAAGATATACCCGTTCTTTGAGACATCTGCCGATTTCGAGAGCTCGTCAGAACCAGATTCCTGTTCGACCTCAAGGCCCACGTATCGACGCACAAACTCAGAGATGTCACGGCCAGTGAACGAGTCTGGCGCTAAGAGCGCAAGCGACTCAATCAACACCCCCGGGTTTAGGCCGAGTGGCTTTATGATATTCCCTAGCTTTTCCTGCTCGATGAATTCCTGCACCTGGTGGTCGTCAAACGAAGCGAAGCTGAGAGGAAACTTCTTCTTGGGAGCAATCTGGAGCACCTCCCGCTTAAAGCGGACGAGCGCTACTTCAAACCGGTAGTCGCTTGAGCGAAGGATCTGGTCGATCGTTGCTTCCTCACCCGGATGCTCTGTTCGGTAGAGCGCCTCCGCATAGCGAGCAAGGATCACGTGAGCAGAGGCCTCACGGCCCTGCCTATCACGCACGCCAAGCGAGACGAGGTCGCTGTAGATAACTTCCGCTTCGCGTCCAGCACACTTGGCGGCAAAGATGGCGCGCAGGACCTCCGCGGGAGCCCTTGGGTCAAACGATACAAGGGCCTCCTCAAGCGACTCAACAGACACCGCGCGGGTGGCAGCATCGGCGCGGCGGGCTGAAAGAATCTCGGCACGCGCCGCAAGCAGGGTGTCTGAAACGGTGTAGCCTTGGCTTCGTAAGACCCCCTTTTCGCTCTTAAAGTCCGCTCCTCGCTCGCGCTTAAAGCGTGCTACCGACAACGCCTGAAGCAGCGCTGTGGCGGTGACCTCACACGGCTCACGATGTGAGCCCTTTCTAGGCTTGAGCAACACGTCGAATTGCGACAGCGTATCGGGAGACATGGCGAAGACATCGCCGTGGAAGAGCACCTCGCAGACCTGAGACACAACCTTCTGGAGCACCTCTGGGGAGTTATTCGCAAGCTTATCAATTTTAAAGGATGCCGGAATCAAGCACTCAACGAGCTGCCCAGCCACCTTATCTCGCAGCGGAATAAGGTCGTATTCGCGCATCATAAAAGCGTCATAAACGTCACTGACGTTACATCCAGGCTCCTGATTTATGGCCTTGAGATCCTTTCGACTGTGCGGAAATCGGTCTCGATACCTCCGCTCTGTCAGCGCTTCAAGTAGCTCTCTGCCCGAGATCTGCTCTCCAGCTGTGTTCTGGAACCTACCGGTGAGTACCGCTGTTTTCCAGCGGTAGTGGTCGTTATCGAACTTAACCTCTTCCAGCAGCGCCTTGAGGGTCCCTTCAAGTGCGTTGGTGCTTAAAACCTTCAGCTCGAGCTCTCGACGACTTGGCAGCGCCTTAATGATCGGAAGGTTCGCCGTGAGAGCCCTTGATGGGACGACGGCAGGAGTTGATTGCGCCTGCACACGCTGCAAATCGTCAGATCGGTGTCGCATGTCCTTATGCACTCTTACTTAACTGGCTAGTGTGGTTACATCAGGAGGTATGCTGGTTTTATTGGTCTCTGTGATGTAACGGATCGGCCTCAGGCAGAAGAAAAAAAGATTTAACAACAGGCAGTTAGCCATCTGCTACATCGCTCATTGTACCGAGAGCTGTCCGCATCGAGGCATAGAGATTAGGGTGCACCTGCGGGACATTACAAGCGCTGTTTCCGAGGAATCTTTGAAATGCGCGGGGTCACCGACGCGAGCTAGGCACCTAAACCTAGTCCTAGGCCTATGCCTATGCCTAGGTCGCGTTAGACTACGCGCGCAAAGAATCTGCGTGCATGTTCCGTATGGGTCGGGAACGCCAATTCTTCAATTACTAAGAAGATCGAATAATTGTCGAGTTATATCAGCAAGCTAGGTAGTTGGGAGTGGATTCGGTTGTCGGTCGGTGATTTTCGAGAGTGCCCGACTAGTAAACAGCCGTGCGGCATTGGTGCCTGAGAAGGCTTTTTGAGTCTGGCGGCCCATTTTCCGCGCGTTTTCTGCACTGGTCGTCGCGCCTGATAGCCTCTACAGACACCAAGCAGCGCTAAGAAGCCGCATGTAAGATACAGCTCTGTAGCTCCGTCTCTCAGGAAGCGGATTTTAGAAGTCCCCTGGCGATGGTTCGACGTGGCTCACCACGAGAGGATCAAAGGAGTCATAAGAGGGGCTCGTTCCGCCATAGCGCCTTGGCGCGAAGGAGGAAGTTCATCGACATTGTGGTGAGCCTGTCGGACCATAGCCTCGGTAGTGTCGATGAACTTAAGGAGAGGAGGAGGTGCTTGGAAGTCTGGGATTCCTGTCTGGTTTTTAGCTAAATCGCGCGTACCTGGCACCTTCCTGTCTACTAGGCGATAGATCCATTTATCTGACTTTAGCTGTAATTCATATATAAAATCAACATGTTGTGATAATTACAAAATGTTGCTACTTGTATGTAACAATCAACATCTAGTATGCTAGGCATATGAGATACGATAAAGAGATTCTCTCAGTAGCAAAGAAGCTAGGTCTTCTACGGCCGCGGGATATTGCTGTACCAAGGGCGGCACTCAGAGATCTCGTGAAGAGGGGACTCCTTGAACAAGTAGGGCGTGGGCTCTATCGGATCCCAAACTCGAGCAGCTCCGAGCATAGTTCTCTCGTTGAAGTCTCAGTACGGCTTCCTAATGCTATAATCTCTCATCTTTCTGCGCTTCAGTTTCATGGCATTGGAACCCAGAATCCACATGAGGTTTGGATTACCCTCAACGTGAGAGCAAGACGCCCACAGTCAAAGTATCCACCGATTCGGGTTATGAGGGCTTCTGGAGTGGCACTCAAGACAGGCGTTCAGTATCACAAGATAGAGGGGAGAGAAGTTCCGATCTACTCAATTGAAAAAACAATAATCGACTGCTTTAAGTATAGAAGTAAGGTAGGGCTCGATGTAGCTCTCGAAGCTCTAAAAGATGCGTGGGCAAAAAAGCAGATTAATATTGATACTCTTTGGAAATATTCTAAAATCTGTCACGTTACAAATATTATTCGCCCCTACATAGAAGCGATCCAATGAAGACAAAAGGAAAAAACCCAGCGGCATCTATTCATGCACGGCTGCTAAATGTCGCGAGGGAGCAACAAGTTCAGTTTAACCTTACTCTCGCTCGCTTTGGAATTGAGCGTCTTTTATATCGCTTATCAAAATCCATCCATGCTGGGAGATTCGTACTCAAGGGTGCGACGCTTTTTGCTTGATGGGGCGAAGGCATGCACCGAAGTACCAGAGATTTAGATCTTCTTGGGTATGGAGAATCGTCTCTTGCCGAAATGAAGCAGGTGTTTAAAGAGATTTGCTTAATTGAAGTAGGGGATGACGACGGACTTCGATTCGACGAAAATTCGGTGGGTGTTGAAGAAATAAGATCCCTTCATGATTATGTTGGCTCCAGAGTGACGCTTATGGCGTATCTAGGGGTAGCCAAAGTCCCGATGCAAATTGATATAGGCATTGGGGATGCTGTAGTTCCTCCTCCTGCGGAAGTTATTTATCCTACGCTGCTCGATCACGAAGCCCCCCGATTAAAGGCCTACCGAAAGGAAACGGTTGTAGCAGAGAAACTCCACGCGATAGTTACTCACGGTATGCAGAATACGAGGATGAAAGATTATTTTGATCTTTATTTTCTTTCGCAGCACTTCGCGTTTACATATTCAGAAGTTGTGCGCGCAGTAGAAGCTACATTTGCTCGTCGTGGCACTACGTTACCAAAAGAGCTTCCTCTTGGACTTACTACTACATTCTCTGAGGAAGCATTGAAGAAGACGCAGTGGCATGCTTTCTTGAGAAAAATGACGAAGGAGCAAGATACTAGGACTTTGTCTGTGGTGGTAGATTCAATTGTTCAATTTATCGCGCCAATTCTTGGTGGTGATTCTAATCTTGTAGAATGGAAGGCGAGAGGGCCTTGGAGTTAAGGCTGAGGGAGCAATTTTCTGACTGCGGTCGGGTGGTCAACTTTTTAGCGATTTCAATCGGAAATGTGTACATGTGATGTTATAAAAACATGTGTCTTTCTATAACAGTTAAATTACAAAAAGTTTATGTAGCTGCCCTAGTCTAAATCAGATCTGACAATTAAAGGATTGCCCGAAGAGGTGGATCCTGGTTCTCCTTCCAAGAGAGTTATTGACCGTAACTTAACCCTGAAAGGAGAAACCTATGACCCGTGAAGAGAAACTTATCAAGTCGAAGCTCGGACTGCTAGAGCTAGGAGAGTGCCTGCAGAACGTATCGGAAGCCTGTCGCGTGATGGGGTATTCGAGGGACACGTTTTATAGGGTAAAGGAAGCTTACGAGACCGGTGGCGTTGAGGCGCTCCGGGATGAGAGTAGGCGCAAACCCAATCGAAAGAACCGAGTCAGCAAGGAGACCGAAGCCGCGGTAGTGAAGATGGCGTTCGATGAGCCTGCCTGGGGACAGATCCGAGTCAGCAATGAGCTTCGCAAGGCGGGTATTTTCGTATCCGGTTGCGGTGTTCGAGGAGTTTGGCTTCGGCATGGTCTTGAAACGATGCAGAAGCGGCTCAAGGCGCTCGAGGCTCGTGTAGCCGAGGAAGGCATCATCCTGACGGAAGGGCAGCTTGCAGCGCTTGAAAGGCGGCAACGGGAAAAAGAGGCGCACGGTGAGATTGAGACGGCGCACCCTGGTTATCTTGGTTCTCAAGATACCTACTACGTCGGGTTCATCAAGGGCGTTGAGAAGATCTATCAGCAGACGTTCGTTGATACCTACTCGCAGGTGGCTTGTGCCAAGTTGTACATGCAGAAGGTACCGATCACAGCGGCTGACATCCTCAATGACCGAGTGCTGCCACTTTTTGAGAAGTACGAGGTGCCACTGCTTCGTATTCTCACCGATAGGGGCACCGAGTATTGCGGACGCGAGGACTCTCATGACTATCAGCTCTTCTTGGCGCTCAATGATATTGAGCACACAAGAACTAAGGCAAATCATCCGCAGACCAACGGTATTTGCGAACGTCTGAATCGTACAATCCAAGACGAGTTTTATCGCGTCGCCTTCCGAAAAAAGCTCTATCGAACCATCGAATCAAGGAAAACACTGCAAGGGAAGGACTCCTATGCAGACATTTCTTGAAGACCGTTGTCTGGTGACTGAAAAAGATTTGAGTCGGCTGACAGTTCCGTTGGCTGCTTAAAAAACAGCTCTCTTGGAGTGGAGGTTGTCAGATCAGGTCTAGACCAGTGCAAATAAAGAATCGTTCATAACTACCCAACGAGAGCGGCGCTTAGTAGCGGGGAATACAATACGCTCACTTATAGGTTAGCTTTGCCACTTTTAATTCTACAAGAGCTCGATCGAAGTCCGACATGACGTCTGAGAAATCAGCATCAGAGATCCCTAGGTAATCGTGCACTGAGAGATTTCGCGCGTGGAGAAATCGCTCCCACCGTTGGATATCCTGAATTAATCCAAGCTGCGCTGCCGCTTTAATTGAGTCGCGAGGGCCGTACACTTCAAATCCAGCGGTGTCTGCCTGTCTCTTAAACCACTTCCACGCGTATTCAAACGCAACTTCAAAGCATTTGGAAGCTCCCGCAAAAGCAATTCGATCGGTGGGTGATTTTTGCAAGGCGGTAAGCGCTTGAGAAAAGAGATCTGCTGATTCAGCTAACTTATTATCTTGCATGAAGAGCACCTCGTACCCTATCCACTAGACTATTCCATGCCACGTGAGAGCCGGCTAAAAATCGTAGGTCAGGACCAATCTGGTTCAAAAACCCATCATCCGCGGCCGAGATGTTTGTCAGCTGCGCGGTGTGCATCGTGGATTCATTAAACTCATCCACACACGAAAGCATCAAACTGAAATCTACAAACGGAATTCCGGCGGGAGCATACACTGCCAGGTCAAAATCCGAAAAGGGCTTGTGACGCCCCCGTGCTCGAGAACCAAATAGAACCACACAGCACCCCAGGTTTTTTGTGGCAATACGATCAGTTAATTCGGCTATCACTCGAGAAGAGTCATCAACGGATGGCCCTGTAAGCTTAATGATTGTAGCTGGGTCAACGCGCAGCGCGAGCAACGCCTTCTCCAAAACCTCAGGAAAGACCTGGCTGCCGTTTATATAATTGCTAAGGGAGTTTCGGTGTACACCAAGCGCCCCAGCGAGTTCGGAGACAGACGAGTATCCCCGTTCCGAGAGCGCAGCCAAAAAGCCCTCTCTGTTCAGAATGAATCGGTGAAAGGATTTGTGCATACGCATATTGTAAAAGGGCATGTGCATACTTTCAAGGTGCATTTGCAGGGTCTAATTCTGATAAGGCAAAAGAAGAGACCACCCGAGCGATTGAGCTGAAGCTTCTTCTGGAGCATAACCAACCAGCGCGAGCGAAAGTGATTGCCCAACGTTTGAAACGTTGGTGTGCCCAACGTTATGAACGTTGAGTAAACTAACGTGTTGTTATTGCAGGATAATGTCGATCTTCATTCGATGTTTCTTAACTTGAAGATATTAAGGACCTTGGAGCCACAAGGTCAGACGGTCGTTGGGTTAGTAAGTCTATCGGAAGAGGCTGGGGCTATCCCTCGAAAGTAGATGCCTGCTAGCTTTTCTGTAATACTCGCTCGGCCGACGTGGGAAGATTTCTCGAAAAATCATCTCAGACCATGGCAGGCAATGCGGAGTGGGCCCCATATCGAGGACTAATCAAAATGGCGTTATTCGCAGAAAGAGGCACTGGCCGATAGCCTGCATTACCCGAGTTTGTGGTCGAGCTGGAATTGTCAGTGTCAGAAGACTTTCGCAAGTATTTGCGTATCCACAAGGCAGCTCTTGAAAAGCTGGGAGCTGAAGTTTCTTGTAATAAAGATGAACCCGGTGCCTTTTTTGAGATACCCCTTGCTTCGCTGACTAGCCCAAGCGAGATGCGGGGCTTCGCGCAAAAAATCCTCGCCGAGATTCCCCCTGATGAGATTAAATATTCAGCGTTTCATTTCAGCGGAGAAATAGATGTCACTCGTGAAGAGCTACGAAGCCTAGATCGCTCGCCGCTGAAGCCACGTGCCAGTAATAGAGACGAGCGTGCCTTCGAACTTACCCTAGCTGCAAATAGTGAGCCGGTCCTTTCGATCATTCAGGAAAATGACGACAACACCTCCACTTCCGTGCGCATTGAACGCAACGAACGTAAGAAAGCTCCGCGGTATGACGTCTTAGGTGACGTGGAATTTTGGGAAGACCTACAATCCGACAAGAAGCCTCATGCAGCGGTAACTGCTACTCTGCTTGTTAAGATGGCAGAAAGAATGCATACACTGCGGGAGCTTACTATTAAGTGGCTTAGAGGCTGAAGCGCTCGCTCGCAACTAGAGCGCTATGTGCGCGGGTGTCCAAGACGTTTTTGGTGATTGGTAGGCACCTTGAGGGGCTGTCCGCTCCAACGCCTTCGCTTCAGATAGCAAATCTGACGCCTCCTTTCGCCCATTTTTCATTTGACTTAAGTCGCAGTAGCCCTTACCCTGGTAATCATGGCTTTACAAGCAAGCAATATCTTCTCTTCCTTCCTTCCTTGGTGGCCATAGGCCTACATCTAGACCCTTTCCCGCATCATAGCGCATCTCGTATTATTACAACCTTACTTCAGGGGCAGAGCTTGCCATGAACTTTAAAACTACGTGTAGGACCGTTACGGCGGATCTTACTTCTCCGATTGCTGTGTATCTCCGTCTACGCGACAGATACTCACACACTATGCTGCTTGAAAGCGGTGATTTCAGCAGTGCTGACGATTGTCGCTCGTTCATTTGTTGCGACCCAATCGCAGAGCTGCGAGTTGAAAAAGGAGTGCTCTCGCTCTTTGATGGTTCACGTTGCATCGCCACACGCCAGATGGCAAAGGAGTCTGGGTTAAGCGAGGAGATTTCAAAATTTCTTGGCTCCTGCGACGCAGCACCTCAACAGCTACCGAAGGGGGTAGTGAACGGGGCCTTTGGGTATCTCGGATGGGATAGTATTCAATACGCAGAGCGCATCACTTTTTCAAACAAGATTGACGAGCGATTTACTATTCCAGAGGTTCGCTTCTTTATCTTCCGCTACGTGCTCGCCTTCAACCACTTCCGTAAAGAGGTACACGTGCTTGAAAACCGGCCAGACCGTGAGCCAGACGGCCCGATTGCAGAGAGTTTTATTCACGCAGCGCTTGAGGCGCCTATAAAGACGCATCAGTTTGTAGCGCGTGGACACGAGCAGCCAGTTGTGAGCGATGCTGAGTTTCTCTCAATGATTGAAAGCTGCAAGCGCCACATTGCGCGAGGTGATGTTTTTCAAATAGTGCCTTCGCGCCGTTACCTTCAAGAATTTGAAGGGGATGATTTTCAGGTGTATCGCGCGCTACGTTCGATAAATCCATCACCCTATCTTTTCTATTGTGACTTCGGGGCTTATCGCCTAATCGGCTCGTCACCTGAGGCGCAGATCCTGGTGCAGAATGGCAAGGCGTCTATCTATCCGATAGCTGGAACGATTCCGCGGTCTGGTAAAGACGACCACGATCGGGAGCTAGCTGAGGAATTGCTTCATGACGAGAAGGAGAATGCAGAACACTGCATGCTCGTAGACCTAGCGCGTAACGATCTCAGCCGGCACTGTGCGGGAGTTAAGGTGCAGAAGTTTCGGCAGCTACAATATTTTTCGCATGTTATTCACCTTGTTTCAGAGGTTGTCGGCGATATCGTAGGTGATGTTTCCGCGGCACAAATCGTCGCAGACACCTTCCCGGCTGGAACACTTTCAGGGGCTCCAAAACACAGCGCAATGACTATCCTTGATAAGATAGAACCCGTGCGGCGCGGACACTACGGTGGCGCTGTTGGATTTTTTGGGTCAAATGGTGATGCAGTGTTCGGAATCATGATTCGTTCGCTTCTTAGTATGAAAAACACCCTTGTCTATCAGGTGGGGATGGGGATCGTTGCTGATTCTGTTCCTGAGAAAGAGCTGCAAGAAGCACACGCAAAGCTTGGGGCTGTGCGGGCAGCGATTAGACGGGCAGGGGAGCTAAACTAGGACACAGTATGAATATCTTAATGATCGATAACTACGATTCGTTTACCTACAACCTTGTTCATATGCTTGAATCGTTTGACGGGGTAAGCGTTACGGTTAAGCGCAACGACCAACTAACGCTTGCAGATGTTGAGCCGTTCTCGCACATAGTCCTTTCCCCGGGTCCAGGGATACCATCCGAGGCTGGGTTAATGCCAGCGATTGTACGAGAGTTTTCGCCGCGCAAGAATATTCTTGGGGTATGTCTTGGGCATCAATGTATAGGGGAGAGCTTTGGAGGCACTCTGCACAACCTTGAAAGCCCTATTCACGGAAAGACTCGGCCGATGAAGGTCATCGACCCTGAGGAGCAGCTTTTTCGGGGCTTGCCTCGAAAGTTGAATGTTGGACGGTATCACTCCTGGGTGGTTGCCAAGGACTCCATCCCAGACTCGCTTGTTGTGACCGCTGTTGATGACAGTGGCGAAGTCATGGCTTTACGACATCGTACCTTTTCGGTTTGTGGGGTGCAGTTTCATCCTGAGTCGATCTTAACAGAAACGGGAAGAACGATGCTTGAAAATTGGATCTCGTATGAAAGAGCTGCTTGAGCGTTTAATTCAGCGAGACAATCTCTCGGTTAAAGAGAGCAGAAATCTTATGCACTCACTCCTGCTTGAGTCGACTGCAGAAGCTGAGATAGCTGCTGTGTTGACTGCACTCCAGATGCGGGGCCCCACTCTTGATGAGCTTGATGGCTTCTCTCAGGCTGTGCAGGAGCTTTGTATCGCAGTTGATTTGGGAGATCACTCGCTGATCGATGTATGTGGTACGGGGGGCGACCATAAGGGGAGCTTTAATATCTCAACTACGGTGGCGTTTGTTTTGGCTGGAGCCGGATACAAAGTAGCTAAGCATGGAAACTACGCTGTATCATCTTCCTGTGGCTCATCGAATGTGCTTGAGGCTCTGGGTGTGAAGCTTACAGCAGATAGAGAGCAGGCACTACGAGGGATAGAGGAAGCAGGGGTATGTTTCCTTCACGCCCCACTTTTTCATCCAGTGTTGAAGCGTGTGCAGCCGGTGAGGAAGAGCCTTGGAATCCGAACAGTTTTTAATGTGCTTGGGCCCCTTGTAAACCCAGCAAGGCCGCAGTTTCACTACGCTGGAGTATATGATCTTGAGCTGCAGAGGCTCTACTCATACCTCTTTACCCGAAGGGGTAAGCGCTTTGCTGTTGTGCATAGCCTTGACGGGTACGACGAGATCTCTTTGACAGGTACCGCGCGGGTAGCTTACGAAGAGGGGGTCGCTGACCTCTCATCGCACGACTTTGGATTTGATGTTGTTGAGGCTGAGCAGTTACGCGGTGGAGAGACCCCGCAAGAGAGTGCTGCGATCGTGCGTGCAGTGCTTGAAGGATCTGCTACAGCGGCTCAGGAGTGTGCCGTTGTGGCCAATGCTGCTGTCGCAATGTGGCGATATGAGGGTAGGGGAAGTTTAGGTGAGTGGGTTGAAAAAGCAACCGAGTCGATTAGATCAGGCCGAGCACAAGAGGCGTTAGTGCAAAGTATAGGGTAGGGATATATGGCAACAATTTTAGAAGAGATAGTGCTCAATAGAAAACGAGAGGTGGCCGAGGCGCGTGAGCTTTATCCAGTAAAGCTTCTGGAAGGTAGCATCTACTTTCAGTCACCAACGGTATCGCTTTCGCAGTATTTGCACCGTGGCGATCTCAAAGGGATTATCGCAGAGATTAAGCGTAAGTCGCCCTCTAAAGGAGTGCTCGCTGAACACATCTCTGTCGAGCAGCTTTCGCTCGGCTACATGCAAGCTGGTGCTTCAGCGCTCTCTATTTTAACGGACAAGCACTACTTTGGTGGGAAAAATGAGGACCTTCAGACGGCGAGGCGGTTCAATTACTGCCCCATTTTACGCAAAGACTTTATCGTCGACGAGTACCAGGTCATCGAGGCTAAATCTATCGGCGCCGATGTTGTTCTCTTAATTGCTGCTGCTCTATCACCGGAGCAGACTAAAGCCTTTGCAACTCTGGCCCGGTCTCTTGGTCTTGAGGTACTACTCGAGGTGCACAACGCAGCTGAGGTTGATTCGCACTGTAGTGATGATATCGACCTTATCGGAGTTAATAACCGCGACCTTGCAACATTTTCAGTCTCTATTGAGACTTCCTTCGAATTAGCTGAGAAGCTTCCAGCGCGATGCACCAAGATAAGTGAGAGCGGGATATCGACGCCTGAAGCTATCCGCTCTCTAAGAGAGGCTGGCTACCGGGGATTCCTAGTCGGTGAAGCGTTTATGAAAACAGCTAATCCGGCGGCAGCCTGTAGAGACTTACTCGAGGCTATCTAATGAAAACGCTGCGCGTAAAAGTATGCGGAATGAGGGAAGCCGCTAACGTGCGCGATATCTGTCGTGAAGAGCCAGACTATATCGGTTTTATCTTTGTAAAGGACTCCGCGCGCTATGTAAAGCCGGCGGAGGTAGCAGAGCTCGTACGTGGCGTTGGCCCAGATGTTAAAACGGTAGGAGTCTTTCGGAATGAGCCGCTTTTGAGCCTTATTGAGTGCGCGCGAAGTGGTAGTCTTTTCGCTGTGCAACTCCACGGAGATGAAGACACGCATTATGTAGCTGAAATTAAGCGAGCGCTTCCTGCCCTTCATATCTTTAAAGCGATTGAGGTTTCAGGTGATTCAAAGAGTCTGGCAGCAATTCAAGCGTTGCCAGGGGTAGATCTATTCGTGCTGGACAGTGGTCGAGGTGGAACTGGAAGGAGATTCGATTGGCGGCTCCTTGAGACGTATACGGCAGCAACTCCATTTTTATTAGCGGGGGGAGTTGGCCCAGAAGATATGCGAGAGGTGCGGCAGATGGCAGAGCGTATCCCGCAACTCTATGGCGTAGATATTAATTCAAAAGTGGAAGTCCGAGCTGGCGAAAAGGATCCAGCGTTAGTGAGAGAAGTTATTAGTGAGGCACGTGCAGTATGAGACTTGAGGCGAATGAAGGGGGATTTTTTGGTGACTTCGGAGGGGCGTACGTTCCAGAGATGCTCTATCCGAATGTCACAGAGCTTCAAGGTCGATATAGAGAGATAATTGAAACTCCGGCTTTTAAAGCTGAGTTTGAAGAGTTGCTAAGGGATTTTGCAGGGCGCCCGACTCCGCTCTTTCATGCAAAGAGGCTTTCAGCGAAGCACGGCTGCGAGGTGTTACTAAAACGTGAAGACCTGCTGCATACAGGGGCTCACAAGATAAACAACACCATCGGGCAGATAATTCTTGCTCGTCAACTTGGGAAAACCCGCATCATCGCTGAAACTGGCGCAGGGCAGCACGGTGTCGCTACGGCAACGGTGTGTGCTCTGATGGGAATGCCGTGTGTGGTGTATATGGGCGAAGTTGATATGGCCCGTCAGTCATTGAACGTCGCGCGCATGCGGCTGCTTGGGGCTGAAGTGCGAGGTGTAACGAGCGGGAGTCGAACACTTAAAGATGCCACAAACGAAGCGATGCGTGACTGGATAGCGAATCCGCACGACACGCACTACATCATCGGTTCAGTTGTTGGGCCTCATCCCTTTCCTGATATGGTGGCGCGCTTTCAGTCGGTTATCAGTGAAGAGACAAAAGCGCAGTGTGCTGATCGGGGAGGTAAGCAGCCCACGCATGTGCTGGCATGCGTTGGTGGAGGCAGTAACGCGATGGGCGGCTTTTATCATTTTATAGAAGATGCCTCGGTGGAATTGTTCGCGGTTGAGGCTGCAGGGTGTGGAGTATCGAGCGGAAAGTCGGCCGCGACGACAGCACTTGGAAGGCCTGGTATCTTGCACGGTAGCCGCACGCTCTTTATGCAAACCCCCGATGGTCAAGTAGAAGAGGCACATTCCATCAGCGCAGGGCTTGATTACCCGGGAATTGGCCCACAACACGCGCACCTCTTTACAACAGGTAGGGTAAAGTATGTGAATGTGACAGATGCTGAGGCACTTGAAGGAGCAAAAGAGTTATCTACCCTTGAAGGGATAATTCCTGCACTCGAAACGGCGCATGCGATTTCATACCTGTCAAAGATGCAGTTTTCGGCAAGCGATCGGGTAGTTGTAGTCGTATCTGGGCGGGGCGATAAGGATATGGGCACCTACCTTGAGCGACTAGGGGAGGGGAAATAATGGCTGCTAATCGATTCTCCGGACTTCCTACTGAGCCGTTTCTTTCGGTCTTTTTCACTGCGGGATTTCCGCGGTTGGAAGACACGCGTGGCATACTGCATGGATTGCAAGAAGCCGGTGTATCAATGGTCGAGATCGGGTTTCCCTTCTCAGACCCAGTAGCTGATGGTCCAACTATTCAAGCTAGTAACCTACAAGCGCTCTCTCAAGGGATGAATCTAGGGGTGTTGTTTTCTCAGCTCAATGGGATGCGGGCTACTGTTTCGATACCGGTACTTCTAATGGGGTACCTAAATCCAGTTGAGCAGTACGGCGTGGAGGCGTTCTTTAGAGATGCTGCTCAGTGCGGCGTTGATGGAGTCATCGTGCCCGATATGCCTTTTGAAGAGTACTTGAGGCAGTACAAGCCACTTTATCGGGAGTATAATATTAAGCCGGTCTTCCTTGTAACATCGCGCACATCGGAGGAGCGAATAAAAGCCTTTGACGGAGAGGAGCCTGGATTTATCTATGTTCTCTCGTCAGATGCAATCACAGGTGGCAGGGCGCAGGTTTCTTCATCGCGAGAGGATTTTTTTAAACGTCTGAAGGCGATGAATCTCGCAAGCAAGCTGGTCGTTGGCTTCGGTGTGACGGATCGAGAGAGTTTCAAGGGCGTAACAGCGCATTCCTCAGGCGCCATCGTTGGAAGTGCCTTTATCAGGGCGCTTGAGGGCGTGCCAGAAGGTGCTGCGTCAACAGCGAGCGACGCGGGCACTCTGTCTAACCGAATTAAATCATTTGTAGCGGAGTTTTTATGATAGTTACCCTACACGCCAACGCAAGCGAGCGGGAGATTGAAGGAGCAGTTGAGCTTCTTAAGTCAAAGTCGTGGAGCGTAACCCCGGTAAAGACGCAAAGCGCCTCGCATCTAGTCGGAATAGGGCAGCAGGAGTTTGATATCCGACTGGTCGGTCGTCTGCCTGGTGTAAAAGATGTTCACCGTGTAACCGATGTATTTAAACTTGTTTCGCGTAGCTGGAGAGTTCATTCAACAGCCATCGATTTAGGTGATGGAGTTGTTATACAAGAAGGCACACACACCATTATGGCTGGACCGTGCTCGATCGAAGACGAGAAGCAGGTAGAGGCAACCGTCTCTTTTCTCGCCTCAGTTGGGGTGCGTGTTATGCGAGGTGGGGCATTTAAGCCTCGTAGCTCTCCGTATTCCTTCCGTGGATTGGGGCTTGAGGGATTAACGATGTTCTCCTCAATCGCTCACTCCAAGGGTATTAAGGTGATCACGGAGGTGCTCGACGTTTCGCAGATAGAATCGATGTATCCCTATGTAGACGTTTTTCAAGTGGGTGCTAGAAATTCACAAAACTTCACATTGCTTGATGCTCTTGGGCGACAAGATAAACCTGTGCTCCTAAAGCGCGGTATCTCAGGCACGTTAGAGGAGCTGCTGCAGTCAGCTGAATATATATACTCCAAGGGCAACGAGCGTATCTTACTCTGTGAGCGCGGAATTCGTTCATTTGAGAAGGCTTATCGCAACATGCTTGATCTTAATGCGGTGCCTTACTTAAAAGAGAAGTCTCACCTTCCTGTCATTGTTGATCCATCTCACGGCATTGGAGTGCGGAGATTTGTAGGCGCGATGGCGCTTGCGGGAATCGCTGCTGGAGCTGACGGCACGTTGATTGAGATTCATGAGCATCCTGAAGAAGCATTGAGTGATGGTGCGCAGACGTTAAGTTTTAAAGAGGCAAAGGATGTTTTTGGGAAGATGAATACATTAGCGACTGTTGTAGGGTTAAAGCTATGCAGAGAATCGTTATAATGAATGGTGAGGGATGGCCAGCATCTCGTATGTTCGAGATAAGCATCCTGTGTAGTAATAGAATCGTCTCTCGATCAGTGCAAAAGGAAAAGAACAAACTCCTACAGAAGCAAGATTAGGCCACCTCTTTGCGAGCCACTGTAAATTGGAGTCCTAAAGAGTTTAGAACCTCTTTAATGGTTCCAAATTGAGGGTTGCCGGTCCCAGAAAGTGCTTGGTAGAGGCCCTGACGAGTTATTCCGCTTCTTTCAGAAAGGGAAGAAAAGTTTTCTTCCCTGGATTCAATAACGTCTCGAAGCGCTATTAAAAACGCTTCTTGCGATTCGTTTGTTAAGACATCCGTAAGGTATCCTACTGCATATTCAGGATCTCTCAGTCGTTTAAAGAGAGTTGATTTATAATCTTCAGTTTTCATTTTTGTATTTCCTCCAAAGATATTTCGCCTCTTCGATATCTTTTTCTTGAGTGCTTTTATCTCCTCCGCCCAAAAGCACTACAAGGTTCACTCCATCGAGGCCCTAATAAACTCGTAGCCCTGGGCCTTTGTGAACCCTAAGCTCAAAGACACCTTCACCAACGCTCTTATGATCTCCAAAGTTGACATCACGGACTCTAGTAATGCGTGAGTCAATTGCACGAACTAGAAGAGAGTCTCGGATACTGTCTAACCAGTCTTCAAATGGGCTAACTCCGTCATCGAGTCGTAGGATCACTACTTTTCGCGGCGTTGCTTCCATTATTCAACAGTGTAAACCACAGTTGACACTATGTCAAGGAGTCTTCTGTGGCCTAAAA
Source organism: Bdellovibrionota bacterium (assembly GCA_044360195.1). GTDB lineage: Bacteria > Bdellovibrionota_C > UBA2361 > UBA2361 > OMII01 > OMII01. The sequence goes on along the minus strand of JBIKKT010000012.1, from coordinate 46,812 downwards.
CTGTAGCTTTCGGCTAGGATGGTATGACTACCTTTGAGAAGCGTTTTGCTGCAATCCTCTGTGGGCCTGCAGGCTCCGCCTAAATTCTAGCTCATTGGCACAAGATCATAGCTCGTAGAGTTTCGGCGGGTGTTTCACGCGAAACAACGATATTCTTTTCTAATTGCAGGCCCGCTGGAGCGTTACAGACCGTGATGGCAGGCAGATCCTCCCACCATTCGCCGAGTAATAACAAAGCAAAGAGGACGTTGCTATCTTGCACCCCGGATGCGTTGAACAGAATTTCTACCGGAGCATATTCACGCAGCGCGAGCGCAAGTTGGGCTTCGCTGATAAAATATTTTGAAGAGTCAAATACAGCAACATCGATACGGGACCGAGCGAGCTCCTTAGTAAGTTCTGGGTCTAGCGGAACTGCTTGGGTAGAGGGGTTCTTGTTGCGCCAACGCAGTAGGTAAGCGATGTCCAGAACGGCGACCCGATGTGCAGCACCGCAGAGACGTTCGCCACTTTCAAGGCTCTTTCGAGCTCCGTTTTCAAGCGCCTCAAGTACATGACGGGGGAAATCGAGAACGAGTCGAAACTTTGATGTGTACATAGTTGTGAGTGGAATCGACGGATCGCGATACCACCCTTGGGCCAGTAGGTCTTCTGGGAGCGTCTCAAGCACCGGCTGCAGGTGGAGCATAATTGCATCGAAAAGATCCGTGTACGTTCCTACTCGGTCGTTGATGACAGTGCGAAGCTCAGCAAGCACGTCAGCGCACCAGACACGCCGTTCTGGAGTATCCCTTTCATACAGAAGCTCGCGGAGGTCTCTTACTGTGGTCCAGAAGATCCCTAGAAACGTCGGGAACAGAAGGGCAAAGCTACTCGAGGCATTGAGTTGCTCCATCTCCCGCAGACTGTCGCGCAGCAGGGTCTGCCACCGCACAACGAGCATCTCCTCAGAGGAATATGCACCTGCTGCTCTTATGACTGGGAAGCAGTCAGCAAATCTATGGGACAGAGCTGACTGCATAGAGTCGTTGCGCATGTGCTCACATACTGCTCGCGCTACATACCGAATCTGAAACCCCGAAGCGCGTAGCCTCTTACCTATCTCTCGTTCATCGAGAAGATCCAGGTGCGGGCTCTCGGTTAAGGCGGCCCGTCGTAGCGCCTCGGTCATAAACATAGCGTTGCTTCCAAGTGGTATCGTATCAGAAACATCATCGCGTTCAGGACGTTGACGGGGCATGATGCGAGAGCGCCACGCATTCGGTAAGGCTTCTGTATGGCGCTCGATTGTTGGTCCAAATGCACCAACAACCGGGTGGCGCACCATTGCAATTAGGAGTCGTTCAAGCCAAAACTTGCTGGCAATCGTTGAGGCATCGAGGTAAGCCGTCACGTCACCAGATACCGCTTCAAGAGCTGTTTTGCGGGCTATCGCTATGCCTTGAGGACGTTCATGTCGTTGGAGAATAACCCGCGGAAACTGCGATATCACAGCAGATGTGTGGTCGGTAGAGCCGTCGTCTATAGCTATAATTTGAGATGCTCCACACGATTGCGTGAGTGCTGCCGAGAGCACTGCGCCAACGCTGCTAGCAGCATTTGAGCAGGTGATGTAGAGGGAGACCGAGGGTATGTGAGAGAATGAAGCAAGCAAGTGACGCTCGTCTCCTGAGATGATGTTCTGGTGTCCCATCAGTTCAAGCTGCTGCATAATGGCCTGAGCCGAGAAGTACAGCTCTTCAGCGATAAAATACGCGAGCAGTTCGCGCCACAATAAAGGTTCGTCTGGATGTACGATCAAGCCGGCCTGAAGGGTTTTAAAGGCCTGCTCCGGGAAGCCGAGAGCATGAAAGGCTCTTGCGGTTGTAATAGCTGATACGGCCCCACCTGAGGTCAGGATAGAGGGCTCACACTTCAGGATCTGTGAGAGGGGTTCGTGAGGAGATAACTGCATAAACTACCGAACTACCGAGAATGTAAGGGGGTCTTAGCGCTATCCCCTTAGTTACCAGTGGTTATCGGTATTTTGGGTGATGTCCTTAAACCTAATTTACAGCGCAGTCTGGAGCGCGGACCTTCCAGGTCCGCTAGAATGAGGGATCGGCCAAGTCAGTCCCGATTCTAGACCCACACTACAGACCGGCAGAACTACTACCGGCTAGCCCAATAATCAGACAGCAGGTAGACCCACGGAATAACGGCAAGAGTGAGGTATATCACTACCAAGGTCGCTATTATCGGACGCAGATAGCGGCGGCGATGAGCGTTCAGGGTTAGAAAGATAACGAAGCCGATAGCGGTAAGTTTAACAAAGAAGAGTGTGGGGCCGGCTCCGTACGCGTGTGCCAGCTGACGAAGCAAGGTGTTCCCCTCCATCTCAACACCGAACACTGAAAGCCCAGCAAATGTAAGCACTCCATCTAACACTTGAAGGATTAGCAGGAGAACGCCGAGGCCGGCCGCCTTATACGAGATACCTTTACTGCCAACTTTAAGAAGAACAGTCGGATTGCGTACGCGGCGGCCGTTAAGGCTGATGTGCTCGGTGGTTCCCTTCTCGATTTTAAAACGGACCACAGAGGAGCCTTAGTTTTTTGTCGGTTGTTCTTGAGGCTTGTACTCAGCAGCGACATAGGTGGTAGTAGCAGCGCTTCGTAGTTCAGCAAGCTTACTTGTTACTATTTTATCATGAGCTTGAGACATAACCGAATAGCGAACTCTATCTTTGATCGCATCAAATACAGGGGCCTCGCTCTTAGTATGTTCTTCAACTTTAATAATATGGTAACCGAAGGCAGTTTTGATTGGTTTTGAGACCTCTCCTACTTTGAGCGAAAAAGAGGCCTGTTCGAATTCAGGTACCATCATCCCTTTTTGAAAACCACCGAGATCTCCTCCTTGTGCTTTTGTTGTTTCATCTTCGGAGGTTTCTTTTGCTAGTTGAGCAAAGTCAGCACCTTTTGCCGTTGCACGGCTATAAATCCCCTCTGCCTTCTTAAGGGCAGCGTCTTGCTCGGGTTGAGTGGCGCTGGGGTTGAGGCGTACCAAGATGTGTCGAGCATGCACGAGCTCGGGAACGGTGTACCGTTCAGGGTGCTCGGAGAACTCCTTCTTAAGTAGATCGTCGGTTATTGCGACATTCTTTAAGAGTTCTGCAGCGATATACTTCTCTATGGTCACACGGTCATTCATCCCCTTAAGGAATGTATCCCATGTTGTGCCGTATGTTTTAAGCACTGGTTCAATCTGTGCCCGGCCTCCTTGTTGTTCAATCAGGGTATCGAGATCTTTTTTGATCTCATCAGACTTTACGAACTGCGACTTCTGCGCCGCGTTAAGGAGGATTTCGCGGTCAATAATCGATGCAACAACAGCGCGCTTAAATTTTTGAGTTGTAGCAGCGTCGTCCTTAATGGAGTCAAGAGTTGCTTTCAGATCTGGGCGCTCAAGCTCACGTGCTAGGTCTTTCTCAGTTATCTGTTGTCCGTTAATTGTAACGAGAACTTTCGCTGCTGGAGCCTCTTCAGCGGTGACCTTACCAGAGACTGTGAAAGCTGCGGCCAGTGCTACAACGAATCCGGTAATTAGCGAACGGGAATAACGAGCCGAGGTGAGACAGTGTGTAATTGAGCGCGTAGTGTTCATATGGATACCAATGTTTTTTAGCTATTTTGACTACCACAGGTCATTCTAATTGACCAAGGTGCGAAGCGAAATGGGGTAATAATGCTGCTCGCTATAATCAGCCGGGGAATGATACAAGGAAGGTATGACTACCGATGAAATCTTCCGCTCGACCCGTAAAGAGTACAATCAGGGAGCTCTTGACGAGGGTATGGTGGGGCCTGACCCTTTGACTTTTTTTCGTCGGTGGTACGAGGAGGCTCTGCAGAGTGAAGCGCTAGAGCCAAATGCCTGCGCTCTGGCTACAGTTGGGTCGGATATGCGGCCCTCTAATCGTATGGTGCTCCTTAAGGGACTAGACGAGCGGGGGCTTACCTTTTATACCAACTACCTCAGCCGCAAGGGGCGACAGTTATCGGAAAACCCTTTTGCGGCGCTACTTTTTTTCTGGGCATCCAGAGAGCGATCGGTGCGTATTGAGGGGGAGATTGAAAAGATCTCTTCGGAAGAGTCAGCGGCGTACTTCGCTTCGCGGCCCAGAGCCTCTCAGTTGGGGGCGGTTGCATCCACTCAAAGCTCTGTGGCTCGGTCACGGAGTGAGCTTGAGGAACAGCTGAAAGAGATGGATGCACAGTATAGCGATAAGCCGATTCCTCGACCTGATCAGTGGGGAGGGTATCGCCTGAAGCCAACCATGTATGAGTTCTGGCAGGGTCGTGAAAATCGCATGCACGATCGGATTAGGTATGTAGTGCATGGTGGGACATGGAGCATTGAACGACTATGGCCGTAACGTTAGAACCAACCATCTTACTACTCGGAGGCGGTTATACCCTTCAGCGCTTAGCAGCTCTTCTTCAAAGCGGGAGTTTTGTTATTACCTCGCGAAATACTGCGCAGTGTTCTCAGTGGCGTTCGCAGGGGTTTCTATCTCATCGAGTCGACATAGAAGACCCAGCGACACTTGATAGTTTATTTGAGAGTTTTCCGCTTCTTCAGGTTCTGGTCGATAGCGTTCCGCCGTTGCGACATGGTGCTGATCCAGCAGTAGGAGTAAAAAATGTCGTTCGCGCTTTGCCTAAGGCGAAAGATATCAAGCGAATTATCTATCTGAGTACCACGGGTGTGTTCGGTGTTCGCGATGGCTCCGTTGTCATTGAGGAGACGCCACCATCTCCGTGGAATTCACAGGGAGAAGCTCGATTGTTATCGGAGTTAGCGTACCGAGAGAGTGGTAGGGAAGTTACAGCACTCCGTCTACCGGCAATTTATGGCCCTGATCGAGGGATTCATGTCTCCCTTCGGTCAGGGACATATCGAATAGTGGGGGATGGCTCGATGTGGGGAAATAGGATCCACGTTGATGATCTGGCGTCCGTTATACAAAAAGCGATTGAGTTTCCTTACGAACGCCCCCTGCCCGAAGTATTGTGTGTCTCAGATGATGAGCCGATGCAAGCGCGGGAAGTTGCTCGTTACATCTGTGAACAGGAGGGGCTACCATTTCCTAGCTCAATCTCAGAGGAAGAGGTGTTGCACCGAGGTGGGTACACTATGCTATCGAATCAGCGTGTGCAGAACGCTCGGATGAAGGAGCTTCTCGGGATTACGTTACAGTACCCTTCGATCAAGAGGTTATACTCTCGCATGTAGTGGCTTCGGGGGTTTTAAAGAAATAGGTTATGACCGCAGATTCATACGATCAGCTTCCGTACAACACGCTCCCTCAGAGGGAATCTAATCCGTCACGTTTGGCAGCGATAGCGCAGGTTCTTGGAGTCGATGCTCCATCAGTAGATACGTGCTCAGTGTTAGAAATCGGATGTGGTACGGGCGGAAATTTGATACCGCTGGCTGAGCGATTCCCGGATAGTCGCTTTGTTGGGTTCGACCTATCAGGCCGGCACATTATTGAAGCGCAGCGCAGAATTGCCGAGCTTGGATTTAACAATATCACGTTTGAGCACAGCGATGTGCGCGACTTTTCATGTAAAGATGGCGAGTTCGATTTTATCCTCTGTCACGGCGTCTATTCATGGGTGCCAACTGATGTACAGAAGCAGATTCTAACCTTGGTGCAGAAGGCTCTTTCAGCTCGTGGTGTTGCCTATGTGAGCTATAACGTACGACCCGGTTGGTACCAGCGTGGGGTGGTGCGCGATATACTTTCATTTGGTGGAGCTCTGTCATCATCTGCTCACGGTGAGGCACGTGTGCACAAAGCGCTTGAGTTTCTGCGTCTCGTAGCTGCGTCGCGCTCGGACGAGAGAGATCTCTATGGAACGTATTTGAAAGAGGCGTGTGAGCGTTTACAGCACAGTGATCCGTCGTACATTGCGCACGAATACCTTGAGGTATCAAACAATCCGTGCACGTTCAGTGAGTTTAATGACCAGGCAAAGTCGGCCGGGCTTCAATTTTTAAGTGAGTCGCGACCCGTTTTTAGCTCTCTCAACGACATCGCTCCGCAGGCGCAGGCATTTGTGAATGAACTTGGTGATGATGTCGTTCAGCGCGAGCAAGCGTTAGATCTGCTTCGCAACCGTGCCTTTCGGGAGACGCTTTTGTGTCACTCACAGCAAGTTATTAAGCGAGACCTTCGGGCCAGTGCGTTACGTGGGGTGATTGCCGTCTCTGACTATACTCATGTAGGTCGTGACGCTGCGCGTGATTTTTTGTTTCAAGAAATAGTTACGGGGCGAGAGATTGTGCTTCCAGCGGGTCTGCATGCAGAGGTTTTGAGTGTAGTTGCTTCAGGCTTTTCAGCCGGGATGATAGTTGAGCGCGTACTTGACCAGGTCGGGGCGCCGGAGCGAGATGTACTCGCTGCAGTTGCGATGTTATGGACATCAGGATTTATCACTCTCGAGCAGCTGCCTATCCCAGCAGCGAGTTCACTAGAAGGGGCTCCGCGATTAAGTCGTGTTGCACGAATGCAGCTTGAGCGGAATGAGCCTCTTTGCACACTACGACATCAGGCTCTTGGGGCTACCCCGGCTGAGTTGACTTTACTCAAAGAGATAGATGGCTCAAAAAAGTTGGCTGAGATAATCGCGGCGAGCGCAGAGCCTGAAAAAACCCAATCATTGATTGTGGCGATGATTGAGCGGGGCGCCCTTACCGCGCAGTCGGCCGCCTAAGCTGCATAATAATACCTATGGCGATTGTTAAAAGCGCCATAAAGGCCCACTCGTAGACATACCCTAGGTGGATATCGGGTGGTGGGGTCGTATCGTAGGTGGCGATAGGGTAGGCCAGATCTGGCGAGTCAAGACCGAAATTTTTCACCTGCTTTTGGCCGGTATACACAAGGATATCACTTTTGCCGGCTTCGCTTTCCTTTACGATCTGTGATGGTAGCGTTGGATCGTCTGGATTGCTCATCGTTTCAAAGAATATCGGAAGTAGTTTGTAGGGGGTCTGTTTTTGGATTGCCTCAATGTTGACCCTAAGCCAACGGTCTATCCACGGATGACCAGGTCCTGCCGGTGGATCGGGCGGGGCAAAAAATGAAGGCGTGACTGATTGCTTGAGAAGTCCGAAGAGCTCTACTCGAGAATTTGAGCGATAAGCCTTTCTCACTTCTCGCTCTTCTCGGCCGAGAGCTACGAAGCCACGGTCAATCAGGACAGAGAGGTTGCTGCCGTCTATCTTGAGAGGGGTAATGATATGGAAACCGTTACGACCGGCGAGTGAGCGGTTGCGGAGCAAAAACTCGTGATCAAAATCGAACTCGCCTGAGATCTTTACCCTGCGGAAGGTAAGTGATGACCAGTCGGTTTTAGACTCAAGGAGGGACAGTAGCTCCACCGGCTCAAGTAGCAGGGTCTGTTCTAGAGTTTTGAGTAGCTCCTGTTTCTCAAGGTGGCGTCTCCATTGCCAATTCGAGGCGCACAGCATGCCGAGGACTAAGATTAAGCACGTAAAGGTTATTTTTGATGAGTAGTTGTATTTCACGGCCGTATCGTAGCGGGTTGTTGAGTTGAGCAACAACCCCCCCCTAACTTGGTAAAGGGCGCATAAAATTTCATCGGAAAATAACGTAAGCTATTGAATAAAGGAGGGGTCCAGGGGTTATACTCAGACCCTTGGAACGTGGTATTCCCTTAGGGCTAAAAGTTTAAGTTTTTTCGTCTTGTCGCTAATTTGAGGTCGCGGAGAAAAGAGTAATGTTCATTCTCGGTGTAGGTGCAGCGTACCCGGAGCAGGTCTTGTCCAATCAAGACCTTGCTGTGCTGGGCCTTGCACTGCAGACGGATGAGCATCAGTTTCTCGAGCGATGCGGAGTACAGGCCCGTCGGGTGTCGCTTCCAATGCCGTACATCTCAGAGACAAAAAATAAAGACGTCGTGGCGGCTCGTTCTCATGCGACTGTGAGCCCGTCAGCCCTTGCAGTCTCAGCAATTCAACAGGCCCTTGTGCGAGCGGGTATTTCCATTGAGCAGGTAGGGCTCCTCCTCGCTGATACAGCGACCCCATATCAAACCTGCCCGTCAGAAGCACAACGGATAGGTGGACTCTTAGGAATAAAAGTCCCTGCATACGATGTTGTCAGTGGGTCGGGAACTGTTCCGCACTACCTTGAGATGATCTCAAGCTGGAAGCCAGAGCGGGTGCCTGAGTATGTGCTCTGTGTCTCAACCAACACTCCGTCGCAGCACACCTCTTTTTCGGGTAAGGCTTTATCGGCGTATCTTCTAGGAGATGCAGCGACTGCAGTCGTGATTTCGCTACGTCAACCCGGGAAGCTGCGCGTTGAGAGTTCGTTTGTCAGAAAACGTAAGGTGCAAAAGCCAGCAATTGTTGTTGAAGGGCACGCCGATATAGATATTTCTTTGTTGCCAGATGGGGCGGAGCTTGAGGCCGAGATCGCTCAGTCGGTGAAGCAGCTTCTTGCAGCGCGCAATGACGATCGGACTGGATGCTTCTTTGTGGGGCCGCAACTTTTTGCCGCGCAGAGTGCGGCTATAGCGGTCAAAGCTGGCTTCGCTCAGGATCGTATCGTGTCAGTCGTTAGCAATTGTGGATACGCGCTTGGCTCGTCGATTGGATGTGCGCTTTCATCGATATGGGATGGAGTTGAGTCGGGTCAGGGGATCGTAGTGATTCACGGTGGAGATGGGGCGTGGAGTGGTAGTTTGCTTCTCGTTTCTCAGGATGAGGGGAGGGCGTCATGTTGCATATCCTAGCGATGGGAACCTGTCATCCCGCGACCTCAATAGATAATAAGTTTCTTGAAGATCTCGATATTGGCACTAATGCCCAGTGGATCGAAGAGAAGATCGGCATTCTTGAGCGTGTAACAACACTTCCAATCGATTACATTCGTGAGACTCGTAATCAAGATCCGCGTGAGGGAGTTCGCGTGGCTTCCATGTCGCCCACCGACCTCGGCGTCAAGGCCGCTGAGGCAGCGCTCAAGAATGCAGGGATTACTGCTCAAGACGTAGGCCTTCTTATTGTAAATTGCTGTACTCCCCGACAGACGTTGCCCGGTGAGGCGCTGCGTATAGCTGAGCGGCTTGATATGCAGGCAGTATCATTTGATGTGTATTCAGCATGCCCAGCTTTCGCACTGCACATAGATTTCCTGCACAACTATCAAGAAGAGAAATTACCTGAATTTGTTTTGTGCATCTCAACAGCAACGATGACTCAGCACGTAAATTACAACGACCGTTCCGATGGGGCGATCTGGGGTGATGGAGCGGCTGCGTGGGTTGTCTCGGCGCGTAACAAGGGGAAGCTAGAGGTAGTTGATTCCTCTTTCACGGCTGATCCTACGCGTTGTCAGGCCGTCGTTGTTGATACGTATGGACACTTTAAGCAGGATGGTCGCGCTGTTCGAGATTTTTCGGTGCGGCAGACCGTTCGTCTCGTTAAATCGCTTGAGGCACGGTATCCGATCGATTGGAATCGAGATGTATTTATTGGGCATCAGGCGAACCGCACGATGCTTGAGCAGATCACCAACAATCGTGAGATTCCGCCCGATAATCACTGGCACAATGTCACCTACCTAGGAAATCAAGCTGGCGCAGGTGCTCCGGCGGTTCTCTCTATGCACTGGGACAAGATAGCTCCCGGCCAGAACGTGGTTGTTGCCGTGCTTGGCGCAGGGCTTAGTTGGGGTTCAATAATGATGCGGGCGACGGAATAGCGCTCGAGATGTCCCAAACGAGTCCTTAGTAGGCAGTCCTATTCTTCCTCCTAATCTTTATCCGGCTATTTTTAGGGTATAGTACAGGCGTCCAGGGGTCTTACCAGCGTCTGTCACGTAGACGATCTGCGTACACTTCCCTCACCGAGTAGTTTCATAGCAACGCCCAACAGCAACCACACCATTATCAAAACTTCTGCGTCCCCAGCGTTGTATTCGACAACACCGGCGAGTTGCCACGAGAGGATTGCACATCCGATGGCAACGAGGAGGGGCTCTTTCGGCCTGCTAAAACAGAGGCGCAGAGTAGTGAAGATTAGCCACACAAACAGCACTGTTGCCAACCACCCGTTTTCTGCGGTGATGTTAAGGAGGTTGTTGTGAAAGTGATCGAGCTCTTCTGGTATCTCATGGGAAAAGCTGCGAAGAATCCCGCTATTTCGATAGCCAACACCCATCGGGAATTTCGAGCATAGGTCTGCACCAATCTGCCAAATGGTACTTCTCCCGCCTGCTATGGTGAAGTCGGTATACGAGTCAGTTAGGCGGGTTTGAATAGCTGGAAATGCTGCTACGGTGAGAGTAATCGTCGCAATTACCGCAATAAGAGACTTGCGCGCGAAGAAAGCACATAAGAGGGCCACTCCTGTTACGACCCCGAACCAGGGGCCCCGTTTGAGGTTAACGAGAAGGGCTCCTGTAAGAAGCGGGATAGCTAGCGTCACAAGCCCTGCGTAGAGAGCTGTAGCTTTGTCTCGAGCAGAGAGCCGTGTGGCGATCCAGGCTACTGCTGCGCCCCAGCAGAGAGCGATATAAAGCATAGGAGTTGCTAGCGCGCCAGTGTCGTGACGGAAAGCAACCATAGAGACAACTATAACCGTTAAGCATCCAAGGATAGTAAGTGGAACTGCCGCGCGTTTCATCGCACTGGAGTTTTCTTCAAGCACGCGCGCGCGCCACACGAGCCCTATTGCGATAAAAATACTGAGAGCTAATTGCCCCGATTCAGTTACCTTCCCAAGAAAAAGCGACGGAAGGGTGTTAGGAAAAGCTCCGTCTAGGACAGAGTGTATGGCAGCGATGGTTTGTCCAGAAACCAGGGCTAGGAGAACTGGAATTGTCCGTGATGCAGTTGCAAAGAGCGGCACTGAGAGCGAGAAGAAGACCAACGAGAGTACTGGGTTAAAGCTGTGTATAGGACTTATCCCTGTCACGGCTGATATACCAACAGCCAGTAAAAAGAAGCCAAGGGGTGCTAGTAGTGTCTGCAGCGGGGGTGAGAGTTGGATTTTGCCCAGCCCGTCTCTATACAGGGAGTAGCTGTAGATCAGGAGCAGCGGAATGAGAACACAGTAGGTGAGCGAGAGTTTAAGGGGGATGAGAAAAGCTACTACCGGGCAGCCACGCTCAAGTATGCGGTCAATTCGCTCCCGTAGTTCCGTGCGGGGAGCAATCGTTGATTGTTCTGATTCCGGCATAGGTGATAGGGCGCTGGAAATCATAATACACTGAAGTGGCCACCGCTGCCTTTACTACTCTTTACTACTACTTCCCTCTCTAGAGCCTCGGAAAGGGTGCGAGGGCTGTTTTCTACGGCTCTACCTCAGGAGCGGCTGCGTCTTCCTCGTTTTGTGAGTCGATCTCTTTTTTAACTGTCTGAGCCAATTTAACCGCTTCAGGGTTTCGGTTTCGCTCGATAACAGAGTTAGCCAAATCACTCAGGCCGTCTTCAAAGTTTATATGATCGATAGCGTCCTTGGTCATAGCTCGAGCTATATCTGGATTCGAGGTGTTTTCCAGTTCATCAAAGACGATTCGAAGCCCAGTCAGTCCGCTATTTATGAGTGCTTTAACACCGAGGTGAGAATATTCGTCTCGGCGCTGAACCATCTCTTGGAACAGAGGGAGCGCCTCTTCATTTGGAATGAATTCGCCTATGCCGATTCCACTTGAGTAATAACCGTCTGGATCGCCGCGTTGTAAAGTATTGCCTATGAGAAGTTCAGCAGCGAGGCGGGTGCCTTGATTGGTGATGGCAGCTACCGAGCTCTCACGTACCTGGTCGTTTTGGCTTGCGAGTGATTGACCAAGAAGGGAAGTTACATCGTCTCCACCCATAGTAAGCTCTAGTGCCTCTGCAAATACACTGGCCTCTTCTTTAGTTTTAGCGGCTGATACGCCATCGAGCAGAGCTTGTACGTTTTCGGGTCTGCCACTTATGGCTAGTACTTCAGCAAGGTAGCTCCGTTGCTCTGGTGTTGTTGTTCCATCCGCTAGCATAGAGCGGATTGAGGCGTACAGTTCAGGGCACCATGTGCAGTCAGCGCCTGGTTGCGTGAACTGCTCGAGGGTTGCATCGTCGTAGTCCTTTGCTCCCTTCAAAAGTGCAGCAAGGGCCTCCTCGGCGTTTTTATACGAGTCTGCGGCTGGCTTAACATTCTCGGGTATTTCAACCTCTTCTACGTCGCTGCCATCGGCGGTAGGGTCACCGCCACTCTGAGGAGCACCCGCTGCATTGGAGTTTCCTGCTTGCGCGGCTTGGGAAGTTGGAGCGTCGCTCTTGGTTTCTGGTGCCATACGGGCTTTACCAGAGGTTGAGTAAAGATAAATGCCTACTACCAAACCAAGGGCGATGAGAACGGACGTGAGCTTATTCATAGTAACAACCCTGCTAGACTATTCCCCTTTTATAGTTGAAAACAGCTGTGAAGGGAAAGATTGATTTGCATAATGTGTATTCTCGGTTAGGCTAGGTATATGTCTGAAGATCTTGAAAAAAAGCTTCTGGGGGGAGTGGCCTATAGGATGTTCTGCGAGGAGTTGAAGAAGCACCTCTCCGCGGCGGAGCTTTTCTTTGAGGCGCAATCTTGGAGTGCCGAATTGTTACAGGAGATGAGTGGCCGGTTCCATACCATTCGGGGAGCAGCTGGTTTCTTTAAACTGGTAGAGGTCGCTTCGATTGCTGGTGAGCTTGAAAAGGCGCTTGTGGCCGCCGGTCCAAGCGAAGTTTTCGCGCAGAGTGGCCATCTGCGTGAACGTTACAGTAAGCTCAAAGAGGCTGTGGACAGGTTGCCGCAACCTGCTGCTTAAAAAGCCTGCTACATCGGCCGAAAATCCGTTTTGGATGTGATAGCGGTCACAAATTGGACGAGGATCTTTATAGCTGACTCGAGGTCCTTGTAGCTGCACACCTCAACCTGGCTGTGCATGTAGCGGTTCGGGATCCCGAGGCTCGCCGCCGCCACTCCGCTGCGCGCGACCTGAATCGTGTTTGCATCATTCCCAAGGGGTCGGGGGGAAGGTGCCGGTTGGAAGGGTACCCTGGCCTTCTTAGCGGATTGCTTCAAGAGCTTCTCGACAACGGGGTTAGTGTTTGGTCCGCTGGTTATAGTAGGTCCGCCACCAAGAACACACGGAGTCGCTTTAGAGTTTTCGTTACCTGGATTGTCGGTTGCATGAGTAACGTCGATAGCGATACCGACCTCAGGATTGATGCCATAAGCTGAGGTTTGTGCTCCACGGAGACCGACCTCTTCCTGGACAGTGCTCACAGAATAGAGACCAACAGTAAGTTTCTTTTGAGCGCATATTCGCAGCGTTTCCATAGCCACGAAGAGACCGACCTTGTCGTCTAATCCGGGCGCAGAGATGAGGTTATTCCCCAGCTCCAGTACGGAGAGTTGGAATGTAGCGCTATCACCGATAGCTACCTTCTTTTCAGCCTCTTTCTTGTTTTTAGCGCCGATGTCTATCCAGATCTTCTCGATATCGTTTTTGGTTCGATCGCGCTCTTCGCTCGATTGGTGATGGATCGGCTTTCTTCCAACAATTCCTTCGACCGGACCCTTTTCGGAATGGACTGTTACACGAGTTCCGTGGAGTACCCCTACATCTATACCACCGAGGGCCGACACGTAGAGGAATCCATCCGATGAGATGTGGCGAATCATGAGGGCGATCTGGTCGCAGTGTCCAGCTAACATCACCTTGCGTTCAGCTTTGGGGTTGATGGCGCAGATGACGTTACCGTGCAGATCCGTCTCAATTGAATGGGCGTACTGCTTCATACGATTGCGTACGAGCCGTTGAACGGCCTGTTCGGAGCCGGTGGGCGAGGGGGTGAGTAGGAGTTGATGAAGAAAGTCTTTCGATTCCATGTGTTATTTGATTCAGGTTATGAACATATCGATGCGCTAACAGGGCGGCCAAAAAAGGTTCCGTAGTGAGCGCTTTGACAGTTTAGGCGAAACGAGGCGGAGATACTGCTTTCTTTCACCGCCCTCGCCAGGAACTACGATAGGGGCAAAGCATTTAAAGGGAAAGGTTTTGATGACGGGTTAGGGGGGGGGGCTTCTATCGGGCAATTCTTCAAACCGCCAGCGGAGGTTGAGTAGGATTCAGGACCAAAGCGGCTTTTTTAAACACCCTGCTAGGCAGCCCCCCAAGTTGTGCGCTACGCTGGCAGTCTGCTTGAAGTTGCGACGCACATAGGCGCTCGAGAGCGGAAGCGATACAGTGGTAAGGGTTCCCGATTATGGCAACAAACGAAATATCAGAAGTAACAACAGAAGAGGTGATTGATCAGGTCGCCGAGAGAGCTAACCGGCTGCATAAACTAGATAATTTCGTAAAGGCAGGGGTGCATCCTTATCCCGCTCGTTTTGAAAAGAAGATAGATATATCTGCTGCCAGAGAGCTTAGCGAGAACGACCCCGTTCAGACGGCAGGCCGCATTATGCTCTTTCGTCAAATGGGCAGTATCACGTTTGCGCACCTACAGGATTTTTCCGGGCGCATGCAGGTCATCTTTAAGAAGGATACCTTGGGAGTCGAGCTGTACAAGCTCATAACGAAGAATCACGATTTGGGTGATTTCGTGGGAGTTGAAGGCACCATCTTCACAACGAAGACGGGGGAGAAGTCTATCCTTGTGAGTACATGGACCTTCCTCGGTAAGGCAATCTTGCCACCTCCGTCTAAGTTTCACGGCGTGAAGGATAGGGAGCTGCTGTATCGACAGCGGTATCTTGATCTGATGTCGAGCGAGGAAACTCGCAAGCGGTTCGCGTTTAGATCTTCATTTGTCCGGGCGATGCGTGAGTTTTATTGGAAGGAAGGCTTTCTAGAAGTTGAAACCTCCACCTTGATGCACAAAGCAACAGGAGCTGCTGCGCGACCATATCATACGCACAACAACGCACTGGATATCGATGTGGTATTACGGATCTCGCATGAGCTCCCGCTTAAGGAGCTCGTTGCAGGTGGGTTTGAAAAGGTATTCGAGCTGGGTAAGGCGTTCCGCAATGAAGGGCAAGATCCTTCACGATTGCCCGAGCACACTCACCTCGAGCATTACGCAGCGTATTGGAACTTTGAGGATAACATCCGATTCACTGAGCGCATGGTGGACTACCTCTTTGAGTCCCTGAATCTGCCGAAGAAACTTACCTTAAAAGACAGAGATGGCAAGGAGCATGAAGTAGACTGGAGTACTCCGTGGCCACGCGTAAATTACCTGGACCTCATCCAGCGAGATTCAGGTATCGATGTGATGTCGTTTACCTCCGCGGATGAGCTACGCAAGGTTATTCGTAGCAAGGGCATTGAGTTTGAAGATATGAAATCGATGGGGCTTACTAGTCTGATCGATAATCTGTACAAAAAGGTCAGCCGCCCGCACATCATTCAACCAACCATCTTAGCTGGCTATCCAAAGATCCTGCAGCCGCTGGCACGCGTGAGTGATGCGGACAACCGGCTCGTGGATCAGTTCCAGCTTGTTGTTAATGGGTGGGAGATAGTGAAGGCCTACTCAGAGCTAGTTGATCCGATCGATCAGCGAGAGAGGTTCGTAGAGCAGTCATCAGCCAAAAGTGGAGGTGACGAAGAAGCCATGGAAGTTGATGAAGCGTATCTTGTGGCAATGGAGCACGGTATGCCACCTATTAGTGGGTGGGGTATGGGAGTTGACCGAGTCGTTGCGCTCTTAACCGGGCAGGATAATCTGCGTGACGTTGTTCTCTTTCCTTTGTTGCGGCCGCTGTCTGGTGAGTAGTAATAGTGAGTGCGGACAAAGTGATTAAGGGTAAATCCGTGGATGTGGACGTGGAAGGGCTTGGGCGGCAGCTGTCAAATCTTGCGCCTATGCTTCACTTTCTCGTTCGGCATGATGCGCCCTACTCAACGCGGCGAACATGGGGTGATTTTGACCGGCTCTTAGTGCGGACCATCGACGATCTCTCGTGGGCGCTGAGTCAAGAAGATCGCAAAACCATCGTAGCATTCACTGCGCCGCCATTCTGTGGTGCTGACGCCACGGTCGTCGCTGTACCAACGGTGGTTGCGCTGGAGCGGGTGTTTTTTCACTTGCAAGAGATCGGTCGTGTTGAAATAAACCCTCGAGGTGCGCCGGGTGGTTTACCACGAGAGCACGCTGGTATTGAGTCCCCCGTCGTGCAGACAAGCGAAGAGTCGTTGGTAATTGAGCGCGAGCAGATTCCTGAGCTACTTGGGTTCCTCTCTTTTTCTTCACGTAGCAAAGGAAGCCTTGTTGAGCAGGCAGAGACGGCGCTTAGAGAGAATCTGCTTTTCGAATGTTTTTACCTCGCACGTAAAGCTCGGCGTACTGATGGTGAAGATCATTCGAGAGCATGGTTCCTAGAACTGTGGAGTTTTAGTTTTCTTGGTCTCCCAGAGGAAGCTTTGAAACTATATGAGGAGTATCCCCAGAGGGATAACCCCGATCCGTTGGCGCTTATGGTCAGCGCGAGGTATCGACTCCTACTTAAGCAGTTTAACGAAGCGCGCACGATCTTTCATACGCTTTTACACAACGTAGATGTCGCTGCAAAAGCAGAGTGTGAGCTTGCTCGATCCTACGTAAACTCTGGGGATTTTTCGCGAGCGATAGACCTGGCATCGTCAAGTATCAAGCGCGATGGATCAATGATTGAGAGCTATCTTGTACGCGGCACAGCGCACCGCGGGCTTTCATATTCAAGTGGAGATGAAGAGGGGCTCCGAGAAGCGCTAAAAGATTTTGAGCATGTGGCGACGAAGGGAGGTTTTCATGCTCCCGAAGCCTCTTTTCATGCCGGTACAGTGTTCGCTCGGTTGGGGGACCTTGTGTCTGCTGAGCAGTCGTTGCGACAGTCACTTTTCCAGCGCGATAGGTTTTCATCTCGTGATGCCCTCATTCGCGTGCTTTCTGCCGCAGGGCGATGGGAGGAAGCACGCGAAGAGTGCGCGTTGCTGTCGGCCCTCGCCCCACAAGCTACTGCAACGCTTTCAGAGGAATTAAATCGTCACGCTACACAGGCTGTATCTTCTGAGCCTCCACATGATGGCCCAGATTCAGAGCTTTGGTCGCCGACGCTGAGTGTGGCATGTAATGCAGCACGCGCTAAGCTTAGCGCATGGCGCGTGCCGGTGGTGGGCGCTAGTACAGATCTGCTGGTCTTGGATGATTTTATCAATCGGTTCGCACCGGCCGGAGAGTTTGTTGATGAGGGACAGTGCGCTGGTGTGAGTCGGGAGAAACTCTCGGTAGTGAATAGGGCTATCTCGCTGCACATTGCGAGCGTGCTTGCTCATGCGGGATTGGTCACTGTTGAGGAGCCGATTGGCGCTAAGGTACGGGTCGTGACGGGCCGAGAAAAAGCCGCAATAGATCTCGAAGAATTCGTGGAAGAGCGTGTGCTTCTTGGTGCAGCGGGAGATAATGTATCTTCGCTTGAGTCTCTCTTAATCGACGCTGGTGCCCAAGAGATACCGGATCAAGGAGCGTTTCTTCCAAGTTGGTGGGATCGAGCAGAGGCAGCAGACCACCAGTCTATGATGCAGCTTGCCGAGGCCGGTAAAGCACGGCTCGCTGAACTCGGTGCTATACTATCAGGGGCGCTCTCGGATCTTGAAGAGATCGATCGTGTAATTGACGCTAACTTTGAGCCTGGGGGGAAGTCAGAGAAGTTCCCTGAGGAGGGTAACTCTTATGCTTTCTCCTCTTTCGTAGTGGAAAGTGGGCTTTTAGTCGCTTCTATTATTGGTAACTGTGTGCCGATTACATGGTTCCGGCACCAGTGGCCGGAGGGTATCTCGTGTTTCAATACGGATATGGGGCGCTTCTTCCCCATATCGCGGTTTCACCGTCGAGTATACCTAGCGTCAGCAGCTGACTACGGTGTAAAGCTTGGGTCTTTAGCTATTGGTGTGGCCGTGGCGACAGCAGCTCATAGGGTGCGTAGCGGCCAGTATAAGGACGAGGACGAGGTGCGGAAGGGTCTGCTTGCGCTTTTACCATCCTTTAGTAGTTTTTCTGAAGCAGAGCTGGCCGGGGTTGTGCACGCTCTGATGAAGGGGTGAGACAGGGACTTGAAAACTCCTTCAGGAATGCTCACTATACGAATTGCTCCTTGAAAAGCTTCGAAGGAGTGGTAATTGTTGAGCGAAGTAAACAACTATGATCGTCTCAAAATTTCTGCACATTATTATAGAAGTCGTTAGGGAGAGCCGCGCATGATAGACGTCCAGAAGCTTACGAAGAGCTATGGTGAGTATAGAGCGGTATCGGAGGTGAGTTTCACCGCCTCTAAGGGACAGATAGTCGGCTTTTTGGGCCCAAACGGCGCCGGTAAAACCACCACCATGCGGATGTTGGTAACGTATCTACCGCCGACTTCTGGGTCAGCGCTTGTAGCTGGGTATGATATCGTCACGCAGTCCCAGGAAGTTCGCAAACGAATCGGATATCTTCCCGAGAATCCTCCGCTTTACGGTGAGATGACCGTTCAAGAGTACCTCCGCTTTGTGGCTGAGATCAAAGGCATCCCGCGCTCTGTGATTCGTTCCAAGATAGAAGAGGTGCTGGAGCGATGTTTTATTGGAGATGTGCGCAAGAAGTTGTGTCAGCACCTGTCGCGTGGATATCGCCAGCGAGTCGGACTAGCTCAGGCTATTATTCATGACCCGGAGGTGGTCATTCTGGATGAGCCGACAAGTGGGCTCGATCCGAAGCAGATAATCGATATCCGAAAGTTGATTAAGTCGCTTGGTGAGTCACACTGTGTAATTTTGAGTACTCACATCCTGCCTGAGGTTTCCACGGTGTGTGACAAGGTAGTCATAATCAACCGGGGGCGAATAGTTAAAGAAAGCATGCTTGCTGAATTGACTCGAGAGCAGAGCCTAGAGCAGGTTTTTATTGAAAGCGTTACGGCTGATGATGTCATTGAGGCAAGCGCGTGCGTAAGTGAAGCAGCTAATTAAGAGATGAAAAGGGCGGTATGAGCAGACTTTTTGCAATCGTTAAGCGTGAGCTGTTATCTTTTTTTGTATCCCCCATAGCCTACTTTATAATCATGGGCTTTACGTTGCTGGCGGGGTATTTCTTCTTCAGCTTTCTGTCGGCTTTTTCTGAGGCCTACCAACGCTCTTCGATGTTCGGACAGCAGCCCCCGAACCTCAATCAGATAGTAGACGCACTGTATCAAACGTTACTGGTTGTGTTGGTGTTCTTTATTCCGCTGCTTACCATGCGTACCATCGCTGATGAGAAGAGTAAGGGCACGTTTGAGCTTTTAATTACCTCTCCGGTTTCGATCTTCGATGTTGTTGTAGGTAAGTTTGTTGCACTGGGTCTTGTGGTCATCCTTATGCTTGGCCTAGCAGCGTTTTTCCCCTTCCTGCTGTGTATCTATGGTAAGCCAGAGGTTGCTCCGATCGTGAGCGGTTTCTTCGGTGTCGTATTGTATACTTTGGCGTTCATCAGTATCAGCATGGCGGTGTCCTCGTTTACCGAGAACCAGGTTGTTGCTGGAGTTAGCAGCATGGTGTTGCTGCTCCTACTCTTTATGGTCGAACGCATCGCTGGTGGAGCGCAGCAGGGGTTGTTATTCGCGATAGCTCAACATCTCTCGCCATACAGACAAGCGTCAGTGTTCGTGATGGGCATCGTATCGATTAAGTCGATAGTGTATTTCGTTAGCCTTATCGTGCTCGGGCTCTTCGTTTCACAACGAGCTCTTGAAGCGTATCGTTGGAGATAGCGTACTTTTTGGTATAGGGGCGTCACATGGAAACGGTTTTGCGATTTAGTGGATATCTTGGAGTGGTTCTCTTGGCTTTTGGTATCGGTGGAGGGCTGCTCACAGGCTCTTTCCGTGATCAGCCGATTATCCAGTTGCACTTCGTTCTTGGTGTTCTCTGTCTTATAGCCTGGGCAGCCACCGGGGGTATTAAACAATTCTCTGATGCAAAGCGTGCCGTCGCCGGAAGACGGGCTCGATACGGGTTCAATGTTGTAGCTTATACTGTGGTAGCTGTTGGTCTCTTGGTTGTTGCAAATGTGTTTGCCTGGTTAAACGACAAGCGTTGGGACTTAACGGAAGAGGGTGTTTACAGCTTATCACCGAAAACAGTGTCGCTTGTTGCAGGACTCAAGAAGCCGCTTAAACTCGTTGCTCTAGACAATCCTCCGCCTGCTACGATGATGGGCGAAGGGCCGGAGTCGTGGAGAGAGCGGGTAAAGACCCTGCTTGAGCTGTATCGCTATCACAACAATCAGAAGGTCACAGTGGAGTTCCTTGATCCAAAGTCAAGGCCGGTTGAAGTCGATAGCCTTGGTTTTAAAACGGGAAATCAACTTTACCTGGAGTACGGAGAGGGGGCTTCAAAGCAGATTAATCGAATCAACGCCATTGATGAGCAATCTGTTACGAACGCAGTCATTAAGCTTACGCGAGGTGAGTCCAAGAAGGTCTATTACATCCAAGGTCACGGGGAGCCACAACTTGATTCCGCTGGTGAAGGGGGGATGAAGGAGTTCGTCGGGGCCCTTGGTGATGAAAGCATCAAGATTGAAGGGTTGATGCTTGCTCAGACTGGGTCTGTTCCAACTGATGCGGCAGCAGTAATAGTAGCTGCTGGTCGTCGTGAAATCCCTACCCAGGAGCAGGAAGCTCTCACCACCTATGCTGATAACGGTGGCCGGTTAATTTTACTCGCAAATATTGAATATCGAGAAGCCGAGAGTATCAAAGAGATAGCGAAACACTTCGGTATCGATGTTGGGACGGACGTGATCCTTGATGAGCAGTTGAGGCTGTTAGCGGGTCCGCAAATAGGGGTTCAGTTCTTTGCGCGCGGCTTTGGGGCGCATCCGATCTCCTCCAACCTGGCGCAATCTGACCCACCATTGTTTACCTTTGCATCGAGCGTTGTTGCACCGAAGGGGAGCGATTCAGGCGCTACGTACACTGAGCTTGTAAAATCCGGTCCATCGTCGTGGGCAGAGAAAAACATAGAGGGGATATTCGGGTCGGATCAACCAACTGCTGCGCGTGATTCTTCAGACCTAGCGGGTCCTGTTTCAATAGCCGTGGCGTACGAAAAGAATCTTCAGAGTGGTGCGGCGGGTGCAACTGATGATTCTTTTGAAAAGGTAGCACGAGTGGTGGTGTTTGGAGATGCAACGTGGCTGCAAAATGGGAATCTCGCAGTATATGGTAATCGAGATCTATTCCTGAATTCAGTGAATTGGGTTCTTGGAGAGGAGGGCGGTGTTGCAATCGGACCCCGATCGATGCGCGCTTCGGTAGCGATGTTCCCGGCTGCTGATTTTAATATGATACTTGCTCTGAGTTTCGTTGGGCCTGAGTTAATACTTCTCTTTGGACTCTATGTATGGTGGAAACGCAAGGTAGCGTTGGCGTAGGTATGAACCTTAAAAAGACCTCCTTACTTGCGTTGGTTCTTGCTGTAGCGGTTATTTATTTAACGCGGGTCTCGCTTCCGAGTAGGGAGCAACAGATCGCTCGAGATGCAGTTCTCGGGGGGCAGAAGGTATCCGAACTGTCGCGGATTAAGATCGTTCGAAGGGATTACGCTGGCGGGCCAGAAGCTACGTACACCCTTGTTGAGGCTGCTCCTCAATCACAGCAAGCAGCCGGTTCCTGGTATGTTGATGGGCTTTCAACAGTTGCGCTCGATAAAGCAGCTCTTGATGGGTTTCTAAAGGGGTTTGAGGCTCTTAAAGTTGGTGAACCGATTGCGGATAGCAGCTTGGCAAAGGACTTTTCAATGTATGGTCTCGATAGTCCAGCCCTGACAGTTGTCGCTGAATCGTCTAAGAAGGAGTTGCCTCGCATAGAGTTCTCGTTTGGCAAGAAGAATGAGTATTTGGGACAGCGATACGTAAAGATATCTGGACGTAGCGGAGTTTTTCTTGCTGAAGAGGCAGGCTTCTCTGCGGTAAATAAGTCTTTAGCAGATATAAGGGACAAGAACCCAATAGGAATCAATGATGCTGAGGTGGAGTCCTTAATAGTCGCCTCGGCAAATGGAACGGTGACGGTTAAACGAGATGGAAAGGATTCCTGGCGTATTACCGACCCGTATGATCGTCCAGCAACACCTCTCGCCGTGAAAACTCTTCTGGATTCCCTTCGTTCTCTGCGCGCCACAGAGTTTATAGATGACACATCAAAGTCTGGACGTTATGGGGTGGAGGCTCCAAAGGTCTCGGTGAAGGTTTTCTTTGGACAAGATAAGATCCCAAATCACCGCGAAGTAAAAATCGGAATGTCAGCGGTAGATGGACAGATGGCGGCATACTTCACATTTAATAATGCTCCATCGATCTTTAAGTCCTCTAGCGCTGATCTGGCCCCCTTTATCCTTACAGCAGATTCATTTAGGGAGAAGAAGGTTCTTGGTATCTCCATGGATGAGGTTCAATCCGTGCGCGCAAGTGGTGCAGCGGTGCCGCCTCTCGAGATTCAGGCAACGGAAAGGGAGTGGACGGTTAACGGCATGAAGAGCGACCCCGTTTTTGTTGAGCAGTATCTAACGGATCTATCGTCGCTAGAGGCGGCAGAGTTCACGTTGAAATCTGCTGATGGAGCTTTTGATAAGCCGTTCCTTACTCTCGTTATTGCGAAAAAGGGTGAGCAAAAAGAGGAAGTTACGCTTACCGTTGGGGACGAGGTTGTAACCCGCTCTGGAACCCGTCGATTTGTGCGAGTCGGTTCCGATGGAGAGCCAGTATTGATAACTGATATCGATGCTAAGAGGATCGTGCCGCATGAGGAGGCACTGATAGAAGTGTCTAGCCCTACACCAACCCCTGGTTTAAAGGAGCCGCTAGCCTCGACCAGCTCTGATGCAGGTAGTCCCAAGCCGTGATACACTGACGGTTAGTATCCCCTGCCTGCTAGAGCAGTGATCACGAGGCCCGCGGAAATATAAAGGATGTTTAAAAAATTCCTCCTCATCGTTGTAACGTGTGGTTTAGCGACCTCATTGGTGTGTGCTCTCATAGGTGTGTGGGGCTACTTTTTCATCACAAGGGATCTCCCTAAGCTCTCTCGCATCGAGGACTATAAACCGGCTGCTGTTACTCGCGTTCTCAGTAGCGAGGGAAACCTGATTGCAGAGTTCTATTCCGAACGTCGATATCCGGTAAAGTTAGCTGAGGTTCCTGATGTTATCCGCCGGGCGTTTCTTGCCGCAGAGGATTCGTCTTTCTACAGCCATCCCGGCATAGACCTTGTGAGTATTCTTCGAGCGGTCGTGAAGAATATGCAAAGCGGCGGGGTTAAGCAGGGGGCGTCGACGATTACGCAGCAGGTGGTTAAAAATCTGCTTTTATCATCAGAGAAAAGCTTCGACCGAAAAGCAAAAGAGGCGATCTTATCGTATCGACTTGAGAAGAGGTTCTCAAAAGACGAGATATTTGAGATTTACCTCAATCAGATTTTTTTTGGAAATAGCGCTTATGGAATCAAATCCGCAGCGCGGTTGTATTATCGCAAGGAGCTTCCTGAGGTAACCCTAGCGGAGGCGGCATTTTTGGCTGGTCTCCCCAAAGCTCCCAGCGATTACTCCCCGTTAAAGAACTTTAAACGCGCAAAGCAGCGGCAGGGACAGGTTCTGCTGCAGATGAAAGAAGCCGGGTTCATCACGGACGTGCAATATGACGAAGCCCGCAGGGAGGAAGTTAAGTTCTACGTGGCGTCTCAGAAAAACGTGTTTGGCTCACCGTATTATGTCGGAGAGTTGCGACGAGTATTCTTGGATAAGTGGAGGGATCTTGACCTCGATAGCGATGGGCTTGAGATCACAACAGCTGTCGACTCAGAGGCCGATGCGCTTGCAATGAAGGCGTTGCGGGCGGGTTTACGAGAAGTTGACAAGCGCCGTGGCTGGCGTGGTCCTAAGGCTCGCATGGCAGAGAGCGCATATCTCGCGCAGTACTCTACGCTTGTGCCCGTTGAAGCAGAGGTGTACCCGGCTTTCGTGCGCTCAAATAGCCGCGGCGTATTAAAGGTGCTTCTGGGGAATCAGACTGTTTCGGTTGATACCAACGAATCAGGATGGGCAAAGAAGCTTCTCGGTTCCGATGACTCGGTCCGTTTTGGCTCTCCCGCTGAGGTTATTAAAGAGGGGGATGTTATCGAGGTCTCTGTTCGGGCGGGTTCTGCTGGAAAGGGAGAGCTAAAGCAGAAAGCCCCGACACGAGTGGTGTTGGACCAAAATCCGGCGATAGAAGGGGCAGTAGTGCTGCTTGACCCGATGACGGGTGTGGTGCGCAGTATGGCGGGCGGCTACGACTACGGTCAGAGTCAGTTTAACCGAGTCACGCAGTCACTTCGGCAGCCAGGCTCAACTTTTAAGCCGGTGGTATATCTGGCAGCGATCGATAAGTTTAAATACACTCCTGCAACTATTGTTCACGATAGTCCACGTACCTTTCGCGTGGGTGACACTTTCTGGACACCGGCGAATTTCGATGAAAAGTTCCTTGGGCCAATTACCCTCCGTACGGCTCTCGAGAAATCTAGAAATCTTGTATCTGCAGATATCGTCTCTCGTATCGGGGTTGATACGCCAATTCAGTATGCACGTTTGATGGGTATTCAAAGCCCCCTTGGACGAAATCTATCACTCTCGTTAGGTAGTGGAGAGGTTACTGTCCTTGAGCTCACCCGTGCGTATGGAGTGTTAGCTGCTAAGGGGGTGCTCGTTGATTCGGTTTTTGTCACCAAGATAAAAGATAGGTATGGACGAGTCATATACGACTACGAGCAAGAGCGGCTGTCGCATGCTCATAAAGTGCTCGACGAAAATAGCGCCTTTGTTCTTACAAATATGATGAAGGGGGTTATCGAGAGTGGTACGGGATACAAAGTGAAGGAGCTTGGTCGCCCCGTCGCCGGTAAAACGGGCACCTCCAATGACCAGATGGACGCATGGTTTATCGGCTTTACACCTCAGTGGGTATGCGGTGTATGGGTTGGGTTCGATCAGAAGAAGCAGATCGGCCCAAAAGAAACGGGAGGAGTGGTGTCGGCTCCTATCTGGGTCAATTTTATGCGCGATTTTCTGGAGTATAAGAAACGCAACGTCGCGGACGACGGTGAGCGGGAGGCAAAAGCAGAGGCAGAGAAGATAGGTATTCAATACATCCCCCCCACGCTCAACGAGCAGTTGGATTTTAGCGCTCCTGAAGGCGTAGAGCCATTTTGGATCTATAAGTCATCCGGTACGCGAGCTTCTGAGGGGGCACCTGGTGCCTTCTTGGAGTATTTTGTCAAAGGAACCGAGCCAGCAGAGGTTGAAAGCATTCCTTTAGATGATGGAGATGGGGGCAGTACTTCGTACTTTGAGTCGCCGGACCTGTAGCGGGTTATCTCCCACCCTCTCGGATAAAAACCGTCAGTTTTTTGATCTTATCCCCCTTCCTTAAAGAGGAGAGGACCTTCATTCCACCGACAACCTTTCCGAATATCGTGTACTTGCCATCGAGGTGAGGAGCATCTTCCAGAATAAGATAAAACTGACTCCCACTTGAGCGTCGTTCAGGATTAATCGGTCGCCCCTTCTTGTCATAAACATCAGGAGTACGGGCCATGCCCAACGTCCCAAATGAGTGGTGTCGGTTGCTAAATTCCGGGGGCAATGAATATCCCGGTCCACCAAACCCGTTGCCACGGGGGTCTCCCCCCTGAATCATGTATCCAGGTTGATAGAGGTGAAAGAAAAGGCCATTGTAGAAGCCCTTGTCAGCCAAATATTTGAAATTAGCTACATGCCAAGGCGCCTCTTCGGGAAAGAGCTCTAAAAATATCTTTCCGGAGCTGGTTTCAAGTATAGCGCTTCTAATCTTGAGTAATTCTGCGCGTTGGGGCAGCTCAAAGGGAGCGTCAGCCTGTGCCCATAAAGACTTCACCGCCCCAAGGAGAATTATAATAGCCAAGAGGCAGCATGCGAAGAAGCGACCGATAGGTCGCAGGGCAGGAAGGGTAGTCGGTAGGCGGTTTGTCACTGTTAGGCCCCCGTAGGCTTGGGCGGTTTTTTGGGGATTTTAGCCTATTCTCTAAATGCCGACTAGCGGCAGGTCGTTGCGGTTACTATAGTATTAAGGAGGAGGACAAAAAGTTCGTCAACGCTTTGCAAAGACGAACTTTTTCAGCGACTTTCTTAGGCAGTTTTCGGTATGAAATAATAGGGTGCTCCTTGGCCAGGTTGTTTAAAAAGTATATCGCAGTCGCACTTTTCAGCTGCATGGCTCTGGTCCTGCGTGAAAACGCGGTTGTGCGCGCAGAGGAGCGCGAGCTACCTGGGCAGCGTTCGGCGATCGATGCAGTGCTTCTCCTGGATGCCTCTGGGTCGATGAACCTCACCGATCCGTTGAACCTTCGTTATCAGGGAGCCAAACTCCTACTTCAGTTTCTGGGCGCAAGCGATAGGCTTGCTGTGGTTGCTTTCTCAGAGCGCGCTCGCGTGGTGCGAGACCTAAAGCCATATTCTAAGGATAGTGAGCAGGCTATTTCGCGCGAAATTGAAGATATCAAAGCAGAAGGGCGGTTCACCGATCTGCTCGACGCGGTCAAAGTTGCAAAGCAGGTGCTCGACCTCGATCCCCGCGAGGAGGCGCAGCGCGTCATTATACTCCTCTCAGATGGAAAGATGGAGCCAGATCCTGCCATCGGCCTGCCGATGGCACGAACGCAGGAGCTCGTTAATGATATACTTCCTGAGCTTAAGGCGACAGAAACAAAGGTGCACACTCTTGCTTTGAGCGAACAGGCGGATCGAGAGTTGTTGGGCGAGATTGCTAATTCAACAGACGGTTTGAACTGGTTCTCTCAGTCAGCGGCTGATATTCACAAATCTTTTGCTGACCTTTTCTTAGCGGTCAAGCGTCCTCAGGTTGTTGCTATGACAACTCGCGGATTTAAGCTCGATGAGGATGTGGAGGAAGCGACCTTTTACGTCAATCGCCAAGAGGGGAACGTGGTTAAGCTTGTTAGCCCGCGCAATGAGGAGCTAACAGCAGAGTCCCATCCAGAGTGGGCTACGTGGTTCTCTGGGCAAGGTTTTGACGTCATCACGATGAAGGAGCCTGAGCCGGGGCAGTGGGAAGTGCAAGGCGTCATTGCTAATGAGGGGTTTGCTACGGTCCTTACGAATTTAAAACTCACTACGGATTGGCCTTCAATTATTCGTGCTGATGACCGGGTCCTGGTTCAGGTCCGATTGTACGAATCTGAGAAGCCAATTGCTATTCCGGAGATGAGCGGCGTTATTAAGTATGCCTTTCAGGTTAGTCCAACGGATAAAGTCTCTGAGCCGATTATCCGTGATGTTCTTAATGACGAGGGGAAGAACGGCGACCGGATCGCTCGAGACGGTATCTTCTCTGGAACGGTCTCATTCGCGGATCCCGGTGAGTATAGGCTAACCGTTATTGCTCGAGGACCAACGTTTCAACGAACTCAGCAGCTTCCGTTCCGTGTCCGGCCACGGCTAGTCTCTCTAGAAATTGTGGCTCCACAAGAGGAGGATACTCATACGATTGAGGATTCACCTACCCCTGGATCTGCGGAGGAGGGGGATGATGGTGAAGAGAATGACCAGGACTCAGAGGCTTTGAAGAAGAAGATTCCGGTTGTTAAGGGCGATCCTCGCTACATCTTTCGCGTTGAGTTATCGAAAGAGGTCTCTTCATTTCGAATGATTGACGTCAAGTTGATGGCTAAGTCAGGCGACAAGCGACGATATGAGCTGCCACTGAAACGTTCTCTTAGTAATCAGCTTCAATATGAATTTATAGCTGGAGCTCTACCCCAGGATGGTCAGTATTTATTGCAAGCATTTCTAAACGCTGAGACCAAGAAGAAGGGTGAAGTCGAAGCAACGAGTAAAAAAGTGATCTTTGAGCGCGGGTCGGAGGTTCATAAATCCGACATGGCCGTGAGAGTAGTTCTCGAAGATGAAAAGAAAGAGGAGCCTAAAGGTTTTCCTATTGTACAGCTCGGTATAGTCACAGCAGTGAATATGTTAGTTATGTTTGTCGGCATGAAAATCACTAATCCAAGCCGAGCAAAGGGACTTAGCGCCGGCACTAAGTGGACTCCAGCACGTCAAATTCTGGAAGCGGTAGCTGCACTCGAAGAGAAGGCGGCCGCTGTGGATATTGATCTGACCAATCCGTTGTTTTCTGACCTAGGCGAAAGCCTAGCAGAAGGTGAGCCCGTAGCCGTAGAAGATGCAACGGCTGCAGGTGATGTAGGCGGTGCAGAGGCTGCTTCGGCGGAGACCGCTGCTGTTCCACCTGAGGCGAGCGAATCGTAGGGGCTTCGAGTTCTATGGAGATATTTGTTCTACTTATTGGCCTGGTCGAAGCAGTCGCGATAGGCGCGATCATGTTTAATCGTGCCAAGAAGATGAACTCAGGTAATGTTAAAGCTCACGCAAACGCTCTCGATGAAGTAGCTCAGAAGCAGGAGCTGCATACTAAAGTTGTGGCCTTGCGAGCTGAGCTGATGGACCCGGCAGATGTCAAGGGACAGGCAAAAGCATACCTTATCGCACGCGAGTCACTTAAAGCCGAGCGCGGTCGCGTGACCATCACGCAAGCCGAGCTTGAGACTATTGAAGTTCGCTTGAGAGAGCTTGACGAGATAGCGCGAGAGCTTGAAGCAAGCATGACCGAGACCAAAGAAGAGATAAAAATCCTAAAGCGTAAAGAGGGAGAACTGTCATCCAAAAACGAAGCGTTGCGCGGGCAAATTAGTGCATCTTTTTCGAAAATGGACGCGATAATGTCTGAGATTGAAATGTCAGCTCAGATGCAAGAATATGTGGTCAATCTTAAGGCAGAGCTTGCGCAGGCAGAGAGCCAAGTTCAAAACCTCATGAATGAAATTCAACAGGGTAACGACCAGTATTTTATCCTTAAAAAGCGATACGATGCGCTGGATATCGAATACGCGCAGCTTTATGAGAAGTTTGCAGAAGGGCAGTAATTATTTCCTGCTACAACATGTCTTGAGGCTCAAGGTCGAACACTATCCGTGCGTTTTTAACCTCGGCTGTAATGGCTTTCAGTTGGCGCATAATGTGCTGCAACACGGAGATGGAATTGCTCTTGCATAATAGGTGATAGCGCCAGAGGTTTTTTACCTTTTCAAGGGGCGCTTCGGTTGGGCCGAGTATAGTCACTCGGTGCTCGGAGCTCAGCTGCGTTGCGCGGGTTGCTATCTGGGAGCAGAGTTGCTCTGCATGCTTTTTATCCTCTGCCGCCGCTATTACACGTAGCAGGCGCTGAAATGGGGGGTACCCTAAGCCCTTGCGCAGCGCCAGCTCCTCTCTCGCAAATCGGCCGTAATCGCTCGAAGCTGTCATGGTAAGGCTACTATGCGTTGGTACGCGGGTCTGAAACACGATGTGTCCCTGCTTATCTCGGCGCCCTGCACGTCCTGCAACTTGAGTGAGAAGTTGAAAAGCTCTCTCGCTGGCTCGGAAATCAGGGACATGAAGTCCCACGTCACAGTCAACGACTCCTACATAGGTAACGTCAGGAAGATCGTGCCCCTTGGCAATCATCTGAGTGCCGATGAGGATGTCGACCTTACGTTCTCTAACGAGCGAGAGTATCGTAGTATAGTCTTGCAGTGATTGCACAGCATCACGGTCTAGTTTTGCTAGACGCGCTTCGGGGAGGAGTTTTTGAAGCTCTTCAAATACGCGTTCAGTGCCGGCGCCGCGCTGAGAGAATAGTGGATGCTCGGGGTCGTTTCCATCGCGCTTGCCGCACGCCGAACAGACAACGGGGGGAACGGCTGAGAAGCCGCAAAAGTGGCAGAGTAGGGAATTGTTTTTGCGATGGTATGTGAGAGTGACGCTACAGTGTGGACAGCCGATAACAGCTTCACAGTCGTTACACTGTAGGTAGCTTGCAAAGCCTCGACGGTTGTACAGTACGAAAGCTTGCTCTCCAGCAGCGAGAGTTTTTTGTAACCCCTTGAGTAGGGTAGGTGAAACATTCTTCGAAGGCATGTGCCACGGTTTAATCTGCGAGAGGTCAACAATCTCAAAATGTGGAGCTCTTGAACGAAAAAATCGCGACGACAGGACAA
The DNA here is from genome assembly GCA_044360195.1 of Bdellovibrionota bacterium. GTDB lineage: Bacteria > Bdellovibrionota_C > UBA2361 > UBA2361 > OMII01 > OMII01. The sequence goes on along the minus strand of JBIKKT010000012.1, from coordinate 16,608 downwards.
AGGTGGTGTGCTTTCCAATTGAAGCATTGTGAAACGTTTCAAGAGAGGGAGTTGCTGAGCCAAGAACAACCGGACACGACGCTAGCTTTGCTCGCACGAGGGCAAGGTCCCGGGCATTGTACCGAATGCCCTCCGATTGCTTAAACGAGCCATCGTGCTCTTCGTCAACAATTACTATCCCCAGATCCTTCATAGGAGCAAAGAGAGCAGATCGAGCACCGATTGCGACAGATACTCTTCCTGCTAAGAGATCGGACCAATGTTTCCACCGGTCGCTAGGCTTTAGACTGCTGTGAAGGACAGCAACGGGTTGTTTGAGCCGAGCGCAGAAGCGGTCCGTTAGCTGTGGTGTCAGGGCGATTTCAGGCACGATTACCAGAGCTGAGCGTTTTCGTTTGAGGGCCTCTATGATCAACTCAAGATACACCTCGGTTTTTCCGCTTCCCGTGACGCCATGGAGAAGGAAAGAGCTGTATGTTGAAAGCTCTAGGTGTTCCTTAATGGCAGCTGTTGCGCGCTGTTGCTCCTCAGTTAACGTATCCCACAATGAAGGGAGCTCTTGTATTGAGGATTCATTGTCTTTTGGGAGCTGGTCAATCTTTTCTATGAGCCCCTTTTCGACGAGCGATCGCACTGTGGCAGCTGACGCAGTGCACGCTTTTTTGAGGTGCGACCACGCTATCCATGAAGGGTGCTTTTCAAGGAAATCGAGGATAGTGCGTTGAGATGGGCCGATCCGTGAGGGCAATTCTTGAGATGTGCGTCTATAGGAAGGGTCTGCGCGACCCCATGCAGGAGTCGGAATCGCTAGGTCTACGACCTTAGAGAGGGGTTCCGAGTAGTACTGCGAAAACCACTCAAAGAAGGGGAGGTGTTGTTCTGTGAAGGCAGGAACTATCTCCGCAGAAGACGGGATCTTCTTAATTCGTATCCCCTTACTCTGCATTTCAGCAACGCTTTTCATTTCACGCTGGGAATTCACCGAAACCACATAGCCTGGTACTACGCGTTTGCCGAGCGGGATTGCAACGGCCGCTCCGACTTCAAGCGCTTCCACTTCGCTTGAATCGAAGGCGTATACATACTCCCCAGGCAAAGGGGGAATCACGGCGCTGAAGTAGCCCTGGGAATTAGGATTGGATTGGGGATCCTCAAGAAGGACTAATTGGGTCATGTGGTAACTGGTGCAAGGGCCTACAAACGATCACTAAAAAGAGTACCTGAAGAGGTAAAATAAAACACGGATTTTATTCAAATGGCTGCTGGACGACTTGCCAAATCCGGATGTGCCTAGCTCTTGGGTGTTGTCACAGCAACGAAGATACTTCTGGATGACGCTAGCTTGTTTTTGTAATGGGTTCAACGCGTTGCTGTGGTACGAGCGAGACGGTACAGCATCAGCCGGTTTGGCCGTGGGCGGGCTCCGGTTAGTCGCACCATCCTTTGGGCCTGAGGGCGCCCGGTGAGCTGTAGATACCAGCAGCGTCTGGAAAAGGTTGAGTGACATCCTATTGTTAGCAGGATGGTTTTTTGCTTCGCTTCCTGCGCCTATGGAGAGATAAACGCGCACAAGGGGTGTAGCACGGTGCTAAGGAATATTATTAAAAAACGGGAGCCGATAGTAGGTCTGGACATCGGCGCCAGCGCAATCAAGTTAGTGCAGCTTGATCTCGTTCCCTCCACCCCAGCACTCAAGGCATTCGGTTCTATTCCCATGCCTTCTGATGCCGTTCAGGGGAATAGTATAAAGAACCCCGAGCGTGTAGCTGACGCCATACGGACGTTGTGGCACGAGAGTAAATGCTCCTGTCGAGCCGTATCAGTGGCGCTTCCAGGGGGAAGTGTCTTTGTTAAAGCCATCACAGTTCCTCGGTTGCCGTGGCGAGATCTTCGAGAGCAGGTGGCTTTAGAGGTAGCCCAGTTTATCCCTTATGACCGCGACGCAATCTCCATCGATTTTCAGGTTTTACGCAGCATTAATCCTGAGTCGCTAGAGGTGCTGGTCGTTGCAGCAAAGAATGAGATCCTTGGGGGCTATCTCGAGGCAATCGAACGGGCTGGTCTCACTACGATGGTGGTGGATGTAGATTGCTTTGCGTTGCAGAACTGTTTTGAATATAGCGAGCCTGAGCAGTTAGATAAGACTACTGCCCTGATAGATATAGGAGCTCGCTTCTCTTCTCTGCACATCGTTCGGGAAGGTCGCTCACTCCGCATCGGAGACGTTTTATTTGGAGCTCAATCGGTGCAAGTATCGGAGCGTGACGCAGCGGCGCTCGTAAGTGAGCTAGCGCAGCAACTGTCGCTTCTGTGTTCTTCTGAAGATGAAGAGATAAAACTCGATGGGATCCGACTGAGCGGGGGAGGGTCTGTGGTTCCGGGAGTTGTCGAAATACTGGCTGATACGGTCCAGATACCAGTGCGTCAGATGACACCTCACGCACACATCTCAATACCGGCTGAATTCAATACCGAGCTAGTGGAGAGCAGCGCCCCGTTTATGGCGATAGCGGTGGGGTTAGCGCTCCGTTGCCCAGGGGACCATATTGTGCCGGAATATCTAGAGTAGAGAGATGATCAAGATTAATCTTGTCGGACAGAATTATCGTCGTGGGGTTGCGCGGAGACGCGCCAAGCTCTGCTTTCTGACGATAGTTGCTTCTATTGTGCTTGTAAGCGGCGGTTACGCAGCTCTTGTCGAGCGGTCGCTTGTGGGGCTTCGTCGTGAAAGTCAGGCCGCGCAAGAGGTTTCGCAGAGAGTACAATCGATGCGAAAGAAGATAGTAGCCCTTGAAGCTCAGAAGAAGGCACTACAGCCCCGGCTTGAAGCGCTGCGGGATTTAGCGGGCAAACGCCTCCTTACCTCGCAGCTCTTTCGAGTGCTACGCAACGCGATTCCTGAGGAAGCCTGGCTACTTGAAGCACGTGTAGTAGAGGGGGAAATTCAGCTCGTGGGATTGTCACCGTCTGAGTCCACCAGCGCAGCTTTCATTCACCGTCTTCGGGAAACCAAACTGTTTGCTGACGTGACGCTTAGCAAGGCGACGCGACGTGAGCAGCCTGATGGGAGCCTGCAGGAGTTTCAAATCAAAGCCACGTTTGCTCCGACCGCTCTGACAGGCATCACTAACGCGGTTGCAGCGATGAAGGAAAAGGACCCTGCGTGATATGAGTAATCCCACGACCTCACTATTCGACAGGCCTGTGTCCGAGCAAGCTGGATTGTGGCTTGTGAGCGCGTTGAGTGTTTTTGCACTTGTGTGGTTTGTGCTTCTATCGCCTAAACTTTCTGAGCAGCGCGAGCTTCGAAATGCTTTAGAGTTGCAAGAGGATTTGCTAAAGAAAGAACCCCATATCCGCGAGGAACTTGAGGCGCTGGAGCGGACATTAGCTGAGAATCTGACCGCAGAAGCAGAGATGTTAGCTGCGTTTGTGACCGCTGCTGATGTTGAGGTGGTCTTGAGCTCAGTCTCTCAAGCCGCGCATGACTCGAGCGTCTTGGTTCGCTCGGTGGAACGCCAGAAAGAGATAGAGGGGGAAATCTTTGTCGATGTACCGCTTCGCATTTCAATCGATGGAAGTTATTCGCAAGTAGAGGAATTTCTCAGAAGAGTAAGCTCGCTTTCTAAACTGCTCTTGGTAACTCGGCTTACTATTTACAATTCTGCTGTTGATGGGGCTCGCACATCGCTATCCGTAGACTGCCTTATCTCCGCTTACCGGGCCCTTGAGGACGGGGGAAAACCTTCTGGGCTCAAACGGTAGTTTGTTTTCTGGGGGTGTTCGATAGCTGTTATCACAGGTAGCCAGCCTACGCACGTATATCCCTCGAACCTTACTCGAGATCGTGGCTGTCTCCTGGTGATTGTCTGGGTACGAGCGCTCCTCCGGCGAGAGAGATTTTCTTGTTAGACGGCGTTTGTTTGTTGCGTTTCACATCGTCGACTAAGTAGACGCGCAAGTTTTCGCTTCCTTCTCGCAACTCTCACCATCTCATCTCGAAGGAGCTAGATCTCATCTGAGGAGTACGTGGGCAGCGCCTGCGCTCAGACGCAGTGCGGACAGGTCCTGAGAAATTAGCCCTAAACGTAGTGATTCAACTTATGTGCTCATAAATGAGCAGAGATGGACCCGCCGAAAGGTGCTCCATCCGGGAGATTGAGAATGATTTACACGCTATTCCTCCGTCACAGGGTACTCGTAAGCCTGACTGCTTCTTGCGCGCTCGTTCTTGCCAACTCTACACTGGCACGAGCAGAGGGCCACGTTGACTCGGAGCCTCCAGTTCAGCAAAACGCTGCAGTCACATCACAAAACACTGATTTTGCCTCAACACGGGTTCTGTTTACTCGCTCTGCCAAAGCCATCGGTATAGCGCTACGAAATGGTGATGGAGTCAATGAAGTAGTTCTCGACACAGCTCAAGCATCGCCGCGCTTCACCATTGCTAAACACGAAAATCCAGCAAGACTTGTCTTGGATATTGAGGGAGAGTCGGTCAAATCAAGCCTGAAAAAGGAGATAGCTGATCTGGAGTTTGTGTCTGGACTGCGAATCGGTTCTCATCCGGGCAAAGTCAGAGTTGTTCTCGACCTTGCTGAGGGGATCGATTTAGCTTACAACGCGCGTCCCGAAAAGAACTCTGTAGTGGTGACGCTCAAGGCTGCGACAACACCGACTTCTCAGGAAGCCGCTGTGCACCAGGCAGTTGCAAAGCCAGTCGAATCAGAGGGTGTTTCAGCTTCCCCTGAGCCACTTCTCGCTGTCAGCAACAACGATGTCGAGGGGTCTCAGCCTGAGCTTCAACCAGCCTCTGTAGTTAGTCAACCTGTACCGGCTGTGTCTGCCTCGGCATCAGTACGTGGTGTTCATATCGACAGGAGCGGCGGAATAGCCGTTCTTAAGGTAGAGGTATCCGATTCTCCGGAGTACTCCATAGCTCGCACAGCACCGTCCGAGTATGTCCTCACGTTGCTCAATGCTGCTCCGCATGATGAGAGCGTTACAGAGCCAAACTTTGGTGAAGCAACCGACAGGATCCGCTCAGCTCGTGCTACCGTCGAGGGACAGAATACGCTCGTTCGAATTTTTTGTGCTCCTTCAGCATATCTGACTGCGCGCAGAGTCCCACAAGGGGTGGTCGTTGAAGAGACCTCGAATTTAACCACTGCTACCGATGATATTCGCGCCCAGATTAAGCAGGAAGGGGAAAAGAAAAACTCCAAGGCTGACGAAGTAAAGACTGCTGCAGACAAAGTGGTAGCGACAGAGCCTGCGGCTAGCACGACAACAGCTACCAAGTCGGTTGACACAAAGGCGAAAGATAACAACTCGGTCGATACTCAAAAGGCATCGGTGTCAGCTCGTAAAGAAAAGGCCTCAAAACCTGCTACCGAGCTAGAGCCGGTGGAGCTGAACGAGCTGCAAGCTGCTTCGCTTCTGGGGAATGATTCGACTTACACGGGACGCTTGATATCATTAGACCTACAGGAGACTGATATCGATAATGCCCTGCGAATCATCGCCGAGGTATCTAACCTTAATATCGTTGCAAGCGAAGAAGTTACTGGGAAGGTTACGCTTAGGCTTCTTGATGTCCCATGGGACCAGGCTCTCGACGTTATTCTCAAGTCGAACGGTCTAGATAAGGTCCTAGAGGGGAACGTCATGCGCATAGCCCCTTACGATAAGCTCCGTCAAGAGCGTGATGCTCTCAAGCAAGCTCGCGTAGCACAGGAAGAACTGGCTCCGGTATCGGTAAAATATATTCGGGTAAGTTACGCTAAGGCGTCTGAGATTAAGTCACTTGTGGAAACAGTGCTATCAGAGCGCGGAACAGTAGCTCATGATGAGCGCTCGAACCAACTGATCATCAAAGACGTTCAGGAGGGGTTGAAGAACGTCACGGAGCTTATTAAGAAAGTTGACCTTCGTACTCCGCAGGTGTTGCTTGAGACCCAAATCGTTGAAGCCGACCGCAATCTCGCGCGCGAGTTAGGAAGCGAGTTAGGCTTCCAATACATTCAATCTCCATCGACGGGTAACGGGACTGGCCTTAACTTTCCAGCGGCGATATCGATTGGTGGTAGCGCGGGACCAGGGATTGTGGGCTCAGCTTTCCCTGCAGCCGCGGGAGCATCAGCTGTTTCTTTGCTGTTTGATAGCGCAGATGGCACAAAAACTCTGGAGACTCGTCTTTCTCAATTAGAGGGAGAGGGGCGAGCTCGCGTTATAAGCCGGCCTGCTGTAGCAACGACCAACAATAAGGCTGCTGAAATTAAGAGTGTTCAGAAAATACGAATTCCGTTGCCAAATTCGGGTAACACTATAGGTGTGGGCTCAGGTGCAACCGCTAGTGGTGCTGGGGGAATAGCGACGGAGGCTGTTGAGGCAGGAATTATTCTAAACGTCACGCCACAGGCATCGCCGGATTACTACATCCTGCTCGATATCAAGGCAAAATCAAGCTCGTTTCAGAGAGACGGACTGACTACGCTTCCTACAGAAATTGAGCGAAGTGCTAGCTCCACTGTGCTTGTTTCAAGTGGTGAGACGTTTGCACTAGGCGGTATCTACAAGATTTTGGAATCCGATGGGTTAAATGGTGTGCCTTTCATCAAGGATATTCCATTTATCGGTACATTCTTCCGAAAGACAACCACGCGTAATCAAGACGAGGAGCTCCTGTTCTTTATTACGCCTCGAATCGTTGAGGGGAGCTTTGATGATTCTGCTGTGAAGGAAAAGCAATAGATTTTTAGAGAACGGAGATTACGTATGATGAAGATAAGAGCTCGCTTCCTGTGCCTCCCATTCGTTGCGATAACTTCGGTTTGGTTTCTCGCTTGTGGAGGAAATGGGGCTGCAAACAATGACCAAGGTGTATCCGTGACCCTCATGGGATTCTTTTCGGGTACCACTGGTAATTTGAATGGTGGGGGGCAGCAAAACAACCAAAACAACTGTGGAGGAATTCCAGCTAGTTTGGGGAGAGTGTTGCTTCGATTGGGAGATGCACTGCCTGAGTCAGACACCGGGGCCTCGAGCGCGAACGGTACCGACCCTTCATCATCGTACGTTGTTGCTATCGGGGTGCAGAATAATCTTATAGGGCAGTACTACCGCGGTGACCGATTGTTGCTCGATTACTACATCCCGGGGTCATCGCTTCAGCCGCCATCAACGAACGTCGCGCTTAGTGTTTTTGCTGGGCCAGCTCCGTCGGGTGGAGGGAGCGGCGGAGGGTCGGGTGCTAGTGGCGCTTCCGGTGCTTCGGGGAGTGAGAACGGACTGAGACGACCCGGCAATACCAGCCTGCCGCCGACATTCAACAACCTGTGCAATCAGAGCTACGCTGTAGCGGCGGTTATCCCGGCATCGATTCGTGAATGGCTTAATTTTAATCGCGCAGCGTTGCCAGAGCCTCCGTATTCAATGGAGGTGTATGCGCTCGTGTCGGGATTGAGCTCCTCTGGAAATCGTTACGATACGAATACGGCGGTGCTGCACGTTGATGTGCTGCCTGAGATATTCGTGCCCGATGATAATTCGGCATCGACTACCACTCCGCCGTCGCAAGATACGAGTACCGCATCAAGCAGTTCGACTGCAACTACAGCTGAAGGGAGTCTGTAAGGTTACCGGGGAAGATCGGTCACCGATTGTGTAGCAAGGGATTGAGACTATGAAAACTAGGCAAGTATTTTCTTTAGCTGGAGTTCTTGTTGTGGGTTCCATCCTCGGATGCCTTGGGGGATCCGGAGGCACAGACGGGGGAGCAGCCGCTAATACCGGTTATCGCGACGATGTTTTCGTGAGCGATGATTCAACCACTGGATCGATGTCGCTTAACGTTACAGAGGATCAGCTCGCCGTTGGAGAGACTTCTGGGTTTCGGGTCGAGGTAAAGAACGCCGCGGGACAGCCTGTGCCCAATATATCGATTGTGTGCGATTCAGAGGACGGTATAGCACTTATTGAGCCAGTATCTGGCCGTGAGCTGACTGACTCGCAGGGGACGATGAGTGGTCGCATTGGGTGTGAACGGCCAGGCAGTTTCCAAATGGTGTGTCGTCTCACCGTTGGTGCAAACCGACGCAAGTTTGCTGGAGTTCGCTGCTCGGGGAGTGGGGCCGTGGATTTCCCAAGCTCCGGGGGTGGAAGCTTAGGAGGAGGGGTTAGCGGTGGCTCTGATGGGTCAGCGCGAACAACACAAACCAGCCTTATTGACGACCCGGGTGGGGAGTCCTCAAATAACCAGGTGGACGTGTCGATGACTGCAGATTGTGATGGTGATTTAACAACTTCTGATCCAGAGCCATTCACCGACACCTTTGCGAAGGTAAAGATAGAAAACAACTTCGAGGAAGTGGTTACTTTCACGCACCTTTCGTTTGCCGTGGACAACGTTGATGACGCAGGAACCGGATTTACGTCAAAGAGAACAGGAATAACGGCAGTAGTAGCCTCTTCAGGCGGGACCGTTGAGGTTGAGGCTCCAATATTCCGAGCGTTCGGTTCTGGAAAATACGTCGGACATCCCGGCGGAACGAGGACGCAGATCGGAGCTGTTGGATTTCGCACAGTGACTATCACTGTATATGGTGAAACAGAGTCGGGTAAGGACGTCGAGGTAACATCGCGGGTTACGGCAGTGTTTAGTAGCTATAACCGCTGCTCATAAAGCTCGCAAAAGGTACCTTGAGTTGTCACTGGGACAACAAGCAAAGCTAGTGCCCCGCCCCGTAGAGGCTGTATGAACGAACGTACCGAGCGAGGCGCTAGCTCATGGACTCATACCCTAGCCAAAACCTCCTTAGTTGGGCGGATCGAAGCCCTACCGCCCTACGCTTTTCTCTTTGTTCTCACCCATCTTGACGGTATCCGCGCTCGGTTTGTCCTCCTCACAGTCGTGCGGATAGCCTCAACGCTGCTAAAGTTCTATTCGGCCTATCTGCTTGGTGCGATGATTTCTTCAATCTCCTCAATTACCGCCGAGGAGGTGTTGTGGTGGTACCTTCCGATCCTGTTGGCGAGTTTGTTGGGACGAGAGTGTCTCGACTACCTCACGCGGCGTTATGCTGAAGTTCTACCGACTATTTACGGCGACCAGCTGTACCTGAGGTTTTTTTCATCGCTGCTCTATCGATCGTCGCCGCAGCTCTTTAACTTCTCTAAAGAGCGGCTTTCGATCCTTCTATCGAAGTATGTGGATCACTGTCGGCGCTTTGTGAGTGACTGGGTGTGGAGCATTACTGGATATTTCGTGCAGGCGATCATCGTTGTGTGTGTGCTCTTTGTCCAATCTCCGTGGGTGCTACTTGCTAATCTGGTTTACGTTGTGCTCTTTCTCTCGTTCGCTTTTCGACTTTCCCGTCAGTTTTCGCGATATGCTTCGGCGATCAGTGAAGCCCAGATTAGTGCAGGTGCGCTGTGTCAGAACGTGACACTGTCGTACAACTTTATCTCTCGGTCGAGGCTTGAGGTTTTTATCATCGACCGTCTAAGTGCTCAGTATGGCGTTGCATGGCGGGCGGTAGCAGATGCGCAGTCGTTTCACGCATATCGCTGGCTGGTTCAGTTGTCGTTATTTAACACCCTCTACGTGGGAACGCTTTGCTATGGATTGTTTCAGGTAAAAGGCGGGAGCCTGCCCCTAGGATTCTTAGTGTTGATTAAATGGTCCTTCGATAGTCTGTGGAGCATCCTCGTCTATTGTATCGAATATTACGTCGTGCTGGTTCAACAGCGTGAAGATGCAGCGATCCTGAAGCGTGAGCTGCTACCGCTTCTCGGGAAGGAGAAGGAGGGGGACTTGGTAGTTGCTTCTTCGCCGTTGAAGCAGCTTGAGTGGTGTGATGTACAGATTACCTTTGAGCGCGAGGGGCACAGCTTCTCGCTTTCTATTCCTCACTGCTCCGTTTGCGCCGGTGAGAAAGTGGGAATTCGCGGGTCGAGTGGATCTGGCAAGAGTACGCTTTTTGCCTCCTTAGTGAGCGCGCTTCCGGTCACAGGTTCTATCACCTGGAACAACGAACCGTTACATCAGGAGCCTCGGGATGTCGTGCTTTTGAGCGGAACCGATACGCTCTTCAAGCTCTCCCTGCGAGACAATATCCTGTTGGGAAGAGATATAGCCGACTCACAGCTCTACGATATCATGCGCGGGTGTTGCATCGATGAACTGATTCCCCAACTCGAAACTGTCGTCGGGTCTCCCTCTTTTAATCTCTCTACGGGGCAGGAACAGCGGGTAAAGATTGTGCGCACGCTATTGCAATCCGCTAGCTGCTACCTCCTCGATGAGCCCTTCAACGGTATCGACAGACCTACAAAGGAGCGCATTAAAGCCTTTATGAGGGACTACTTAAGAGATAAAACTGTTCTCATCTCGAGTCATATCGAGGAAGACCTCGATTGGGTATCGCGCACGTACACTATTTACGGTGGGGTGTTGCGCGAGGCCACCGCTGCTCGTTCGGCGTAGTCCCGGCAGCGGCTGCGCTCCTTAAGGCATTTTCGACCATTTCTATACATTTGCCTGTCTAACCCATTGAATTTATGAACGCATAGTTCAAAAATGTAAGCCCTCCTCTTGGCTTTAGCTGCGCTTCGTGGCTAGTATCACGCGGCGGGTTTACGAGGCAGACTAACTACCTCTCAACGCCCTGTAGCTTTTTGGAAAGCATCCCTAGGATAGGTGACATGGACATTAAGGACATCGAGCACATTATAAAGATTCTAAAGCAGAACGAGGTTACGGAGTTCGAGCTTGAGCAAGAAGGAACAAAGGTCCGTTTAGCAAGGACCGCCGCTGGAACCTATATATCATCTGAAGCTAGGCTGGATATCATTCCTCCTGCTCAGCCAACTGGATCGATTGCGGTTGCTTCCAGTTCCGCTGCAATATCAGAAGATACGAGCCGATTTGTTAAAGTTGAGTCGCCGATCGTTGGAACCTTCTACAAGCGACCATCACCGGATGCAGCAGCGTTCGTTAAAGAGGGTGACAGCGTTAGCAAGGGTGATACCTTGTGCATAATTGAAGCGATGAAGCTCATGAACGAGATCGAGTCACCTTGCTCTGGAAAGGTCGTTAAGATCCTCGGTGCAGACGGTCAAGTCGTTGAGTTCGGTGAAGTTTTGTTGCTTGTCGACCCACAAGGTTAATAATCATGAGTGTTCCTCCTTTTCAAAAGGTCCTCATCGCAAATCGCGGTGAGATAGCCCTTCGAATCATCCGTGCGTGTCATGAGCTTGGGATTAAGACGGTTGCAGTTCACTCCAAGGCTGATGAAGACGCGCTTCATGTAAAGTTGGCAACCCAAAGTATCTGCATCGGGCCAGCGCTTGCTAAAGAGAGTTACCTGAATATCGCATCGATTATGTCGGCAGCGGTTGCGACGCGAGCAGATGCGATCCATCCTGGCTACGGGTTCTTGAGCGAAAATGCTGCATTCGCTGAGATCTGTGCTCGTTGCGGTATCACCTTCATCGGCCCCTCTGTTCGTAACATGCGTGTCATGGGCGATAAAGCGGGTGCGCGTCGAGTCGCTGACAAGATAGGCGTACCAACTATCCCGGGAGATAGCCGTGGATTGTTAGACCCTCAAGAAGCTCTCAAGATCGCTGAAAAGGCTGGTTACCCTATTCTCCTTAAGGCGTGCGCCGGAGGTGGTGGACGGGGAATGAAGATCGTTAACGGTCCGGACGAGCTCGTGCAGACCTTCCAGACCGCGCAGCGTGAAGTTGAGGCGGCGTTCGGTGATGGCCACCTCCTTGTGGAGAAGTATCTTCCAAAGGTGCGTCATATCGAGGTTCAGATCGCAGGAGATCAGTCACACAATGTAGTTCACCTCGGTATCCGCGATTGCTCAATCCAGCGGCGCTACCAGAAGGTGCTTGAGGAGGCTCCATCGATACTACTCCCGCCTGACTTGCAGAATCAGATTCAGGATGCCGCTGTTGAGCTTGCTAAATCGGTTAATTACTCAAGCCTCGGAACGGTTGAGTTCCTGGCGGACCTTGAGCAGAACAAGTTCTATTTTATCGAGATGAATACCCGACTGCAGGTTGAGCATCCGGTAACCGAAATGGTGACCGATACTGATCTGGTTAAGGAGCAGATACGGCTTGCTGCAGGGTTTGACCTCTCCTGGGCGCAGAAAGATATCAAGCTTACAGGCCATGCGATTGAAGCGCGAATTAACGCGGAAGATCCACGGACGCTGGTTCCATGTCCAGGCTTAATCAAGAGTTATCACCCGCCAGGGGGTAATGGTGTTCGGGTGGATTCTGCGATTTACGCCGGGTATTCGGTCAAGCCGTACTACGATTCCATGATCTCCAAGCTCATCGTGCGAGATAAGGATCGAGAGTCTTGTATCAACAAGCTGCTTGTTGCGCTTGATGAGTACCTGATCGAGGGCATTAACACGAATATCGAGCTGCACCGTAGAATCCTTTCCCATCCAGACTTCAGAAGTGGTAACTTCTCTACGAAGTTCTTGGATAAGACGCAGCTCTTTTAGCGGCGTGGTGCTAAAAGAGGAGCCGCTCGAGCTTTGCAAGTGGAGGCTGCCGTGAATATAAATCGTAAAGACAAGTGCTTATATCGCATGCTGCGCGTCGGCGTTTTGGTCTGCCTTGTCTGGGGTTCGTTACCGCTACTTTACGCTGTTGGGGAAGAGCGGCGCTCGGTAGTTGTTATTCCGGAAAAAGCCTTTGAGTTCGGCTCGGTCTCTGAGGGCGCCGTTGTGGCGCATGATTTTGAGATCCGTAACGCGGGGAGCGCCGATCTGCAGATCCAGCGCATCGCGCCCGCGTGTGGATGTACGGCAGCTACAGTGACATCACCGATTATCGGTTCGGGTAAGTCAGAGAAGATTCGCGTAAAGTTCGACACTGCTGGTTTTTCTGGGAGTAAATTTAAGCAGATTCATGTATTCACAAGCGATAAAGACCAAGCAGATATCGTTTTCACGCTTCGCGGAACAATAATCTCGGAGGTAAAAGTCGAGCCTGCTACGCTCGATTTTGGCGATATTTCTAGGGCTAGTTCAGAGGGTACGCGGCGCCAGCAGGTTACGGTGTCGCTTGAAAAAGAGTCTGACTTACGTTTGGCAGGAGCGACGTCATCATCGCGAGCGGTGCAGGTTACCGAGGTTGCTCGGCGTGATCGCTCAGTGGCCTATCGTGTAGAGCTTCTTCCAACAGTGCCGCGTGGGCCCCTAAGGGAACGGGTGTCTGTTCGGTTTGCTGGTGATAAGAAGCCCGCTCTCAATATTCCGATTGTAGCTACCGTTCTCGGAGATGTGAAACTGTCTCCGGCGGCGCTCTCATTTGGTGTGGTTTCTGGTTCTCAGGCGATCGAAAGGCGCGTTCAGTGGCGTAGTACCTCACCATACCCTGTTCGCATAAAAAAAGTTCGTAGCTCGGAATCGGCGGTATCGGCTGAATTGGTTGATATTCAGCCTGGCAAGCAGGGCGTACTTGTCGTTCGGCTCTACCCTGAGCGATTCGTGACGCAGCTCAAGGCAACCGTGACGGTAAGTACCGATTCAAAGGATGATCCTGAGCTTGTCCTTCCGGTTTACGCTGTTAAGACGCCGAATTAGGGTTACCCGACGAATTCGATAGTGATAGAATCTATCGGGTGAAAACTGCTCGTTCTTCTCTCTTTGCGCTAGCTCTTTTTGTCGCTGTGACTGGGGCAGAGTTTGCTTGCGCCGACACCGTGACCTACGGTGGAGTCTCACTATCGATCGATTCCCAGGAAGACCTGCACGATGGCACGATCAAGGTGGTGATTCGTGGTAAGCCATCATTGCTTCCGAAGGAAGGATTTGAGCGTGGCGTAGCTTTGCATTACATGACCGAACCGGAGCTTTCCTCTTATATCTCCTCAGGCGACCTCTTGATGCTGATTACTGGCACTTTGCAGGGCGGTGATTCCGAGGTTGCGGTTAATGCAATAGCGAGTGCGATTCGCTCTCGTAGCATGTCCCCGGAGGCTTTTGGTGATTTCATAGGGAAGGTGGCGGCGCTCCCGGGGGGTCAAGGGGCTATTGAGGCAGCTCTCCGAATGGTTGGTCAGAACGTGCGAGATCAACCGTTGTGTCTTTCATTACCTCACACAGATGTGGACAAGCTCGTAGACTTTGATGTTCAGTTAAGTCGAGCATCCTTTACGTCTAGTTGTTATACCTTGCTGTCCGGTGAGGCCCTTGCGCTGTTCCGTAAGGGCGATCTCTCTGGGGTAAAAAGGGTGCTTGAGGCTCTGGTTTCTCTGCGAGTATCTGATCAGCAAGTTATCAAGGACGTTAAAAAATCTGCTCTAATCTTCACGCAAATATCAGATGCTGCCGGGCAGGGGCAGTACTCCGTGGCCGTAACTGCGCTTGAATCGCTGCGTAAAGATCCAATTTTTGGGTCTGTAGCAGCAGTAGGTATTTCAGCAGTTGTCACGAAATTAGGAGAGCAGAGCCTGCAGCGGGGAGATTATGCTGCTGCCCTCTACTTTCTTACCCGTGCCGATTTCAAGCAGCGCACCCCCCAGCAGCACCTGATGTTGTCGCGAGCTATTCGTGGACTCTCTGCCGCGTCCTTAAAAGTGACTCTGGAGACTCAGACGCAAAACATCCTCATGATGTATGCAGGCAAGGATGAGGCTGTGCGTGATGACCTTATCGAATATTTCGAGCGCGTATTCAAAGAGAGGCTTGGTGACCACGATGTTGAGACTGCAAATCAGGTTATTAAGGTAGTCGTTGCGTTGCGCCCCGACCCGTCTGAGCGCAACGATGTGTTAAGAAGGCACGTTGTTGATGAGCTTATAGCACTAGAACGCCCACAGGAGGCACGGTTGGCGCTTCAACAAATAGTTGTTGCACGTGTACCATTAACCCTGAGGGTATGGCTTTTTGCCTCGGGGAGCCTGGGTGGCCTGATAGCCGTGGTGCTCTCAGGAGTCGTGCTGCTTACGGCTCTTGTATGTAGTGTTGTAGTTGGGCGACGGTGGTATCGGTTGAGGCGGGCAGTTGGCAACGAGGCAGACGGAGACAAGACAGGTTCCACAGTTACTTCCGCGAATGGATCTAACGTCGATGACGCTAAGCACGACCAAGGACATTCTCGGACCTTTGTTTTCTATCCCCCGGAATTTAGGGTCAGTGGATGGCGCGGCGAATACGAATCGCTACTTTCGTATTTTGAACTCCCGAGCGAAGCAACGCTCAGCGAGATCAAGGTCGCCTATCGAAAGCGCGTAAAGGAAGCTCACCCCGATCGAAATCTTACAGCAGTAGGGGATTCCTCGGATCAATTTATCGAGATCTCAAAGAAGTACGAACGGCTGCTTGAGCTTCGCGATCAGCATGATGCGGCGGGGGGCAAATGAGGGGGGCAGATCGGATGCGGCAAAAGGCCGTCATAGTATTTCGGCTCTTCGTGGAACCGAGTGGGTGGCAACGAGGATAGAGATAGCGTAAGCCCTTGTCTTGTCCCATAAATCGCGGCTGTTCAAGTGAACGCGGTACTCAAGGCAAGAAGCTCTATCACATGGGAATCAGAGGTTCGGTTTCTCGCAGTACTCTTGTTCATGCCAATGCCAATCGAGACTGGTGGATTTTCGCCGACTACGCACAAGTGCTGATCGCCTCTGTCCAAGAGCTACACAAGGCGGAAAAACCAGCTCTCCTTAAGCAGGTATCCAGCGCTGTTTACGCGCTTGATTCAACAATCATCCAGGTCTACTGATGCGGTCTTTTCGGTGGGCATAGAATAACCACGAACTGCAGGGCACGGGACCAGCTAAGCTCGCCTGACAGAGAACCGTTGTCGATATCTCGGCAGCCGCTGATTCCGCTCGCCCGATACTGCGGGGACACTTTAAAATCCCACTCCGTATCGGCGATCGAAATAAGCGGAAGTAGCAGCGTTCGCTTGCTAAGAATTCATTAATTTCGATCGGCGCGACTCTCCTTATTCCGCTGGTGGAAGTAAATCTTCTCTCGCCCGAAAGCTCTCTCGGCCTCGTAAAGATTGTGCGCAGGACATAAGGTTCTAAGATTTGATAGCTCTGTTAATCCCCCTTTTGCAAACGGAGCGATATGATCGATCTGTAAGCCTGCTTTACTCGTACAACGCATACCATTCTCAGATACGAAGCAGCACTGTCCTTGATCCCGTTCGATTACACTTTGACGGACGTGTTTAGGAATATATCGGCCACCTAGGTCATAAGAACGCATCTGCTCGGTCTTGGGTCTCTTGTCTCTAAGAAATGAGCGCATTGTAGTCTTTAGTAGCTCTACTACAGGCTTGCAGCCCGTGTGCAGGATGACCTGATTCAATAGATCGTCAAATTCTTGGTCGGCAAGGAACGAATAGCTGGTCACTACCACTGGTGGAAGTTCACGCTCGGGAGCCTTTGGCGGCTCTGACTCGATACGGCTTTGTGGCTTTTCAAATAACAACCCCGTTGGATTGTCTGTCTTCACTGGTGGAAGTGATGGGGTTACAGCAACTTTTCGTATAGTCTCACGCTTTACCTTCGCTGGTGGAAGTTGTTTAACAACCAACGCTTCAGTCTTACGCTTTGAGAGTCCT